>NZ_VWXK01000060.1 GCF_011752565.1 Pantoea sp. Ap-967
AGGTCGCCCGTGGCTACCTCAACCGCGCCGAGCTCACCGCCGAACGCTTCCTCGACGACCCGTTCGCCCCAGGTGGGCGCCTGTACCGCACCGGTGACCTGGCCCGCCACCGCGCCGACGGCAACCTCGAATACCTGGGCCGCAACGACGACCAGGTAAAACTGCGCGGCCTGCGCATCGAGCTGGGCGAAATCCAGGCAGGCCTCACCGCCATCGCGGGCATCAAGGAAGCTGTGGTGATCGCCCGCGAACAACGCCTGGTTGCCTATTACACCGGCGAGCCACAAACCACGGAAACCCTGCGCACGGCACTGCTCGCGCACCTGCCGGAATTCATGGTGCCAGCGCTGTTCATCCATCTCGAAGCCTTGCCGCTAAGCCCCAACGGCAAGCTCGACCGCAAGGCCCTGCCAGAACCCGACGCCATTGAGGAGCGCCCCTACGAAGCCCCACAAGGGGAAACCGAAACCCTGCTGGCCGCACTCTGGTGCGAACTGCTGAACCTGGAACGGGTAGGGCGCCACGACAATTTCTTCGAACTGGGCGGCCACTCGCTCCTGGCCGTGACCCTCACCTCCCGCCTGCGCCAGCAAGGCCTGCATGCCGATATCCGCGTGCTGTTCGGCCAGCCAACCCTGGCTGCGCTGGCATCGGCAGTGGGCGTCGAAACCCGCGTGCAGGTGCCGGCCAACCGCATCCCGGCGGATTGCACCCGCATCACCCCAGGCATGCTGCCGCTGGCGCAGTTGTCCCAGGCCTCGCTCGATGCACTGCTGGCGCAAATCCCCGGCGGCGCAGGCAATGTCCAGGACATCTACGGCCTGGCCCCGCTGCAGCAAGGCATCCTCTACCACCACCTGGCCAGCGAAGGGGCCGACCCTTACGTGCTGCAAGCCCGTTTCGCCTTCCCCGACCCGGCCACCCTGGCCGCGTTCGCCGCAGCCCTTGACCACGTCATCGCCCGCCACGACATCCTGCGCACCAGCATCCACTGGCAGAACCTTGAAGAGCCGGTCCAGGTGGTGTCGCGCAATGTCCCACCGGCAATGCCGGCCCAAGGTGGCAGCGCGCTGGCCCGCGAAGCGCTGAACCTCGCCCAGGCCCCGTTGATCCGCCTGCTGCCCACTGAAACCAACGGCCGCCTGGAAGCGACCCTGTACATTCACCACATCATCCTCGACCATGCCGCCGTCGAGCAGCTGGTTGCGGAAATCACCGCCGTGCTGCGAGGGCAGGCGCTGGCCGACGCCAGCGTGCCGTACCGCAACTACGTGGCCCAGTCGCGCCTGGCCGGCAACCGCCAGGCCGAGCAAGCGCTGTTCCACGAACTGCTGGGCGATATCGACGCCCCCACCGAAGTGTTCGGCCTGCGCGAAGCGCACAGTGCTGGCCGCCCCGTGCTCGACAGCCGCCAGGCGCTGGATGCTGGCCTCTCGACCCAACTGCGGGTGCAGGCGCGCCAATTGGGCATCAGTGTCGCCAGCCTGGTGCACCAGGCCTGGGGCCAAGTTCTGGCGCAGTTGTCTGGCCGCGACGAGGTGGTGTTCGGCACCGTGCTGCTGGGCCGCCTGCAAGGTGGCGAAGGCGCCGAGCGGGCGCTGGGCATGTTCATCAACACCTTGCCCCTGCGCGTCAGCGTCGGCACCTTGGGCGTGGCCGAAGGCGTGCGCCTGACCCACCAACGCCTGGCCCGCTTGCTTGCCCACGAACAGGCCTCGCTGGCCGAAGCCCAGCGTTGCAGCGGCGTGCCAGCGACTCAGCCGCTGTTCACCAGCCTGCTCAACTTCCGTCACAGCGCACCGGCCAGGGCCGAGCTGCGCGAGGCCTGGCAGGGCATCGAGCAACTGGCCGCCCACGAACGCAGCCACTACCCGCTGGTGGTGAACGTCGATGACCTGGGCGACGGGCTGGTGCTGACCGTTCAGGCCGTGGCCGAAGTGGACGGCGCCCACGTGTGCCGCTTGCTGGCCACGGCTCTGGCGCAGCTGGCCCAGGCCCTGCAGCAGGCACCGGCCACGGCCTTGCAGCAGCTGAGCTGCCTGGCACCCGCCGAACGGGAGCGAGTGCTGCACGGCTTCAACGCCACCCGCCGCGACTACCCCCAGGCCCATGCCGTGCATACGCTGTTCGGTGCCTACGCGGCGCTGAGCCCGGATGCCGTGGCCGTGGTCCACGGCGAGCAGGCTTACTCCTACGCCGCGCTCGACCAACATGCCAACCGCCTGGCCCATCACCTGTTGGCCCTGGGCGTGCAGCCAGGCGAGCGTATCGCGCTGCTGCTGCCGCGCAGCTTCGACCTGCTGGCGGCGCAGCTGGCCGTCAGCAAGTGCGCGGCGGTGTATGTCCCCCTGGACAGCAATGCACCGGCCGAGCGCCTGGCGTTCATGCTTGCCGACAGCCAGGCCCGCGTGCTGCTGGCCTTGACTAGCGAGCCGCCGGCCGGCCAGGCGCTGCGCGTGGACCTCGACCGCCTCGACCTCGCCGGCTGCCCGAGCCACGCCCCAGGCCTGGCCGTGGATGGGCAAGACGCGGCGTACATCATGTACACCTCCGGTTCCACCGGCACCCCGAAAGGCGTGGAGGTGCCGCACCGGGCCATCGTGCGCTTGGTGGTCAACAACGGCTTCGCCGATTTCACCAGCCAGGACCGGGTAGCCTTTGCCTCCAACCCGGCCTTCGATGCCAGTACCCTGGAGGTGTGGGCGCCGCTGCTCAACGGCGCCAGCGTGGTGGTGATCGACCAGCAGCACGTGCTGTCGCGTGAGGCCTTGCGCGACACCTTGCTGCAGCAGCGCGTGAGTGTGCTGTGGCTGACCGCCGGCCTGTTCCATCAGTTCGCCGCAGACTTGCTGCCGGCCTTCGCCAAGCTGCGCTACCTGATGGTGGGTGGCGATGTGCTGGACCCCGCGGTGATCGCCCGCGTGCTGCGCGATGGCGCCCCGGCGCACCTGCTCAATGGCTACGGCCCGACCGAAGCCACCACCTTCAGCACCACCCACGAAATCCTCGCAGTGGGCGAGGGCAGCATCCCGATCGGCAAGCCCATCGGCAATGCCCGTTGCTACGTGCTCGATGCCCGCCAGCAACCCCTGCCGGTCGGCGCCGTTGGCGAGCTGTACATCGGCGGCGACGGCGTTGCCCTGGGCTATCTGGGCCAGCCCGCGCTGGCGGCCGAGCGCTTCCTCGATGACCCGTTCAACCCCCAACCCGGCGCGCGCATGTACCGCAGCGGCGACCTGGTCTGCTGGCAGGCCGACGGCACCTTGCGTTACCTGGGCCGGGCCGACCAACAAATCAAGCTGCGCGGCTTCCGCATCGAACTGGGTGAGATCGAGGCGGCGCTGGGTGAATGCGCAGGCGTAGGCGATGCCGCGGTGCTGCTGCGTGAAGACGCACCCGGCGACAAGCGCCTGGTCGCCTATTTCACCGCTTGCGGGCAAGCCCCGGCCATCACCGATGTGCACGCCCAGCTGCAAGGCCGGTTGCCGGACTACATGCTGCCGGCCGCCTATGTGCTGCTGCCGGCCTTGCCGCTGAACGCCAACGGCAAGCTCGACCGCCGCGCCTTGCCGCAGCCGGGCAGCGATGCGCTGCTGAGCCGCGCCTTCGAAGCGCCGCAGGGCGAAGTGGAATCCACCCTGGCGGCGATCTGGGCCGACCTGCTCAAGGTCGAGCAGGTGGGGCGCCACGACCACTTCTTCGAACTGGGGGGCCATTCGCTGCTGGCGGTCACCTTGATCGAGCGCATGCGCAAGGCCGGCCTGAGTGCCGATGTGCGAGTGCTGTTCGCCCAGCCGACCCTGGCCGCCCTGGCCGCGGCCGTGGGCAGTGGCCGTGAAGTGCAGGTGCCGGAAAACCGCGTGCCCCATGGCGCCCGGCAGATCACCCCGGCGATGCTCAGCCTGATCGACCTCGACCAGGCCACCCTCGATCGCATCGTCGCCTGCGTGCCCGGCGGCGGTGCCAACGTGCAGGAAATCTACCCGCTGGCACCGCTGCAGGAGGGCATCCTCTATCACCACCTGAGCGCTGAACAGGGCGACCCGTACCTGCTGCAGTCACGCCTGGCGTTCGACAGCCTTGCCCGGCTGCAGGCCTGGGCCGGGGCCTTGCAGCAGGTCATCGACCGCCATGACATCCTGCGCACCGCCGTGCTCAGCGAGGGCCTGGAGCAACCGGTGCAGGTGGTGTGGCGCCAGGCGCGCATGGCCGTGACGGCCGTTACCGACCTGCGCGGTGATGCGCTGATCGACGCCTTGCAGGCACGCTTCGATGCCCGCCATCAGCGCCTGGACCTCACCCAGGCACCCCTGATGCGGTTGATGTACGCCGAAGACCCGGCCAATCAGCGCGTGGTGGCGATCCTGCAGTTCCACCACCTGGCCCTGGACCACACGGCCATGGAAGTGATCGCCGGTGAAATGCAGGCGATCCTCGCAGGCCACGCTGAGCAGCTGGCAGTGCCTGCGCCGTACCGCACCTATGTTGCCCAGGCGCGCCTGGGCGCCGATGACGCCGGCCACGAAGCCTTCTTCCGCGACATGCTGGGCGACCTTGACGAGCCGACCCTGCCGTTTGGCCTGGCAGATGTGCAGGGCGATGGCCGGGCGATCGAGGAGGCACGCTTGGCGCTGGACCCCGGCGTGGCCCGCCAGCTGCGCGACCAGGCCCGGCGCCTGGGCGTCAGCGCCGCGAGCCTGGCGCACCTGGCCTGGGCGCGCGTGCTGGGGGTGCTGGCCAACCGCAGCGACGTGGTCTTCGGCACCGTGCTGATGGGCCGCCTGCAGGGCGGCGAGGGCGCCGACCGCGCACTGGGCGTGTTCATCAACACCTTGCCCCTGCGCATCGACCTGGCAGCCCCCGTGCAGCAAGCCGTGCGCGCCACCCACCAGCGGCTTTCGGCACTGCTTGGCCACGAGCATGCCTCGCTGGCCCTGGCCCAACGCTGCAGTGGCGTGGCCGCCTCGTTGCCGCTGTTCAGTGCCTTGTTCAACTACCGCCACAGCAGCGCCGGCACACCGGCTGCGCAGGATGCCAGCGTACAAGGCGTGCGCCTGCTGGGCGGCGAGGAGCGCAGCAACTACCCGCTGACCCTGAGCGTCGATGACCTGGGCGAAGGCTTCACCTTGAGTGTACTGGCCCAGCAGGGTCTGGGCGGCGAAGCGGTGGCGCAGTGGATGGCCCAGGCCCTGGCCCAGCTGTGCCAGGCGCTGGAGCAGGGCGAAGCAACGCCGGTGGAGGCCTTGTCGATTCTTGATGAGCCTGCCCGCCAGCACGTACTGGAAGCCTTCAACCTCACGCACCGCGACTACCCACAAGGGCAGACCGTGCATGCCCTGGTCGAAGCCCAGGCCGCCAGCGCACCGCAAGCGGCGGCGCTGGTGCAGGAGGGCCAGGTGCTGAGCTATGGCGAACTCAACCGCAGCGCCAACTGCCTGGCCCACCACCTGATCGCCCGCGGCGTGCAGGTTGGCGACCGGGTGGCCGTGTGCCTGGCGCGGGGCATGGAGCGCGTAGTGGCCTTGCTCGCAGTGCTCAAGGCCGGCGCTGCCTATGTGCCGGTGGACCCAGCCTACCCGGCCGAGCGCATCGCCTACCTGTTGGCCGACAGCGCGCCAGCGTTGGTGCTGGCCGATACCCGCACCCAGGCCCTGGTCGGCGACACACCGCGAGTCACCCTGGATCGCGACCCGTGGCAGGCCAGCGCGGATGGCAACCCGCAGCTGGCTGGCCTGGACGCGCGCCAGCTGGCCTACGTGATCTACACCTCCGGCTCCACCGGCCAACCGAAGGGCGTGATGGTCGAACACCACACCCTGGCCAACCTGGTGCACTGGCACTGCGCAGCGTTTGCCTTGGGCGCCGGCAGCCACACCAGCAGCGTCGCCGGTTTTGGTTTCGACGCCATGGCCTGGGAAACCTGGCCAGCGTTGTGCGCCGGGGCAGTGTTGCACCTGCCACCGGCGCACATCGCCGGCGAGCACGTCGACGAACTGCTCGATTGGTGGCTGGAGCAGCCGCTGCAGGTCAGCTTCCTGCCCACCCCGGTGGCCGAGCAGGCCCTGCGCCGCGAGCGTCAGCACCCGACCCTGCGCACGCTGCTGGTCGGTGGCGACCGCCTGCGCCAGTTCGACCGCGACCCAGGCTTTGCCTTGGTCAACAACTATGGCCCCACGGAAACCACCGTGGTCGCCACCTCCGGGCATTTGCAGCCGGCTGGCGAGCTGCACATTGGCAAGCCGATCGCCAACACCCGCGTCTACGTGCTCGACCCGCACCGCCAGCCGTTGCCGGTGGGCGCGGTCGGTGAACTGTACATTGGTGGGGCCGGTGTCGCCCGGGGTTACCTGAACCGCCCTGAACTGACTGCAGAGCGCTTCCTCGACGACCCGTTCAACGCCGGCGGGCGCATGTACCGCAGTGGCGACCTGGTGCGCTGGAATGCCGACGGCACCCTCGACTACCTGGGCCGCAACGATGACCAGGTGAAAATCCGTGGCGTGCGCGTCGAGCTGGGTGAGATCGAAGCCGTGCTGGCCGCCCAGCCAGGGGTGGCCGATGCGGTGGTGCTGGTGCGCGGCGAACGCCTGCTGGCCTGGTTCACCGAAGCGGCCCCGGTGGCGGCCGAACACCTGCGCGAAGCCCTGCAAGCCAGCCTGCCGGCGCACCTGGTGCCGCTGGCGTTCACCCGCCTGGCGGCGTTACCGCTGACCAGCCATGGCAAGTTGGACCGCAAGGCCTTGCCGGACCCGGACCCTGCGCTGCTCAGCGGCCACGCCTACGCCGCGCCGCAAGGGGCCGTGGAAATGGCCCTGGCACAGGTTTGGGCGCAGATGCTGGGCGTGGCGCGGGTAGGGCGTCACGACAACTTCTTCGAGCTGGGCGGCCACTCGCTGCTGGCGGTAAACCTGACGGCGCGCTTGCGCCGCGAGGGCCTGCAGGTCGATGTGCGTACGCTGTTCGGCCAACCGACCATTGCTGCCCTGGCCGCGACCTTGGGCCAGGCGCGTACGGTCGAGGTGCCGGCCAACCTGATCCCCGACGGTTGCCAGCACATCACCCCAGCCATGTTGCCGCTGGTGGCGCTGGAGCAGGGCGCCATCGACCGCATCGTCGCCCAGGTGCCGGGCGGCGCCGCCAACGTGCAAGACATCTACCCCCTGGCACCACTGCAGGAGGGCATTCTCTACCACCACGTGAGCGCTGCCGGGCATGACCCGTATGTGCTGCAGTCGCGCTTGAGCTTCGCCAGCCGCGACCACCTGGCCCAGTTCGCCGCCGCCCTGGACCAGGTCATCGCCCGCCACGACGTGCTGCGCACCGCCGTGCTCTGGCAAGGCCTGCCACAACCGGTGCAAGTGGTCTGGCGCCAAGCCCCCCTGTCGCTGATCCCTGTAGGAGCGGGCTCGCCCCGCGAAGGCCATATCGCTGATTTCAACCTGAACCAAGCCCCCCTGATCCGCCTCGTGCATGACGACACCGCAGGCCCCCTCGAAGCCACCCTGCAGTTCCACCACATCGTCCTCGACCACACCGCCATGGAGGTGGTGGCCGAGGAGCTGATCGGTTACCTGCAAGGCAACGCCGAGCCCGTCCACGCCCCAGTGCCTTACCGCAACTATGTGGCCCAGGCGCGACTGGGCATCAGCCAGGCCGAACACGAGGCGTTCTTCCGCACTCAGTTGGCCGATATCGACGAGCCAACCCTGCCGTACGGCTTGAGCGACGTACAGGGCGATGGCCGGGATATCGAAGAGGCCCAACTGTGGCTGCACCACGACTTGGCCCTGCGCCTGCGCCAGCAAGGCCGGCAACTGGGCATCAGCGTCGCCAGCCTGTTCCACCTGGCCTGGGCGCGGCTGCTGAGTGCGGCCAGCGGCCAGGACCGGGTGGTGTTCGGCACCGTGCTGCTGGGCCGCTTGCAGGGCGGCGAAGGCGCCGAGCGGGCGCTGGGCATGTTCATCAACACCCTGCCGCTGCGCATCGACCTGGCGGGCGTCAGCCTGCGCGACGCTGCCCATGCCACCCACCAGCGCCTGAGCGCGCTGCTGGCCCATGAGCACGCCTCGCTGGCCCTGGCCCAGCGCTGCAGCGGCGTGGCGGCGCCATT
>NZ_VWXK01000061.1 GCF_011752565.1 Pantoea sp. Ap-967
CGGGGCGCCCGGTGGCCTTGGGCTGCGTTTTCTCAAAGCCGAGTTGACCCAGATCCAGCTTGGCGACATACAGGTCGATGACCCGTACGAGGTGATCTTCAGGGATCAATTCCTCCAGCGAGACCGGGAACAGGCTGGTCTGGCTGCGGGACTCTCCTTGTATGTAGGCCATAACGAAAAATGCTCCGTATCTTTCGATACGGAGCATTTTCTTAAAGGGCCGGGCAGATTGCTAGGTTTTCACACAGCCTGTTAGGGCCCTTTTTTCGTTTCGGTCAAAACCACTCCAATCCATGGGCATCCGCACTTCTTTAGTCCTGAAGTTAGGAAAGGACAAGTGGGCCCGGTAAGGGCAGGGATACCTGCGTTCAACAGCGCACCGCGGTGCCGTAGCCGTGACGAACGTAGCCTACCTGGGCATGTCGCTGATCACGTCAGCAGGCATTTCGGAAATATCGGGCGCGCTCAACAGGTCCACCGCCGAGAGAAGAGCATCGGGTTCGATGGGGCCTTGCAGCGTCAACGTGCGCTGGGTTTGATTGTCGATCAGGCGCAGGGTTGGCGTGGCATTCAATCCGTTCTCCTGCGCCTGCGCTTTTTGCTCGTCTACGATCTGGGCAACGTTTTCGCCGGCCAGGCAACGCTGCAGGCTTGGCGTCGAACCAGGATAGGTGATGTGGCCGGCAAGCCCGCGGCCATTGCCTTGGGTGTTCAGGTAGACCCAGACCACTGCTCCCCAGAAGCCCTCGCGGCCTTCGAGCTGGCCAACGCATTCGACCAACCGCGCTTCACGGCTGGCGGCGGGTTCGTGTTGGGGCAGTGGCAGGTGGTGCCAGGCCAGGTTTACGTGATCGTTGGTAACTATCCACCGTTGCAGCTGGGGCAGGTAGATGCGGCAGTGGGGGCATTCCAGATCAGCGTGTAGCACGACGGTGAAGCGCGCATCAGGGTTGCCGTAGATCCACGGCGGGCCGCTAGCGTGGGTGTGATGAAACGGGTGCCACCAGCTCAGCGCCAGTCCGGCCAGGGCGAGCCAGCCCACCGCCCACCTCATGTTGTTTGCACTTATCCATTTGCGCATGGTGCCTCTCCTGGCAGGTCCAACCGTCCAGTTCGCCGAGGACATCGGGTTACTCGTCGCCCTCTGCGGGAGCGGCTTCTTCCAGGGTATCGGCGTCGAGGGGCTGTACTTGACCCGGTGTCTCGACCAGTCGTCGGGCATCGGCGAATGGGGCCAGGGATACGCCGGCGCCTGGGGGCAATCGGGCCTTGTGCACGCTCAGGCTGCAGGTAGAACGCCAAGGTGCCGCGATTCAGCTTGTGGGCGCTGCCGATCAGGGCGCGGGCTTCCTGCACATCGGTGCGGGTTTGTTCGGAGGAAGTTCACTGAGCAGCGCGGGCAGGTGGTCTGGACTCAGCCAGGGAAGTCTGCCGAAGTGCAGGGGAAGAGAAGGGGTAAGGGTGTCGGCGAAAGAACGCTGTAACCGTCCAAGGTCGCTTGACCACATCCCTGTGAATCGTTCGATTGTGCCGACACCTTATCGGTTTCAGGCGTGACAGTTAACCCCAATTGCGGAGCCAAGACTCGACCTCGGCTGGGCCATAGTCGCGTTTCCACGCTTTCAGAACCGTATGGTTTCCACCCTTGGTAATGGCGACTTCGCCGGTGTGGGGGTTTGCGGTAGTGTTTGACCTGCCGCGGTTTTCGGTGTTGTTTGGATTTGGGTGGGGCTAGTGGTCGGGGTTCGGTAACCGTGAGGAAGCGGAGTTTACGAATTGGGGTTGTAAGTGAGCATTTCGAGGCTGCTTTCAATGCAGTATCACCGAGTATCAAGACTTTTCATGCAGAGCCTAATATACAATTCGACCAATGCAGCCAGGCCATCGATGAATTTTCGAAAGTCGACAGGTTTGGGGTAGAGGTAGACTCTTTCGACTTTGGCGTCGGGTCGCATCATGGCCGGCGGGCTCCGGAAAGAAATTGGGAGCACAGCATCCAAGATCAGTGCAGCAGTTGTCTTGCAAATCCCGGCTCGATGTAATATCTACAAGAAAATCGGTAAGCGTGGTGTCTTGTTCAGAGTGCTGCGCGGCACCGAGAAAGCCATGGCGCAGAACTGTGCCAAGATTCAATGTCCATCCATGTGATTAAATGGTGGCTTGGTTATAATAAGCTAGAGTGTGATAATAATTGCCGATCAAATCTCTAGGTGGTTCGCCGGCACTTATTGTTCAGTGTGTGAGGAGCTCATTTATAATGTAGGGAACAGAGGTCGTCATCATTTGATGATGCTAAAATTTAGAAAGGCGCGGCTGATTTGATTGATTCGGATCAGCCGAGCTCTTCTGAGAGTGGTAGCTGCCAAAATCAGCCAAAGATGCTTGGCTGCTTTAAGTATTCTGTGAGGCTTTCCGCTTTCTTATATGCTAAATATAGATATTAGACATTTTTCAATTTCATCAATTTCTTCCTCATTTATTTTTATGCTGATCGTCTTTGACTTGTCCCAATAAAAAAAATTACTATCGAGGAGTGTTAGTGTTAATATGTTATTGTTAATTGAGTATCCTGCTTTATTGGTTGTGAATCCATAGATCTGATCATCTGCTTCTATGTAAATTGAGTTTGCTTCACCTTCCTGCTCGTTGCGACATAATCCTATGTTGTGCGGGGTTATTTTGTCGTCATGATCAAATACAAATCCAAGTGAGAAGTAACCATCGTCACTGTTTTCGTTGTCAATGTCTATGCGGATTGGTACATATAATTTATTCATATTATTTCACACCCTTTGAATCCCCTTCCGCCTTTACGAATGGGATGTAAATCATTGCCTTTAAATTTATAAGTGAGGCTTGTTGATTTTTCATGTACGGTAAGTTCTTCAAGTCCTAAGTGTTGGGCCATATTTTTAAGGCTGCGTTTGCAAAAGTTGCATACTGGAAGGCCTTCAACTGTTAATTCGCCTTTTCCGCCTCGCATTCCTTTGTCGTGGGCCTTCATCATGGCGTCAATTTCCGCGTGCATAAGGTATCTGTCATTATTTGGATAGCCTAATCCCGGAAGAGTTTTGCCGCCGATTCTAGGTATGCGTTCTGTAGGGTTAGACCCAGTAAAAATTTCACCATTCATTTCGAATGTGACATCTACCGTAGCTAATCCAAGCGGATCGATCCAGCCCAGCGGGTTAGGAGCGTAAGCGTAGAGATTAATTCCCCCCGTAATCCCTATTGGGTCTGGTTGGGTAAACCGACCCACATCTGGATCAAAAAACCTGAAGATGTTGTAGTGTAGTCCGGTTTCCTGGTCAAGGTATTGGCCTTGAAAGTGTATGTTCTGCTCACGCCCCACTTGCCGATCATGGCACTCGTGCCGCCTCCGGCCCCAGGCCTGATACTCAGCGCTCCATACTGTTTTGCCGCCAGTATCAGTTAGGAGCTCTGGCAGGCCAACCAAGCTAGTGTGAAAGTAGAAGATCGTCTCGCTGCCTTGCTTGCCATCTAGGCGGGCCAACGGTTCGTAGCTACTCGGGTCTGTGTATACGTACAGGCTGGGCCTGTCGTCCTGTACCTCTCCGAGCAACCGCAAGCCCTGCCAATAGAACAACGTGCGGTGGCTTGGTTCACAGGCGTCGTCGTTATACACTCGCTTGATAATGCGGCGACCCTGCGGGTCATAGTCGAATTTCACACGCTGCTGTAGGGCTCCGTTCTTCTGACGTACGCATATCAGTCGGTGCTCGGAGTCATACTCGAAGTACTGTACCCAACTGCTCCCGATTCGCTTTTCGCATAACCTTCCAAATCGGTCATAGCGATACCGCTTGTCCTGATAAACCAATACACGATTGTGCTTGATCGAGCCATTGAGCTTGGGCCCGTCAAACAGGTTTCCAGCTTTGTCGTACTTGTAGTCCTCGACCAGTGTCGCCTGCCAGTTGGGGCGTGATTGCTGCACGCTTTGCAGTTGTTGGTTGGGGTCGTAACCATATCGATTGCTGCCGGTGCAACTCCTGCCTGTATGGGGCAGGTTTTGGAATCGGCCGATGATCTGTTCGAGCTGGTCATCGTCATCATTGGCAGCGCGAGACATGCCTCGGCGTTGGGTCTGAGTCAACACTTCGGCGACAAGGTTGTCGCTGGCGTCATAACTATAGGTTTTGTCCAGTAATGGCAGGGCTTCAACCGGGGCGTCGCGGTAGTGAATGGCCTTCCCACTCAAACGTCCACTTTTGTCATAACGGGTGCGTGTAATCAGGCTGCCTTGGGTGCGCATGACCTCGTCATGCACAGCGTCACGCTCAAAGTCGCTGATGACCCGGCCGTCCAGGTTGATCTGGTGCAGGTGCCCGCTGCCGTAGTAGAGGTAATTGAGTTTCCGCTGATCTGGAAGCGTGAGGGTTTGCAGGTTGCCCAAGTCGTCATAGCAGTACTGCAATAGTCCGGCGCTGTTGGTTTCGCTCAGCAGTTGGCCCGCGGGGTCGTAGGTGTATTCAAGCTGCTGCTTTTCTCCCAGGTTATGGGTGAAGGTGATGGCTAATAGGTTATCGGCGGCGTCGTAGCTGTAGTCTGTAACACCATCCTCGGTTTGCTTGGTCAGCAGGCGGCCAACCGCATCGCGCTTGAAATCGTGGCGGATGGAAGTCTGCCGCGTTGCTGGGGCATTATCGGACAGTGGTGCTTGTTCATGAGGGGAGGGCACATGGGTGAGGCTGGTGACCCCATCAAGCACGTCGTATTCATAAATGCGACCACTGCCATCCAGGTCTTGCTGCGCAATTAGGCGGTCCAGCTTGTCCCAACCAAAGCGATACGATTCATCGTTTTCGTTGGTGAGCTGTAGCAGCCGGCCATAGGCGTCATAGCGAAATTTTACGCTGTAGCCCATGGCGTCCAGTCGTTCGGCCATTTTTGGAGTTAAATATTGCTCTCAGTAAAGGTGAATGATGATAGGCTATATCTTTATTTGTCATTTATCGCTCTGGTTCTGAATTCTTCTTAATAGATTTGAGACTTTATAGTTATTCAGCGGGGTGAGAGGGGGGAGGCTAACTATCTCATGTTCCGAGGCGTCTTCTGTCACGTTCAATGCGCTGACTTTTGTCCAGCTTTCTGGAGTTCCGTATGCGAAGTAGTAGTTCTTAATCCGATCTGTTGGTGTCACTTCTTGATGGCCTATTATTCTCCATTCGCCTTTCGGGTCCGTTTTTTTATCGAAGAGAGAGTAGCTATCCAGCACGATCGGGTCTGTGAGAGGTTCTATGTGCTCAAGTTCTATTGGTGTTAGTAGTGGGTCTTTTTTTATTGTTTTAAATATCTCGGCCACGTGGCCGGTGATTATCTTTGATATTATTATTCCGAAATAATAACTTTCGTTTTCTTGGGTGAAGCAGAAAATATCTCCTGCTTTGATGTTTTTTAATGTGGTTCTGGTTTTTTTGGACCATCCCCATATGTTGGCTTTATTCATTTACATGCTCCACTTTTGATTTTTGCAGGAGTTTGCGTGAGTTTTGCTTTGACTTCATTATATGCGTACTTGAAATATTTTGCTCGGTCGTCGGTTCTTGAGTGTTCGAAAGAGTTATATTTATTTCCTCTGTTCTCGCTCGATACGGGCTGACCAATTACTCCTGTTTTTGTTTTGTATTTTTCGATGTAGTATTGTTCTTGTCCTCTTGCCTGACCGTAAGTTATGTTGCTTTTGATCGGGGCTATGGCGGATGATTTTGGTAGTCGTCCAGACGTTTCGTGTTCTTCAGCTCTTCTGTCCATGCTGTTAGTTATGCCGATATAATAAGGTTTTGTAGTTAGCGGGTTTTCGTCGTAAAGGCCGTATACAGTATAGCCTGGCGTGTCTACCGCAATGAGACCCAGAGGGTCAGCCCAAGTTTTTGAGTTTGGAGCGTAGCGATAGAGATTGATGCCCCCAGTAAGACCAATCGGATCAGGCTGGGTGAATCGGCCGACAGTTGGATCGTAATACCTGAATACGTTGTAATGTAGTTCTATTTCTCGATCAAGGTACTGACCCTGAAAGCGAAGATTTTGTTCTTGAACATGCTGTGGATTGTTCCACTCATGATGCGTCTTCCCCCATCCCTGATAGTCGCTCTGCCAGATAGGCTTGCCGTCTGAATCAGTCAGTTGCTCCGGTAGCCCAGCTAGATTGCAGTGGAAGTATTGAAACGTCTCGTCGCCCGGTTTGCCGTCGATTCGTGCCAGCGGTTCGTAACTGTTCGGAGCGTCATACACATACATGCTGGCCAGCCCGCTCTGCTCTTCTTGAAGCAAGCGCAGCCCTTGCCAGTGAAACAGCACTCGCCGACGCGGCTCTGGATAGTCCTCCTGATAGACCTCCTTGCTGATCCGCCTCCCCAGCGGATCATAGGCAAACACAACTCGCTCACGTTCGCCACTCCGATACTGGTCCACGCAAACAAGCCGCTGCTCCGCGTCGTATTCGAAGTACTGCACCCAATTGTTGCCGATACGCTTCTCGCATAATCGCCCAAAACGGTCATAGCGGTACCGCTTGTCCTGATACACCAGCACCCGGTTGTGCTTGATCAGGCCATTGAGCTTGGACCCATCGAACAGGTTACCGGCCTTGTCATACTTGAAGTCCTCGACCTGCGTGGCTTGCCAGTTGGGGCGCGACTGCTGAACGGTTTGCAGTTGCTCGTTGAGGTCGTAGCCATAGCGGTTGCGTCCTGAGTAGCTTTTGCCGGTGTGTGGTAGGTCAAGGAAGCGGCCGATGATCTCGTTCTCATCGTTGGCGGCGTTGGCCATTCCTCTGCGCTGGGTCTGTGTCAGTACCTCGGCAATCAGGTTGTCGTTAGGATCGTAGCTGTAGGCCTTGTCCAGCAGCGGTAATACTTCAAGAGGGGCATCGCGGTAGTGGATAGCCTTGCCGGCCAGACGACCGCAGCAGTCGTAGCGCGTGCGCGTCATCAGCTTGCCTTGGGTGCGCAGTACCTCATCGTGCACCGCATCACGCTGGAAATCGCTGATGATTCGTCCGTTTAGGTTGATCTGATGCAGGTGCCCGCTGCCGTAGTAGAGGTAATTGAGTTTCCGCTGATCTGGAAGCGTGAGGGTTTGCAGGTTGCCCAAGTCGTCATAGCAGTACTGCAATAGTCCGGCGCTGTTGGTTTCGCTCAGCAGTTGGCCCGCGGGGTCGTAGGTGTATTCAAGCTGCTGCTTTTCTCCCAGGTTATGGGTGAAGGTGATGGCTAATAGGTTATCGGCGGCGTCGTAGCTGTAGTCTGTAACACCATCCTCGGTTTGCTTGGTCAGCAGGCGGCCAACCGCATCGCGCTTGAAATCGTGGCGGATGGAAGTCTGCCGCGTTGCTGGGGCATTATCGGACAGTGGTGCTTGTTCATGAGGGGAGGGCACATGGGTGAGGCTGGTGACCCCATCAAGCACGTCGTATTCATAAATGCGACCACTGCCATCCAGGTCTTGCTGCGCGATTAGGCGGTCCAGTTTGTCCCAACCAAAGCGATACGATTCATCGTTTTCGTTGGTGAGCTGCAGCAGCCGGCCATAGGCGTCATAGCGAAATTTTACGCTGTGGCCCATGGCGTCCAGCCGTTCGACCATGCGCCCACTGCGATCGTAGCGAAATTGCAGTTTCT
>NZ_VWXK01000062.1 GCF_011752565.1 Pantoea sp. Ap-967
CGTCCAGCACCATTTCAGCGGCTTGGACTTTGTATTCTCTTGAGTAAGATTTACGCACTGATTTTGCCTCCAATTGGGCGCCATCATAGCGCCCGATGAAGGTGTCCAAAATCATTAGGCCAGTTCATGTCACCGGTAGGAGCGAGCAAAGCTCGCGAGGCGATCTGGCAGGCGCAACAGGGTTCAAGGGGTCGACCCGGCCTTGAGACCGCATCGCGAGCTGCGCTCGCTCCTACCAAGGAGCGATGTCACCGGTAGGAGCGAGCAAAGCTCGCGATGCGATCTAGCAGGCGCAACAGGGTCCAAGGGGTCGACCCGGCCTTGAGACCGCATCGCGAGCTGCGCTCGCTCCTACCAAGGAGCGATGTCACCGGTAGGAGCGAGCAAAGCTCGCGAGGCGATCTGGCAGGCGCAACAGGGTTCAAGGGGTCGACCCGGCCTTGAGACCGCATCGCGAGCTGCGCTCGCTCCTACCAAGGAGCGATGTCGCCGGTAGGAGCGAGCAAAGCTCGCGAGGCGATCTGGCAGGCGCAACAGGGTTCAAGGGGTCGACCCGGCCTTGAGACCGCATCGCGAGCTGCGCTCGCTCCTACCAAGGAGCGATGTCACCGGTAGGAGCGAGCAAAGCTCGCGAGGCGATCTGGCTGGTGCAACAGGGTTCAAGGGGTCGACCCGGCCTTGAGACCGCATCGCGAGCTGCGCTCGCTCCTACCAGAGCCGCGCAGGGCCATGATTCAAAGCCCGGCGATATGCGTGACATCCTGCCGATGCGATTGCAGGTACGGCAGCACCGCCGCCAGCAACGGCGCCTTGAACGGCTCCTGGAAGCGGTGCGCCAGGCCCGGAATCAGCCGCAACTGGCTGCCCTGGATATGCGCCGCCAGGTGCACCCCATGCATCACCGGCAACAACGGGTCGGCCGTGCCATGCACCACCAACGTCGGCACCCGCAGTTCATTGAGCAACTGCACCCGGCTCGGCTCAGCCAGAATCGCCATGATCTGGCGCTTCGCCCCATCCGGGTTGTACGCCCGGTCATAGGCCACCGCCGCCTGGTGCAGCAGCGTCGCCCGGTCATCGTGCACCTGCGGGCTGCCCAGTGCCGCCAGCAGGTCAGCCTGCTGCTCGATTGCCACCTCGCGGTTCGGTGCACTGCGCCGGGCCAGCAGTTGCACCAGCGCCGGGTCCGGCGCCGGCAGCCCGGCAGCGCCGGAACTGGACATCACCAGGGTCAGGCTGCGCACCCGCCCCGGCGCCATGGCCGCCAGGTGCTGGGCGATCATCCCGCCCATGCTCACCCCCAGCACATGAAACTGGCCAATGCCCAAGGCATCCATCAGGTGCAAGCCGTCGCCGGCCATGTCGGTCAGCGAGTAAGGCGCGGCCACCGGCAGGCCCAGCTTGTAACGCAGCAGCTCGACGGTGAGGTTGGCCGAAGGCGGCAGCTGGTTCCAGCGAGACAAGCCGACATCGCGGTTGTCATAGCGGATGACCCGAAAACCCTGACGGCACAAGGCCTCGACCACGTCGTCCGGCCAGTGGATCAGTTGCCCACCCAGGCCCATGACCAGCAACAAGGCCGGGTCACGCGGCGCACCGACGCTCTGGTAAACCAGGCTTACCTCGCCAAGTTCGGCCCGTTGCACCGGCACGTGGGCGTCGCAACGCGGTTCGGCGAAGCTTGCCGATGCGCTGAACATAAAGAAGAAAAACAGCAAAAAAGCCCGCATGAAAGAAACACCAGAATGCAGATCCCCAGTAGAGCGCGAGTCTGATGAATTTCGTTCGGGCGCGCTGCCACAGTTCAGTGACAGTTTGATGAACCCTGCCGAGCGGTGCGGCCGATGGTCCAGTCGACAGGCAGGGGTAACATGAGCGAAACTCAACTCATTCCCTGTTTCCTGAAAATTCACCCCCGGAGTCAGCAGTGCTGGAGATCCGTCACCTGAAAACCCTTCATGCCCTGCGTGAAGCCGACAGTTTGGTGGAAGCCGCCGAGCGCCTGCACCTGACCCAGTCGGCACTGTCGCACCAGTTCAAGGAGCTGGAGGAACGCCTGGGCTTGCCCCTGTTCGTGCGCAAGACCAAGCCCATTCGCTTCACCAGCGCCGGCCTGCGCCTGCTGCAACTGGCCGATGCCACCCTGCCGCTGCTGCGCGGCGCCGAACGCGACATCGCCCGCCTGGCGGGCGGCACGGCCGGGCGCCTGCACATGGCCATCGAATGCCACAGCTGCTTCCAGTGGCTGATGCCGACCATCGACCAGTTTCGCGACGCCTGGCCGGAGGTGGAGCTGGACCTCGCCTCGGGGTTTGCCTTCGCCCCGCTCCCCGCGTTGGCCCGCGGCGACCTCGACCTGGTGGTGACCTCCGACCCGCTGGACCTGGCAGGTATCACCTACGTGCCGCTGTTCACCTACGAAGCCATGCTGGCCGTGGCCAACCAGCACCCGCTGGCCAACAAACCCTACATGATGCCCCAGGACCTGCTCGACCAGACCCTGATCACCTACCCGGTGGAGCGCGACCGCCTGGACATCTTCACCCGCTTCCTGGAGCCGGCCGACATCGAGCCGGCGGCGGTCCGCACCTCGGAGCTGACGGTGATGATGATGCAACTGGTGGCCAGCGGCCGCGGTGTGTGCGGGATGCCCCACTGGGCGCTGCACGAATACAGCGCGCGCGGCTACGTGAAGGGCAAGCGCCTGGGCGAGAAGGGCCTGTTCGCCACGCTGTACGCGGCGGTGCGCACCGACATGCTCGATGCGCCCTATATGCGCGACTTCCTGCTGACCGCCAAGGACACTTCCTTCGCCACCCTCGATGGGGTCAGCGCGGTGCGTTGAGCACCTGGCGGTACAGCGGCAGGATCAGGTCGCGGGTCAGGGGTGCCAGCTCCAGGGCCGGCGCCTGGTCGGCGGCCAGCCACTGCACTTCTTCGATTTCCGCCGCTGGGCTCACGGCCTCGGCGCTGTCGACGCGAAACAGCTCGGCCTGCACCACAAAACCGGGCTCGTTGGCCGCCGGGGCACTGAACTGGCCCAGGTGTTCGGCCTGGTTGGGGTCGATGTGCAGGCCCAGTTCCTCTTGCAGTTCACGCACCAGGGCCTGGACGGGCGATTCCCCGGCATCGATCTTGCCGCCGGGCTGCATGAACGCCTGGGTGCCGCGCTTGCGCACCAGCAGGGTGCGACCTTGCGGGTCGATCAGCAGGGCGGCGGCGATGCGGATGGTGTTGGGCATGGGCGGGCTCGTTTGGCAAAGGCCTGGGAGGATCCCATGGGCATCCTGGGGCTGACAAGGCTAGTGTTTTCTGTGCCGGCCCTTTCGCGGGGCAAGCCCGCTCCTACAAAGAATGCGCGGGGTTCACTGAACTGCGCCCCAGATGTTGGACACCCGTCCATCACCTGGGGTTTTTCATGAGCAAGTATCCAACACCTTTCAAGCGGTCAGCCATCCAAGCCTTCCTCGATCGAGGCTATGGCTTCCGCCATG
>NZ_VWXK01000063.1 GCF_011752565.1 Pantoea sp. Ap-967
CTCAGTTGCTGCTCACCGAACAGCAAAGCCGGTGCGTCAGGCGTCGCCTGCACACGCTGCTCGAACAGCCCGTGCACGGTCTGGTTCAGGTCGTACGGGGTGGCGGTAGCGTTGAAACGTTCGAGCAGTGTTTCACGCAGGGCCTGCTCAGGTGCCAGGAGTTCTCCCACGGACTGTTTCCCTGAGCATTCGACCATACGCGCCAAGACCTGCATGAACTGACTGGCCAATGCCTGAACGAATGCAGCGTGATACTCACCGCCATGGCGCCAGTGCAAAGTCAACGTCCGACCCAGCGCGACCACCAGGGCGAGCGGGTAATGCCCCTGCTCACGGTTGTGCACTTCGCCAAAGCGTGTGCGCATGCCCTCACCCTGGCGCAGGGCATCGGCAACCGGGTAGTTCTCAAACACCAGCAAACTGTCGAACAGCGGCTGGCCGGCGAGTTGCGCCCAGCGTTGGATATCGAACAACGGCGTGTGCTCGAATTCGCGCAACGCCAGGTTCTGTGCCTGCAACGCGCCCAAGAAATCAGCCAGCCCCTGGTCAGCGCGTGGCGTAGCGATAACCGGCAAGGTATTGATGAACAACCCCAGTTGCTGTTCGATGCCGGCCAGATCGGCTGGCCGGCCTGCCACCGTGGCACCGAATGCCACCGTGTCCTGACCGCTGTGCCGCTGTAAAAGCAGTAGCCAGGCTGCCTGAAGCACAGTATTGACGGTGACTTTCATATCCCGGGCGAACTGGACCAAACGCTCGGTTGCCCCCTCGTCAAGGGCAACATGCAACTCCCCACTTGCCTGTGCCCCTTCAGTGGCTGCAACGATCAGACGCGTGGGCGCTTGCAACCCGACCAGTTGCTGCTGCCAGAACGCTTGCGCGGCAATTGCATCCTGTTGCCCCAACCAACCGATGTAATCGCCGTAACTGCCTGTATTCGCAGGCAAGGCCTGGCCGTTGTAGCACTGCAATACCTGGGCGACCAGTGCCGACAGGCTCCAGCCATCCATGAGGATGTGATGATGGGTGAAGATCAGCCGGTGCAGCGCATCGCCCAGGCGCACCAGCGTCAAGCGAAATGCCGGCGCTACCTGCAGGTCGAAACCGGCCGCCAACTCTTCATCTTCCAAGCGCCGCAGTTGTGCCTGCGCTTCGTCGAGGTGACGCCAGTCGAGCACCCGGAATGGAACCTGCACGGCGCGCTCCACGATTTGCATGGGGTGCGCCAGGCCTCCTTGCCAGGCGAAGCGGGTGCGCAGAATGTCATGATGAGCGGTCACCTGCTGCCAGGCCTGCTCGAACCGTTGCGTGTCGAGGTGATGCACGTCGACGCACATCTGGTTCAAGTAGTCTTCACGCTTGTCGTCGCCAAGCCCGTGGAACAGCATCCCCTGCTGCATAGGAGACAATGGATAGATGGCCTGTACAGCGGCGGGCTGAGTGGCGATCGTATCCAACTGCGCCTGATCGAGCTGGGCCAGCGGGAAGTCCGACGGCGTTACGCCCTGATGGCTTGGCTGCGCGCAGTATTCGACCAGCGCCGTCAGTTCCTGAGCATAGGCATCCGCCAACGCCTGGATGGTCGCCTCGTCGAAACGCTCACTGCTGAAGCGCCAGCCCAAGGTGAACTGCCCCTCGTACACCAGGCCATTGAGGCTCAATTCATGTTCCATCAACGCCTCGGGGCTCACCTCGGCGCCACGCGCATGGCCTACCGGAACCAGCCCCTGCCCACCATCGCCTGCGGCATTGACCTGGCCCAGGTAGTTGAACACCACTTGCGGCAGTGCCTGCCCACGCAAGGCACTGTCGTCGGCCAGATGGTAGAGCATGCCGAAGCCCAGGCCCTTGTCCGGCACGGCGCGCAGTTGCTCCTTGATACGTTTGATCGACGCACCAATCGCCTGCTCCGGCGTTAGCCGCAGCGGGAACAGCGAGGTGAACCAGCCGACGGTACGGCTCAGGTCCATATCCTGGAAAAGCGTATCCTCACGACCATGCCCTTCCAGCAACAGGCCGATGGAGGGCTCACCGGTCCAGGCCGACAGCACCCTCACCAGCGCCGTCAGCAACAGGTCGTTGACCTGGGTTCGGTAGGCAGCCGGAGCCTCCTGCAGCAGCCGGCGAGTCATGTCCTTGTCCAGGCGTGTATGCACGGTGCGACCAAGGCGGTTGGCCCTGCCCCCTTGGGGGTGATCGCAGGGCAATGGGCTCACACCCTGCAATTGCTCCAGCCAATACGCTTGCTGGGTCAGAAGCGTTGGCCCCTGGGCCTGGGCATGCAAGGCATTGGTCCAGGCTTGCAAGGAGCAGGTCTTGGCCGCCAACGCCACAGGCTCGCGCTGCTGCAACTGCAGACACACGTGCTGCAGATCTTCCAGGAGAATCCGCCAGGACACACTATCGATTACCAAGTGATGCGCCACCAGCAACAGCAAGCGTCGACCTTCCGGCAATTGATAGAGCACTGCCCGGAACAGCGGCCCGCTGGCAGGATCGAGACTGGCCTGCACCTCATCTGCCTTAGCCGTCAGATCATCCAGATCCGTGGCCGTTACCTGGGTGAACAGGCCGGCGGTGGTGTCAACCGCCACCGTGTGAGCTTGCCACCCCTGCGCGCGCTGTTCGAAACGTAGGCGCAGCCCATCGTGATGACCATAAACCACGTTCAGCGCAGCTTCGAGCTCGTTTCCGGAGTAACTGCCCGGCACTTCGAGCAGCAGCGATTGATTGAAATGATGGCGGTCTACTGCACAGGTCTCGAAAAAACGCGCCTGTATAGGCGTCATGCGTACCAAGCCGACGACCGGCCCCTGGTCGACCTGCACAGTCTCGTGGCCCGTACGTGCTGCCCGTGCCAGGGCACGTACCGTTTGATGCTGGAACAGTGCTTTGGGCGTAAAGTGGATACCTGCCTGACGGGCTCGGCTGACCACCTGAATCGAGATGATCGAATCGCCGCCCAGTTCAAAGAAGTTGTCGATGACGCCAATGCGTTCACGGCGCAGCACGTCCTGCCAAATCGCCGCGATGGCTTGCTCCAATTCACCTTCCGGGGCGACATACGCTTTCTGCGCCTGGGCCTGCGGGCTCGGCAACTGGCGCCGGTCGAGCTTGCCGTTGGGGCTCAACGGTAAAGCGTCCAGGAACAGCCACTGGGCCGGCACCATGTACTCCGGCAGGCTGCGCGACAACTGCGCCTTCAGCGCCTCGACCGTCGCCTCGCCTACCACGTACGCCACCAGTTGCTGCTCCACCACCA
>NZ_VWXK01000064.1 GCF_011752565.1 Pantoea sp. Ap-967
TGCGCAAATTGCTTGGGTGTTATATGGTCAAGCCTCACGGGCAATTAGTATTGGTTAGCTCAACGCCTCACAGCGCTTACACACCCAACCTATCAACGTCGTAGTCTTCGACGGCCCTTTAGGGGATTCAAGATCCCAGTGAGATCTCATCTTGAGGCAAGTTTCCCGCTTAGATGCTTTCAGCGGTTATCTCTTCCGAACATAGCTACCCGGCAATGCCACTGGCGTGACAACCGGAACACCAGAGGTTCGTCCACTCCGGTCCTCTCGTACTAGGAGCAGCCCCTCTCAAATCTCAAACGTCCACGGCAGATAGGGACCGAACTGTCTCACGACGTTCTAAACCCAGCTCGCGTACCACTTTAAATGGCGAACAGCCATACCCTTGGGACCGGCTTCAGCCCCAGGATGTGATGAGCCGACATCGAGGTGCCAAACACCGCCGTCGATATGAACTCTTGGGCGGTATCAGCCTGTTATCCCCGGAGTACCTTTTATCCGTTGAGCGATGGCCCTTCCATACAGAACCACCGGATCACTAAGACCTACTTTCGTACCTGCTCGACGTGTTTGTCTCGCAGTCAAGCGCGCTTTTGCCTTTATACTCTACGACCGATTTCCGACCGGTCTGAGCGCACCTTCGTACTCCTCCGTTACTCTTTGGGAGGAGACCGCCCCAGTCAAACTACCCACCATACACTGTCCTCGATCCGGATAACGGACCTGAGTTAGAACCTCAAAGTTGCCAGGGTGGTATTTCAAGGATGGCTCCATGAGAACTGGCGTCCCCACTTCAAAGCCTCCCACCTATCCTACACAAGCAAATTCAAAGTCCAGTGCAAAGCTATAGTAAAGGTTCACGGGGTCTTTCCGTCTAGCCGCGGATACACTGCATCTTCACAGCGATTTCAATTTCACTGAGTCTCGGGTGGAGACAGCGCCGCCATCGTTACGCCATTCGTGCAGGTCGGAACTTACCCGACAAGGAATTTCGCTACCTTAGGACCGTTATAGTTACGGCCGCCGTTTACCGGGGCTTCGATCAAGAGCTTCGCTTGCGCTAACCCCATCAATTAACCTTCCGGCACCGGGCAGGCGTCACACCCTATACGTCCACTTTCGTGTTTGCAGAGTGCTGTGTTTTTAATAAACAGTCGCAGCGGCCTGGTATCTTCGACCGGCATGGGCTTACGGAGCAAGTCCTTCACCCTCGCCGGCGCACCTTCTCCCGAAGTTACGGTGCCATTTTGCCTAGTTCCTTCACCCGAGTTCTCTCAAGCGCCTTGGTATTCTCTACCTAACCACCTGTGTCGGTTTGGGGTACGGTTCCCAGTTATCTGAAGCTTAGGAGCTTTTCTTGGAAGCATGGCATCAACCACTTCGCGCTCTAATGAGCACTCGTCATCAGCTCTCGGCCTTAAGATCCCGGATTTGCCTAAGATCTCAGCCTACCACCTTAAACTTGGACAACCAACGCCAAGCTGGCCTAGCCTTCTCCGTCCCTCCATCGCAATAACTGGAAGTACAGGAATATTAACCTGTTTTCCATCGACTACGCTTTTCAGCCTCGCCTTAGGGACCGACTAACCCTGCGTCGATTAACGTTGCGCAGGAAACCTTGGTCTTTCGGCGTGCGAGTTTTTCACTCGCATTGTCGTTACTCATGTCAGCATTCGCACTTCTGATACCTCCAGCAAGCTTCTCAACTCACCTTCACAGGCTTACAGAACGCTCCTCTACCGCGTCATCAAAGATGACACCCGTAGCTTCGGTGCATGGTTTGAGCCCCGTTACATCTTCCGCGCAGGCCGACTCGACTAGTGAGCTATTACGCTTTCTTTAAAGGGTGGCTGCTTCTAAGCCAACCTCCTAGCTGTCTAAGCCTTCCCACATCGTTTCCCACTTAACCATGACTTTGGGACCTTAGCTGACGGTCTGGGTTGTTTCCCTTTTCACGACGGACGTTAGCACCCGCCGTGTGTCTCCCATGCTCGGCACTTGTAGGTATTCGGAGTTTGCATCGGTTTGGTAAGTCGGGATGACCCCCTAGCCGAAACAGTGCTCTACCCCCTACAGTGATACATGAGGCGCTACCTAAATAGCTTTCGAGGAGAACCAGCTATCTCCGAGCTTGATTAGCCTTTCACTCCGATCCACAGGTCATCCGCTAACTTTTCAACGGTAGTCGGTTCGGTCCTCCAGTCAGTGTTACCTAACCTTCAACCTGCCCATGGATAGATCGCCCGGTTTCGGGTCTATACCCAGCGACTAAACGCCCTATTAAGACTCGCTTTCGCTACGCCTCCCCTATTCGGTTAAGCTCGCCACTGAATATAAGTCGCTGACCCATTATACAAAAGGTACGCAGTCACCTAACAAAGTAGGCTCCCACTGCTTGTACGCATACGGTTTCAGGTTCTATTTCACTCCCCTCTCCGGGGTTCTTTTCGCCTTTCCCTCACGGTACTGGTTCACTATCGGTCAGTCAGTAGTATTTAGCCTTGGAGGATGGTCCCCCCATGTTCAGACAAAGTTTCTCGTGCTCCGTCCTACTCGATTTCATTGACAAGAGATTTTCGTGTACGGGGCTATCACCCACTATGGCCGCACTTTCCAGAGCGTTCCACTAATCTCAAACCAACTTAAGGGCTGGTCCCCGTTCGCTCGCCACTACTAAGGGAATCTCGGTTGATTTCTTTTCCTCAGGGTACTTAGATGTTTCAGTTCCCCTGGTTCGCCTCTTGCACCTATGTATTCAGTACAAGATACTCAGCTTATGCTGAGTGGGTTCCCCCATTCAGAGATCTCTGGATCACAGTCTGTTTGCCGACTCCCCAAAGCTTATCGCAGGCTACCACGTCTTTCATCGCCTCTGACTGCCAAGGCATCCACCGTATGCGCTTCTTCACTTGACCATATAACCCCAAGCAATCTGGTTATACTGTGAAGACGACATTCGCCGAAAATTCGCAT
>NZ_VWXK01000065.1 GCF_011752565.1 Pantoea sp. Ap-967
CGTAAGCGTCCGGCAAACTCACCTTCCGAACTCCAGTTTTAAGGGCGATGGTGTCCGCGTATTTTCAAGCGGACGCGATCACCCTTATCGCCAGGATTTCCATGCGCCAACGTAGCTCTTATCCCAAACCGTTCAAGGCCCGGGTCGTTCAGGAATGCCTGCAACCTGGCGCAACCGTGTCCAGTGTCGCCATCACCCACGGCATCAATGCCAACGTCATCCGCAAATGGCTGCCGCTCTATCGAAATCAGCCCGCAGCGGCTCCACTACCGGCATTCGTCCCGCTAAAAGCCGCACCTAAACGGCCAGTCGAAGCGTCAGTGATCATCGAGTTGCCCGTGGCCGGACAAGTGATCACGGTAAAATGGCCAGCCTCGGATCCCGAGGGTTGTGCGCAATTTATTCGGGCGATCGCTCAATGATCCGCATCGATGCGATCTGGCTGGCCACCGAGCCGATGGACATGCGCGCCGGTACCGAAACCGCTTTAGCCCGAGTGATCGCGGTGTTTGGTGCGGCGAAGCCGCACTGCGCTTACCTGTTCGCCAATCGCCGGGCCAACCGGATGAAAGTGCTGGTGCATGACGGTGTCGGCGTCTGGCTTGCAGCGCGGCGACTTAACCAAGGCAAGTTCCACTGGCCCGGCATTCGCCATGGCTGCGAGGTCGAGCTCGACAACGAACAACTCCAGGCATTGGTACTGGGCCTGCCGTGGCAGCGCCTTGGCGCCGGCGGTGTGATAAGCGTGCTGTAAACGCCGGCCATTTGGCCGGTCTACTTGTCGTCGTCCCGCGCCTGCTCTGGCACAATCGGCGGCATGACTTTCTCGCCCAACCTCGACCAGATGACCCCGGAACAGCTTCGTGCCTTGGCGGCACAGGCGTTGCAGTTGCAGTCCCAGGTCGAGGCGATGAGCGAGAAGATCCAGAACGATGAAATCCTCATCGAACAGTTCAAGTTCGAAATCGCCCTGCTCAAACGCCACAAGTTTGCCAAGCGCAGCGAGCAAATGAGCCCGGCGCAAGGCAGCTTGCTGGATGACCTGCTCGACACAGACCTTGAAGCTATCGAGGCCGAGCTAAAGCAGCTCCTCCCAGCTGTGCCACAGTCCGAACCACGGCAATCCCCGAAACGTGCGCCCTTGCCGCCGCAGTTTCCACGCATCGTCATTCGCCATGAACCCGAAAACACTCAGTGCGCCTGTGGTTGCCAGCTCCAACGCATCGGCGAAGACGTCAGCGAGAAGCTGGATTACACGCCGGGCGTGTTTACCGTCGAGCAACATGTACGCGGCAAATGGGCCTGCCGTCAGTGCGAAACACTGACCCAAGCGCCGGTACCAGCCCAAGTCATCGACAAAGGTATCCCGACCGCAGGTTTGTTGGCCCACGTGATGGTGGCCAAGTTTGCCGATCACTTGCCGCTGTACCGGCAGGAGAAAATCTTTGGCCGCGCCGGACTGGCCATTGCTCGCTCGACCTTGGCGCAATGGGTTGGGCAAACCGGTGTGCGGCTCCAGCCGTTAGTCGATGCGCTACGTGAAGCGGTGCTGGAGCAGGGCGTGATTCACGCTGATGAAACACCGGTGCAAATGCTTGCGCCAGGCGAGAAGAAAACCCACCGGGCCTATGTCTGGGCCTACAGCACCACGCCGTTTTCGGCGCTCAAAGCGGTGGTTTACGACTTCAGCCCAAGCCGTGCTGGCGAACATGCACGCAACTTCCTGGGTGACTGGAACGGCAAGCTGGTCTGCGACGACTTCGCTGGCTACAAAGCCGGGTTTGAGCAAGGCATCACTGAAATCGGCTGCATGGCCCACGCTCGTCGCAAGTTTTTCGACCTACATGTGGCGAATAAAAGTCAGCTGGCTGAACAGGCCTTGCACTCAATCAGCGGTTTGTACGAGATCGAGCGCCAAGCGCTGGACATGATCGACGAAGATCGCTGGCGAATACGCCAAGAAATGGCGGTGCCGATCAGCAAAACACTGCATGACTGGATGTTGGCTCAGCGCGACCAGGTGCCCAACGGATCAGCCACGGCTAAAGCCCTCGACTACAGCCTGAAACGTTGGGTAGCGCTGACGCGCTACCTCGACGATGGGGCTGTGCCCATCGATAACAACCAGGTCGAGAACCAGATACGGCCATGGGCACTCGGGCGCTCGAATTGGTTGTTTGCCGGGTCGCTGCGCAGCGGTAAGCGGGCTGCGGCCATCATGAGTTTGATCCAGTCGGCGCGGATGAATGGGCATGATCCGTATGCCTATCTCAAGGATGTACTGACGCGGCTGCCAACGCAGAAGGCAAATCAGATCGAACAACTGCTGCCGCATCAGTGGATAGGTGGCTGATCTGCGAGGGCCCATTTCCCGTACCCCCTCGGACAAACGATACTAAGGACAGATATGCGCATTCGAGCAACAAGCGAGGACGACTGGATGTTACTCAAGCGCGTCAGGCTTGCCGCGCTTCTGGATACGCCAACAGCCTTTGGCGTCAGTTACAAGACTGCTGCTGCCTATGACTGTGACCAGTGGAAACAACGAGCCTCATCTACGGGAACCGAGTTCTGGCTGGCGTTCGACGAAGGCAGGCCCGTCGGGATGGTCGGTGCCGCAGTCAGTGAGTCAAAGCGTTTCAATTTGATCGCGATGTGGGTAGAGCTTGCGGCTAGGGGCTCTGGCATCGCAAAAGAACTGGTGGATATCGTAAAGGCTCGATGCACTGAGAGAGGTTTTGACGGCGTTTTTCTGGATGTCTCTCCTGAAAACGCTAGAGCCTCAAGCTTCTATTTGAAACAGGGGTTTGTCTTCCTGGATGAATGGGAGCCATTGGAAAGTCATCCGCATATTACTGTTCAGACTATGGTTTGGACGAGGCAGTGACCTCACCCCTAAAAGGGTTGCAGCTAGGCCATCGCAATGTGACTTCCCTGGACGCTTACGG
>NZ_VWXK01000066.1 GCF_011752565.1 Pantoea sp. Ap-967
CGGCACCTTCAACGAAATGACCCGTGATGCCGCCCACGACCGCATGAGCCAGGCGGGCGCGCAACTGATGACCTGGTTCGGCGTGGCCTGCGAGCTGCACCGCGACTGGCGCAACGATATCGAAGGCTTGGCGGCGCTGTGCTCCAACCATATTCCGGACTACCGCAACCTGATGACCAGCTACAACGCACTGACGGCTGGCAAGTAACAGCGCGCCGCTTGCGCGGCGCATCGCGAGCTTTGCTCGCTCCTACCCGGGCCCTGCACAACTCACAACTGCACAACCCCCCGTAGGAGCGAGCAAAGCTCGCGATGCGCTGCAAAGCAGCGCCCAATCGCTTTACTTGTTGAACTCGATGAGCACAGCCGCTACCGATAGCCAGACAAACCCTGCAATTAATGAGCAGGAGGCCATTCGGATTTTTTTCCTCAGACTGGTTGGTAGCCTCAAAGCGTCACTGGGATCCAACAACCCACGCCTTATAAAAAATTGAGGGTGCAAGGCAGTTCCACTCAACATGGCGATTACCGAGACTCTAGAGTACAGGGTTTACAACCCCACAGTTGTGTTGCACGTATCAGACACTCACTTCTGCTCAAGGATTTTTCAAGCGTTTTATAGCTTTTTAGGGAGGCGAGTTGCACTAATAGAATCATGCTGAATGCTAAGAGGGCAAAAGGCATCAAGGCAAATCCCAGTCCCCATGCTGAATCAAGGAAACTACTCATTTTCAGTATTCATATAGGCTGTCTCTGCCATACTCGTCAGTGTTCATTACTCCTCCCTCTATAGCTTCCAGTTACCTACAGTCGTAACGGTGAGCTAGCGGTAAAATTGAAAGGCCGCGAATGCCAATGCCGCACCTGGATACATCAGTAAATTTCCGATAATGAATTGTGTTTTTATGATTTGAGGAAACTCATTCAATTCATGAGGGTCAATCAATCCGAGTTTAATATGGCGCTGTTTCACCGGCCAAAATAGAATTCCTGAAGCGGTACACGTTAATAGAAAACGGCCCCAGATGCCCTGAGGGCCCCATAGGGGTGACATTTTCATAAGGTATCTGCTAGTTGAGAGAGCGGACATGGTGGTATGGAAGTCTCGGCTGCAGGCGAGTCGAAAATAAATGCCTAGGCCAGTCAGAATCATCGCCCAAGGGATGCATAAAGCCAGAAGTTTTAGCATGTCGCACTCCTAGTTGCTTTCTACGTATTCGTAAATGGTCTCGCCAACCGTCTCTCCTCCTGCCATTCCCAATAGGCTCCCCACTGTTGACCCAGCGCCTATCACAACTATTGCGCACAGTGGCGCGGTTCCGGCACAGGCGAACCCTGCAGCTACCGTCGCGGCTCCAGCTGCCAGAGATCCACCGGCCAAACCGCCGAAGAAATTACCTGATTCCTTAAATTTGACTCGTTTGCACTTGCCTTCATTTCCGGTGCTGCACGGCGCAGTGTATCGTAGGTGCCTAATTGCATGTGCTTGTTGAGGAAGGTTAGTTTCAGATTGGCGTCTAACTGTTTGAACAGTTTTTGACGTGCTTCAAAGAATTCGGGACTGCGTAGGTGTCCATGTTTGGCAAATTGCTGCTGGTGTAGCCTTTCAATACTACGCAACGTGGTAGTGAGGTTATCCAGCGCCTTCGCCATCATCGCTTGGCTCACGCCCATTGCAAGGCTCACATCACTGAGCAACCCGGCAATCTCGGCCTGATGCTGCATCATGAATTCAGCTTCTTCAGGCGTCATACGTGCCAAATCTTCTCGCACCGTCGTCGCCGCGCTCATCGCATACAGCTCTTGCTGAGTACAAACCGGCCGGCTCAGGCCATCGCCGATCACGAAGATCTCGCCGGCTTTGAACCCTTTTTGATAGGTCGGATTCAAGCGCTCAAGAATCGAGCGCGGTAGGTTGGCCTGGGGAGCGCCGAGCTCCGTCAGTACCTCTTGATACGTCATGCACCGCGGCACGATGTAGAAGCCAGGCTCCATGGCTTGGGGGGCAGACGAAGGCTGGAGCGCTGTGGGCTGGTAGGTATTGCTGACCTGGGCACTGGCGCGGGTTTGTGGTGGCGCTTCATAGGCTGCTCCCATGTTGCGCGGTGTGGGCCCTCGGCCTAAAGGCGCGACGACGCGATTGCCACCCAGGGGGCAGCCGCATTCCACCAACGAGCCGTCGACGGCGGTAGGGATGTTGTCCTGCTTCCAGCGCTGTTCGCCTTCGACGATGGTGCCTGCGACACCGCAACGGGGGCAGGTGGTGGTCTTGTCGCCTTTGAGCAGCCAGTCGCTGCCGTGCACACGGCCTCTGGCCTGGCCTGCAATGCAGATGGCACCAGTCGTGGTTTCGTCGCCGTCCAGTCCCTGGCCCCGGCCGAAAATATTCATGCGTTGACCCATGGCTCACCTCGGTATTGAAGATGGAAGCCTGGAACCTAGCAGCCTGGCGGTGGGTAGGTTTGGGGTCAGGGAAGTTTGGGAAATTTCCTACAGCAAATGCAGAAACGGATGGCATCAGTTGTTGCTGGATGTGCCGGCCTTCGCGGGTAAACCCGTTTCCACAGGTCGCACACCGGCCGGGTAGGAGCGAGCAAAGCTCGCGATGCGCTGCACAGCAGCGCTAATCCATCGTTCCTAAAACAGAACGCTAAAGCCAAAAACCACTATCTACCGCTCCAAAGGTGATGGTTTTAATCTTCTC
>NZ_VWXK01000067.1 GCF_011752565.1 Pantoea sp. Ap-967
GTAAGCGCTCCATGAACCCCACATTTAAAGCGCTTACCTGATCCCCGATGCTGTGCTCCCGATTTCTTTCTGGAGTCTGCCGACGATGATGCGCCCCGACGCCAAAGTCGAAAAAGTCTATCTCTACCCCAAGCCCGTCGACTTCCGAAAGTCCATCGATGGCCTGGCTGCGCTGGTCGAACTCGATATCAAAGTGGCGGTGTTCGACCCGGTGCTTTTCGTCTTCCTCAACAAGCCGCGCAACCGCGTGAAGATCTTGTACTGGGAACGCAACGGCTTCTGCCTCTGGCTCAAACGCCTGGACTCCGAACGGTTCAAAACCTCACCCGATCCGACTGACGTGGCCATCGTACTGACCGTTCAGGAACTGAACTGGCTACTCGACGGCTTCGACCTCTGGCGCAACCGTCCGCATCAGGTATTGACGCCTCGATACGTCGCCTGATTCGGTATAATCCGCGGCATGATTTCCATGCCCGAAGACCTTCCTGACGATCCTGTTCTGCTCAAGCAACTGCTTGAGCAGATAATCAACGAGCGGGCGTCCGACAAGGGCAAGATCGTTCATCTCGAAGAGGAAGTTACGCTGTTGCGCCAGCGTCTGTTCGGGCGCAAGACCGAGCAGACAGGCGATGCGGCGACGCCACAGTTGCCGCTCTTCGACGAAGCGGAAAGCCTGGCAGAACCCTTGGATGAGGCCGGCGACGAAGAAGTCGTTGCACCGACCAAGCGCCGTGGTAAACGCAAACCACTGCCGGCTGATTTGCCGCGTATCGAGGTTGTCCACGAACTGCCCGAGCATGAGCTGACGTGCGCTTGTGGCTGCCGCAAACATGCCATTGGTGAAGAGATCAGCGAACAGCTTGAAATCGTCCCGATGCAGATTCGCGTCATCAAACATGTTCGCAAGGTGTACGGCTGCCGGGACTGCGAGTCAGCGCCCGTAACCGCGGACAAGCCTGCCCAGGTGATCGAGAAGAGCATGGCTAGCCCGAGTGTGCTGGCCATGCTGCTCACCACCAAATACGTAGACGGCCTACCGCTTCATCGCTTCGAAAAAGTGTTGGGGCGCCACGGTATCGATATCTCGCGCCAAACCCTGGCACGCTGGGTGATTCAATGCAGCGAGCACTTCCAACCGCTGCTGAATCTGATGCGCGAAAGCCTGTTGAGCAGTCGGATCATCCACTGTGATGAAACACGTGTGCAGGTGTTGAAAGAGCCCGGCCGTGAGCCCAGTAGCCAATCTTGGATGTGGGTACAAACCGGTGGCCCACCTGATCGGCCAGTGATCCTTTTCGACTACACCGCCAGCCGAGCGCAGGAGGTGCCGACGCGCCTGCTGGATGGCTATCGCGGCTATGTCATGACCGACGACTACGCCGGTTACAACGCGCTGGCTGCACAGGACGGCGTGGAGCGGTTGGGCTGCTGGGTGCACGCGCGCCGCAAGTTCGTCGAAGCGCAGAACGTGCAGCCCAAGGGTAAAACCGGGCGCGCAGACATCGCCCTGAACTTGATCAACAAGCTGTATGGCATCGAGCGCGACCTTAAGGACGGCAGCGATGATGATCGTAAGGCTGCCCGCATGGAGCGCAGCCTGCCATTGCTGGCTCAGCTGAAAAGCTGGGTAGAGAAAACGCAACCTCAGGTCACGACGCAGAATGCCTTGGGCAAGGCCATCGGCTACTTGGCCAGCAACTGGAGCAAGTTGGAACGCTACATCGAGCACGGCTGCTTACCGATCGACAACAACGCAGCCGAGCGTGCGATCCGCCCGTTTGTCATCGGCAGAAAGAACTGGTTGTTCAGTGACACGCCCAGAGGGGCGACGGCCAGTGCGCAACTTTACAGCCTGGTCGAGACGGCCAAAGCCAACGGCCAAGAGCCCTATGCGTGGCTGCGCCACGTGCTGGAACGCCTGCCGCAGACGTCCTCCGTGGAAGACTACGAAGCGCTGCTGCCGTGGAATTGCACGCCTAAAATACATAGTTAAGTGCTCCTCCATCGTGGGTCAGATGGGGCCTACGAAGCGCTTTAAGGACAAGAGCGGGGTAACGACCATGGAATACGACGAAAAACTGATTGAAGACGCAGTGCTTGCCTTGTTGGCAGCCTATAGCTCCGACAAAGGTAACGCGTGGAAAGGATTTGACTTCGAGATCATGAATCGACTGCATGAACGGGGTTTCATCAGTGATCCAGTTAATAGAAACAAATCCATCTGGTTGACTGCGGAGGGGCTGGAGCGAGGCCGACAGCTAGCTGACCAGTTGTTCGGGTTAAAGACTCAAGCGGGGCAGGTGCCCGACTCGAATACATGATTTCCCCGTCCTTCATTTAACGGGTGGGGTTTATGGATCGCTTAC
>NZ_VWXK01000068.1 GCF_011752565.1 Pantoea sp. Ap-967
ACCACCAGGTGAAGCTGCGCGGGTTGCGTATCGAGCTTGGCGAGATCGAGGCCCGGCTGCTGGAGCAAGCGCAGGTGCGCGAGGCGGCGGTGTTGGTGGTGGAGCAGCAACTGGTGGCGTACGTGGTGGGCGAGGCGACGGTCGAGGCGCTGAAGGCGCAGTTGTCGCGCAGCCTGCCGGAGTACATGGTGCCGGCCCAGTGGCTGTTCCTGGACGCCTTGCCGTTGAGCCCCAACGGCAAGCTCGACCGGCGCCAGTTGCCGAGCCCGCAGGCCCAGGATCAGGATGCTTATCTGGCGCCGGTCACCGACTTGCAGCGTCAGGTTGCGGCAATCTGGGAGGATGTACTGCAATGCGGGCCCGTCGGTCTGCAGGCGCACTTCTTCGAGCTGGGTGGTCATTCACTGCTGGCCACGCAGGTGATCGGGCGCATTCGTCATAGTCTGGGCACCGAGGTGCCGATCAGGCTTCTATTCGATTCGCCGACCCTGGAAGCCTTCTGTGGCCAGATCTCGAGCACACCGCCGGTGCACTCACACCTTGATGAAGAATTGGCTAAATCCTTGGAGGCCCTCAAACGTTTATCCACTAGCGAATTGGAAAAACTAATTTCCTAGTAAGGAGTTTGGGGTGCGAGAGTTGATTGAGTCGGTTGGGGCGCTTCCCCTGAAAGAGCGCAAGGCGCTGGCGGTGCTGCTCAAGCAGAAAGGCATCAACTTGTTTGCCGTGGCACCGATCTTCAAGCGCGACCCGGCCGAGCCGTTGCAGCTCTCCTATGCCCAGGAGCGCCAGTGGTTCCTATGGCAGCTGGACCCGAGCAGCACTGCCTACCACATTCCAGTGGCCCTGCGCTTGCGCGGTGCCCTGGATGTCCCGGCACTGGAGCGGGCGTTCCAGGGCGTGGTCGCACGCCATGAAGCGTTGCGCACGACGTTGCTGGAAGGCCCTCACGGGGCGTTGCAGCAGATTCACGAAAGCAGTCCGGTGGATCTGCAGGTCGAGCCATTCGAGCCGCTTACAGGCTTGGACCTGGAGGCGTCGTTGCGTGCTCGTATCGAGGCCGAAACCCAGCAACTATTCGATCTGGCGCAGGGGCCACTGTACCGTCTGCGGCTCTGGGGCATGGGTGAAGACGACCATGTGTTGGTGCTGACGCTGCATCATATCGTTGCTGATGGCTGGTCGATGCAGGTCATGGTCGACGACCTGACACGCTTGTATGCCGAGTTTGCCCATGGCCTGCCGGCCAACCTGCCACCCTTGCCGATCCAATACGCCGACTATGCCTTGTGGCAACGCCACTGGATGGAGGCGGGTGAGCGTGAGCGGCAACAAGCATTCTGGCTCGAACAGCTGGGGGGTGAGCAGCCAGTGTTGGCGTTGCCGCTGGATTACCCTCGGCCTGCTGAGCAGCGTTTCCAGGGCGCACGCCTTGACGTGCAGGTGCCTGCAGCACTCTCCCAGCGCCTGTTGGACCTGGCCAGGTCGCATGGGGTGACACCGTTCATGTTGCTATTGGCCTCGTTCCAGCTGCTGCTGCATCGTCACAGTGGCCAGGTCGACATCCGCGTGGGCGTTCCTGTTGCCAACCGTAACCGGGTCGAGACTGAAGGGCTGATCGGCTTTTTCGTCAACACCCAGGTGCTCAAGGCTGAAATCGACGACCAGCAGCGCTTCGATCAGTTTCTCAGCTACACGCGTCAGCAGGTACTAGCCGCTCAGGCGCACCAGGATTTGCCCTTCGAACAGTTGGTGGAGGTGCTACAGCCGGAGCGTAATCTCAGCTACAGCCCGCTGTTCCAAGTGTTATTCAACCACAAGGGTGCGGCGTTGCCCTCCGCCGAGCCTGCCTCCCAGGGCCCTTTGCAGATCCAGCAACTGAGCTGGCTTGGTCAGTCGGCGCAGTTCGATCTCTCACTGGATACCTATGAGCGCGCCGACGGGATAGGTGCTGCGTTGACCTATGCGACCGATCTGTTCAATGCGGCGACTGCTGAGCGGCTGGGGCGCCACTGGCTCAACCTGCTGCAGTCCATTGTCGCGATGCCGCAGGCACGTTTGTGCGAACTGCCGATGCTCGATAGCGACGAGCGCACGCAGTTGCTCGAACGTTTCAACGCTACCGCCACCCCGTACGACCTGAACCAGACCGTGCACGGGCTGTTCGAGCAGCGTGTGCAGGCGACGCCTGACGCACCGGCTTTGCTGTTCGGTGAGCAGCAACTGAGCTATGCCGAAC
>NZ_VWXK01000069.1 GCF_011752565.1 Pantoea sp. Ap-967
CTTTGTCGTTGTGCGCCAGGCATGGCGCGTTGCGCGTTAGCGCAACCTGCTTGGCTGTGGTGGCCAAAGCAGGAGACTTGGAGGTGCAAGTCCTCTACACACCCGGCAAGGGGAAGTGTTAGCCAGAGGCAAGGGTGTCGTGGGCGACTGCGAATCTGAAGGAAGCCCGAGGCAAAATGCTGGCCTGACGAACAGGAAGCGGATAAGAGGCGGCACAGCGGGGTGAGGTAGCAATGACTGCCAAAGCCCAATACTTGCACGGAACGCTGGGACGTAGATCCGACAGGCATAAGCAGGAAGGTCGCGCGAATTACCCTGGGAGATCTGCACGTTTGCCACTGTGCTACCGAGCGTCGAGAGGCGACGGGATGAGCGTGCAGAAGTCAGCCGAAGCCGTAGTAAGTGGCGGTCAACCGCGCCACCAAGGGCCGAACAGGTTATGCCGCCAGTAGGCGTCACTGTCTCGTTGGTAGCCGTAATGCAGAAATTTCCCACAGCGGAAACTGTCACCCCGAGTCCCGGCCAGAAGCCGAGGATGATGCCTGACAGTGCAAAGGTGCCGACGGCGTCAGTAACGTGGACGAACGCGGAGCCGGACACGCTGATGGAGCGGGTGCTCGCACCGGCCAACCTCAAGCGTGCGTATCAACGCGTGGTCAGCAACAAGGGAGCGCCGGGTGCCGATGGCATGACGGTCGCTGACTTGGCAGGCTACGTGAAACAGTATTGGCCAACTCTCAAGGTCAGGCTGCTGGCTGGTGAATACCATCCTCAGGCAGTACGGGCGGTCGAAATTCCCAAACCGCAGGGCGGCACACGACAACTGGGAATCCCCAGCGTCGTGGACCGTCTGATCCAGCAAGCGCTGCTGCAACAGCTCACACCCATCTTCGACCCTTCGTTCTCGGACTGTAGCTACGGTTTTCGTCCGGGCAGAAGCGCCCACCAGGCTGTCGAGACAGCCCGTGCCCACGTGGCTGCGGGCCATCGCTGGTGTGTGGAGCTTGATCTGGAGAAATTCTTTGATCGGGTCAATCACGACATCCTGATGGCTTGCTTGCAGCGTCGTGTCGAAGATAGGCGAGTGCTCAGGCTCATCCGCCGCTACCTCGAAGCCGGGGTTATGTCGGGCGGTATCGTGAGCCAACGGCAGGAGGGGACGCCGCAAGGCGGCCCGCTTTCGCCGTTGCTGTCGAATATCCTGCTCGACGAACTTGATCGTGAGCTCGAGAGGCGGGGTCATTGTTTCGTGCGCTACGCCGATGATGCGAACATCTATGTCCGTAGTCAGAGGGCTGGCAAACGGGTGCTTGAGAGTGTTGAGTGCTTCCTGAAACAACGTCTGAAACTGACGGTGAATCGGAGGAAGAGCCGTGTCGCAAGGGCCTGGGAATGCGACTTCTTGGGCTATGGAATGAGCTGGCATCAAAGGCCAAGGTTGCGCGTGGCTGCGACGAGTTTGAGTCGTCTGCGGGACCGGCTTGCGGAGTTACTGCGTGGAGCACGAAGTCACAGGGTGGCGAACACCATCGTGCGGATAAACCCTGTACTGCGCGGCTGGGCAGGTTACTTCAAGCTCAGCCAGAGCAAGCGGCCGTTTGAGAAGTTGGATAGCTGGGTTAGGCATAAACTCCGCTGCGCCATCTGGCGCCAATGGAAGCAGCCCTCCACAAGGGCGCGCAACTTGATGCGGCTAGGCCTCAGCGAGGAGCGCGCTTGCAGGTCGGCCTCCAATGGCCGAGGCCCATGGTGGAACTCAGGGGCGTCACATATGAATCAGGCGCTGCCGAAGAAACTGTGGGATCAACTCGGACTGGTCTCAATACTGGATACGATCAACCGGCTTAGCCGTATAACCTGAACCGCCGTGTACGGAACCGTACGCACGGTGGTGTGAGAGGACGGCGGGTGCGAACCCGCCTCCTACTCGAT
>NZ_VWXK01000006.1 GCF_011752565.1 Pantoea sp. Ap-967
TCTGATGCGCTACAACCTCAAGCGCCTCCACAGCTACAACGGCTATGAAACACCGGTAGCCATGGAGGAAAAGCTCAAAGCGGCGGCATAAACCTTAATCGGTGTCCAAAATTACTTGACCAGATCAGCTCGGCTCACTGCACCTGCTGCGGGGTTTCCTCGCCCATGCAGCGCACCGCGCGCTTGCGGCTGTCCACCAACACCCCGGTCAGGCCCTTCTGCTCGGTATCGAACAGCACCAGCACGCCATCCACGCACTGCGCCACCTGCGCGGCCGGGTCCAGCGACACCTTGTAGTCCTCGCCGGGGATAGTCTTGAGCATGGTGTACTCCTGCAGCAACAGCGCGTCCTCGGGCTTGGCGAAATGCAGATAGCCGTAGTACCAGAGGGCCCCCACCGTGACGATGATGCTGCCAAGGCCAGTCAGAATCAGGGGGATGGCGTTGCGTTCTTCACTCATTGCGGGTTCTTCTCATCAGGGTAGTTGGGCACTTCGGCAAGCCGCCGCAGGCCGTTGAAATGGCTTGGGTCTTCCAGAAAGCGCAGCATCACCTGGCGCCACAAGGGGTCGGCAAAGGTCTGCACATGGCCGCCACGGGTCAGTTGCAGCACCCGCGGGGGTGGCGCGTGCTGGTACAGGCGGATGGCGCTCTCCATGGGCACCAGGTCGTCGTCGATGCTGTGGAAGAACAGCTTCGGCGGGCTGCCCAGGCGCTCGATCGAATGAATCGCACTGTCGCCGTCGGGCACCAGCCACGACAACGGCACCTGCAACGGCCAGGTCAGCCACGACGTGCCCAGGGCGTAGCGGCCAACCGCACGGTAACTGGCCGGTACACCATCGAACACCAGTGCGCTGAAGCGCTGACGCTGCTCGGGATGGGCCGCCAGGTAATGAATCGCCATCGCCCCGCCAAGGCTCTGGCCCAGCAACACCAGGGGCTTGCCTTTGGCTTCGGGGGCGTTGGCAAGCCAGGCCATGGCGGCGTCGATGTCCTGGTAGACCTCGGGAAGGGTCGGCTTGCCTTCGGACAGGCCATAGCCACGGTAATCGACCATCAACACCTGGTAGCCCTGTTCCGGCAGCCAATAAGTGGCGCCCAGGTGGCCCGGCAGGTTGCCGCCGTTGCCGTGCAGGTGCAGCACGGTGCCCTTGAGCGCAACGCCGGCCTTGGCCGGCAACCACCAGCCGTGCAGGCGCACGCCGTCGGCGGTGGTCAGGCTGACGTCGCGGTAAGCAACCTTGGCCCGCTCAGGGGTGAATGCCTGGCCGGGCTCCGGGTAGAACAGCAGGCTGCTGCAGCCGCCCAGCCCCAGCAGCAACATGCCCAGGGCCAGCAGGCGCAACCACTCAGAGAATGTTCGCGTAGTCGGCTTCAATACGGTCCAGGCTCAGGTGGTTGAGGAAGTTGGAGAAGCACATCCAGGCCGACAAGGCGTTCAGGTCGCGGAACTGCTCGGGCAGGTACTTGGGCGGCTCGACCAGCCCCTCTTCGACCAGCTGGCGCAGGGTACGCATGTCTTCCAGGGTGGTCTTGCCGCAGAACAGCAGCGGAATCTGCTCAAGCTTGCCCTTCTTCACGGCCAACTGAATGTAGTTGTAAACCATGATGAAACCCTTGAGGTAGGACAAGTCCTTGGTAAATGGCAGGCCATTGGGCACCGACCCGCGGAACACCCGGCTGGCGTTGCTGTAGCTCTGGGCCATTTCGAAGCCCTGCTCGCGGAAGAAATTGAACACCTGGAGGAAGTCGGCGCCCTCCTCGACCATGTGGATGGCGCGGGTGCGGTTGGTGAGCTTGCGCAGGCGGCTGGGGTAGGAGGCGAAGGCGATCACTTCCATCAGAATGGCCAGGCCTTCCTGGGTCACGGTCGACGAGGGCGGGCCCTTGGCCAGGAAGGTGCAGATCGGCTGGTTCAGGCCATTGAGCGTGGTGCCCACGTGCACCAACCCTTCATGCACCTCCAGGGCGCGCACGTCGCGGCTGTTGAACATGGCGTCGGCGCGCACCTTGATGTAGTCGGCACCGGCCGCCGCGTCGGCGACGATGCCGTCGGACTCGAACACGCGGATGGTTTCCTCGGCCTCGCCGAACACCTTGTTCAGGCGGCGCTGGAGGATGTCCACGGCCTCCTTGGCGGTGAGGTTCTTTGGTTCGTCCTTGAGGTCGCCGCGGCCGTCGATGTTGTTCAGGTAGTCCGACAGCATCAGGCCCAGGTCGGCCAGGGTCGGGTCACCGGCGTGGAAGGCGTCGGAGGCGGCGCCGTAGAGCTCCTGGGAGATCAGGCCGAAGTCCTCGGTGCCGCGCGCTTCGAGCATACGCACCACCATGCGGTATTCGCGGCACATGCGCTTCATGATCTGCCCGACCGGGTTGAACTGGCCAAGCTGGCGGATGATGTCGCGCTCGATGCCCTGGAACTCGGCCTTGACGGCGCTGGAATCGAAGCCCAGCGGGCGGCCCTGGTAATAGGCACGGTCGACGGCAGGTGGCTCCTTGCCCTTGGCCTTGAGGAAGCCCTGGCGGATGTTATCGTCCCATTTCACCGCATCCAGCACGCGGATCGGGGTCTGCGCCGCGACGATGCGGTCAGACAGGGCACGGATGGTTTGCTGGTATTCGTCCACCTGGGACTCCTTTCTAGAACAAGATACCTGGGCCGGCCCTTTCGCGGGGCAAGCCCGCTCCTACATCATCTGTAGGAGCGGGCTTGCCCCGTGAAGAGGCAAACAGGGTCATTTGCCAGCCCGCTGGAAGCGTGCCACCTCGACGAAAAGGTCCGAGTTGGCCGGGTCATCCAAATACGCCAGCACCCGCGCCGAAGGGCTGTCGATCAGCACGCCTTCGCCGTTCTCCTGGGCCACCTGGGTACTGCGCCCGGTCAGTTCCTTGTGCTCCACAGCCTGCTGCACCTGCTCGACATCAAGGTTGTAGAGCACCAGTTCCTTGCCATCGACGATATCGAAACCGCCGATCATGAAGTTGCCGCCCAGGCGCTTGGGCACGCCGGCCGACAGGTACCAGCGGTTGCCGTGGCGCGACACGGTGAACACATATTCTTCAGGCGCCTTGCCCTTGGCCGTGGCCACGGCCTTGTAGGCATCGCCGCCGCTACGGCTGATGGTCAGCTTGAGCGGTTCGCCCCAGGCGTCCTTGCTGCTCCACTTGCCGAGCAGGGCCTTGGGCGCTGCCTGGTTGCTCGGCAGCGGCTCGTGGAAGGTCACCAGACATCCGCCCAGCAGCAGGAATGACAACGTCAACAACACCACACGCCAGGCTTTCATCCGGTTCTCCTTGAAGGTTCGGTCGCCGCTTAGGCCGATGCCAACACCAGGTGCAGGTAACGGGTAAGCATAGCGAGCATCTGCCCATCGGCTTGCGCATCGGCGTCCTTGAGCAGGCCCTGATATTCCATCTGCACGATAATCGCCGTCAACATCTGGGCGTCCTGCTCTGGCTGCCGCGAGCCGACCACCTGCAGCAGGTGGCGTGCGCCGTGCAGCAGAATCTGCTCGTGGGCCTGCACCAGTTCCGCCAGGCGCGGGCACAGCAGCGCCTCCTGGCGGAAGGCCTGCTCGGCCATGATGAAGTCACGGCGGGTGAGCAACTGGCGAGAAACGTAGTCGGCCACGATGTGGGCGATTGCATCGGCCAGGCGCGCGCGCGAGGCGACGCTGCCGTCATCCTTGGCCAGCAGTTCGCGCAGCACCACCTCGGTGTTGGCCCAGAGCTTGGCCATGTAGGCGGCGCTGCGCTCGACATACTGGGCGAAGGTGTCGGTGAGCAGGTCTTCGATGTCCTTGAAATAGTAGGTGGTGGCCGACAGCGGCACACCGGCCTCGGCAGCCACCGCGCGATGGCGCACGCCGCGCACGCCATCGCGCACGATGATGCGCATGGCGGCGTCGAGAATCAGCTGGCGACGCTGCTCGCTGCCTTGACGGGCGGTCTTGCGGCCCTGGTATTGCACGCTTTCGGCGACGGCGGTGGCGATGCCGGCAGCGCCTTGGTGGGGCATTGCGGGGGTCACGGTGGTTACCTCGTGGACAGTGGGTTGCCTGTACGGGCCTCTTCGCGGGGCAAGCCCGCTCCTACAGCAGCGGGCTTGCCCCGCGAAAGGGCCGGCCCTGACAACATAAAGCTTCAGGCAAGAAAAAGCCGCCCCGAAAGGCGGCTTGTTCACATCACTCAGGCCTGCGGACGCATGTGCGGGAACAGGATCACGTCGCGAATCGACGGCGAGTTGGTCAGCAGCATCACCAGGCGGTCGATGCCGATGCCTTCACCGGCTGTCGGCGGCATGCCGTATTCCAAGGCGCGAACGAAGTCGGCATCGTAGTGCATGGCTTCGTCGTCACCGGCATCCTTCTCGGCCACCTGGGCCAGGAAGCGCTCGGCCTGGTCCTCGGCATCGTTGAGCTCGGAGTAGGCGTTGGCGATCTCGCGGCCACCGATGAACAGCTCGAAGCGGTCGGTCACGGCCGGGTTGTCGTCGTTGCGACGGGCCAGTGGCGACACTTCGAACGGGTATTCGGTGATGAAGTGCGGCTGCTCCAGCTTGTGCTCGACCAGCTCTTCGAAAATCATCACCTGCAGCTTGCCCAGGCCCTCGTGGCCCAGCACCTTGGCACCGGCCTTCTTGGCGATGTCACGGGCGCGGTCGACGTCCTGCAGGTCAGCAGCCGTCAGCTCTGGGTTGTACTTGAGGATCGAGTCGAACACCGACAGGCGCACGAACGGCTCGCCGAAGTGGAACACCTTGTCGCCGTATGGCACGTCGGTGCTGCCCAGTACCAGCTGCGCAAGCTCGCGGAACAGTTCCTCGGTGAGGTCCATGTTGTCGCGGTAGTCGGCGTAGGCCTGGTAGAACTCAAGCATGGTGAATTCTGGGTTGTGACGGGTCGACACGCCTTCGTTACGGAAGTTGCGGTTGATCTCGAACACTTTCTCGAAACCACCGACCACCAGGCGCTTGAGGTACAGCTCCGGCGCAATGCGCAGGAACATGGCCATGTCCAGGGCGTTGTGGTGGGTTTCGAACGGCTTGGCCGCTGCACCGCCCGGGATGGTTTGCAGCATCGGCGTTTCGACTTCGAGGAAGTCGCGCTCGATGAGGAATTTGCGGATGTGCGAGATCACCTGCGAACGCACACGGAAGGTGTGGCGGGTTTCTTCGTTGACCATCAGGTCGACGTAGCGCTGGCGGTAGCGCTGCTCGGTGTCGGTCAGGCCGTGGTGTTTGTCTGGCAGCGGGCGCAGCGACTTGGTCAGCAGGCGCACGTTGGTCATTTCCACGTACAGGTCGCCCTTGCCGGAACGGGCCAGGGTGCCTTCGGCGCTGATGATGTCGCCCAGGTCCCAGGTTTTCACGGCCGCCAGGGTTTCTTCCGGTAGGGTCTTGCGGTTGACGTAGACCTGGATACGGCCGGTCATGTCCTGGATCACCATGAACGAGCCACGGTTGAGCATGATGCGACCGGCAACCTTGACCGGGATCGCGGCTGCTTCCAGCTCTTCCTTGGTCTTGTCCGCGTACTGTTTCTGCAGGTCGTTGCAGTAGCTGTCGCGACGGAAGTCGTTGGGGAAGGCATTGCCCTTGGCACGCTCGGCGGCAAGTTTTTCCTTGCGCAGGGCGATCAGGGCGTTTTCTTCCTGTTGCAGGTCTTGCGATTCGGTCTTGAGGTCGCTCATGTCGTCTTTGTTTCCATCAGGTATTCGTTGCCCTTTCCGGGCAGGGCACGCGATACCGGCGGCTGGCCAGGTATCGCGGCGGTGGTGTGCGGCTTACAGGCCCTGCTTGAGGCTCGCTTCCAGGTACTGGTCGAGGTCGCCGTCCAGCACCTTCTGGCAGTCGCTGCGCTCGACGCCGGTACGCAGGTCCTTGATGCGCGAGTCGTCGAGCACGTAGGAGCGGATCTGGTGGCCCCAGCCGATATCCGACTTGCTGTCTTCCAGCGCCTGGGACGCGGCGTTGCGTTTCTGCATTTCCAGCTCGTACAACTTGGCCCGCAGCATTTTCATGGCGGTGTCCTTGTTGGCGTGCTGGGAACGTTCGTTCTGGCAAGCCACCACGGTGTTGGTCGGCACGTGGGTGATCCGCACGGCGGAGTCGGTGGTGTTCACGTGCTGGCCACCGGCACCGGAGGAGCGGTAGGTGTCGATGCGCAGGTCCGACGGGTTGATCTCGATCTCGACCTTGTCGTCGATCTCGGGGGACACGAACACCGCCGAGAACGAGGTGTGGCGACGGGCGCCGGAGTCGAACGGGCTCTTGCGCACCAGGCGGTGCACGCCGATTTCGGTGCGCAGCCAACCAAAGGCGTACTCGCCCTTGATGTGCACGGTGGCACCCTTGATGCCGGCCACTTCGCCTTCGGACAGTTCGATGATGGTGGCGTCGAAGCCACGCTTGTCGGCCCAGCGCAGGTACATGCGCAACAGGATGTTGGCCCAGTCCTGGGCCTCGGTGCCGCCGGAGCCGGCCTGGATGTCCAGGTAGGCGTTGTTCATGTCCATCTCGCCGCTGAACATGCGACGGAACTCAAGCTGGGCCAGGGATTCTTCCAGGGCCTGCAACTCGGTCTCGACATCGCTGACAGCGCCTTCGTCACCTTCCTCGACGGCCATGTCGAGCAGGTCCTTGCAGTCGGACAGGCCGTTGGCCATCTTGTCCAACGTCTCGACCACCTGGGCCAGCATGGCGCGCTCGCGGCCCAGGGCCTGGGCGTACTCGGGCTTGTTCCAGACGGAGGCGTCTTCGAGCTCGCGGTTGACTTCGATCAGGCGGTCATGCTTGTGATCGTAGTCAAAGATACCCCCGAATGGACAGGGAACGCTCGGTGAGGTCCTTGATGGTGTTCAGGATCGGTTGGATTTCCATGGGCAGCTGGCTCTCGTGCGAATTCGGTGAAAAGCCCGCGAGTATAACCGATCCAGGGCCCGGCGGCAGCCCGTTGGGCAGGGCCTGGGCAACTTGCACAGCAGCGCCGCGCACGATGCGCCGCACGCGGCGCTCGGGCGGCCAGGCGCCACAACCCTCAGGCAATCCCAACCTGGTTGCGGCCGCTGTTCTTGGCCAGGTACAGGCCCTTGTCCGCCGCCGAAATCAACTGCCGGCAATGGCTGCCGATGGCCGGCGTCTGGGTCGCCAGGCCGATGCTCACGGTCAGCAACGAGTCGGCCTGGGGCGCTGAATGCGGAATCTTCAGGCCGAGAATGGTCTGGCGCAGCTTCTCGGCCACCAGCCGCGCACCGCCCGGCGAGGTGTTGGGCAGCACCAGGGCGAATTCCTCGCCACCGTAGCGCGCCGGCAGGTCGGTTGGCCGCGCGCACGAGCCGCGAATGGCTTCGGCGACCTGGCGCAGGGCTTCATCGCCAGCCAGGTGGCCGAAGCTGTCGTTGTACACCTTGAAGTAGTCGACATCGATCATCAGCAGGGAAATCTGCTGCTGCTCGCGCATGGCCCGGCGCCATTCCAGCTCCAGGTACTCGTCGAAATGGCGGCGGTTGGACAGCCCGGTCAGGCCATCGGAGTTCATCAGCCGCTGCAGCATCAGGTTGGTGTCGAGCAGCTGCTGCTGGCTCACGCGCAGGGCGCGGTAGGCCTCGTCACGCTGCAGCAGGGTCAGGTAGGAGCGCGAGTGGTAGCGAATGCGCGCCACCAGCTCGATGGTGTCCGGCAGTTTCACCAGGTAGTCGTTGGCCCCGGCGGCGAAGGCGGCGCTCTTGACCAACGGGTCTTCCTTGGTCGACAGGACGATGATCGGGATGTCCTGGGTGGCCGGGTTGTTGCGGTATTCGCGCACCAGGGTCAGGCCATCGAGGCCGGGCATGATCAGGTCCTGGAGAATCACCGTGGGCTTGATGCGCATGGCCTGGGCCACGGCCTGGTGGGGGTCGGCGCAGAAGTGGAAGTCGATGTTCTCTTCGTGCGCCAGGCCTCGCCGCACCGCCTCGCCGATCATGGCCTGATCGTCGATCAGTAGCACCATGGCCGAGTTTTCGTTGGGGGTGGCAAAGCCTTCTACCGGTAGATCAGTCATTCGAATTCACCTGATCACAGCCGCCCATGCGGCGCGATTCAATACATATCGTCATTTTGCGAAGAGTTCCATCAAGCGCCCGGCGATTCGCTCCAGCGGACGGATTTCCACCGCCGCGTCAATCGCGGCGGCGGCCTTGGGCATGCCGTAGACAGCGCTGCTCTGCTGGTCCTGAGCGATGGTCAGAAAGCCTTGCTGGCGCATCAGTTTCAGGCCCTGGGCACCATCGCGGCCCATGCCGGTGAGCAGCACGCCCACCGCCTCGCCGGTCCAGTAGCGCGCCACGCTCTCGAAGAACACATCGATCGAGGGCCGGTAGATTTCGTTGACAGGTTCGGCAGTGTAGGCCAACTGGCCGTTCTGCAGCAGGCGGATATGGTGGTTGGTGCCGGCCAGCAGCACCTGCCCCGGCTGCGGCGGCTCGCCCTCGCGGGCCAGGCGCACGGGCATGCCGCTGGCACTGGCCAGCCATTCGGCCATGCCGGCGGCGAACACCTGGTCGACATGCTGAACCAGTACGATCGAAGCCGCAAAGCCCCGTGGCAGCCCCTTGAGCAGCACTTCCAGGGCTGCCGGGCCGCCCGCCGAGGAGCCGATGGCCACCAGGCCGCTGCGCTGCGACGCCTCGCGCAGGGGCGTGGCCACGGTTTTGCTGGCGCTGGGGCGCTGCTGGCCGATCAGCCAGCTGATGTTGAGGATCTTGCGCAGCAGCGGCGCCGCCGCCTCGCGGGCATCGCCTGCGCCCAGGGCCGGCGTGTCGACCACATCCAGGGCGCCATGGCCCATGGCCTCGAATACCCGGTGCACGTTCTGCTTGCGGTCGACGGTGACGATGACGATGGCGCAGGGGCTTTCGGCCATGATCCGCCGGGTGGCCTCGATGCCATCCATCACCGGCATGATCAGGTCCATGAGAATCAGGTCGGGGGTGTGCTCGGCGCACTTGCGTACCGCCTCAGCGCCATTGCTGGCCACCCAGACCACCTGGTGCGCCGGCTCGAACGCCAGCGCCCGGCGCAGTGCCTCTACCGCCATGGGCATATCGTTGACGATGGCGACCTTCATCCCTGCGCCCCTCCGATCAGTTCGACCACGGCGTCCAGCAGCGCATCATCATGGAAGCTGGCTTTTGCCAAATAGTAGTCGGCCCCGGCATCCAGGCCACGCCGGCGGTCTTCTTCACGGTCCTTGTACGACACCACCATCACCGGCAAGGCTTGCAGGCGCTGGTCGCGGCGCACCAGGGTGACCAGCTCGATACCGTCCATGCGCGGCATGTCGATGTCGGTGATCAACAGGTCGAAATCTTCGCCGCGCAGGGCATTCCAGCCGTCCATGCCATCCACCGCCACGGCCACGTCGTAGCCGCGGTTGCTCAGCAGCTTGCGCTGCAGTTCGCGCACGGTGAGTGAGTCGTCGACCACCAGCACGCGCTTGCGGCTGACCCCGCGGGCACCTTGGCCGCCACGCTCGATGCGCTCCAGGCGGCCGGTGCTGAGCAACTTCTCCACCGAGCGCAGGAGGTCTTCGACGTCGATGATCAACACCACCGAGCCGTCGTCGAGCAAGGCGCCGGAGGAGATGTCCTGGACCTTGCCCAGGCGCGGGTCCAGGGGCATCACCACCAGCACCCGCTCACCGACCAGGCGCTCCACTGCCACCCCGTACAGCTGCTCACGCTCACGAATCACCACCACCCGCAGGCTGCTGGCCTCGCCATGCCCGGCCGGGCGGTTGAGCAACTGGCTGGCAGCTACCAGGCCGATATGCCGGCCCTCGTGCCAGAAGTGCTGGCGGCCCTCGATCTGCACGATGTCGTCGGCGGCCACCTCCAGGGTGCGCTCGATATGCGCCAGCGGGAAGGCATACGCTTCGCCTCCCACCTCCACCACCAGGCTACGCACCACCGACAGCGTCAGCGGGACTTCCAGGTGGAAGCGGCAGCCCTGGCCGGCAACCTGGCTCAGCACGATGGCGCCGCGCAGGTCGCGGACCATGTGCTGCACCGCATCCAGCCCCACGCCACGCCCGGACACCTCGGTGACCCGGTCGCGCAGGCTGAAACCCGGCAGGAACAGGAAGGTCAGCAGCTCGGCCTCGCTCATCTGCGCCACCGTCTCGGCCGGCGACAGGCCGCGCTCGACAATGCTGCGCTGCAGGCGCGCCAGGTCGATGCCGGCGCCGTCATCGATCAGCTCAAGGATCAGCATGCCAGCCTGGTGCGAGGCGCGCAGGCGGATGGTGCCCTCCTCCACCTTGCCAGCCAGCAGGCGCTGTTCGGGCTGTTCGATGCCGTGGTCGACGGCATTGCGCAGCAGGTGGGTCAGCGGCGCCTCAAGCTTTTCCAGCACATCGCGGTCAACCTGGGTCTTGTCGCCCTCGATTTGCAGCCGTACTTGCTTGCCCAGCGAGCGGCCCAAGTCGCGCACCATGCGGCTCTGGCCGGCCAGCACATCGGCGAACGGGCGCATGCGGCAGGCCAATGCGGTGTCGTACAGCAACTGTGCACGCTGGCTGGCCTGCCAGCCGAAGGCATCGAGGTCGGCAGCCTGCTGCTGCAGGGTCTGTTGGGTTTCGGCCAGCAGCCGTTGGGTCTGGGCCAGTGCCTCGAGCACCTCCAGGCTCTGGCCGCTGCTCTCCAGCTGCGCCTTCAGGCCGTCGAGGGCACGCATGCCCTGGCCGTGCATGCGCTTGAGGCGCTGCAGGGTGGCCAGGTAAGGCTTGAGCCGCTGGGTTTCGACCAGCGACTTGCTCGACAGGTCGAGCAGGCTGTTGAGGCGGTCGGCGGTCACTCGCAACACCCGCTCGCCACCTTCGCCGCCCCGTTTGCCCGGCTTGTGGGGCGCCACGGGCGCGGTTGACGCCGTGGGCTCAGGTTCCAGCGCCAGCTCGGGTTCCGGGGTAACCGGCATAACTGGCGGCAAAGGCGCAGGCTTCGGCGCCTCGACATGGGCAATGGGCGCAGCAGGGGCGACAGGGGCGGCAGCTGGGTCCAGCAGGCTGGCCATATGCACCAGGAAGCCTGGCACGGCCGCCTCGCCATTCGGGTCGCCCGGCGTAGCAATGTGCAGCAGCAGGTCGGTGCCGCGCAACAAGGCATCGATGTGCTCGGTACGCAGCCGCAGGCGGCCTTCCTGGGCGGCGACCAGGCAGTCTTCCATCACATGGGCGACGCTGACCCCGGCATCGATGCCGACGATGCGCGCCGCGCCCTTGAGCGAGTGGGCCGCGCGCATGCACGCTTCCAGCTGGTCGGCCAGGGTCGGGTCGCGTTCCAGTGCCATCAGGCCAGTGCTGAGCACCTGGGTCTGTGCCTCGGCCTCCAGGCTGAACAGTTCGAGCAGCGAGGCGTCGCGCATTTGCTCCGGGGTCATGACAGGCTCCGTTGCACGGCAGACAGTAAGTAATGGTCGTCCAGCACGCGCACGCTGCGCCCGCGCCACTGCAGCACGGCCGCCGTGAAGGGTGCGGCCTCTTCGGCAGCGCCCAGCCGTTCGGGTGCCAGGCGGTGGATGCCGTCGATCTCGTCCACCGCCATCACCACCGGCCCACCCGCCGCGGCGAGAATCAGCATGCGCGGCATCGCCCGGCCGCTGCGGGCCTGCTCGGGCAAGCGCTCAACGCCGAGCAGGTCGCCCAACGACAGGCACGGCACCAATGCGCCGCGGACGTTGGCCACCCCTTGCAGCACCCGCGAGCGCTGGTGTGGCAGGGAGTGCACCGGCTGCAGCGGGGCGATCTCGGCCAGGCAGGCGGTGGCCAGCGCCAGCCACTCTTCACCCAGGCGGAACAACAGCAGCGAACGGCCGCTGGCGGTTTGCTCCGGCGCCGGGGCAGGTGCCTGGTCGTCCTCGACCAGGGCATAGCGGTCGAGCAAGCGGGTGGCCGCTGCGGCCTGCACTTCGCAGTTACGGCAATGAATGTGCCGTTCCAGCAGCGGGCACTGCTTGTTGCCATGCACGCCAATGCGGTTCCAGCAATCGTCGATGCGCTCACTGTCCTCGGCGAGCAGTTCGATGGTGCTTTCGACATTCATCATTCAGCCCCCCGGCCAGCACGCGCCGCACGCGCCTGCAGGCGCCGGGCGCCGGCCTCGTCGCCCTGGGCCGCCAGCAAGGTGGCCAGGTGCAGCAGGGCCTCGGGGTGCTGAGGCTCCAGGTACAAGGCCTTGCGGTAATGGGTGAGCGCCTGTTGCGCATCGCCTTCGGTATCGCTGAGCAGCCCCAGCCAGTAATACACCTGCGCCTTGGGCGGGAACTGTTGCAAATAGCGCTGGCAACTGGCGCGGGCCTGGGCACTGTCGCCAGCATTGGCCTGGCGGGCGATGTCGGCGAGCAACTGGCTTTCGCTTTCGCCTTGCCCCCTCGGCGGGGCAACGGCCACCGGGGCCGGCATCGGTCGCGCAGGCAGCGCTGGCACGGGCCTACCCGGCGCCGCCGGGGCTGGCCGGCTGGCCAGGGGCCGCACGGGCGCAGCTGGCGTTGCCTCGGCCTGGCGCACGTAGGCGAAGGACTGGGCGATGCCCAGGGGCCGCATGCCCAAACGCGCCAGCAGGCTGCCTTCGGCCGGGCCGATGAACAGCACGCCGTGGGCGTTGGCCAGCCCCTTGAGCACTTCGAATACCCGTTGCTGGGTTGGCACGTCGAAATAGATCAGCAGGTTGCGGCAGAACACGAAATCGTACTGGCCATTGCGGCTGGCCAGTGCCGGGTCGAGCACGTTGCCCACCTGCAGGCTCACTTGCCGGCGCACCCGCTCGTCGAGCACGTGGTTGTCCGCGAACACCTGGAAGTGCCGGTCACGAAACGCAAGGTCGGTGCCGCGGAACGAGTTGCGCCCGTATTCGGCTTGCACGCCTTTGGCCACGGAACTGGGGCTGATGTCGATGCCGTCGATGTGGAACGCCCCTGGGCTGATGCCCGCATCGAGCAGGGCCATGGCCAGGGAATAAGGTTCCTCGCCAGTGGAGCTTGGCAGGCTGAGCAAGCGCAACGGGCGTTCGCCCGCCAGTTCAGCCAGGCGCTTGTGGGCCAGGCCAACCAGGGCGGTGAACGACTCGGGATAACGGAAGAACCAGGTTTCCGGAACGATCACCGCCTCGATCAGCGCCAGTTGCTCATCCGCCGACTGCTGCAGGCGCAACCAGTAGTCGTCGAGGTCGGCAGCCGCCAGGGCCGCGCAGCGCTGACGCAAGGCGCGCTCGACCATCGGCACCCCCACCGATTCGACATCCAGGCCAATACGCTCTTGCAGGTAACGGAAGAAACGTTGCTCGTTCATGCCGTCACCTGGCCGGGCTCGGCGGGAAACAGCAGCTCGCGCACGGCCTCGGGCAGCAGGTCATTCACCTCGATGCGCTGCAGCAGGCCCTGGGCATCCTGGCGAACCGGGCCCAAATAGGGTGCCTGGCCATTGTCCAGGCCATACGGCTGGAACTCCTCGGGGGCGCAGCGCAGGGTATCGGTGGCCTGCTCCAGGATCAGGCCCAGCACCTGCTGCTGGCAGTAACGCACCAGTACCAGGCGGGTGCTGGTGCGCTCGGCGGCCGGCTGGGCGAAGCTCAACGCGCACAGGTCGACCACCGGCACCAGCGCGCCGCGGTGGGCGAGAATACCGGCCACCCAGGCCGGCGCCTGGGCAATCGGCTTGAGCGGGCGACGCGGCAGCACTTCGATCACTTCGTGAACATCCAGGGCGAAGCGCTGGCCGCCCAGGCGAAACTGCAGGTACAGCGTACCCTTGGCGCTGGCCGCCTCGGGCGCATGGGAATGCAGGTGCAGGTCCATGGCGGGCGGTCAGACCTTGAACCGCGATACACCACCGCGCAAGCCTGCAGCCACCTGGCTCAGCTCGTCGATGGCGAAGCTGGCCTGGCGCAGCGATTCTACCGTCTGGGTGCTGGCATCGCTGAGCTGGGCCAAGGCCTGGTTGATCTGCTCGGCACCGGTGGCCTGGGCCTGCATGCCTTCGTTGACCATCAACACGCGCGGCGCCAGTGCCTGCACCTGGTGAATGATCTGGCTCAGTTGCTCGCCCACCTGCTGCACCTCGAACATGCCGCGGCGCACCTCTTCGGAGAACTTGTCCATGCCCATCACCCCAGCCGACACCGCCGACTGAATCTCGCGCACCATCTGCTCGATGTCGTAGGTGGCCACGGCGGTCTGGTCGGCCAGGCGACGCACCTCGGTGGCGACCACGGCAAAGCCGCGGCCATATTCACCGGCCTTTTCCGCTTCGATGGCCGCATTGAGCGACAGCAGGTTGGTCTGGTCGGCCACCTTGACGATGGTCACCACCATTTGCGTGATGTTGCTGGCTTTCTCGTTGAGGATGCCCAGCTTGGCATTGACCAGGTCGGCGGCGCCCATGACCTGGTGCATGGTTTCTTCCATGCGCGCCAGGCCTTGCTGGCCGGAGCCGGCCAGGCTCGACGCCTGGTCCGCTGCACTGGTGACCTCGGTCATGGTGCGCACCAGGTCACGCGAGGTGGCGGCGATTTCCCGCGAGGTGGCGCCAATCTCGGTGGTGGTGGCGGCGGTTTCGGTGGCGGTGGCCTGCTGCTGCTTGGAGGTGGCGGCAATTTCGGTCACCGAGGTGGTCACCTGCACCGACGAGCGCTGGGCCTGGGCCACCAGGTTGGCCAGGGCCTCGGCCATTTCGTTGAAGCCGCTTTCGATGGCGCCGAATTCGTCCTTGCGGTCCAGGCTCAGGCGCATGCTCAGGTCGCCCGAACGCAGTTTATCCAGGGCATGCACCACCCGCTGAACCGGCGCGGTGATGGCGCGCATCAGCAACAGGCCGCAGATGCCGGCGGCAACGATGGCCAGCAGCAACGACACCATCATGCTGCCCTTGGCAGTGCTGACGGCGCTGACGATCTCGTGGGTAGCAGCGTCGGCAGATTCGCGGTTGCGCTCGATCACCGTGTTCAGGTGCTTGCGGCCCTCGACCCAAGCCGGCGTCAGCTCTGCGGTAATCAACCGCTCGGCCTCGGCGTACTGGCGTTGCCGGTAGGCCTGAAGCACTTCGCCCACCAGCCTGAGGTAGTTTTCCTCAAGTTTGACGAAGGTGTCGAAGCTGGCCTGGTCATCGCTGGACTGGATGGTGGCCTGGTAGCTCGCCATGTGCTGCTTGAGGCGGTCGTCGAAGCTTTTGAACAGCTCCATGTCGGCCGAGGTGATCTCGCGGTGGCTGGACAGCCCTACCAGCTGCTGGCTGGTGACGTAGCTGTCGACCCAGGCGCTGCGGATCATCGAGCTGTAGTAGACCCCTGGAATGCTGTCGGTGCCTACCGCTTCCTCAGCGCTTTCGATCGTCACCAATCGCGAGTAGGCCGCCACGATCATCAGCAGCATGATGGCGATGATCACGGCGAAACTTGCCAGGATCCGTTGGCGCAACGTCCAGTTTTTCACATTCAGCCCTCAGGAATTCACAACGAGCGGGAAAAATCGCCGAAGTATAGCCCAGGCTTCCTACGCTTTTGCGGCTGAAATGCGAGGTAATCTGGCCTGATTTCCGAGAAAACAGGCCATTTGCCACTTCACTGGCCTGCAGCGAGCCGTACCTGGGCCTCCAATTCCTGGCGCAGGGCCGGCTCCAGGCGCAACTGGCGGGCCAATTCGTCCAGGTAGGCGCGCTCCATGAAGTTTTCCTGATCGACCATCATCACGCTGGCCAGGTACATCTCGGCGGCCATCTCCGGCGTTTGCGCGGCGCGGGCGACCTCGGCCGGGTCCAGCGGCTTGTTGAGTTCATCGTGCAGCCAGTGCTGCAGCTCGCGATCGTTGTCCAGGCGGGTGAACTCGCCTTCAATCAGGGCCCGGGTGTTCATGCGCGCGTCTCCAAGCGTTGAGAGGGAACGGCCAGCGTAAGGCCTGCCGGTGTTGCAGCCACCTGGGGATTTGCTTCGGGATGTTGCGTTGGCCTGGCAAAAGCCGACTAGACTCGAAATCGCCAAGCCCTGCACCTGCGCACTACGCTTATAACGATTGCACCACTGCTTGCTGGATGACTGCCCCGACCAAGATTTCCAATAAAGAGGGAACACCATGTCAGTGCACAAGACCCTATTGCTCGGCGCCGCCACTGGCGCATTGCTGGCCGGCGCCAGCCTGCAGGCCGCCGAATTGCCCAAGGCGCTCGGCGCCGGCGAAGGCCAGCTGGATATCGTTGCCTGGCCCGGCTACATCGAGCGTGGCGAAAGCGACAAGGCCTACGACTGGGTGACCGGTTTCGAGAAGGAAACCGGCTGCAAGGTCAGCGTCAAGACGGCCGCCACGTCCGATGAAATGGTCAGCCTGATGAGCAAGGGCGGCTACGACCTGGTGACCGCCTCCGGCGACGCCTCGCTGCGCCTGATCGTGGGCAAGCGCGTGCAGCCGATCAACACCGCGCTGATTCCCAACTGGAAGAACATCGACCCGCGCCTGCAGAACGGGGGTTGGTACGTGGTCGACAAGCAAGTCTATGGCACCCCGTACCAGTGGGGGCCGAACGTGCTGCTGTACAACACCGACACCTTCAAGCAGGCGCCCACCAGCTGGGGCGTGGTGTTCGAACCGCAGAACCTGCCCGATGGCAAACCGAACAAAGGCCGGGTGCAGGCCTACGACGGGCCGATCTACATCGCCGACGCAGCGCTCTACCTCAAGGCGGCCAAGCCCGAGCTGGGCATCAAGGACCCCTACGAGCTGAACGAAGCCCAGTACAAGGCCGTGCTCGACCTGCTGCGCCAGCAGCACCCGCTGGTGCACCGCTATTGGCACGACGCCACGGTACAGATGAGCGATGTGAAGAACGAAGGGGTGGTCGCGTCCAGCTCCTGGGGCTACATGGTCAACGGCTTGAAGGCAGACAAACAGCCGGTGGCCTCGACCATTCCACAGGAAGGCGCGACCGGCTGGGCCGACACCACCATGCTGCACAGCGAGGCCAAGCACCCCAACTGCGCCTACAAGTGGATGGACTGGTCGCTGCAGCCGAAGGTGCAAGGCGACGTGGCGGCCTGGTTCGGCTCGCTGCCGGCAGTACCGGCGGCGTGCACCGGCAGCGAGCTGCTGGGGGCCGATGGGTGCAAGACCAACGGCTTCGACAACTTCGACAAGATCGCCTTCTGGAAAACCCCGCAGGCCCAGGGTGGCAAGTTCGTGCCCTATAGCCGCTGGACCCAGGACTACATTGCGATCATGGGTGGGCGCTGAGGTCGGTTGAGGCCTGTAGGGCCCTTTCGCGGGGCAAGCCCGCTCCTACAAGGAGATGCGATACCTGTAGGAGCGGGCTTGCCCCGCGAAGAGGCCGGCACAGGAGAGAGAAGTCCCCAGGAGCCCACACATGCCCCTAGCCGTGCAGTTCACCCAGGTTTCCCGCACCTTCGGCGAGGTCAAGGCCGTCGACCACGTCAGCATCGACATCGAAGATGGCGAGTTCTTCTCCATGCTAGGCCCTTCCGGCTCGGGCAAGACCACCTGCCTGCGCCTGATCGCCGGTTTCGAACAACCCAGCAGTGGCTCCATTCGCATTCATGGCGTGGAGGCGGCCGGCGTGCCGCCCTACCAACGCGACGTGAATACCGTGTTCCAGGACTACGCCCTGTTCCCGCACATGAATGTGCGCGACAACATTGCCTACGGCCTCAAGGTCAAGGGCGTGGCCAAGCCCGAGCGCCTGGCGCGTGCCGAGGAAGCACTGGCCATGGTCGCCCTGGCCGGCTACGGTGAGCGCAAGCCGGTGCAGTTGTCCGGTGGCCAACGCCAACGGGTGGCCCTGGCCCGCGCCCTGGTCAACCGGCCACGGGTACTGCTGCTCGACGAGCCGTTGGGCGCACTGGACCTGAAGCTGCGCGAGCAGATGCAGGGCGAGCTGAAGAAGCTGCAACGGCAACTGGGCATCACCTTCATCTTCGTCACCCACGACCAGACCGAGGCCCTGTCGATGTCCGACCGGGTGGCAGTGTTCAACCGAGGCCGCATCGAGCAGGTCGACTCGCCGCGCAACCTCTACATGCAGCCCGCCACCACGTTCGTTGCCGAGTTCGTCGGCACCTCCAACGTGATCCGTGGCGAGCTGGCCGAGCAGCTCAGCGGCCAGCGTGCGCCGTTTTCCATCCGCCCTGAACATATCCGCCTGGCGGCCCAGGCCAGCCCAGGGCAGGACGTGCAGGTCAGCGGCCTGCTGCGCGACATCCAGTACCAGGGCAGCGCCACCCGTTATGAGGTGCAACTGGCCGGCGGCCAGCTGCTGGCCGTAAGCCACGCCAACGACCGTTGGCAGGCGCAGCCCCTGCCCTGGCAAACCGGCCAGCAGGTCGAGCTGCACTGGCCACGGGAAGCGATGACGGCGCTGCAGGAAAGCCTGCCGGGCGAGGGCCGCTGACATGCGTGGCCTGGCCAACCTGTTGTACCGGCGCCCCAACCTGTACCTGGCGCTGCTGCTGATTCCGCCGCTGACCTGGTTCGGCGCGATCTACCTGGGCTCGCTGCTGAACCTGCTGTGGCAGGGCTTCTACACCTTCGACGACTTCACCATGGCGGTGACCCCGGACCTGACCCTGGGCAACTTCGCCGCCCTGTTCAACCCGTCCAACTTCGACATCATCCTGCGCACCCTGGCCATGGCCGTGGCGGTATCGCTGGCCAGCGCAGTGCTGGCGTTCCCCATCGCCTACTACATGGCGCGCTACACCCGGGGCAAAACCAAGGCGTTCTTCTACATCGCGGTAATGATGCCGATGTGGGCCAGCTACATCGTCAAGACCTACGCCTGGACCCTGCTGCTGGCCAAGGGTGGTGTGGCCCAGTGGTTCATCCAGCAACTGCACCTGGAGCCCCTGCTGCAGGCCGTGCTGGCGGTGCCGGGGGTGGGCGGCAGCACGCTGTCGACCTCGCACCTGGGGCGGTTCCTGGTGTTCGTGTACATCTGGCTGCCGTTCATGATCCTACCGATCCAGGCCGCCCTGGAGCGCCTGCCGCCCTCGTTGCTGCAGGCTTCGGCGGACCTCGGCGCGCGCCCCGGGCAAACCTTCGTGCAGGTGATTCTGCCGCTGTCGATCCCGGGCATCGCCGCCGGCTCGATCTTCACCTTCTCGCTGACCCTGGGCGACTTCATCGTGCCGCAGTTGGTCGGCCCGCCGGGTTACTTCATCGGCAGCATGGTCTATGCCCAACAGGGGGCGATCGGCAACATGCCGATGGCGGCCGCCTTTACCCTGGTGCCGATCGTGCTGATCGCCGTGTACCTGGCCATCGTCAAACGCCTGGGGGCCTTCGATGCACTCTGAACAAGCGTCCGTCGGCCTGCGCCTGGCCGCCTGGGGCGGGTTGGTGTTCCTGCACTTCCCGATCCTGATCATCGTGCTGTATGCCTTCAACACCGAAGACGCCGCATTCAGTTTCCCGCCCAAGGGGTTTACCCTGAACTGGTTCGCCGTGGCCTTCGCCCGCCCCGATGTGCTCGACGCCATCAAGCTGTCGCTGCAGGTGGCGTGCCTGGCCACGCTGATTGCCCTGGTGCTCGGCACCCTGGCCTCGGCGGCGCTGTACCGGCGCAATTTCTTTGGCAAGGAAAACATTTCACTGATGCTGATATTGCCCATCGCCCTGCCCGGCATCATCACCGGTATCGCCCTGCTGTCGGCGTTCAAGACCCTGGGCATCGAGCCTGGGGTGTTCACCATCGTGGTGGGCCACGCCACGTTCTGCGTGGTGATCGTCTACAACAACGTCATCGCCCGCCTGCGGCGGACCTCGCAGAGCTTGATCGAGGCGTCGATGGACCTGGGCGCCGACGGCTGGCAGACATTTCGCTACATCATCCTGCCCAACCTCGGCTCGGCGCTGCTGGCCGGTGGCATGCTGGCCTTCGCCCTGTCGTTCGACGAGATCATCGTCACCACCTTCACCGCCGGCCACGAGCGCACACTGCCGATCTGGCTGCTCAACCAGCTCAGCCGCCCGCGCGACGTGCCGGTGACCAACGTGGTCGCCATGCTGGTGATGCTGGTGACCATGCTGCCGATTCTCGGCGCCTACTACCTGACCCGCGGCGGTGAAAGCGTCGCAGGCAGCGGCAAATGACCTTCAAGGAGCCCTTCATGCAAACGCACATGCTGATCAACGGTCGCCTGGTTGCCGGCGACGGCCCCACCTGGACCGTGCTCAACCCGGCCGAGGGCAGCGCCCTGGCGCAGATCAACGAGGCCAGCGAGGCCCAGGTAGACACCGCCGTGCGCGCCGCCGACCTGGCTTTCGACAGTTGGTCGCAAACCAGCCCCAAGGAGCGTTCGCTGGCCCTGCTGGCGTTGGCCGACCTGATCGAGGGCCATGGCGACGAACTGGCCCGGCTGGAGTCGCAGAACTGCGGCAAGCCGTTCTCCGCGGCGCTGAACGATGAAATTCCGGCCATCGCCGACGTGTTCCGCTACTTCGCCGGCGCCGCCCGCTGCCTGGGCGGCTCGGCGGCCGGGGAGTACCTGCAGGGCCACACCTCGATGATTCGCCGCGACCCGCTGGGGGTGATCGCCTCCATCGCCCCCTGGAACTACCCGCTGATGATGCTGGCATGGAAGATCGCCCCGGCCCTGGCGGCCGGCAACACCGTGGTGATCAAGCCGTCCGAGCTGACCCCGCTGACGGCCCTGCGCCTGGGTGAGCTGGCCAAGGACCTGCTGCCGCCGGGGGTGCTCAACATTCTTTTCGGCCGCGGCCAGACGGTCGGCAATCCGCTGGTCACCCACCCTAAGGTGCGCATGGTGTCGCTGACCGGCTCGATTCCCACCGGCGCGCACATCATCGGCAGCACTGCCGCCAGCGTGAAGCGCATGCACATGGAGTTGGGTGGCAAGGCGCCGGTGCTGGTGTTCGACGATGCCGACATCGACGCGGCCATCGACGGCATCCGCACCTTCGGTTTCTACAATGCAGGCCAGGACTGCACCGCCGCCTGCCGCCTGTACGTGCAGAACGGCATCTACGAGCGCTTCGTCGAGCGCCTGGGCAAGGCGGTGTCCAGCCTCAAGCCTGGCCTGCAAGATGCCGAGGACACCGAGCTTGGCCCCCTGATCAGCGCCCAGCACCGCGACAAGGTGGCCGGCCTGGTGCAGCGCGCCATCGCCCAGCCGCATATCCGCCTGGTGACCGGTGGCAAGGCCATTGCGGGCGAGGGTTTCTTCTTCGAGCCGACCGTGCTGGCCGATGCGCTGCAGGATGACGAGATCGTGCGCAACGAGGTGTTCGGCCCGGTGGTGTCGGTGACCCGCTTCAGCAACGAGGACCAGGCCCTGGAATGGGCCAACGATTCCGACTACGGCCTGGCCTCTTCGGTATGGACCCGCGACACCGGCCGCGCCCATCGCCTGGCGGCGCGGCTGCAGTACGGCTGCACCTGGGTGAACACCCATTTCATGCTGGTCAGCGAAATGCCCCACGGCGGGCAGAAGCATTCGGGGTATGGCAAGGACATGTCGATGTATGGGCTGGAGGATTACACCTGTGTGCGGCATGTGATGATCAAGCACTGATGAAAGCCGTGTGCTGGCCGTGTGTCATGCCCACGGTCGGCGCGCTGCCCGTCCTGCCAAGACCATTCACTCAAGCAATGACTCATTGTCCTACAGATTAACGATCGACTGGTATCATATTCTGATACCATGAATAATCACCAACGATCGACCCTTGAAGCCATTTTCAGGAAGCCGGTGCCCAAGTCACTGGAGTGGGTACGCCTGGAATCATTTCTGATCTCGATGGGCGCCTCGATGATCGAAGGTCGCGGATCGCGCGTGCGTTTCGAGCTCAACGGCGTAATTGCCACGTTCCATCGGCCTCACCCCGACAAGGACGCCAAATCCTACCAGGTGCGAAGTGCACGCCAGTTCTTGGAACAGGCAGGAGTAATACCATGAATGTCATGACCTACCGTGGGTACGAAGCGCGTATCGAATACAGTGACGAAGACCAGCTGCTCATCGGCCATGTTGCAGGCATACGAGATGTGATCGGCTTTCATGGCGAGTCAATCAATGAGCTGCGCCAGGCGTTCGAAGAGGCTGTGGATGACTACCTCGAAACATGCGAGAAACTCGGGCGGGCGCCCCAGAAAGCATACTCTGGAAAGCTGAGCCTGCGCCTGGAGCCAGCCCTCCACGCCAGTGTGGCAGCCAAGGCTGAGCTGGCGCAGGTGAGCATCAATCAGTGGGTGAGCGACATCCTCAGCCAAGCCGCTTACAGCTGAAGCGAACGGTCAATCGCGCAAATCCGACTCATGAATCGGGTTCGCCCGGCTGGTTGCGCGCTGGTACTGCGCAGGCCAAGTGGCCTTGTTGCCGCCCAGGTCATCATCGGCGTGCAGTGGCCAGTACGGGTCGCGCAGCAGTTCACGGGCCAGGAAAATCACATCGGCCTGGCCGGTACGCAGAATGTGCTCGGCCTGGGCCGGCTCGGTAATCATGCCCACGGTGCCGGTGGCGATCTCCGCCTCCTTGCGCACGCGCTCGGCGAAGCGGGTCTGGTAGCCAGGGCCGGTAGGAATCTCCGCGTTGACCGAGGTGCCGCCAGACGACACATCGATCAGGTCGACGCCCAATACCCGCAGGCGACGGGCCAGTTCGACGGTTTCATCGGGGTTCCAGCCATCCTCCACCCAGTCAGTGGCCGACACTCGCACGAACAGCGGCAATTCGGCAGGCCACACCTGGCGCACTGCCTCCACCACCTGCAGGGTCAGGCGAATGCGGTTTTCGAAACAGCTGCCGTATTCGTCGCGGCGCTGGTTGCTCAGCGGCGAGAGGAACTGGTGCAGCAGGTAGCCATGGGCCGCGTGGATTTCCACCACCTTGAAGCCAGCCTGCAGGGCACGCTCGGTGGCCGCGACGAACGCGGCGATCACGTTCTTTATCTCGTCCTGGCTCAATTCACGCGGCGGGGTATGTTGTGGGTCGAAGGCAATCTTCGACGGGCCCACCGGCTGCCAGCCACCGTCCTCAAGCTTGACGCTGCCCGGTTTGCCCAGCCACGGCCTGTAGGTGCTGGCCTTGCGCCCGGCATGGGCCAGCTGGATACCCGGCACGGCGCCTTGGGCGGTGATGAAGCGGGTGATGCGTTGCAGCGGGGCGATCTGCGCGTCGTCCCACAGGCCGAGGTCTTCGGCGGTGATACGGCCATCGGCGGAGACGGCGACCGCTTCACTGATCACCAGGCCCGCACCGCCAACGGCGCGGCTGCCAAGGTGAACGAGATGCCAGTCGTTGGCCAGGCCATCGACGGCGGAATACTGGCACATCGGCGATACGGCGATGCGATTGGGCAGGGTCAGCTGACGCAGGGTGTAAGGCTCAAGCAGCAAGCTCATGAGGGCACCTCCCAAGGACTCCAATGGTGATCCGGCCCGGACACTCAAGTGCACATCCCTGGCCCGGTGCCGGTCATTAACCAGACTAGACCAGATTGGTGGGGGGGATAGTTCAACAGCCATGCGCCCGCGCTGGACGGCGAAACCGGTGAAAGCGCTGATGCGCTCAATTCTGGCGAAGGTTTCAGACAGTTCCTACCCCCTAGCGCTGGTGAAGCCCAGGGTGAAGAAATACCCTACAAGTCCTGTCGGCTCACGTCTGATTGTTCCTGGGGTCCTCGTTCTTTAGCCTTTGTTGGTCGCCAACATGCGGCGTCCGGGGGTGGAATCCCGATCAATTACTGAGTGGCTGTCGTCATGGCAGTTGTGCGCGGGAGGCCGCAAGGCCTACCGGGTTTACTCGTAGCCTGGATTCCACTCCGCGTACAACTGCCGCCCTTCCGTGTGGAATCGGAGGTCGGCGAATTCAGTAGCCATACGAGTCGTTGATATGAAAAAGACAGTCCCAGATCCGCCCATCATTTCGATTTTCCTTCAGATCACACCGTCGCCTGCGGCATCAACAAGCGCTTTGTCCCAGTTGATCATTGCCTATAACCATTGAGGTTGGATTTGCTGGCCTCTTCGCGGGTAAACCCGAGAAGCGGCCTGGACCGGCGTTCGAGACATGTCAGGAGAGACACAAGTGACCACAGACAACATGAAATTCACTGTTGGCAAAACGACTTTCTTCCAGGGCGAGAACCAGAGCTACCCGCTGTTTCGAATTGAGCCTGGGATTCCCTGTAGAGATGCCCGCGAACAGGCCTCTGAATTGATGGGCTATGTGAGGGAGTTGACCATCGTCGGTTTGATGGATGAGAAGCCTATGATGATCTGGGCATCGCACTACCTCAGTGCGATGGCCAAAGCATTGATGGATGATGCTGAATTGGGAATGAGGGCAGGTCTTTGACTGAAGATTGATAACGCCTGGGAGATCGAGCGCCGCTTGGGCGGCGCATCGCGAGCTTTGCTCGCTCCTACCAAGCAGCGGTTAGGCTGGGCTTGCGGTGCCCCAACCCGTTGGATGGCACCGATTTCCCCGGCGTTTGTGAATTGCGCCATTCAAGCGTAGCCGCTGCACCTGTAGGAGCGAGCGCAGCTCGCGATGGGCTGCTTGCAGCCCCGGCACTATAAAGCCGCGAAGCTGAAAACTGGGGCCGCTGCGCGCGGCATCGCGAGCTACGCTCGCTCCTACCGAGGCGGCGCTGCACAACAGGACCAGCATCACTAACCAATCAATTAAATTACTGAAAGCTGATGAAACCTAGGCATGAATATCACACAATATTCACTGAAACTCCTACGCGAACTCCCACCTCAAAAACAAGCAAAAACCTTGCTTCTGACTGGAATTCTTCTTCTCAGCTTGGGCAGCAACTTCATACTCATGCAGGACGTGCACGAAACTTCCGATGAGGCATCCTGGTCGCGAGTGTCGGCCTCTCTCACTTCGCAACCCGAAATATGGAAAAGTGATAAATCTCTTTACACTTTCGGCATCAAATTCCAAAGCGCAGATGGAGTGCACGCTAAAACCTACCTTTACGCGCAGAAAGCTCGCTTTGAGGCAGCAAACCTAGAGCGCAGCACGCCGCTTCTTGTCGATATAGCAAACACAGAAAAAGGCTCAATAGCCGAACGGTTGATCGCGCCGAATGGCATGGTTCTGTACGACCCGGCGCTGGCGGCATATGTAACCAATGTAAGAAACAGGGAAACTGCACGTGCCGTCATCATTTTTACAGGTGCCGGTATTGGCCTGTTGATTGGGGCAGCGGTTATTTACTGCGAGCTAAGAATACGGGGGCACTGAACTTCCCATGGCGAACACATGCTGGCCCTCACCCAATCTCAAACCAACTGCTTCAGTTCAACTGCACTTGGGAATTATCCTACTCCTTGCGCTGCCGTTTCTCTGTTGTAGGTCATGACCATCAGGGCTAATTTCCCTGTGTCGCCAAATTCGGCGGCCGGGTGTGAGAGCTCGTGTTGATCTAGCTGCAACCTCAGCGGTAGCTGTGCGCGGGCAGGATTCTTCCTGGCTGGTTTCCTAGATCACCGGTCTCTCACCTCGCGTGCAGCTGCCACCCAAACCTGTGAGAGGGAATGGGCATCAGTTCCTCACCCGGCGTTAAAGCTAGGTTCCGGTTTATCCGCGGTGCGCTTGTCACAGGATTTTCAGCGCCTGGGAGATCGAGCGCCGCTTGGGCGGCGCATCGCGAGCTTTGCTCGCTCCTACCAGGCCGCAGATAGGCTGGGCTTTCGGTGCACCAACGCGTTGGATGGCACTGGCTTCGCCGGTGTTCGCGGATCGCGTTTTCAAGCGCAGACGCTGCACCTGTAGGAGCGAGCGCAGCTCGCGATGGGCTGCTATGCAGCCCCGGCACGATATGCCGCGAAGCTGAAAACCTGAGCAGCTCGCGCAAGCGCCCCTGGCTTAGCGCGGCTCCATATGTGCAATCATCAATTGCACACTCTCATTCCCACGAAACTCGTTCACATCCAACTTGTACGCCAACTCCACCCAGCGCACCGTCGGGTTCGGCCACACGTCGCGGTCGATGCCAAAGGCAATGCCATCCAGGCGCACCGAGCCGCATTCACTCTTGAGCACCACCTTCAAGTGCCGCTCGCCCACCACGCGCTGCTCCACCAACTGGAACACACCGTGGAACAGCGGCTCCGGGAAGTGCTGCCCCCACGGCCCGGCATTGCGCAGGGCCTTGGCCAGGTCCAGGTGGAACTCTTCCACCGCCAGGCTGCCATCCGACAGCAGGCGGCCGGTGAGGTCTTCCTCGCGCAGCTGGCGGCGGACTTCCTCGTCGAATGCTTCGGCGAACGCCGGGAAGTTGCCCTCGGGCAAAGACAGGCCCGCCGCCATGGCGTGCCCGCCGAACTTGCTGATCAGTTGCGGGTGGCGTGCGGCCACGGCATCCAGCGCGTCGCGAATGTGGAAGCCCGGCACCGACCGCGCCGAACCTTTGAGCATGCCGTCGCCGGCGTCGGCGAAAGCGATGGTCGGGCGGTGGTAGCGCTCCTTCAGGCGCGAGGCGAGAATCCCGATCACGCCTTGGTGCCAGTCCGCATCGAACAGGCACAAGCCATAGGGCATCGACTCCACCGGCAAGTCCTTGAGCTGGGCCAAGGCCTCACGCTGCATGCCCTGCTCGATCGATTTGCGGTCCTGGTTCAGGCCATCGAGCTGCTGGGCCATGTCCTGGGCCGACGCCTGATCCTCGCACAGCAGGCATTCGATGCCCAGGCTCATGTCATCCAGGCGCCCGGCGGCGTTGAGCCGTGGGCCAAGGATGAAGCCGAGGTCGGTGGAAGTGATGCGCCGATGATCGCGGCGCGCCACTTCCAGAATCGCCTTCAGGCCCGGCCGCGCACGGCCAGCGCGAATGCGCTCCAGGCCCTGGTGCACGAGGATGCGGTTGTTGGCGTCCAGCGGCACCACGTCGGCAACGCTGCCCAGGGCCACCAGGTCCAGCAACTCGCCGATGTTCGGCTGGGGCTGGGTTTCATAGCGCCCCAGGCTGCGCAGGCGGGCACGCAGGGCCATCAACACATAGAAAATCACCCCGACCCCGGCCAACGCCTTGCTGGGGAAATCGCACCCCGGCTGGTTCGGGTTGACGATGGCGTCGGCATCGGGCAACTGCTGGCCCGGCAAGTGGTGGTCGGTGACCAGCACCTTGAGCCCCGCCGCCTTGGCCGCCGCCACACCGTCGACACTGGAAATGCCGTTGTCGACGGTGACCAGCAACTGCGGCTGGCGCTCCAGCGCCACCTGGACGATTTCCGGGGTCAGGCCGTAGCCGTACTCGAAACGGTTGGGCACCAGGTAGTCGACGTGGGCCGCGCCCAACAGGCGCAGGCCCAGCATGCCGACGGTACTGGCAGTGGCGCCGTCGGCGTCGAAGTCGCCGACGATGAGAATGCGCTGGCGCTGGTCGAGGGCGTCGACCAGCAGGTCGACCGCCGCGTCGATGCCCTTGAGCTGCTGGTAAGGCAACAGCCGCGCCAGGCTCTTGTCCAGCTCGGCTTCGGTCTGCACGCCGCGGGCGGCGTACAGGCGGGTCAGCAAGGGTGGCAGGTTACCCAGCAATGGCAGGGTTGGCGGCAGCGGGCGGGGTTCGATACGCATGGGGTCTTGGGCAATCCGTTATTCTGTGGGCTCAGCCACGCTCGCCGAGCAGCCACTGCAGCTGCACTTCGTGCTGGCCGCGGTCGTCGGTGACGAACACCGTGCCTTCGCTGATCATCACATCCCACTTGATGGTGCGCGGCATGTCGGTGGCCAGCACTTCCAGCACCTCCTGGGGCACCGCGGCGATGCTGAGGTTCTTCAGGCCCTTGACCGCGCTCACCACCTTGCCTTCCCACACCCGCAGGCTGCCATAGGCCAGCAGGCTGGTGCGCTCGGTACGGCGCGAGCACCAGGTCAGGCGGTCGGCGTCAGGCTGGCCCACTTCGATCCAGTGCAGGATGCGGTCGTCCAGGCTCTTTTCCCACAGCGCCGCCTCGTCCACATCGGACAGGCCACGGCCAAACGTCAGGTTCTCGTTGTACCACAGGGCGAACGCCAGCAACCGCACGGCCATGCGCTCTTCGGTTTCCGACGGATGGCGAGCGATGGTCTGGCGAACGCTTTCATACACGCCGCGGTCAAGATCGGTCAGGTTCAGTTCGAATTTGTAGGTGGTAGACGGCTGGGCCATGGTCGAATGGGCTTCGTGGGCAAAGAAAAGTCGCCTAGTCTAACCGATCCTGCCCGGCCTTGCGCCGGAGCAGTATCTGCCGCTGCGCACCTATGATAAAACCACGGCTCTGACCAGTCGCCACGGATGCCTCATGTCTACGCCCAGCAAACCCCTCGCCGGCCTCAAAGTCATCGAACTCGGCACGCTGATCGCCGGGCCGTTCGCCTCGCGCATCTGCGCCGAGTTCGGCGCCGAGGTGATCAAGGTCGAGTCGCCCGATGGCGGCGACCCGCTGCGCAAATGGCGCAAGCTGTACGAGGGCACGTCGCTGTGGTGGTTCGTGCAGGCACGCAACAAGCAGTCGCTGACCCTCAACCTCAAGCACCCCGAGGGCCGCGAGGTGCTCAAGCGCCTGTTGGCCGAGGCCGACATCCTGATCGAGAACTTCCGCCCCGGCGTGCTGGAAAAACTCGGCCTGGGCTGGGACGTGCTGCATGCCCTGAACCCGCGCCTGGTGATGGTGCGCCTGTCAGGCTTTGGCCAAACCGGGCCGATGAAGGACCAACCGGGCTTCGGCGCGGTCGGCGAGTCGATGGGCGGCCTGCGCTACATCACCGGTTTCGACGACCGCCCACCGGTGCGCACCGGCATTTCCATCGGCGACTCGATTGCCGCCCTGTGGGGCGTGATCGGTGCGCTGATGGCGCTGCGTCACCGTGAGGTCAACGGCGGCCAGGGCCAGGTGGTGGACGTGGCGCTGTACGAGGCGATCTTCGCCATGATGGAAAGCATGGTCCCGGAATTCGACGTGTTCGGCTTTATCCGCGAGCGTACCGGCAACATCATGCCCGGCATCACCCCCTCTTCCATTCACACCACGGCCGATGGCAAGCACGTGCAGATCGGCGCCAACGGCGATGCGATCTTCAAGCGCTTCATGCAAGCCATCGACCGTCACGACCTTGCCGACGACCCGCTGCTGGCCAGCAACGATGGCCGCGACGCGCGGCGCGACGAGCTGTATGGCGTCATCGACCGCTGGGCCAACAGCCTGCCGCTGGAGCAGGTGATGCAGGCGCTCAATGCCGCCGAGGTGCCGGCCAGCCGTATCTATTCGGCCGAAGACATGTTCAACGACCCACAGTACCTGGCCCGGGAAATGTTCCTGCAAGCGCGCCTGCCCGACGGCAAGCCGTTCAAGATGCCCGGCATCGTGCCCAAGCTGTCGGAAACCCCGGGCTCCACCGAATGGGTAGGCCCTGCCCTGGGTGAGCACACCCAGGCCGTGCTGGCCGGGCTGGGTTATGACGCAGCGGCAATTGCCAGCCTGCGTCAGGCAGGTACTGTCTGAGGCGCCCGCGCACACTGCGGCGGCCACGCCTGCTGAGCGGGCTTTGCGGCCTGCTGCTGGCCTTGGCGATGCCCTGCGCGCTGGCCAAGGAACGCCTGCTGTGGCTGCTGCGCGACCTGCCGCCGTTCACGGTATTCGAGGGGGCCGACAAGGGCCAGGGCGTGGTCGACCAACTGCTGCCGTTGTTGATCGCGCAGATGCCCGAGTACGACCACAGTGTGGTGCGGGTGAACCGGGCGCGCAGTATCCAGATGCTGCAGGACCCAACCACCTTCACCTGCGACCCTACCCTGCTGTGGACCCCGGAGCGGGAGAAGTTCGTGCACTTTTCCCAACCGATGCTGGGCGTGCTGAGCAGCGGCCTGGTGGTGCGCAAGCAGTCCCAGGCCGTGCTCGCGCCGTTCCTCGACGGCCAGCAGGTGGACCTCAAGGCGTTGCTGAGCCAGACCTCGCTCAAGCTTGGCGTCGTTGCCGAGCGCAGCTACAGCGCCCAGGTCGACCAACTGCTGCAGCAGCTGCCCGAGCAGGCCTTCAACCGCCACTACGGCAACGAGGCCACCGCCAGCCTGTTGCAGATGCAACAACTCGGGCGCCTGCAACTGGTGCTCGGCTACTGGCCGGAAGTGCGTTACCTGATCCAGCAACAGGGCGGCTCGCTGGCAGATTATGAGTTTCACCCCATCCAGGGCGTGAACCGTTACCAGTTCCTGCACGTGGGCTGCTCGGACACAGCGCTGGGCCGCGCCGCCATCGCCCATATCGACCAACTGCTGCCAGCCCTGCGCCGCGACACCTTGCCAGGCCTTTATGCACGCTGGCTCGACCCCGAGATGCAACAGCACTACCTGGAGCAGAGCCGCAGCTTCTTCGAAGGCCACTAGCGAACGGCGGGCAAAAGAAACCCCGGGCGCTGGGGAGCACGCCCGGGGCCAAGCGAAAGCCCTCATGGGCTTCCCGTGGCAACCTAGCGACGCCGCAGCTGTGCGCCGGCAGGCTGCCCTTGCTGTTCTGATGGGCCGTTCAGGCAAAGGTTCCCTGGGGCGGCTGGGCACGCTGCTGCAGGGCAGCGATCACGCAGGGCTGCAAACGCCCTTCAACAATCTGCAGGTCACGGTGCAGGCCGTCCACCAGGTCGATCAACAGGCTTTGTTCCTGCAACTGGCGCGGGCTGACCGTGCGTCGCAACGCGGTACCACCGAGGTTGTCGTACACGGTCAATTGGCGGTTGCCACTGGCGTCCATGGCACCGAGCTGGGCCTGGTAAGGAGTCAGGGCATCGTTGAGCAGTCTGCAGATTCTTTCCATCCGGATCACTCGCTGTGTAGGGGACATGGAGAAACTGACCCACAAACGCAGCGCAAAGTTCGCGGTGCCAGGTGGGTTCAGTGAGCATGCGTGGGCGATGTGACCGTTTGAATACGGCGCAGGGCCCGCTGCCAGCGTGGTAGTGGCAGCGGCCACGGCAGGTCGGCGAGCACCCACAGGCCAAGGCGGCGGGCCTCATGGGCGAGGCTGGCGCGGCCTGGGTTGGCGTGGCCGACGAACAGCACGGCGCGGCAACTGGCTGCCCGTTCGAGCAAGGCTGGGCCTTGCGCATGGTCGAGAATCAGCAGGTCGACGCGCTGCCGGCGGGCCAGGCAGGTGTACAGGTCGGCCTGGTCGTGGGTGACGCGCACGTTGAACAGGCCCAGGGCATTGCAGGCCTGGTGCAGGAGGATCTGGTGGGATGGGCGTGCCTGGTGGATCAACACGTAGGGCTGTTGCATGTGCCGCTCCTTGTGCAAGGACCGGACACTCTAGGCAAGGCCTTTGCGGCCTTATATAGGACAATTCTGCGAATGATTAAGGAAAAGACTGAGGCTGCGTTGCAGCCTTATCGCGACCTGCGGTCGCTCCTACCGGGGGGGTTGTTTTCGGTAGGAGCGACCGCAGGTCGCGATGGGGCCTCGATTACAGCGGCTTGCCGCGGTTGCCATGCTGGCTGACGAACGCCTGAACGGTCTTCAGATCATTGGCCAGCACCGTGCAACGCTCCTCACGGCTGAACAGGTCGCTCAGGTGCGCCGGCAGCTCCAGCGCCTTGCCAACGCCGGCCTTCTCCACCGCCTCAGGGAACTTGACCGGGTGCGCGGTGCCCAGCACCACCATCGGCGTGTCCAGGCTGCGGCGGCACTCGCGGGCAGCCTTGACGCCAATGGCCGTGTGCGGGTCGAGCACTTCACCGGTGGCGGCGAACACTTCAGCGATGGTTTCGCAGGTCTGCTCGTCGCTGACCGCCAGCGAGTCGAACAGCTTGCGCGCTTCGGTCCAGCGGTCTTGCTCGACGCTGAAACCGCCGCCCTGCTTGAAGCTTGCCATAAGCTCGGCCAGCGCAGCGCCATTGCGCCCGTGCAGGTCGAACAGCAGGCGCTCGAAGTTGGACGACACCATGATGTCCATGGACGGCGACAGGGTCGCGTGCAGGGTTTCCTTGACGTACTGGTTGCCACTCATGAAGCGGTGCAGGATGTCGTTGCGGTTGGTGGCGACGATCAGTTGGCTGACCGGCAGGCCCATGTTGCGCGCCAGGTAACCGGCGAAGATGTCGCCGAAGTTGCCGGTTGGCACCGAGAACGCCACGGAACGGGCCGGGCCACCGAGCTGCAGGGCTGCGTGGAAGTAGTAGACGATCTGGGCCATGATCCGCGCCCAGTTGATCGAGTTGACCGCGACCAGGCGGGTGCCCTTGAGGAACGACTGGTCGGCGAAGCTGGCCTTGACCATTTCCTGGCAGTCGTCGAAGTTGCCTTCGATGGCGATGTTGTGCACGTTGTCGCCGAACAGGGTGGTCATCTGGCGACGCTGCACTTCCGACACGCGCTTGTGCGGGTGCAGGATGAAGATGTCGACGTTCTCGCAGCTGCGGCAGCCTTCGATGGCGGCGGAACCGGTGTCACCGCTGGTGGCGCCGATGATCACCACGCGCTCGTTGCGCTTGGCCAGCACGTGGTCGAGCAGGCGACCGAGCAGTTGCAGGGCGAAGTCCTTGAACGCCAGGGTCGGGCCGTGGAACAGCTCCAGCACCCATTCGTTGCTGTTGAGCTGGCGCAGCGGGGCGACCGCGGCGTGGGCGAACTCACCGTAGGTTTCTTCGAGGATCTTCTTGAAATCGGCGTCGGCGATGCTGCCTTCGACGAACGGGCGCATCACCCGGAAGGCCAGTTCGTGGTACGGCAGGCCGGCCCAGGAAGCGATTTCTTCCTGGGTGAAACGTGGCAGGTTCTCAGGCACGTACAGGCCGCCGTCGCTGGCCAGGCCAGCCAGCAGCACGTCTTCGAAATTCAGGGCCGGAGCCTGGCCGCGGGTACTGATATAGCGCATGGTGCAAACCTTCGATACTGGGGGCCCGGGCCGCACTGGCGGCCCGCAGCGAAATTAATTGAGCTGTTCCACGCGAATGCGCACAACCTTGCCAACCACGTCCTGCAGGGCTTCCAGGGCGACGATGGCATCGTCGATGCGCTGCTCGACCACACCGTGGGTCAGCAGGATCATCGGCACCAGGCCGTCCTGTTCCTCGGCTTCCTTCTGCATGATCGACTCGATGTTGATGCCGCGCTCCGACAGGATGCTCGCCACCTGGGCCAGCACGCCTGGGTGGTCCTTGGCCTGAATGCGCAGGTAGTAGGCGCTTTGGCAGGCTTCGATCGGCAGGATCGGGTGGGCCGACAGCGAATCTGGCTGGAAGGCCAGGTGCGGCACGCGGTTTTCCGGGTCGGAAGTCATTGCACGCACCACGTCGACCAGGTCGGCCACCACCGACGAGGCGGTCGGCTCCATGCCAGCGCCAGCACCGTAGTACAGGGTGGAACCGGCAGCGTCGCCGTTGACCATGACAGCGTTCATCACGCCGTTGACGTTGGCGATCAGGCGGTCGGCCGGGATCAGCGTCGGGTGTACGCGCAGCTCGATGCCTTCTTCGGTGCGGCGCGCCACACCCAGGTGCTTGATGCGGTAGCCCAGGGCCTCGGCGTAGTTCACGTCAGCGGTGGTCAGCTGGGTGATGCCTTCGGTGTAGGCCTTGTCGAACTGCAGCGGAATGCCGAAGGCGATGGACGCCAGGATGGTCAGCTTGTGCGCAGCGTCGATGCCTTCGACGTCGAAGGTCGGGTCGGCTTCGGCATAGCCCAGTGCCTGGGCCTCGGCCAGCACGTCCGGGAAGGCACGGCCCTTCTCGCGCATTTCGGTGAGGATGAAGTTGCCGGTGCCGTTGATGATGCCGGCCAGCCAGTTGATGCGGTTGGCCGAAAGGCCTTCACGGATCGCCTTGATCACCGGAATGCCACCGGCCACCGCGGCTTCGAAGGCAACGATAACGCCCTTCTCGCGGGCCTTGGCGAAGATCTCGTTGCCGTGCACGGCGATCAGCGCCTTGTTGGCGGTGACCACATGCTTGCCGTTTTCAATGGCCTTGAGCACCAGGTCGCGGGCGACGGTGTAGCCACCGATCAGCTCGATGACAATGTCGATCTCCGGGTTGCTCGCAACGTCGAACACATCAGCGGTAATGGGGGTACCGGTAATCTGGCAGTTCGGGTTCTGCGAGCGCATGGCGATCTGTGCCACTTCAATACCGCGCCCGGCACGGCGGGCAATCTCCTCGGCGTTGCGCTGAAGTACATTGAAGGTTCCGCCACCGACGGTCCCCAACCCACAGATGCCTACTTTGACCGGTTTCACTGTGAACTCCCCATTGAACGGGCGGCGCCTTCGCCACCCGTGAAACATGCCGTCACCCCATGACGACGGCGTATTGAATTGATTACTTGGCAGCCTGCTGCTGGCCGGCCAGGGCCAGCTTGGCCACTTGTGCTGCCGGCTGGTAGCCCGGAATCACATGGCCGTCTTCGAGCACGATGGCTGGCGTGCCGTTGACGCCGATCTGCTGGCCCAGCTGGAACTGCTTGCCGACCGGGTTGGCGCACTTGGCTGCCTTGATTTCCTTGCCTTCGACCATGTTGTCCATGGCCGCGCGGCGATCACTGGAGCACCATACCGCCTGCAATTGCTGGTCACCCGGCGAGCCAAGGCCCTGGCGCGGGAAGGCGACGTAGCGCACTTCGATACCGCGGCGGTTCAGCTCAGGCACTTCGGCGTGCAGCTTGTGGCAGTACGGGCAGGTGGTGTCGGTAAACACGGTGATGTGCGACTTGGTTTCGCCCTTGGCAGGATAAACCACGGTTTCGCCAGCAGGAATGGCATTGATCAGCTTGGCCACGCCCTGGCGTTCGGTTTTCTCGGTGAGGTTCACCGGCTTGCCGCCCTGCAACTGGTAAAGATAGCCCTGCATCACGTACTGGCCGTCGGCGCTGGCGTAGAGCACGCGCCCCCCCTGCAGCTTGACTTCATACAGGCCGTTGAGCGGGCTGCTGCCAACGCTTTCCACCGGCACATCGAGTTCAAGGTTCTGCAACGACTTACGGATGGCCTGCTCGGCACCGGCATTGCTGTCGGTTGCCGCGGCAACGGCAAAGGTACTGGCCAGCGCCATCGCGGCGGCGGCGAACAACTGGGTCACGCGCATGGGAAACTCCTGAGGGCGGACAGGGGCCGGAGGGCGTTGCCTGCGGAAAATATGCGGCAACCGTGCGGCCCTTGATGCAAACCGCCCAAGCCTAACACATCACGCTGCCGATGAAGGGGCCTGCAAGGACCGGTCAGCGGAACATGAATAACATTCATCCACGTGGATGGTGCTGGGCGTGCAGCTGCTGCAGCCTGGCCTTGGCCACGTGGGTGTAGATCTGCGTGGTCGACAGGTCGCTGTGGCCCAGCAACATCTGCACCACGCGCAGGTCGGCGCCGTGGTTGAGCAGGTGCGTGGCGAAGGCGTGGCGCAGGGTGTGCGGCGACAGCGCCTTGTCGATGCCCGCCACCCGCGCCTGGTGCTTGATGCGGTGCCAGAAGGTCTGGCGGGTCATCTGCTCGCCGCGCAGGCTGGGGAACAAGACGTCGCTGGGGCGGCCATTGAGCAGCTCGCCGCGGCCATCGCGCAGGTAACGCTCCAGCCACAGCACCGCTTCCTCGCCCATCGGCACCAGGCGCTCCTTGCTGCCCTTGCCCATCACCCGCAGCACACCCTGGCGCAGGTTGACCTGGTCGAGGGTCAGGCTGACCAGCTCGGTCACACGCAAGCCGCAGGCGTACAGCACTTCGAGCATGGCACGGTCGCGCTGGCCGATGGCCTCGCCCAGGTCGGGGGCTTGCAGCAAGGCTTCGACGTCGGCTTCGGACAGCGACTTGGGCAAGGGCCGGCCCAGTTGCGGCATGTCCACTTGCAGGGTCGGGTCGACGGCCACCAGCTTCTCGCGCAGCAGGTAGCGGAAGAAGCCGCGCAGGCCAGAGAGAAAGCGCGCAGTGGAGCGCGGTTTGTAGCCTTGGTCCAGGCGCCAGGCCAGGTGGTCGAGGATCAGCTCGCGGCCGGCATCGGGCAGGGCCACCGAATGTTCCTGGAGCCAGCCGTTGAACAGGGCCAGGTCGCTGCGGTAGGAAACGCGGGTGTTGTCGGACAGGCCTTTTTCAAGCCACAGGGCGTCGAGGAACTGGTCGATCAGGGGGTGGTCTAGGGCGGGCATGCGGGGCTGCTGGGTGTTGAAATTGGGGCTAGTGTTTCACAGCAGGGGCTTTGGTGTCTGTACTGGCCTCTTCGCGGGGCAAGCCCGCTCCTACAAAGGAGTGCGCATCCTTGTAGGAGCGGGCTCGCCCCGCGAAGAGGCCGCCACAGGAAACCCCGGCCCTAGGGCAAAACGGGCACCGGCCGCTTGTCCTCGTCGATGGCAACAAAGCTGAACACCCCATGAATCGCCCGCTCGCGCCCGTCCAGGTACATGTTCTCGACGAACACATCCACCTGCACTTGCAGGCTGGTATTGCCCACCTTGACCACCGAGCCCACCAGTTCGACGATCGAGCCGGCCGGAATCGGGTGCTTGAAATCAATGCGGTCGGTGGACACGGTCACCAACGGCAGGCGGCAGAAGCGCGTGGCAGCGATGAACGACACTTCGTCCATCCAGGCCAGGGCAGTGCCGCCGAACAGGGTGTTGTGGTGGTTGGTGGTGTTGGGGAACACCGCCTTGGTCACGCGGGTCACCGACAGCTCGGTGCGGCGCTGGATTTCCTCGTCTCGGCTGGTCATATCCGTCACTTTTCACAGGTTTCAGAACGCAAAAAAGCAGCCCGAAGGCTGCTTTTTTCTCGCAAGGGGCCTCAGGCCGCCAGGCAAACTGTACTCAGGACAGTTTTTCCTTGATGCGAGCGGCTTTGCCGGACAGGTCGCGCAGGTAGTACAGCTTGGCTTTACGCACGTCACCACGACGTTTCACGGCCAGGCTGTCGATCTGCGGGCTGTAGGTCTGGAAGGTACGCTCAACGCCTACGCCGCTGGAGATCTTGCGCACGGTGAAAGCGCTGTTCAGGCCGCGGTTACGCTTGGCGATGACAACGCCTTCGAACGCCTGCAGACGGGAACGATCACCTTCCTTCACTTTAACCTGAACGACGATGGTGTCGCCTGGTGCGAAGGTTGGGATTTCCTTGCTCATCTGCTCGGCTTCGAGCTGCTGGATGATCTTGTTGGTCATGCTGTGCTCCTAAGATGGATACGTGATCCACCATCGATACGTTTAACTATCGTCCCGCTCGCGGAGGTATTCCTCGAGCAGCTTCTTCTCTTCTCCAGAAAGCGAGCGACTTTCCAGAAGATCGGCGCGTCGTTCGAAGGTCCTACCAAGGGACTGCTTCATCCGCCAACGCCGGATATGTGCATGGTTGCCACTTAGCAACACGTCGGGAACACGCTGATCCGCATACACCTCAGGTCGGGTGTAGTGCGGGCAATCCAGCAGACCGTCGGTGAAGGAATCTTCTTCCGCCGAGTCCACATGCCCTAAAGCTCCGGGCAGCAGCCGCGTAACCGCATCGATCAGTACCATGGCCGGCAGCTCGCCACCGGAAAGCACATAGTCCCCAATCGACCACTCCTCATCGACATGAGCCTCGATAAAGCGCTCGTCGATGCCTTCATAACGACCGGCGATCAGGATCAACGATTCCTGTTCGGCCAGGCCTTTGACCGCCTGCTGAGTCAGCTTGCGGCCTTGTGGCGAGAGGTAGATGACCTTCGCCGATGCTCCAGTTGCCTGCCTGGCGCTAACCAGGGCGTCTTCCAGAGGCTTGATCTTCATCACCATGCCCGGACCACCGCCAAACGGCCGATCATCCACCGTGTGGTGACGATCTGTGGTGTAGTCCCGCGGGTTCCAGCAGGTTACCTGAAGCAACCCCTGTTTCACCGCGCGGCTGGTAATGCCGTACTCCGTGATGGCCGAGAACATCTCGGGGAACAACGTGATGACGTCTACGCGAAGGTTACCCATCGTTTAGAAGTCCGCGTCCCATTCAACCCGCATCACGCCTGCTTCCAGGTCGATACCGAGCACGCATTGCGCCGTATAGGGCAACAGACGCTCGCGATCATCCAGGCTGCCTGCGCAGGGCTTGACCACCATTACATCGTTCGCACCGGTCTCCAACAGGTGATCGACCTTGCCGAACAGCTGTTCGTCCTGGTTGATGACCTTCAGACCCACCAACTGGTACCAGTAGTACTCGTCAGCGGCCAGGTTGGGCAAAAGGCTCCGCGGGATGCAGATTTCGTAACCGCTCAGAAGACGGGCTTCATCACGATCGTCGAGGCCTTTCAGTTTCACGACCAGGCCCTTCTGGGAGCCACGACCGTTGACCAGCTCGACCTGCTTTACCTTGCCTTCGTGCCGAAGCGTCCAGCGCGGATAATCCAACAGGTTTTCAATCGGATCGGTAAAGGAATACACCTTCACCTCGCCGCGAACGCCGTGAACCGAAAAAATCTTGCCAACGACGATGAGGTCGTCAGCCTTTTCTGGCGTCGCGTTCATATTTCTTAGGCAGCAGCCTTGGCAGCTTCCTTCAGCAGCTGAGCAACGCGCTCAGACGGCTGTGCACCCTGGCTCAGCCAGTAGGTGACGCGCTCTTGGTTGACCGACAGTTTAACTTCGGCGCCAGCGGCGATTGGGTTGAAGAAACCTACGCGCTCAACGAAACGGCCGTCACGGGCGTTACGCGAGTTGGTCACGGTCAGGTGGTAGAATGGGCGCTTTTTCGAGCCGCCACGGGCCAGACGAATGGTTACCATGTGAACATCGTTCCTATAGTCGGTGCTGCAGTTGATACAGCAGCTGGTACTGCAAATCTGAATGCCAAATAGGCACACGGGTGCCCAAAAGGCCGCATATTCTCGGGGAATACACGGACATTTGCAAATGCCTTTTTCGGCAAGGCCCTGCCTTACCGTTCAGATCTGCCGGTTAAGCCACGCATTTCGTGGCCGTCATCCCGCCGTAGCGGGGTTTCCGGGCGCCCGCCTTAATGCAGGCAAGCGCCCAAGAACAGGGGTTACAGCTTCGGCATGCCGCCGCCCGGCAGCATGCCGCCCAGGCCACGCATCATCTTGGCCATGCCGCCCTTGGCGGAGAATTTCTTCATCATTTTCTGCATCTGCTTGTGCTGCTTGATCAGCCGGCCGATGTCCTGCACCTGGGTGCCGGAGCCGAGGGCGATGCGGCGCTTGCGCGAACCGCTGATCAGGTCAGGGTCGCGACGCTCGGCGGGGGTCATCGAGTTGATGATCGCTTCCATCTGCTTGAACTGCTTCTCGGCCGCGCCCTGGGCGTTGCCCATCTGCGACAGGTTGACCCCGCCGATGCTCGGCAGCTTGTCCATCAGGCCGCCGAGGCCGCCCATGTTCTTCATCTGCTGCAGCTGGTCGCGGAAGTCTTCGAGGTCGAAGCCCTTGCCCTTCTTCAGCTTCTTGGCCAGCTTGTCGGCCTTGGCCTTGTCGATGGTCTGCTCGGCCTGCTCGATCAGGCTGAGCACGTCGCCCATGCCGAGGATGCGCGAGGCGACGCGGTCTGGGTGGAACGGCTCGAGGGCTTCGGTCTTCTCGCCCATACCAATGAACTTGATCGGCTTGCCGGTGATGGCACGTACCGACAGCGCAGCACCGCCACGGGCATCACCGTCGACCTTGGTCAGCACCACGCCGGTCAGCGGCAGGGCCTCGCCAAAGGCCTTGGCGGTGTTGGCGGCGTCCTGGCCGGTCATGGCGTCGACCACGAACAGGGTTTCGATCGGCTTGACCGCGGCGTGCAGGGCCTTGATCTCGTCCATCATGTCGGCGTCGATGTGCAGACGGCCGGCGGTGTCGACGATGACCACGTCGATGAACTTGAGCTTGGCTTCGCGAATCGCCGCTTCGGCGATGGCCACCGGCTTCTGGCTAATATCGGACGGGAAGAAGGTCACGCCGATGTCGTTGGCCAGGGTTTCCAACTGTTTGATCGCCGCCGGGCGGTAGACGTCGGCGGAAACCACCATCACGCTCTTCTTCTTGCGCTCTTTAAGGAAGCGCGCCAGCTTGCCGGCGGTGGTGGTCTTGCCCGCGCCCTGCAGGCCGGCCATCAGCACCACGGCAGGCGGCGCGGCGTTCAGCGCGAGGTCTTCGTTGGCCGCGCCCATCAGGCTTTCCAGCTCGGCCTGGACGATCTTCACGAACGCCTGGCCTGGGGTCAGGCTGCGCGACACTTCGGTGCCGACCGCACGTTCCTTGACGCTGTTGACGAAATCCTTGACCACCGGCAGGGCAACGTCGGCCTCAAGCAGGGCCATGCGCACTTCGCGCAGCGTGTCCTTGATGTTGTCTTCGGTCAGCTTGGCCTTGCCGGTGACATGGCGCAGCGTCTGTGACAGGCGGTCGGTCAGGTTTTCGAACATGGTGATCCTTTCAGGCCCAGTAAAAGCCGAGGTTTGTCAGGCGCCCGCGAGGAAATGCACACCCGCCAGGCACAGCAAGGCGGCGATTATAGCGAAGTGCGGCGGCGGCGCACACCTTGGGAGACATTCGGTGCCTGCAATGGCCTCTTCATGGGCAAGCCCGCTGCCACAGGTTCTCCACTGCATGCAAAGCCTGTGTTGTACCTGTGGCAGCGGGCTTGCCCACGAAGGCCCCGAGACAAACCACCAGTCTTCCTAGAGCAACGAAAACTGTGCCAAACTCCGTCTCTTTAAGGCTCTGCACCCAGGACTTATGGTCTCCTCACCCAGCCTCATCCCCAACGTGATCGCCGCCGGCCTTTATATAGCAGCGGCCATCTACCAGGGCGCTTACCTCACCCAGGGCCGCAAAGCCGACAAGCGCCTGCTTGGCCTGCTCGGCACCCTCGCTGTCGTCGCCCAGGGCGGTGCGCTGTTCTTCCAGCTGATTACCCCGCTGGGCCTGAGCCTGGACTTCTTCAGCGCAGCCAGCCTGATCGCCGTGGCGGTCATCGGCCTGACCTTGCTGGCCTGCATGCGCATCCCGGTGGAAAACCTGCTGGTACTGCTGTTCCCCATGGGCGCGGTCACCGCGCTGCTGGCGCAGTTCGCGCCGCCGGGCACGGTGCCGCTGATCAACGAAGAGCCGGGCATCCTCGCGCACATCCTGCTGTCGATCCTGGCCTACGGCCTGTTCACCATCGCGGTGTTCCAATCGTTGCTGTTGCTGCTGCAGGACCGCCAACTGAAGAACAAGCACCCCTCCGGGCTGATTCGCAACTTCCCACCGCTGCAAACCATGGAAAGCCTGCTGTTCGGTTTCCTCTGGGCCGGTTGGTGCCTGCTGTCGCTGTCGCTGATCTCGGGCTGGCTGTTCCTCGACAACCTGTTCGCCCAGCACCTGGTGCACAAGACCCTGCTCGCCTGCGTGGCCTGGGTGGTGTTCAGCGTGCTGCTGTGGGGCCGCACCCGCCTGGGCTGGCGCGGGCACAAGGCGATCCGCTGGACCCTGGCCGGTTTCTGCCTGCTGATGCTGGCCTATTTCGGCAGCAAGCTGGTCCGCGAATTCATCCTGCACATCTGACGGCCGCCCATGGATACCCTGCCGTACGCCCCGCTTCTCGGCATCCTCGCACTGGCCCTGCTGTGGTCGGCGCTGTTCACTGCGGTGGACACCGCGCGCCTGCAGCTCAACGGCTCGCTGCGCAACGGCGATGACGGCCAGCCGCAACTGCCGGCCCAGGCCCTGGTGCTGTGCGCAAGCCTGGGCAAGTTGCTGGTACTTGGCCTGGCCTGCCTGATCGGCCAGCGCCAAAGCGGTGAACACGGTTTCTGGCTGGCCGGCTTGGGCGCGGTGGCGGCCCTGCTGGTGTTCGCCGAATACCTGCCGCGGCGCCTGGCCCGGCGCAACCCGCTGGCCTTCATCAGCCTCGGCGCCAGCCTGCACCCGTTCCCCCTCGCCCTGCTGCAGCCCCTGGCCTGCCTGTTCGACGGTACCGCCAAGCTGATCCTGCGGCCGTTTCGCGTGCAGCCCACGGCCGTGGCCCTGCACCCCGAGGAAGACGACGACTTCGACGACGACGAACTCGAAGCCCCGCGCCATGGCCTGCTCGATGGCCTGCAATCGCTGGACAAGATCACCGTCAACGACATCCTGGTGCCGCGCAACGAAGTGGACGGCATCAACCTCGACGACCCCATGGAGCGCATCATCGAGCAGCTGATCGTCAGCCGCCACACGCGCCTGCCGGTGTACCACAGCGACATCAACCAGGTTGAGGCGATCCTCAACACCAAGTTGATCAGCCACTTGCTGCCCAGGGCCGAGCTGACCCTGGAACACCTCAAGGGCGCCTGCTACGAGCCCTATTTCGTGCCGGAAAGCACGCCGCTGCAGCTGCAATTGCTGAACTTCCACAAGCAACAGCGCCGGCTTGGGGTGGTGGTGGACGAGTATGGCGAGGTGCTGGGCATCGTCACCCTCGAAGACATCCTCGAAGAAATCGTCGGCGAGTTCGAGGACGAACAGAGCCTGGACAACCCCCATGTACACCCCCAGCCCGATGGCACCTTCGTCATCGAAGGCACCGCCTCGCTGCGCGAGATCAACCGCACCCTGGGCTGGCACCTGCCCTGCGACGGCGGGCCGAAAACCCTCAACGGGCTGGTCACCGAGGCGCTGGAAAGCATTCCGGAAAGCGCCGTATGCGTGAAGATCGGCCGTTATCGCCTGGAAATCCTCGAAACCGAGGACAATTGCGCCAGCAAGGTACTGGTGTGGACCGTGACCCGCTAGCTATACTCGGGTCACGCTTACCCAGCCCCGCCGTCCCGCCTGCTACCCGCACCCGGCGCCCCACGGCCAGTCCGCTCCACTGACACGCCCCGCGGTCCTGCTTCACTACCCCGAACAGTGCCCGCTTCGCCCCTACCCCCCTTGGGCTATCGTCAGTCGGGCGAACACAACAACAAAACGCTCCGGCGCCCGCGCGCCCGTGCCTGCCTGCATTCAGGCGCACACCGTCGCGGGCCTGCCCATGGCGCGAACCAGACTGTTAGGGACCTACTTAATGACAACCAGCAGCACCTATGCCCAGGCGCCTGCCGCGCCGGTCAACTCGCCAGCCCGGGTGGCGACTGCCAGCTTCATCGGCACTGCCATCGAGTTCTACGATTTCTACGTGTACGCCACCGCCGCCGCCCTGGTGATCGGCCCGGTGTTCTTCCCGTCCGGCTCGGGCACGGCGCAGATGCTCGCGGCGTTCCTCACCTTCGGCATCGCCTTCCTGGCCCGCCCACTGGGCTCGGCGCTGTTCGGCCATTTCGGCGACCGCATCGGGCGCAAGTCGACGCTGGTCGCCTCGCTGCTGCTGATGGGCGTGTCCACCACCTTGATTGGCGTGCTGCCCGGCTATGACAGCATCGGCATGTGGGCGCCGATCCTGCTCTGCCTGCTGCGCTTCGGCCAGGGCCTGGGCCTTGGCGGTGAATGGGGCGGCGCGGCGTTGCTGGCCACCGAGAACGCCCCGCAAGGCAAGCGCGCCTGGTTCGGCATGTTCCCGCAACTGGGCCCCTCGATCGGCTTCCTCGCCGCCAACGGCCTGTTCCTGACCCTGGCCCTGCTGCTCAGTGACGAGCAGTTCCGTGCCTGGGGCTGGCGCATTCCGTTCCTGCTCAGTGCCGCGCTGGTGATGGTGGGCCTGTACGTGCGCCTGAAGCTGGAAGAAAGCCCGGTGTTCGCCAAGGCCGTGGCACGCCATGAGCGGGTGAAGCTGCCGGTGGTCGACCTGTTCGCCAAGTACTGGGTGCCAACCCTGCTGGGTGCAGCGGCCATGGTGGTGTGCTACGCGCTGTTCTATATCTCGACGGTGTTCTCGCTGAGCTATGGCGTGACCACGCTGGGCTACAGCCGTGAAACCTTCCTGGGCCTGCTGTGCTTCGCAGTGGTCTTCATGGCCCTGGCCACACCGCTGTCGGCCTGGCTCAGCGACCGCTATGGGCGCAAACCGGTGCTGATCGTCGGCGGCCTGCTGGCGGTGGCATCGGGCTTTACCATGGAGCCGCTGCTGACCTCGGGGTCGACCACGGGCGTGGCGCTGTTCCTGGCCATCGAGCTGTTCCTGATGGGGGTGACTTTCGCCCCGATGGGGGCATTGCTGCCTGAGCTGTTCCCCACCCACGTGCGCTATACCGGCGCGTCGGCAGCCTACAACCTGGGCGGCATCGTCGGCGCCTCGGCGGCGCCGTTCTTTGCCCAGAAGCTGGTGAGCATGGGGGGCTTGAGCTGGGTGGGAGGCTATGTGTCGGCGGCGGCTGTGCTCAGCCTGATTGCTGTGTTGTGCCTTAAAGAAACCCGACACACCGAGCTGTAAGGTATTGGGGCCGCCTTGCGGCCCTATCGCGACCTTTGGTCGCTCCTACGGTAGGAGCGGCCAAAGCCCCATTCGCGCCTGGTAGGAGCGACCCAAGGTCGCGATAGGGCCGCAAAGCGGCCCCGCACGGTGCCGGATCAGAACTCGACCTTGACCGCCTGCGATGCACGGGTCGCCTTGGCCCGCGCAGCCTCGATCGACTCATCCCGCGCCAGGCAAACGCCCATGCGCCGCGTGCCATTGATTTCCGGCTTGCCGAACAGGCGAATGGCCGTGTCCGGCTCGCTCAGGGCAGCACCCAGGTTGGCGAAGCTGGTCTGCTGCGACTGGCCTTCAGGCAGGATCACCGCCGAGGCCGACGGCCCGAACTGGCGCACCACCGGGATCGGCAGGCCGAGAATGGCGCGGGCGTGCAGGGCGAACTGCGACAGGTCCTGGGAGATCAGCGTTACCAGGCCGGTGTCGTGCGGGCGCGGCGACACTTCGCTGAACCACACCTGGTCGCCCTTGACGAACAGCTCCACACCGAACAGGCCACGCCCGCCCAGGGCATCGGTGACCGCCTTGGCCACCCGCTGCGACTCGGCCAGGGCCTTGGGGCTCATGGCCTGGGGCTGCCAGGACTCCTGGTAGTCGCCCTTTTCCTGACGGTGGCCGACCGGTTCCAGGTAGGTGGTGCCGCCCACATGGCGCACGGTCAGCAGGGTGATTTCGTAGTCGAAGTCGATAAAGCCCTCGATGATTACCCGGCCCTTGCCGGCGCGGCCGCCTTCCTGGGCGTAGTCCCACGATTTCTGCAGGTCGGCATCGCTGCGCAGCAGGCTCTGGCCCTTGCCCGAGGAACTCATCACCGGCTTCACCACGCATGGGTAGCCCAGGTCGGCGACGGCCTTGGCGTAGTCTTCGTAGGTGTCGGCGAAGTGGTACGGCGAGGTCGGCAGGTCCAGCTCTTCGGCGGCCAGGCGGCGGATGCCTTCGCGGTTCATGGTCAGCTGGGTGGCACGGGCGGTCGGCACCACGTTGAAGCCTTCGCTTTCCAGTTCCACCAGGGTGGCCGTGGCGATGGCCTCGATTTCAGGCACGATGTAGTGCGGTTTTTCCGCCTCGATGATGGCCCGCAGGGCAACGCCGTCGAGCATGTTGACCACATGGCTGCGGTGCGCCACCTGCATCGCCGGGGCATTGGCGTAGCGGTCCACGGCGATCACTTCGACGCCCAGGCGCTGCAGCTCGATCACCACTTCCTTGCCCAGCTCGCCACAGCCGCAGAGCAGTACACGGGTCGCGGTTGGCGACAATGGGGTTCCGATACGGGTCATTTCAGGTCCTCGAAGGCGTCCGGGGGCCGCGCCAGGCGTGGCATGGCCCGCTGAAAAAGGACCGGTATTCTACACCATCAGCCGGCCACGGCGGCCCGCCGCGCGCGAAATGCCATGGCCAGCCACACCGCGGTGACGCCGGCGAACTTGGACGCCATGGCGGTGCCGATCACCACCGGGGTAAGCGCGCCGATCATGCCGAAGAAGATGAAGGTGTCCACCGGAATGCTCAGCGCCGAACTCAGCCACAGGCGGTCGCGCAATGGCCGGCGGGTGATGCTGAACACCAGCCAGTCGATCAGCTCGGAAATGAAGAACGCGGTGGCGCTGGCCAGGGCGATGGCCGGTTCCGAGGTGACGTAGGACAGCACCAGGGCCAGCAGCATGGCCACCAGCGCACCATGGCCGAAGCGGGTCTGCACCATGTCGCGCAGGATGAACACCAAACCGCCCCAGCAGGACCAGATGATGTCCAGGTGCGGGGCGCTGGAGAAGGCGTAGTTGATCAGCACTACGCTGCTGATGTAGGCAATGAGATAGAACATGGGCAGTTTGTCTGTGGGCAAGCCGGACAGATTAGCGGTGGCACCTTCGCGGGACAAGCCCGCGCCTAAAGGTACCGCTCCGCCCTCGGGAAAATGATGCCCTTGTAGGAGCGGGCTTGCCCCGCGAAGCAGCCAGCGCAGCATCACCCGCCAATAATCAACCCGGCCGCCAGCGCCCGCTCATGGCACAGCTTGAGCACCGCACGCCGTTCGCTGTTGTCCATCCGCCCCCAGCGGCCGATCTCGGCCACGGTGCGTTGGCAGCCGGTGCAAACATCCTGCTCGTCCAGCGCGCAAATACTCACGCACGGGGAGGCCACCGGCCGTTCTACCGCCACTTCACTCATCGTCGACCACCAGCTCCCGTGCATAACGCTGGGCATTATGCACATAGTGCGCGGCGCTGGCTTCGAGCATGCGCATCTGCTGCTCGCTCAGCTCCCGCACCACCTTGCCCGGCGAGCCCATCACCAGCGAACCGTCGGGAATCTCCTTGCCCTCCGGGATCAGCGCATTGGCGCCGATGATGCAATGCTTGCCGATACGCGCGCCGTTGAGGATCACCGCATTGATGCCGACCAGGCTGTAGTCGCCCACCGTGCAGCCATGCAGCATGGCGTTGTGACCGACGGTCACGCCCTTGCCCAGGGTCAGCGGCGAACCCATGTCGGTGTGCATCACGGTGCCGTCCTGGACATTGCTGTCCTCGCCGATGTCGATCAGCTCGTTGTCACCACGCAGCACCGCGCCGAACCACACGTTGGCGCGCGCCTGCAGGCGCACCTTGCCGATCAGGGTGGCGTTGGGGGCAGCCCAGCTGGTGGGATGGCAGTCGACCCGGTGGTCGCCCAGGCGGTATTTCATGTTCGCTTCCTCAGGGTTCACGCAGACGGCGGGGTGTGCCCCGCTCAGTTTTCGATGTAGCGCTCAGGGGGCTGGTGCAGGCTGATGCCGGCGTCATACAGCAGGTTGACCAGCTCGACGATCATGATCGCCGACAGCCCCCAGATCTTGTATTCGCCATAGCGGTAGCTGGGCACGTACCAGCTGCGGCCCTGGTAGTCGATACGGTGGGTGTGGTCGCGCGGGTCCTGGCGGAAGAATTCCAGCGGCACGCTGAAGACTGCCGCGATTTCGGCATCGTTGGCGCGGTATTCGACGAAATCCGGGATCAGGCCGACGAACGGCGTTACTTTCAGGCCATGCAGGGAGATCAGCGGGCTGAGCGGGCCGACCACCTCCACCAGGCCCGGTGGCAGGCCGATTTCTTCTTCGGCTTCGCGCAGGGCGGTGAACACCAGGTCCGGGTCTTCCGGGTCGCGCCGCCCGCCGGGGAAGGCCACCTCACCGCCGTGGGTCGACAGCCCCTGGGCGCGCAGGGTCAAAACCAGCTCGGGCGCTTCGCTGCGGGTGATGGGCAAAAGTACCGCCGCCTCGGGGAACCGGCGGTCGGTTTCCAGTGAAGCGGGTTGGTGGTTGCTCATACGGCGAAGTAGCTCGTCCAGCATTGCGCACTCTCGTTTCCAAAGCCTGCCCTGCATCATGCACCAAAAGCGCCGAGGCACCCAAGCCCCATCCGCTTGCGGCGGCCCCGCCGGGCGCGTCAAGATAACCCGGTCAACAGGGAATGAAAGCATGAAATTCTGCAGCGCGTGCGGCCAGCCGGTCATTCAGCGGATCCCCGAGGGCGACAGCCGCCCGCGGTATGTCTGCGACCATTGCCAGACCATCCACTACCAGAACCCCAACATCGTCGCCGGGATACTGCCCACCTGGGGCAGCCAGGTGCTGCTGTGCCGCCGCGCCATCGAGCCGCGCCGCGGTTTCTGGACCCTGCCCGCCGGCTTCATGGAGAACGGTGAAACCCTCGACCAGGCGGCCCGCCGCGAAACCGTCGAGGAAGCCTGCGCCCGGGTCGGCGACATGGCCCTCTACCAACTGTTCGACCTGCCGCACATCAACCAGGTGCATGTGTTCTTCCGCGCCGAGCTTGCCGACCAGGACTTCGCCATCGGCGTCGAAAGCCTGGAGGTGCGCCTGTTCGAGGAGCACGAGATTCCGTGGGCGGAGCTGGCTTTCCGCACCGTCACCCGCACACTAGAATGCTATTATCGCGACCGCATCGGGCAGCACTACCCCATAGGCCATGAATACCTGCCGCCGATGAACGTATCGCCCACCCCTTAAGTTCGCAGGTGCTGCTTCATGCGCTGGTTGTTTGCCCTTTTCTGCCTTTGCATTGCCTCGGTGTCCCAGGCGGCGTTCACCGAAGTCATCATCCGCAAGCCACAACCGCCGGCGCCGGTTCAGTCGCCCTCCCAGGCCGCCATGCAGCCGCTGATCGACAAGGTGCTGGTGATCAAGTCCGAACGCCGCCTGCAACTGATCAGCCGTGGCGAGCCGTTGAAAACCTACCGCATCTCCCTGGGCAAGCAACCCAAGGGGGCCAAGGAGCGCGAGGGCGACAAGAAGACCCCCGAGGGGTTGTACTGGCTCGACTGGCGCAAGCAAAGCGACCGCTTCAACCTGGCCATGCACATCACCTACCCGAACATCACCGACGCCGCACGCGCCACCCGCGAAGGCGTGAGTGCCGGCAGCATGATCATGATCCACGGCACGCCAATCGACGAGCACTACCCCGAGTGGTATTTCCACACCCTGGACTGGACCGACGGCTGCATCGCCATGCGCAACTCGGACATGCGCGAGGTCTGGGAGCTGGTGCGCGACGGCACGCTGATCGAAATCCGGCCGTGATGACGCCCCGGTCCAAAACCGGGGCGTAGGAACATTCTTACCTCATTTGCTCACGCGCCTTACAACCTAGGTAGCGCGCAGCTGACATCCATACGAATGCATTAATTCCTAGCATCCACGCAAACGAGTACGCCATGCGTACACCCCTTGCGAGGATGCCCCATGCCGTTTCGCCTGCCCCCCTGTGCCCGCCCGTTGCTCGCCTGGTTGCTGCCAGGGCTGCTGGGTGCGCCGCTGGCGCTGGCCGACGACCCGGCCAGCCAGCAGTTGCGCGACCAGCAGCAAAGCCTGCAGCAACTGGAACAGCGGCAGCGCCTGCAACGTTGGCAACGTGAGCCTGCGGCGCCACGGCGCGAGGCGGCACCGGCCCCCATCACCGGTGACAACGCCTGCTGGCGGGTGAGCGGGCTGCGCCTGGCCGGCAACCAGCGCCTGGCCCGTCAGGCCCTGGAGCCGGCGGTTCAACCCCTGATGCAACCGTGCATGGGCATCGACGCGATCAACCGGCTGCTCAGGGCCATCACCCAGCACTACGTGCAAGCCGGTTACCCCACCAGCCGCCCCTACCTGCGCCAAGCGCCTCGGCATGGCGCGCCGCTGGATATCTTGATCGACGAGGGCTTCGTCGAAGCGATCGAGCTCGATGCCGACCTGCCGCTTTCACTGGCCAGCGCCTTTCCCGGCCAGCTCGGCCAGCCCCTGTACCTGCCAGCCCTGGAACAGGGGCTGGACCAGCTCAACCGCCTGCGCGCCTTCGAGCTGAGCGCCGACCTGCTGCCGGGCGAACAGCAAGGCGCCACCCGGGTTGCCCTGCAGGCCCGGCAAGTTGCCCCGCGCTGGCACCTGGACAGCCAACTGGACAACCGCGGCAGCGCGCTGACCGGCCGCCACCGCCTGACCCTGGGCACCGGCGTGGACAGCCCGCTGGGCCTGAACGATGACCTGCGGCTGTCGTTCAACACCCTGGCCTTCGCTGCCCGAGGCAGCAGCCAGGGGCTGTCCCTGTACTACAGCCTGCCCTATGGCCCGTGGACCTTCGCCCTCAACGCCAGCCAGCAGCGCTATGACGCGCCCACGCCCAGCAGCCAGCGGCGCAGCAGCGGCAGCAGCCAGCAACAGGGGGCCAGTGCCGAGCGGGTACTTTGGCGCGGCCCGCAAGGCATGCTCAGCGCCACCGCCCGGCTGGACCGCAAACAGTTGGTCAACCGCCACGGCGACCAGGTAATTGCCCTGCAGAGCCCGACGCTGACCACGGTCGAGGCCGGCCTCAACCTGCTGTGGCTGGAACAGGGCCTATGGCACGCCTCCCTTGGCATCGCCCAGGGCACCCCGTGGCTGGGTGCTGACCGGCCAGCAGATGGCAACGACGCCCCGCGCCCAGACTTTCGCAAGTACCGCGCCAGCCTGCTGCACCTGCGCCAGGGGCCGGCCCAGTGGCCCTGGCGCTGGCAAAGCGAGCTGGCCCTGCAATACAGCAACACGCCGCTGGCCGCCGTGGAGCAGTTCCAGCTTGGCAGCGATACGGCGGTACGCGGTTTTCGCCAGCGAACCTATGCCGGGGCCAACGCTGCTGTGTGGCGCAACACCTTCAGCCAGGCCCTGCCTGGGCAGTGGACCGCCCCCTTCGGGGTGCGCCCCTACATCGCCCTGGACCAGGGTTGGAGCCAATTGACCCGGGGCGCACCGTCGCAGCGCCTGAGCGGGGTTGCCGCTGGTGTCGAGTTAACCGCCCCGCACAGCCGCCTGCGCCTTGACTACCAGCGCGCCCTGCACGCCAGCGATACCCCCCGCGCCCACCTAGAGCCCGGCTTCTGGGTCGTGGAATGGTCACTGAACCTTTGATTCACCCACAACAATAAAGAGAGAACCCTCATGCACAAGCGCGCGCCCTTAACCCCGCCCCGCCCCGATGCCCTGCGCTGGGCCATCTTCCTGGCCTTGCTCGGCTCCAATGGCGCCCTCGCCCAGAACGGCCTGGAGGCCGCCAGCGGGCCAGGCGGTACACCGATCATCGACAACGGTCACGGCGTGCCGGTGATCGAGATCGTGCCACCCAATGCCAGCGGCCTGTCGCACAACCAGTTCCTTGACTACAACGTGGCCAAGCCAGGTGTGGTGCTGAACAACGCCCTGCAGGATGGCCAATCGCAGCTGGCCGGGGCGCTGGCGGCCAACCCGCAGTTCCAGGGGCAGGCGGCATCGACCATCCTCAACGAGGTGATCAGCCGCAATGCCTCGCTGATCGAAGGCCCGCAAGAAATCTTCGGCCGCCCGGCCGACTACATCCTCGCCAACCCCAACGGCATCACCCTCAACGGCGGCAGCTTCATCAACACCACCCGCGCCGGCTTCGTGGTCGGCACGCCGGAGCTGCAGGACGAACAGCTGCGCTACTTCAACACCTTGAACAGCAGCGCCACCCTGCAGGTGCTGGGCGGTGGGCAGAGCAACGCCGAGGGCGCACTCGACCTGATCGCGCCACGGCTGGACAGCACAGGCCCGCTCACGGCCAGGGATAACCTCGGCATCACCGTGGGCCGCAACCGCCTCGACAGCGCCAGCGGCCAGGTCATCGAGCACCTGCCCGGCACCCCGTCGAGCATCGACGCGAAGCTGTTCGGCGCCCTGCGCGCCGGGCGCATTCGCATGGTCAGCACCGCCGAGGGAGCAGGGGTGCACATGGGGCCGGTGCAGGTGCATGCCAAGCACGGCATCGACATCCGTTCAGCCGGCGACCTGCTGATCGAAGGCCAAGCTGACGCCGCCGCCCAGTTGCACAGCGAACAGGGCGCACTGGCCCTGGGCGCCGAGCACGACCTGACCCTGCGTGCCGTGGAAGGCCGCGCCGAGCAGATCACCGCCAAGGCGGGCAAGAAACTCACCCTCGACAGTAAAAGCCAGGCCCAGGTCGACCGCGAACGTGAAAACTGGAAGAACAAAGCCTGGTTCGTCACCTACGAAACCTACGACCGCACCCGCACGACCACCGCCGAGCACCTGCGCGGCACGCAGCTGCAAGCCGGCGACAGCCTGGGGTTGCAATCGGGCAAGGACATGCGCTTGGCTGCCGCCACACTGGACGCCGGAGTTGAAATGACCCTGGACAGCGGCGCCAACCTCGACATTGTCGCCGGCACCAACAGCCAGCGGGTCGAAGAACAGGTGCGCCACCGCAAGCACTTGTGGCGCGGCGACCGGGACACCGACCAGTACAGTGAAAGCGCCCACGCCAGCAGCCTGAATGCAGCGCGCATGCAGGTGAAGGCCACCGATACCCTCAACCTACAGGGCAGCACCATGCACAGCCGCGGCAGCCTCGACCTGCAGGCCCGCCAAGTCCACGTGGGCACCACGGCCCTGGCGCAGCGCAACAACCAGGACGGCTACCGTGGCGACCTGGTGTCCGGTGCTTTCTTCGGCAAACGCCAGGGCACCGACAGCCAGGGCCAGGCCATGGCCGGTAGCAGCATCACCGCGGACGGCAAGTTGAACGTCGGCGCCGAACAGGCCGCGATCAAGGGCAGCACCGTGCGCGGCAAGGAGGATGCCGTGCTGTACAGCACCCGCGGTGCCCTGGTGATCGAGGAGGACCATGCCCGCACCACCTCGACCGAGCGCAACCGCGACAGCAAGCTGTTCGGCCTGTTCGCCAGCGATCGCGGGCAAACCACCCGCCAGGACCAGGTGCTGGTCAGTGATATCGGCTCCGACAGCAACCTGCGCCTGGCCAGCGCCGAAGAGCTGCGCATCCAGGGGGCCAAGGTACAGGCCGGCCAGCACCTGCAGGTCGAGGCCAAGGGCGACGTGCTGGTCGCCAGTGCCCAGGCGTTGAACGAAAGCGAAACCCGTGACCAGCAACGGGGCCTGACCGCCAGCGCCCGGCAGACCCAGCAAGCCGAAGGCGACAAACCAGGTTCGCGCCAGTATACGGCGGGCGTGGCCTACCAAGTGACCACCCGTGGGCAAAAGACCCGCGACACCACGCAGCTGGCCAGTGAGCTGAAAGGGGCCACGGTGGCCCTGGCCAGCGACGCGCGCCTGCACGTGAATGGCGCCAAGGTTCAGGCCAGTGCCGGCGACCTCGACGTCAAGGCCCAGCAGGTAACGCTGGGCGCCACCCGTAACACCCATGAATCGACCACCAGCACCCGCCAGAGCGGCGGCGGCTTGACGGTCACCGGCGGCATCGACCGCCTCGGCAGCCAGTTCGAGGGCCATGACCAGCGCACGGTGGTGACCGAGCGCGACAGCAAGGCCCAACGCAGCGAGCTGCAGGCCAGCGGCAACCTGAAGCTGGCCGCCGACACGCTGGTGAGCGAAAGCGCCCGCGTCACCGCCGGCAATACCCTCAAGGTCGACGCCCGGCACATCGACAACCGTGCGGTGCAGGATACCCACGAGCGCAAGCAAGAACGCACGGATTGGTCCGCAAGCCTCGGCGCCAGTGTCGAATACCGCGACCTGACCCGGCCGATCGAGCGCGTGGTGCTGGGCGAAGAAGCCGCGCGCTTCCAGCAGGCCTCGCCCGAGGACGCCATGACCGCGCCCAGCGCTGGCGCCGATATGACCGTCGAACACCTCAAGCAACTGGAAAACCAGCGCCGGGGCATTGCCCAGGTGAGCGAGCTGGCGGGCGCGCAGGTCGAGGTGAAAGCCGACACCATCAACGACCAGGGCACTGCCTGGCGCGCCAATGCCGGCCAGCTGCAGATCGACGCGCAGCAACACACCCTGGGTGCCGCGGAAAATACCCAGGAAGACAACACTCAGCGCCTGGCTGTCAGCGGCGACCTGCGTGTCGATACCAGCACCGGCAGCGACCTGAACGGGCGCGCCGCCGGCAAGGGCGGCTCGCTGGCCAAGCAAGCCACTGCCAGCACCGCCGTGCCGGGCAGCCTCTATGGGCAACAGGGCATTCAGGTGCAGTTGGGCAGCGATGGCCTGTATGAAGGCGCCCGCCTGCAGGGCGGTGACGGCGATGTAATGATCCACAGTGCCGGCAACCTGGCACTGACCCAGGCCACCGACCGCACCGAGCAGTTGACCCGCCAGCTTGATGGCAATGCCTGGGCCAAGCTCGGCAACCGCCCGGGCAGCACCGGTGGCGATGCCCGTGGCTACCTTGACCACACCCAGAAGCACACCCAGCAGGCCACCGCGCAGGTGGCGCAGGTCGACGCCAAGGGCGAGGTGCGCCTGAGCAGTGGCGGCGACCTGCTGCTTGAAGGCACGCGCATCGGCAGCCGCGAAGCCAAGGTGGGCGACATCCGGCTCGACAGTGGCGGCACCTTGCAGGTCAAGGCCGCCAGCAACACCCAAGAGGCCAGCGGTGGCACCCTCGGCGGCGGTTTGGAACTGGCAGCTACCCAGGGCAGCAGCACGGGTGGCGGCATTGGCGGCCACTTCAGCCATGGCAAGCAGGAAGAACAGGCACGCCAGGCGGTCGATGCGCAATTTGCCAGCAGCGGCAAACTGACCTTGGCCAGCCAGGCCCGCGAAGACCTCGCCCTGCACATGCAAGGCCTGCAAGCGTCGGCGGCAGCCATCGAGCTGAAGGCGGCCAACGGTGGCATGCTGCTTGAGGCCTCTGCCAATCAGGAACGCCGCAACAACCTGGACATCACCGCTGGCGCCGGCTTCAACATCGCCACAGGCGCTACCGATACCCGTAGCCTGCATGGCCGTGCCAAGGTGGAACTGGACAAGCGCGACAATCTGACCTGGAACGCCAGCACCCTGCGTGGCGACACTATCAACGTGCACAGCCGTGGCGACAGCCGCATCGAAGGCGCCAGCCTGGAGGCCGGGCGCATTGACGGCAGCATTGGTGGCGACCTGCTGGTGGCCAGCCGCAAGGACAGCGTCGATAGCCTGACGGTGAAAGGCGATGCGCGCCTGAGCCAGGAAAAGAACCCGCAGGGCTACGTCAACGCCGCCACCTCGATGGCCGGGCCGCTGGGCGGCAAGGTCAAGGAGAAGGCCGCGGATACCTTGAGCAAGGTCGACCCCGGCCTCTCGCCGACGGTGGCCTTCGAAGTGTCGCAGGCCAAGCGTGACACCGTGGCACACCAGGCCGTGCTCAAGGCCAGTGACGGCATCGACCTGAAAGTCGGGGGCGATGCCAGGCTGGTGGGTGCGCGGCTGCAATCGGCGGCCGGCCAGGTGGCGCTCAGCGCAGGGTCGGTGAGCCGGGAGACCTTGAACGGCAGCGATTACCGCCGGGATGTGTCGGTCGACTTTTCCAACGCGCCGGTCGACCTGGGCACGGCAGTGGCCGAGTTGAGCAAAGGCAAAGGCGCGGCGGAGGGTGAGAATGCGCTGGACCTGGGGCTGCTCCGCACCAGTGGGCACAACCGCAGCGAACAGTGGACCTCAAGCGTGCAGGGCAAGCGCGAATAAGGTGACCGAGCGCCGCGATCCCCTGTAGGAGCGGGCTTGCCCCGCGAACACCGGCGAAGCCGGTGCCACGCACCGCGGCGCCTGCTTCGCGGGGCAAGCCCGCTCCTACAAGGATTCTCTGTTGAATCAGATAGCAAGCGGCGCCTACCACCCCAGCTCCCGGCGCCCCGCCAACGCCTGTGGCCCCAGCCACTGCGCCCCTCGCAACAACGGCAGCAATGCAGCCTCCTGCTGCACCTCGAACACCACCTGCGCCTTTCGCCTTATCAGGTCCGCCTGCACCTGCACCACATGCTGGCCCTGCTGCTCCAGCTGCCCGTTCACCCGCCAGCCTTCATGGCACTCCAGCGCCAGCCAGCCCTGCCCCAGGCCCAGCGCCCAAGGCTCGCTCAACGCAAGGTCGGTGACCGTGATACGCCCGTCACTGCCCGTGCAGCGGCTTCCCGCCCCCTGCAACTGCAACGCCCCCTGCCACTGCCCAGCCAGGCGATATGCCGTGGGCAACGCTGCCTGCGCACCCAACGCTTGCGCCTGCAAACGCCAACGCCACGGCCAGCCCTGGGCATTCAGCCGCCAGCCCTGGCCCTGGAAACCGAGCCGGGCTTCAGCCGCCAAGCGCCAAGGCTGGACGCTCCAGTGCAGCGGCCCCACCGGCCCCAACTGCCTCGCCTGGCCCTGCCAGACGCTGCCACTGGCATCGACCAGCGGCAGGCCAACAGCCCGCGCCACCCAAGCCGCCGGCAGCTGCACCAGCAAGGTCACCGCAAACACCAGCGCGCACCACAGCCAGCCACCACGGCTCATCGCTGCACCACCAACTCGAAACGCAGCGCCGCCGCGCTTTGCTCCAGCCCCCACTGCAGCGGCTTCACCCCCTCCGCACGCAGGCTCTGTAGCCAATCCTGCAACACCCGTTCATTGGCCACCTGGCCACGCAACTGCCAGCCCTGGCCCTCGGTGTCCACCTCGCTCAGCTCGATGTGCCGGGCCTGGGCCGACTGACGCAAACGCTCCAGGCTCACGACAGGGCCACCCTGCAATTGCGCGGCCTGCTCGGCCAATGCACGCCATTGGCCAAGCTCGCGCCATTGCACCGCCCCCTCGCGCACGCCCAGCCAGGCCAGCAACAGGCCAACCAGGCACCACGCCAACAGCAGCCGATGCCGCTGTATCCATTCCCCGCTCATGCCTCAGCCCCCAGGTCGAATACCACCTGGCCCGCTTGCTCCTGCACGCTGGCCCCCACCGCGCTGGCCATCTCGCCCCAGGGCGGCGCGGCACCGTCGCCACTCAGACGCAGGTGCCAGCGTTGGCCGTCAAAGCGCACCGCCTGCAGGCGCCAGCCCGGGTGCTCGCCCAGCCATGCCTGAAGCCGTGCTTGCAGGGCTTCGAGCTGACGCTCGCGCAACAGCCGTTGCTGCTCCCCGGCACGCAAGCGCTTGAGTGCCTGGGCCGCCTGGCGTGGGCCGGCCTGCTCGCCAGTGACGGCCAGCACCTGAGCTCGCCAGGCATGAACCTGCCGCCACTGCTGGTGCAACCACAGCCCGCCCCAGGCGCAGGCCAGCACCAGGCAAGCCACGGCCAGGCGCTGCTGCTGTTGCGACAGCACCGGCAATGCCAGGCGCTGACGGGGGCGGTCGAACAGGCTTGGCAAAGGGTCGAGCGGCGCCAGCGGGCTTGGCCAGGCGCCGCGCTGCGCCACCTCGCGCAAACCGGCCCAGGGCTGCTGCGGGACATCACCCAGGGCGTGTGGCCAATACAGCCAGTGCTCCTGGCCTTGGGCATCGAGGCCCCGGCGCAGGGTTGCCTGCTCGGTTCGTTGCCAGGTACAGGCCATGCCCGGCTCCGGCATCGCCAGCAACTGGAACTCGGCCCAGCAGCGCTCGGCCTGCAGCCCCCATTCGGCCAACTGGGCGAGCCATGGCTCGACGTGCCCACGGGCCACCGCCAGCAGGCGAAGCTGCCGGGCCTCGCGCGACAGGCAGGCGCAGATCACTTCATCCGCCGGCTGCAGCAAGCGGTCTTCCAGCAGCAGGGGCCATTCCTCACGCTTGAGCCCGGGCGGCGCCGCCACCTGGAACAGGCTGCAGGCCTCACCGGGCAGGATCAGCGCCACCCGTGCCTGCAGGTTTTCCGGCGGCCGCCCCTGGCCTGCGCGTGGCGGGCAGCCGGCTTCGAGCAACAGCCAGTCCCAGGGCTGGCCAGGGCGCAGCAGCAACCAGGGCCGGGCCGCTGCACGCCGGCGCCAATCACGTTTCATGAGCGCCCCCAGGGAAGAACGAAGGTGCAGACATAAGGCGCTCCATCACGCTGCAATTGCACGCGCACGCCACGGCCGGGGTGCGCGGGTTGGTCGGCAGGCCAAGGCAGCCAGCGGCCACCTTGGTGGTAAAGCACGCTGAACGCGCTGACTTGGCTCAGTTGCTCGCGCAGCACCCAGCGCGGGGCCTGGGCGGCGTACAGGTCGGCGGAGCTTTCCAGCACCAGGCGCTGCTCGCGGGGCTCGAAGCGCAGGCGTTGGCGCTGCAGGCGTGAACCGCCTTCGGCCTCGGGCACGGCGCTGGCGGCCACCCACTGCAACTGCTGTTGCCCGGCTTGCCAGTCAAGCCAGTGGCTGGCAAGTGGCAGGCGCTGTTCGTACACCCGGCGTAGCAGCGGGCTGTCGAAACGCCGCTCCAGGGCCAGGCAGAACTCCAGCACATCCGTTTCCTGGGCCGGGCTTTGCAGCCGCTCTCGTACCTTGAGCCAGCCGTTGACCAGGGCGGCGAGCATCACGCCGAGCAGGGCGGTCAGGGCCATGGCGACCAGCAGTTCGATCAGGGTCAAGCCGCTTTGCTGGCGTTTCATGGTTGATCCGCTAACAAAGGCCCCTGTAGGAGCGGGCTTGCCCCGCGAAGCAGGCGCCGCGCTGCATGGCACCGGCTTCGCCGGTGTTCGCGGGGCAAGCCCGCTCCTACAAGGATCGTGGGAGGTTGGGGTCATGGGCGCTCCAGGAACAGGGTGTACTGGCCCAGGGGCAGGCGCTGGTCGCGGTCGGCGAACAGCAGCAGCTCGCCGCGGCGCAGGTCGCGCACGCCGGTACGGCGCAACTGCAGTTGCCAGTGGCAGGCCTGGCCGCCTTGGTCGAGCACGCCATCGGCCTGATTGCCAGGCGGCCAGAACTGCTCCACGCTGAAGCGCGCCTGCAGCTCGCGCGCACACAGCACACCCAGGCGATGCTGCTGCAGGTTGTGCTGCACGGCCAGGCGCTGGCGCAACACCTGGCTGGTAATGACGGCCAGTACGGCGGCAATCGCCAAGGCCACCGTCACCTCCAGCAGGGTGAAGCCTCGCTGGCGGTTCATGGCGTGCTCGCCACGCGCAAGCGGCCATCGCGTTCCCAATCCCAACGCTGGCTGCCCTCGGCCCAGCGCCAGCGCACAGTGCCAGGCTGCGCCCACCCCTGCGGGGTGAACAGCAGGCGCGGCCGGGTGCTGGCCGGCCAGTCCGGGCGCAGGCCTTTGGGCCACTCACCCAGGGCGACCGTTTCGACCACCCAGCCATCGCCCTCACGGCGCACGAATTCCGGCCGCAGGCCGTTCCAGCGCAACCCACGCAACTGCCCGGCATGCCGCGCCAACGCCGCCTGGGCACGGGTTTCCACCGCCAGGCGCTGCAGCGCCTGGTCGACGCGGGCCGCGCCGCTGTCGACCCAGGCCACCGCCAACCCGGTCATGAGCCCGGCAATGGCCAGCACCACCAGCAGTTCGAGCAGGCTGAAGCCCGCCTGGCTGCGCACCGGTCACAGCGCCCAGTTGCCCAGGTCGGCATCCTGACCCTCGCCCCCCGGCACGCCGTCGGCGCCGAGCGAGTACACATCCACCCGGCCATGCTCGCCGGGCATGCGGTACTGGTACGGCGTGCCCCACGGGTCTTGCGGCAGGCGGCGCACGTAGCCATCGCTGCGCCAGGCGCGAGGCAGCGGCGCCTGGGTCGGCTTGCTCACCAGCGCGGCCAGGCCCTGCTCGTTGCTGGGGAAGCGCAGGTTGTCCAGGCGATACATGTCCAGGGCCTGCTCAAGGGTGGCAAGGTCGGCCATGACCTTCTGCTTCATGGCCTTGTCCTGGTTGCCCAGCACGCTGGGGGCGACCACGGCGATCAACAGGCCGATGATGAAGATCACCACCATGATTTCCATGAGGGTGAAGCCGCGCTGGCGGTTGCGTCGATGCTGCATGGGAATACTCCTTGTCATCTACAGTTGCAGGCCCTGGTTGAGTTGCATGATCGGCAGCAGCACCGCCAGCACGATGAACAGCACCACGGCGCCCATCACCAGGATCATCAGGGGTTCGAACAGGGCCATCGCGGTGTCCACCTGGCGGGCGAAGCCACGCTCCTGGTCGTCGGCGACCCGTTCGAGCATGTCGGCCAGGGTGCCGCTGGCCTCGCCGCTGCCGACCATGTTCACCAGCAACGGCGGGAACTGCTGGCTGGCGTCCAGCGCACGGTGCAGGCTGGTGCCGCCCTGCACCTGCAGGCGCACTTGCTCCATGGCCTGGCGGATGCGCCGGTTGCCAACGGTTTCGGTGGCCACCTGCAGGGCTTCGAGCAGGGCCACCCCGCTGCCGCTGAGAATCGCCAGGCTGCGCGCCAGGCGTGCGCTTTCCAGCACCTGCAGCAAGCTGCCGATGCGCGGCAGGCGCAGCAGCAGGCGGTCGCGGCGCAGGCACCAATGCGGTTTGCGCAACAGCCAGGTGCCGCCCACGCAGGCGACCAGCGCCAGCCCCAGCAGCCAGGGGCCGGCCTGTACCAAACCCTGGCTCAGGCCGATCAATACCGAAGTGATGAACGGCAGGCTCTGCCCGGCATGGGCGAATTGCTCGGTGAGCTTGGGCACGACGAAGGTCATCAGGCCCACCACCACCGCCAGCGACACGCCCATCAGCACGCTGGGGTAGATCAGCGCGGTACGTGCCTTGTGCTGCTGGCGCTGCACCTGCTCCAGGTGGTCGGCCAGGCGGGTCAGCACCTGGGCCAGGCGCCCGGAGCGCTCGCCGGCTTCCACCAGCGCGCAGTACAGGCCGGTGAACGGCGCGCCCTGGCGGGCCAGGCTGCGGGCCAGGCCAAGGCCTTCGGCAAGCGAGCCACGCAGGGCCACCAGCACCCCGTGCAGGGCCGGCTCGCGCAACTGCCGTTCAAGGGTGGCCAGGGCGTCGACCAACGGGATGCCGGCGCCGGTCAAGGTCGCCAGTTGCCGGGTCAGTTCGCACAGCTGGGCACGGCTCAGGCGCTGGCGCCGTGGCGTGCGGCCGCCGGCCTCGTGGCGCTGCAGCTGGCGCGGGAACAGGCCCTGCTCGCGCAACAGCTGCCGGGCATGGCGCTCGCTGTCGGCTTGCAGGCTGGCCTTGTGGGTTTTGCCGGCGAGGTCGACGGCCTGGTAACGAAAGGTCGGCATCGGTCAGCCCTGCACCACCCGCAGCACTTCGGCCAGGCTGGTTTCGCCGCGGGCCAGGCAATCGCTGGCCATCGCCACCAGGCTCTGGCGGCGCCCGGCCAGGTAATCCTGCATCGCCAGTTCGCTGGCACCGTCGTAGAGCAAGCCAACCAGGCCTGCGTCCAGTTCAATGAATTCATACAGCCCTAGGCGCCCAACATAGCCACTGCCCTGGCAATGCTCGCACCCCACCGCGTGGTAGCTGCTGGCAAGCGCTGCCAACTCCGGCCACAGCGCCCGCTCGGCCGGCTGCAGTGGCTGGGCCTGTGCGCAGCTGCACAGCCGGCGCACCAGGCGCTGGGCCAGCACGCCGCGCAGGCACGAGGCAATCAGGAACGGCTCGATGCCCATGTCGCGCAGGCGCGTGACCGCCCCCACCGCACTGTTGGTGTGCAAAGTCGACAGCACCAGGTGGCCGGTGAGGCTGGCCTGCACGGCGATCTGCGCGGTTTCCTGGTCGCGGATCTCACCGAGCATGATCACGTCCGGGTCCTGGCGCAGGATGGCGCGCAGGCCGCTGGCGAAGGTCAGCCCGGCACGTGGGTTGATGGCGGTCTGGCCGATGCCGGCGATGGCGTATTCGACCGGGTCTTCGACGGTGAGGATATTGCGGCTGCCGTCATTGAGGCTGTTGAGGCTGGCGTACAGCGTGGTGGTCTTGCCCGAGCCGGTGGGGCCGGTGGACAGCACGATACCGTTGGGCCGTGCCAGGCAACTGCGCAGGCCGCTTAAAGCGGCGGCCGGCATGCCCAGGTTGGCCAGCGCCAGCAGGCTGGCCTGTTTGTCGAGCACGCGCATCACCACCCGTTCGCCATGAATGCCGGGCAGGGTCGAGACGCGCACGTCCACCTCTCGCCCCGCCGCACGCAGGGTGATGCGCCCGTCCTGTGGCTGGCGTTTCTCGGCGATGTCCAGGCGCGCCATAACCTTGATGCGCGACACCAGCATCGCCGACAGCGCCCGTGGCGGGCGCAGCACTTCGCGCAGGTGGCCGTCGACGCGCAGGCGCACCACCAGGCTCTGCTCGAAGGTTTCAATATGGATATCCGAGGCGCGCAGGCGCAGGGCCTGGCCGAACAGGCCGTTGATCAGGCGGATCACCGGGGCTTCGTCGTCGCTTTCCAGCAGGTCTTCGATGCGCGGCATTTCGCTCATCAGGCTGTCCAGGTCGACCTGCTCGCCAATGCCTTCGATCAGGGCTTCGGTGGTGCCGGCGCCGGCCTGGTAAAGCTGGCCAAGGCGCTCGTCGAACGTGCTGGGCTCCAGGTATTCAAGGCTCGCCGGGCAACCGTGCACGCGCAGCACTTCTTGCAGCTGGGCGCTGTCGGCATCGCGCCGCAGCCACAGCTGCCAGCCCTGCCCGGCCGGCGCCATGGCCAGGCCAGCCTGGCGCGCCAGGCGGTAGGGCAGCATCACCAGTTGCCGCCTTCAAGGCGGGCGCGGCTGGACGGAAATGCCTGCAGCAGGGATGAATCCTCTGCCAGCGCCGGTAGCTTCAGTGGCGTGGTCTGCTGCAGGGTGCGGTACTTGTCTTCGCTCAAACCGGCCAGGCTCGGCCCGTCGCGCAGGATGCGCGGGCGAATGAATACCATCAGGTTCTGCTTGGTGTTCTTGCTGGCGTCGGAGCGGAACAGCCGGCCCAGCCCGGGAATGTCGCCGAGCAAGGGCACGCGCTGGTCGCTGGTGCTCAGTTCGTCACTGATCAGCCCGCCGAGAATCACCAGGCCGTTGTCCTCGACCATGACCTTGGTCTTGATCTCGCGCTTGTTGGTGATCACATCGCTGGCGGCGCTGGAGTCGGCGATCGACGAGACTTCCTGCACGATGTCCAGGCGCACGCTGTTGTCGATGTTGATCTGTGGCTTGATGCGCAGCTTTACCCCAACTTCCTTGCGCTCGATGGTCTGGTAGGGGTTGGCGTTGTTCTGGGTGACGGAGCCGGTCACGAACGGCACTTCCTGGCCCACCAGGATCGACGCCTCGGCGTTGTCCAGGGTCAGCAGGGTGGGCGTGGACAACAGGTTGAAGCCGCTCTTGCCCTTGAGCGCATTGACCAGCATGGCGAAATTGAAGCCGCCGCCGAAATGGCCAATGCCAGCGGTGGCGCCGGTGGTGGCCGAGAGCAGGTTGCCAAGGGCCTGGTTGTCACCGCTGGCAGCAGCGCCGGCGATATTGGCGATGTTCACCCCGTTGCTGCCGAAGTTGACGATGCCGGCGCCGAACTTTTCATCGGCGAACAGCCACTGCACGCCCAGCTCCTGGGCGCGGCTGTCGGACACCTCGGCGATGATCGCTTCCACCACCACCTGAGCACGGCGGATATCCAGCTGCTCGACGATCGAGCGGTAGGCGGCCAGCTCGCTGTCGGGGCCAACCATGACCACGGCGTTGGTGCCCTCCTCGTACTCAAGGCGAATGCCCGAGTCGGTGGCGGTGGCCATCACCGGCTTGTCCTTGCCCTCGCCTTCGCCGCTGCCTTGGCTGGGCGCGGCGCCTTCCTGGCTGAGGCCGCGCAGCACCTTCACCACCTCGCCAGCATTGGCATGGCGCAGGTACATCACTTGGGTATTGGTGCTGTGCAGGTTGTCACTGGGGCGGTCGAGCTGGGCCAACAGTGCCCTGACCCGGTCGGTACTGCCACGCACCAGCAAGGCGTTGCGGCGCGGGTCGGCCACCACCTGGGTGGCGTCGGCGCCCTGTTCGCGCGCCAGCAAGCGGGTCAGCAGTTGCGCGGTGTCGGCGGCGCTGGCGTGGCGCAACGGCATGACCTGCAGCGGTTCGTCGCTGACCTGGTCGAGCTGGCGCAGCAGGCTGTCGATGCGTTCGAGGTTGCTGCGCCAGTCGGTGACCACCAGCAGGTTGGCGGCCGGGTACGGCGTGATCACGCCAACGCGCGGGTCGATCAGCGGCTTGAGAATGCCCAGCATCTGTTCGCTGGCAGCATTGCGCACGTTGAACACCCGCGTAGCCACGCCATCGCTGCCCTCGCCCTTCTTGCCGGCGGGCTCGACCGGCACCGGCTCCAGGCGCGCGGCCTGGTCGGGCACGATCTTCACGCTGCCGTTGGGCAGGTCGACGGCGGCATAGCCTTGGGCGCGCAGCTGGGCCAGGAAGATGTCGTAGATGGCATCGGCGTCATGGCGGTCGACCGTGCGCACGGTAACCTTGCCCTTGACCCGCGGGTCGACGATGAAGGTGGTGCCGGTGATACGCGACACGCTGTCGATGAACTCGCCCAGTTCAGTGTCGACGAAGTTCACCTCGTACAGCGGCGTGCCATCGTCACCGAAGGTTTCCGGCTCCTCGGCCCAGGCGAGCGACAGGGCCAGGCTCAGGGCAGCGGCCACACAGTAGCGGACAGGCATCGTTCATCCTTGGCGCTTGAAGCCGGTCACGGCGGGGCGTGGCGGCCAGGGCAGGCGCTCGCGCCGCCCCTGGTTGTCGAAAATCAGGCCATCGGCGTCGATGTCCTGCAGCACGATCCCCGGCGCCAGGCGCTGGCCACGGCCGAGGGTGCGGACCTGCTGCCCATAACGCAGCACCACGATGCTGGCCGACAGCGGCTGCGCCTTGAGCCCGCCCAGGTACTGCAGCGGCAGGCGCGTGAGGCGGATGGCGCCGTCATCGGCCGCTGGCTGCCAATGGCCGACCAGCAGGCCCGGCAGCGGCGTGCTCGGCGGCTGGGTGGGCAGCAGGGGTTGCGGCTGGCGGCCCAGTTGCAGCACGCATTGGGCCGCCAGCCAGCCGGCCAGGGTGAGCAAGCCGCCGGTGACGGCGCGGGCACCGAGGTTCATGCCGTCACCTGGCGGGGATGCCAGCCAGGGTGGCCCTGTACGTATTGCACCTGCGGCAGCTGCAAGGCCGCCAGTTGCCAACCCGGGCGCTGGCGCGCCAGCCAGCCCTCGACCCGCTGCCACAGCGGCTCGCCGGCCTGGGCATCGAACTGCAGGCCGAAGGTGCGGCACAGCCCCTGCACCGGCTCCAACCCGGCCACGCGCTTGCCCTGGGGGCTGTAGCTGACGCGCCAGGCATGGCCCTGCCAGCGCGGCAGGTCCTGGCTGTTGTCCAGCAGCAGCGGGTCGCCGAACAACTGCTCGGCGGCGTTTTCCAACACCTGCTCGACCTGCCGCGCCGGCGCCTCGACCACCGGCGCCGAGTAGCCGCCGGTCAGGCTGATCAGGTGCTCACGGGTAATGGCCTCGCCCGCGGCCAGGGGGTAGTCGTAGCGCAGGCCCGGCAGCAGCACCGGCATGCTGCTGTCATCGGCCAAGGCCTGGTGCAGCAGGCGGTCCCAGCTACCGCCACGGGTATCGCGGCGCCACAGGCTTTCAGGTGCGCGGGCCAGCGGCTGATCGAGCCAGGCCGCGTGGCCGGCGCGTTGCTGGCGCAGCTCACCCTGCAGTTGGTTGGCGCGCAGTTGCGCGGCGGGGCCAAGTTGCTGGGCAAAGGCTGGGAAGAAGCGCCCCTCGAACTGCCATTGCCCGGCCACTTGCTGACAGCGCAGGCGCATGGCGCCACTGCCGCGGCAACCGGCGAACAGCACCGGCACACGCCGGCCGCTGGCTTGGGTCACCTGTACCGGCGCGGGCCACAGGTCCTGGCCGCGGGCACACAGCAGCACGTCGATTTCGCCCACCCGCTCGGCCAGCCACAGGCCCGGCCCGGTGCCGACATCGGCCAACGCCACCACCAGGTCCGCCTCGCGGCGAGCCTGTTCGAAGACCGGCTGCAATGCTTGGTACCACTGCTTGAGCGAGGCTTTCTGGTCCTGCGCATAGGGGTCGGTGACGCCAACCACGGCGATGCGCGCACCGCCGCGCTCGAACACTTTCAATGGCGCCAGGCCCAGGGCGTTGCGCTGGTCATCGGCCAGGCCGCCACCCAAGGTCACGGCGCTGGACTGGCGGTACAACGCGGCGCTGCGTGCGGGCCAGAGCACGCGCTCATCGCTGCTCACCCGCACCTCGCTGCCCAGCAGCTGGCTACCCTGCACACCGCTTTCACCCTGGGTCAGGTAGGCCAGGCCGCTGCCGTTCCAGCCTTGGCCGTTTTCCAGGGTCAGGCTGGCAGCACTACCGGCCTCGGCCCGCAGTTGTTCAAGCAAGGCGGCCAGTACCGCATAGCCGCCCAGGTGGGTGTCGCCCGCCTGGCTGGCGTCGAGCAAGGCCGCCAGTTGAGGGTGCGCAAGGCTGGCACTGGGGCCGGTCATCCAGGGTGCGCGCCCCAGGTGGCTGACCGGGCCCAGGCGGGTGGCGGGCACCACCGGCAGGCCAGGCAGGCGCGCATCGAGGGTATCGGCGACGTACAGCAGGTCGACGCGGGCGCTGCCACCGCCCTGGCCGGGCAATGCGGAGCAGGCGCCGAGCAGCGGCGCGAGTGCACCCACGCCCATCCAGCTGATCACTTCGCGCCTGTGCACTCTGCTTGCCATCGCCCCCGCCATCCTTATCCGCGTTCGTGTAGGGCCCCGGATGTTGCGGCGTAGGCATGACAGTTTAATGGCAGAAATCCGACAGCCATTCCGAATCGATCTGTGTGATCTTGTAATAAGAACTTACAGTTTTAAAAACCCATTAATATTTTTGCCAATGAATCATCACAGTCGCTCCCTAAAGTCGCGGTTTCCTCCCACTCAGCCACTATAAGGACACCTGATGAGTCGAGAATCCGGCGATAACCTGGACCGCAACACCAGCGGCAACCTGCCGATGGCCACTGTCATGGACGCCTACCTGAGCCGCCGCAGCGTGATGCGCGGCAGCCTGGGCGCCGCCATCGCGATGATCGCCGGTACCGGCCTGAGCGGCTGCTTCGACAGCGGCGGCGGCTCCGACGACGACCCGGTCACCGAGCCGCCGGTGACCACGCCACCTGTCACCGAACCGGAGCCGGAAACGCCGAAGATGGCCCTGGGCTTCCAGTCCATCCCTGGCTCGCGCACCGACGCCTGCGTCATCGCCGCCGGCTACAGCGCCTATGTGCTGGCGCCTTGGGGCACGCCGATCAACAGCAACGGCAACCCCTGGAAATCGGACGGCAGCAACACCTCCACCGACCAGGCCAACGCCATGGGCATGCACCATGACGGCATGCACTTCTTCCCCATCAACGGCAGCTCCGACGACGGCCTGCTGGCCATCAACTTCGAGTACATCGACACGGCCGCGCTGCACCCCAACGGCCCGACCAGCGACACCAGCGGCAACCGCCCGGCCGAGGAAGTGCGCAAGGAAATCAACGCCCACGGCGCCGGCGTGGTGCGCCTGCAGAAGGTCAATGGCCGCTGGCAGGTGATTGACAACGACCCGCTCAACCGCCGCTTCACCACCGCCTCGCGCATGGAACTGACAGGCCCCCTGCGTGGCACCGACCACGTCAAGACCAAGTACTCCAGCGCCGGCACCCATTGCCGTGGCACCAACAACAACTGCGGCAACGGCTACACCCCGTGGGGCACCTACCTGACCTGCGAGGAGAACTGGCCGGGCATCTTCGTCAACAAGGGCACCCGCCCCGAAGACCAGCGCCGCATCGGCGTGGGCACCTCCAGCGGCCAGTACAAGTGGGAAACCGCCGCCGGCGACAGCAGCGAGGTAAACGATGAGTTCGCCCGCTTCGACGTGACCATCAAGGGCGCCAGCGCCACCGACGACTACCGCAACGAGGCCAGCACCTACGGCTACATCGTCGAGATCGACCCGTACAACAGCAGCACCCTGGCCACCAAGCGCACGGCCCTGGGCCGCTTCCGCCACGAAGGCTGCTGCCCGGGCCTGCCGGTGGCCGGCAAGCCGCTGGTGTGGTACATGGGTGACGACTCCAACAACGAGTACCTGTACAAGTGGGTGTCCACTGCCGTGTGGGACGCCGCCGATGCCAACCCGGCCGACCGCCTGGCCACCGGTGCCAAGTACCTGGACCAGGGCAAACTCTATGTGGCGCGCTTCAACGCCGATGGCAGCGGGGTGTGGCTGTTGCTCGACGTCGCCAGTGCCACCACCGCCGGCAGCACCCTGGGTGCGCTGTACGGTGACTTGCCGGGCATCATCCTCAACACCCGCGGCGCCGCCGATGCGCTGGGCGCAACACCGATGGACCGCCCGGAGTGGACCGCGGTCAACCCGCTCAATGGCGATGTCTACCTGACCCTGACCAACAACAGCGCGCGCACCGCGGCCAAGGTCGATGCCGCCAACCCACGTGGGCCGAACCGCCATGGCCACATCATCCGCTGGCACGACAGCGACGACCAGTTGAGCTTCACCTGGGACATCTTCGTGTTTGGTGCCAACGCCGCCGGCACCGCCGACATCAACCGCTCGGGCCTGACCGAGCTGAACCAGTTCGCCAGCCCCGACGGCATGAGCTTCGATAGCCGTGGGGTGCTGTGGTTCGAAACCGACAACGGCGAAACCACGGTGACCGACTACACCAACGACCAGTTGCTGGCGGTGATTCCCACCGACCTGGTCGATGCCAGCGGCAAGCAGGTGCCGATCAATGCCCAGAACCAGGTGGACCTGCGCCGCTTCTTCGTCGGGCCGAACGGTTGCGAGGTGACGGGCATCACCTTTACCCCGGACAACAAGACCTTGTTCATCAACATCCAGCACCCGGACAACTGGCCCAACACCGACAAGGCCACCGATGCGACCCCTGCGGGCGCCACAGTACGGCCACGCTCGTCGACGGTGGTGATCCAGCGTAATGATGGCGGGGAGATCGGCACCGTCTGATCCCGGGCCGGGGGCCACAGGGTTGGCGCCGACCGGGTAGGAGCGAGCGCAGCTCGCGATGGGGCGCGCAGCGGCCCCAGTTTTTCAGCTTCGCGGCTCAAAATGCCAGGGCTGCTTTGCAGCCCATCGCGAGCTGCGCTCGCTCCTACCAGGCCCACCGTCAACAGGTGAAAACGCGATCTCCTGTGGCTTTACCAGATCATCGGCTCGCGGTACGGCCACGCTCGTCGACGGTGGTGATCCAGCGTAATGATGGCGGGGAGATCGGCACCGTCTGATCCCCGGCCGGGGGCCACAGGGTTGGCGCCGACCGGGTAGGAGCGAGCGCAGCTCGCGATGGGGCGCGCAGCGGCCCCAGTTTTTCAGCTTCGCGGCTCAAAATGCCAGGGCTGCTTTGCAGCCCATCGCGAGCTGCGCTCGCTCCTACCAGGCCCACCGTCAACAGGTGAAAACGCGATCTCCTGTGGCTTTACCAGATCATCGGCTCGCGGTACGGCCACGCTCGTCGACGGTGGTAATCCAGCGTAATGATGGCGGGGAGATCGGCACCGTCTGATCCCGGGCCGGGGGCCACAGGGTTGGCGCCGACCGGGTAGGAGCGAGCGCAGCTCGCGATGGGGCGCGCAGCGGCCCCAGTTTTTCAGCTTCGCGGCTCAAAATGCCAGGGCTGCTTTGCAGCCCATCGCGAGCTGCGCTCGCTCCTACCAGGCCCACCGTCAACAGGTGAAAACGCGATCTCCTGTGGGTTCACCAGATCATCGGCTCGCGGCTACGCACGCGCACCTGTTGCGCCGGCACCCGGGCGTGCCATTGCACCACCCCCAGTGCCTCTACCTCGTATTCGCTGCGCATCACCCTGCCCTGCTCCTCGAACGACAGCTGCAGCCGGTAGTACCCGCTGTTGAGCAGCAACCCCTCGCTCAAGCGCTCGAAGGTTTCATCGTCCACCGCGCCCAGTGCCTGGCGCAGCGCCGAGGCATCCTCGTACCCCGAGGCCGGGCGCCCAGTGATGATGCGGCTAAGCAACGAACGCGGGTAACGCCCCTCGTACAACGCATCGAGCAACGGCAAGTGCTCCACGCCCAGCGCATTGGCATTCAGGCGCCAACCCGTGGTTTGCGGCAGGGCGCACAACATCGGGTAACGCCGTTGGCGAGTAGCGTCGGGTTCAAGCAAAAGGTTCAGCTCGCTGGTGTCGAGCATCGGCTGGTTGGCCGCCAGCCGGGGAGGCTGCTGGCGCAGGTACTGGGCGCTCTCGGCGCCCTGCAGGCGGGCGTCGCTGTCGCTGTCGAGCCAGTCGGCCAAGGCATCGACCAGCTGCGCGGCGGCCATGTCATCGCCCAGCACCTGGCGCAACTGGCGCTCGGCGCGCTCACCCTCTGCCCCCAACAAGGCATTGACGTTGAAGCAGGTGTGCTGGTCGCGCACCCGCAACTGCGCGTGGCCAGTGCCAAAATCGTAGGCCAGCGGTTGCCCGCGCAGGGCTTGCCAGAACAGCGGGCTAAGGCGCCAGGCCGGGTCGCGCAGGGCCTGGCTGGCATAGGCCAGGCCCGCTTGCTCCATGGCCCGCACCTGCACCCGCTGGCGCAGCAACTGCACGTCATCGACCTGGCGCCGGCCATCCTCCACCAGCCAGGCCATGCCTGCCGCCAGCATGGCCAACACCACCATCACCATCAGCAGTGCCGCGCCCTGCTGTTGCTTGCCCGCCATCGTGCAACCGCCCTTTGCGCGAATCAAAACGCAAGTCTTCACCTGGGTTGTTGCAAGGACATTGCAGCGGGCTTGCAGTCATGTTGGCGTCATCCGCACAAGGCAGGATTGGCCTTCGTTTTCATGACCTTACAGGAGTAGTGGCAATGGGTGGCATCGGAATCTGGCAACTGGTGATCGTACTGCTGATCGTGTTCCTGCTGTTTGGCACCAAGCGCCTCAAAGGCCTGGGCAGCGACGTTGGCGAAGCGATCCAAGGCTTTCGCAAGTCCATGGGCGGCGATGAGGCGCCAGGCGCGCCCCACGTTCAGCAGCAGCCGCCCGTGACCCAGCAGGCCGCCCAGCAGCCGCAAGCGGATCGCCAGGGCTGATGTTCGAGATCGGCTTCAGCGAACTGCTGTTGGTGGGCGTCGTCGCGCTGCTGGTGCTCGGCCCGGAACGCCTGCCGGTGGCGGCGCGAACCCTGGGCCGCATACTCGGCCAGGCGCGCCGGGCCATGCAGGGCCTGCGCACGCAGATGGAGCGTGAAATCGACATGCCTGCGTTCGACAGCGCCCCACTGCAGCGCCTGGAGCAGGAAATCCGCCAGGGCATCAGCCTGAACGCGGAGCCGGCCAATGATGGAGCTACGGCCCCGACGCCCAAGGAAAACACCTTATGAAGCGTGCCATGGACCCAGCGGCCAGCATGCCGCTGACCGAGCACCTGCGCGACCTGCGCAAACGCCTGGTGCGCTGCCTGGCGCTGCTGGCGCTGGTGTTTGCCGGCCTGTTCCCGTTTGCCCAGGCCTTGTACACGCTGGTTTCCGAGCCGCTACGGCGGTTTTTGCCGGAAGGCGCCAGCATGATCGCCACCAGCGTCACCTCACCGTTCCTGACACCGTTCAAGCTCACCGCGATGTGCGCCGTGTTCGTTGCCATGCCGTTGTTGCTGCACCAGGCCTGGGGGTTTCTGGCGCCGGGCCTGTACCGCCGTGAACGGCGCATTGCCCTGCCGTTGCTGGTGTCGAGCATCCTGTTGTTCTATGCCGGCATGGCCTTCGCGTTCTTCCTGGTGTTCCCGATGATGTTCGGCTTCTTCGCCAGCGCGACCCCGGACGGCGTGGCGATGATGACCGACATCAGCCAGTACCTGGACTTCATCCTGGCGTTGTTCCTGGCATTCGGCCTGGCCTTCGAAATCCCGGTGGCAACGTTCATCGTGGTGTGGGTGGGCGTGGCCGATGTGCCAACGCTGCGGCGCAGCCGGCCTTACGTGATCGTTGGCTGCTTCGTGGTGGGGATGATCCTCACGCCGCCGGATGTGTTCTCGCAGACCATGCTGGCGGTGCCGATGTGGATGCTGTTCGAACTGGGGCTGGTGGCGTGCACCCTGGTGCGTGAGCCATCGCCTGGCAGCCGTGAAGTTGCAGGGCACTAGGGGCCTGTACCGGTAGCACTACCGCCTGCATTTCAGGCCACCGCTTGCACATGCTGGCCGTTCATTCGAATCAGGTAGTTACGATGAACGACCAGCATCCCGACCTTTCTTCATTCAACAGCACGTTCGCCCTCGATCACTTTGCCGAACTGGCATCCAGCATGGACGTGCAGATGTTCACGCACTTGTTCAGGCCGGTGTTTGGCAGCCGCCTGCCCCCTGCCTTGTTCATGCACCTGCACAAGGAGCTGATTGCCAAGGCCTTCAGCAACCCGCCGTGCCAGATCAGCCAGGACAGCGACCTGGCCTGCACGTACGACAGCCAAACGGGCCTGATACAGGTGCAGCACGATGCAGTCGCCCGTGCCATTGACGAGCCCGCCGCCACCGCCCCGCTCATGATCGCGTTGCTAGGTGCATTCGCGCTGCACGTGCAGCACCTATTGCTGCGAGGCTCCACCGCGCTTGGCCTGCCAGAGGTTGAGACGCCTGGGGCCGAAGCAGTCAAGGCTGACTTCGTGCGCACCCTGTTGTTCTACACCAAGCCGCTCACCTCTGGCGGCACGATCGCCACCGTTACCGAGGCAGGCACCGAACATCAATTGACGCTCAGCATCCCGGACAGCAGCCAGTACCGGGTAAACCGCTTTTCCGCGGGGCGCGGTGACAAAAACGCCCGTCACTCCTACGGCCACCAGTCCATCGAAGACGGCTTGGAAGCCGTAGGTTTTGACGAGGCGCAACGCCAAGCCATCTATTTTGGTAACTGGCTGCGTGATTACTCGCAGCTGATCGACCCCAAGATCGTTCAGCCACAGGAAAATGCCGGCGTCGACACCGCACAGATTCTTCAAGCCATCATTTCAGGCAATCTGCCAAGGGTTTCCCGGGAAAAGCTGACCGCCATCGTCGACCTGTTCGGCCTCAAGGCATTCCAGGCCTTGCAGCAAACGCCAGAAGGGCGTGAAAACTACCGGGTAACCCCGAAAATGCTGGGTGTCTACCGCGCCCACGAGCATATCGACAACCCCACCACGCTGGACCGGGAGGCATTCGACCCACGCAGCATCGACCCTGAATTCACCGCCCTGGTGTTGCCTGAACATGTCGCCAACAAGGTACTGCCCAAGCGCTCGATGAAGCGCTACATCCGCCGGCCGCTCGCCTATATGGTCAAGCAACTGGAGGCGGCCAAGAAGGAAGGCATGACAGCAACAGGCATGCGCCTGTTCGGTGAGGCCCTGCATGTGCTGGAAGACTATTTCGCCCATTCCAACTTCATCGAGCTCAGCTTGCGCAAGCTGGGGCACGGTGAAGTGCTGGTGTGGACGCCCCGTATCGAATCGAGGGCAGAAAGCCGCCATGACATTCCTGTCATCACGGGCATGTTCGGTGCGCTGGATATCGTCGGCAGCGTCAGCGACCCACTGGCCAACCTGCTGTATACAGACAACGACGCCCCACCTCCGAAGGCCGGTGAGCGCAGCGACTTCGACAATGTCATGCTGATCTTGCTCAAGGACGAGGACCCGTTTCTGGTCAAGGCGTATGAGCTGTACCTCAACGCACGCGATGGCATCAGGGGTAGCGCGGCGTATGAATGGCTACAGGGAGTGATACAGATCGCCGAAGTGCCAAGCAAAGCCGTCGACTATGCCAGCAACCTTATCAAGAAGCCCCTGCTGAAATGGGCTGGCGACCATATCGCGACCTTGCAACACCACCTGGGAGGCGACCCCAACCAGGACGCCAGCATCATGGCCACCCACTCACAGCTGGCCAAAGACCACGACACCCATCCGTTCCATGGCCTGGCTGTGCTGCTGGCGGCACTGGCCGTGCGGGATGTCGGACGCGCCATGTACCAGCACTGGACATCGACGGGAACGGAGGCAGGCGACCCACGGGAGGTAGCCGAACGCTTCATAGTCCACCCCAACGACGCTGAGTGGTTCGAGCAGACAGTCGACAAATGGGCCAGGGAGAACCCTGAAAAAGTCGAGCAGGGCAAATCGCTGGAAACGCTTCGGCAGTTGCAACGCGACGAGCTGGAGAGCGCGTTTAATGCGATCAAGAGCCGCCTGGACGAGGCCGTGAAGCATATCGAAGAAATCGAGGAGATAACCGATACCAGCTACTGGGACGTCGTCAATCTGCCCGATACCGGGCCTGCCCCCTGGAGCCGGTAGGCCGCCAGGTCAGTAATCGAGCAAACGCCAGACCTCATAGGCTGGCGTTTCATACGGATGGCTCTGGCGCAATGCGGCAACGACCTGGGCGACCAGGTCGTCAGCCACCACCAGCTCTATCTTCCACTCCTCCACCACCTCGACCTGGCCGGTTTGCCCAAGGAACGGCTGGCTGCCGTCCAGGGGGCGAAACTGGCCTTGGCCCAGGGTTTGCCAGGCGCAGTGGTCGTAGTCGCCGATGCGCCCGCCTCCGGCGGCGAACACGGCGGCCTTGACCACTTGCACATGGCTGGCCGGGACGAAGAAGGCGAGCTTGTGCACCGCCTTAGTTCACCCAGACGCGGGCGTTGCGGAACATACGCATCAGCGCGGCGTCTTCCTGCCACTCATCCGGGCGCCAGGAGTTCTGCACGGCGCGGAACATACGCTCAGGGTGCGGCATCATGATGGTCACGCGGCCGTCGCGGCTAGTGAGGCCGGTGATACCCCGCGGCGAGCCGTTCGGGTTGGCCGGGTAGGCTTCGGTGACCTTGCCGTGGTTGTCGACGTAGCGCAGGGCCACGCAACCGGACAGGTCGGCTTCGAGCAGTGCGTCTTCGCTGGCGAACTCGGCATGGCCTTCACCGTGGGCGATGGCGATTGGCATGCGCGAACCGGCCATGCCCTGCAGGAAGATCGAGTTGGACTTCTGCACCTCGACCATGGCCACGCGCGCCTCGAACTGCTCCGAACGGTTGCGCACGAAGTGCGGCCAGTATTCGGTGCCCGGAATCAGCTCGTGCAGGTTGGACATCATCTGGCAACCGTTGCACACGCCCAGGGCGAAGCTGTCGGTGCGCTCGAAGAAGGCCTGGAAGGCGTCGCGGGCGCGGCTGTTGAACAGCGCCGACTTGGCCCAGCCTTCACCGGCACCGAGCACGTCACCGTAGGAGAAGCCACCGCAGGCGACCAGGCCCTTGAAGGCTTCGAAGTCCATGCGGCCAGACAGGATGTCGCTCATGTGCACGTCGATGGCGGCAAAGCCTGCGCGGTCGAAGGCCGCCGCCATCTCCACCTGGCCGTTGACGCCCTGCTCGCGCAGGATCGCCACTTGCGGGCGCACGCCCTTCTTGATGTACGGCGCGGCGATGTCGTCGTTGACGTCGTAGCCAACCTTGACCGACAGGCCTGGGTTGTCTTCTTCGAGCAGCAGGTCGAATTCCTGGTCGGCGCAGTCGGCGTTGTCGCGCAGGCGCTGGATCTGGTAGCTGGTTTCGGCCCACTGGCGCTGCAGCATGCGACGGTCGTCGTCGAACAGCACTTCGCCGTTGAGGCTGATGGACACTTCGCCGTTGTTGATCGGCTTGCCGATCACCGCCACGCACTCTTCGCCCAGGCCAGCGGCGCTGAACTGTGCCAGTACGTCCGGGGTGGCATCCTGGCGAACCTGGATGACCGCGCCCAGCTCTTCGTTGAACAGAATGGCCGGCACGTCGCCCTTGCTGTCGGTCAGCGGGTCGAGGTGCAGGTCGAGGCCGCAGTGGCCGGCAAAGGCCATTTCCAGCACGGTGGTCAGCAGGCCGCCGTCGGAACGGTCGTGGTAGGCCAGCAGGTGGCCGTCGGCGTTCAGGCCCTGGATCACGGCGAAGAAGGCCTTGAGGTCTTCGGCGTCGTCGACGTCCGGTGCCTGGGCCGCGATCTTGCCGTAGGTCTGGGCCAGGATCGAGGCGCCCATGCGGTTCTTGCCGCGGCCCAGGTCGATCAGGATCAGGTCAGTCTCGCCCTTGTCCATGCGCAGTTGCGGGGTGAGGGTCTGGCGGATGTCGGTGACCGGGGCGAAGCCGGTGATGATCAGCGACATCGGCGAGGTGACGCTCTTCTCGACGCCCTCTTCGCTCCACTTGGTCTTCATCGACATGGAGTCTTTGCCGACCGGGATGGTGATGCCCAGCTCCGGGCACAGCTCCATGCCCACGGCCTTGACGGTATCGTACAGGCGCGCGTCTTCACCCGGGTGGCCGGCGGCGGACATCCAGTTGGCCGACAGTTTGATGTCGGACAGTTTTTCGATGCGCGAGGCGGCCAGGTTGGTGATGGTTTCGCCAATCGCCATGCGCCCGGACGCCGGGGCATCGAGCAGAGCCAGCGGGGTACGCTCGCCCATGGCCATGGCTTCACCGGTGTAGACGTCGAAGCTGGTGGCGGTGACGGCGCAGTCGGCCACCGGAACCTGCCACGGGCCGACCATCTGGTCGCGGGCGACCAGGCCGGTGATGGTGCGGTCACCGATGGTGATCAGGAAGCTCTTGCTGGCCACGGCCGGGTGGCTCAGCACGCGCTGCACGGCGGCGTCCAGGTCCAGCTGGCTTGGGTCGAAATCATCGCCCAGCTCGGCTTCGCGGGTAACCGAACGGTGCATGCGCGGCGGCTTGCCCAGCAGCACGTCGAGCGGCATGTCGACCGGGGTGTTGTCGAAGTGGCTGTCGGTAACGGTCAGGTGCTGCTCTTCGGTGGCCTCACCGACCACTGCGAACGGGCAACGCTCGCGTTCGCAAATCGCCTGGAAGCGCTCGAAGTCCTCGGCGCTGACGGCCAGCACGTAGCGTTCCTGCGATTCGTTGCTCCAGATTTCGTGCGGGGCCATGCCCGGCTCGTCGTTGGGCACGTTGCGCAGCTCGAAGCGGCCACCACGGCCGCCGTCGTTGACCAGTTCCGGGAAGGCGTTGGAAATGCCGCCGGCACCGACGTCGTGGATGAAGGCGATCGGGTTGGCGTCGCCCAGCTGCCAGCAGCGGTCGATGACTTCCTGGCAACGGCGTTCCATTTCAGGGTTTTCGCGCTGTACCGAGGCGAAGTCCAGGTCGGCCGAGCTGGCACCGGTGGCCACCGACGACGCGGCGCCGCCGCCCAGGCCAATGAGCATGGCCGGGCCGCCGAGCACGATCAGCTTGGCGCCAACGGTGATCTCGCCCTTCTGCACGTGGTCTTCACGGATGTTGCCCATGCCGCCAGCGAGCATGATCGGCTTGTGGTAGCCGCGCACTTCTTCACCGTGCGGGGTGTCGATGGCTTGCTCGAAGGTACGGAAGTAGCCGGTCAGGGCTGGGCGGCCGAATTCGTTGTTGAACGCAGCGCCGCCCAGTGGGCCTTCGATCATGATGTCGAGGGCATCGACGATGCGCTCAGGCTTGCCGTAGGCCTGCTCCCACGGCTGCTCGAAGCCCGGAATGCGCAGGTTGGACACGGTAAAGCCGGTCAGGCCGGCCTTGGGCTTGGCGCCACGGCCGGTCGCGCCTTCGTCGCGGATTTCGCCGCCGGAGCCGGTGGAGGCGCCGGAGAACGGGGCGATGGCGGTCGGGTGGTTGTGCGTCTCGACCTTCATCAGGATGTGCACCGGCTCCTGCACCGCGCCGTACTGGCGGGTTTCAGGGTTCGGGAAGAAGCGCCCGGCAACGTTGCCGACGATGACCGAGGCGTTGTCCTTGTAGGCCGACAGCACGCCTTCGTTGTGCATCTGGTAGGTGTTCTTGATCATGCCGAACAGGCTCTTTTCCTGAGCCTGGCCGTCGATGTCCCAACTGGCGTTGAAGATCTTGTGGCGGCAGTGCTCGGAGTTGGCCTGGGCGAACATCATCAGTTCGATGTCGTTCGGGTTGCGCTTGAGGCCCTGGAAGGCGTTGACCAGGTAGTCGATCTCGTCTTCGGCCAGGGCCAGGCCCAGGTCGAGGTTGGCCTGGGCCAGGGCGGCGCGGCCACCGGAGAGGATATCCACCGAGGTCATCGGCTTGGGCTGGGCGTGGCTGAACAGGTCCGACGCCTGCTCCAGCTGGGCCAGCACGCGCTGGGTCATGCGGTCGTGCAGTTCGGCGGCGATGAGTTGTGCATCGGCGTCGCTGAGGTTGCCGGCAACGTAGTAGGCGATGCCGCGCTCCAGGCGCTGGATCGACTGCAGGCCGCAGTTGTGGGCGATGTCGCTGGCCTTGCTGGCCCATGGCGAGATGGTGCCCAGGCGCGGCACGACCAGGAACAGGCGGCCGGTCGGCTCCTGTACCGGCACGCTCGGGCCGTATTTGAGCAGACGGCCCAGCACCTGCTGCTGGTCGGCGGTCAGCTCGCCGTCAACGTCGGCGAAGTGGGCGAATTCGGCATACAAACCAGTAACAGCGGGGACTTTCTGGCTCAGTTGCTCGAGTAATTTACCGTGGCGAAAGGCAGAAAGGGCAGGAGCGCCGCGCAGGATCAACATCGTCGGGACAGCCTCAGGAAGGGGTGTGCTTAGAGGCCGTGCATTCTAGCCTAATTCGATGGCTTGCGGCACCCGCTCTACGCCGTGGCTGCCGGGCGGTGGAACCGGACTTTGGGGTCAAATTTCAGAGGGGGTTTGCCTTGGGTGATTCTGCGCCGGGGAGATCGAGCGCCGCTCCTCCAATGGCAGGCCCAACCACACAACGCGCTACCAGACAAGCTAACCGTTGTCGAGATATGGTTGGGCCGGTCCTTTGCGTATACTGCAACCTATGTTCGCCCACACTGCTTTGCGCCAGCGTTGCGCCAAATGGCTGATTGCAACCGGACTCTTTCTACTGCTCGGTGCCTGCGTTGAAAAACCCAGCACCCTCGAGCGCGTGAAGGAGGACGGCGTGCTGCGCGTGATAACCCGCAACAGCCCGGCCACCTACTTCCAGGACCGCAACGGCGAAACCGGCTTCGAGTACGAGCTGGTCAAGCACTTTGCCGATGACCTGGGCGTCAAGCTGCAGATTGAAACCGCCGACAACCTCGATGAACTCTATGGCGCCCTGGGCAAGCCCTCAGGCCCTGTGCTGGCGGCAGCCGGCCTGGTCAGCAGCGAACGGCGCCAGGCCCAGGTCAAGTACTCGCACCCCTACCTGGAAGTGACGCCGCAGGTCATCTACCGCAACGGCCGCCCTCGCCCCACCGACGCCAAGGGTTTGGTCGGCAAGAAGATCATGGTGCTCAAGGGCAGCAGCCACGCCGACCAATTGGCCGAGCTGAAGAAGCAGTACCCAGGCCTGCAGTACGAAGAGTCCGACGCCGTCGAAGTGGTCGACCTGCTGCGCATGGTCGACGAAGGGCAGATCGACCTGACCCTGGTCGACTCCAACGAACTGGCGATGAACCAAGTGTACTTCCCCAACGTGCGGGTGGCCTTCGACCTGGGCGACACCCGCGACCAGCGCTGGGCGGTGGCCGCCGGCGAAGACAACAGCCTGCTCAACGAAATCAACGAATACCTCGACAAGGCCCAGAAGAACGGCACCCTGCAGCGCCTGAAAGACCGCTACTACGGCCATGTCGACGTGCTCGGCTATGTGGGTGCCTACACCTTCGCCCAGCACCTGCAGCAGCGCCTGCCCAAGTACGAGAAGCACTTCAAGAGCTACGCCAAGGTCGAGCAGGTCGATTGGCGCCTGCTGGCAGCGATCGGCTACCAGGAGTCGATGTGGCAGCCTGAGGTCACCTCCAAGACCGGCGTGCGCGGCCTGATGATGCTGACCCAACGCACCGCACAGGCCATGGGCGTGTCCAACCGCCTGGACCCCAAGCAGAGTATCCAGGGCGGCGCCAAGTACTTCATGAAGATCAAGGAAGAGCTCGACGACAGCATCAAGGAGCCGGACCGCACCTGGTTCGCCCTGGCCGCCTACAACGTCGGCACCGGCCACCTGGACGACGCCCGCACCCTGGCCAAGCGCGAGAAGCTGAACCCGAACAAGTGGCTGGACGTGAAGAAAATGCTGCCGCGCCTTTCGCAGAAGCAGTGGTACCGGCAGACCAAGTACGGCTATGCCCGTGGCGGTGAACCGGTGCACTTCGTGGCCAACATCCGGCGCTACTACGACATTCTCACCTGGGTGACCCAGCCACAGCTCGAAGGCCAGGTGGCCGAGGGTGCGCTGCATGTGCCAGGGGTGAACAAGGACAAACCTGCGGACCAGTCGCCGCCGATGTAAAACCGATCTCACCCGTTGACGGTGGCCCTGGTAGGAGCGAGCGCAGCTCGCGATGGGCTGCAAAGCAGCCCCGGCATTCGTGCCGCGGAGCTGCAAAACCGGGGCCGCTGCGCGCCCCATCGCGAGCTACGCTCGCTCCTACCCGGTCAGCGCAGGCTTTCAGGGCAGGTCATGCCTTGGCGCGGCGGGCCTTGAAGAACTCACTCAGGATCTGCCCACACTCCTCGGCCAGCACCCCGCCCTCCACCATCACCCGATGGTTGAGAAAGCCCTGCGCGAAGAACTGCCCCTGGCTCTGCACGATGCCTGCCTTGGGCTCCAGCGCGCCGAACACCACCCGCGCCACCCGCGAATGCACGATCAGCCCCGCACACATGCTGCAGGGCTCCAAGGTCACGTACAGGGTGCTGCCTGGCAGCCGGTAGTTGCTGGCCGCCTGGGCCGCCGCACGAATGGCCACCATCTCGGCATGGGCGCTGGGGTCGCTGTCGATGATCGGCCGGTTGAAGCCCTGGCCGAGCACCTGGCCATGCTGCACCAGCACCGCCCCCACCGGCACCTCGCCCATGGCCGCACCCTCGGCGGCCAGGGCCAGGGCCAGGCGCATGAATTCCTGATCGCGGCTGCGATCGATGATCTGCGGGCGCATCACACCACCGCGATCGCGGCCATCAGGCCGGTTTCCATGTGGTCGATCACGTGGCAATGGAACATCCAGGTGCCGGGGTTATCGGCCACCAGGGCCACCTGGGCACGTTCGTTCTTGCCCAGCAGGTAGGTGTCGGTGAAGTAAGGCTCGGGGATCTGGCGGCGATTGGAACCGATCACCTTGAAACTCATGCCATGCAGGTGAATCGGGTGCTGATACTGGGTCATGTTCTTCAGCTCGAAGATGTAGCTCTTGCCCTTCTTCAGCGTGGCGATTGGCCGGTCGGCGCAGGTCTTGTCGGTGATGTCCCAGGCCTGGCCGTTGATCTGCCACATGCTCGACGGCTTGTCTGGGTTGGCGTCGACCGAAACGCTGGCCGCCCATTCGAAATTGAAGTTGAGCTTTTCGGCATTCTCCAGGTCCGGCTCGGCAATCGGGTTCGCCGGCAAGGCCTTGGGCCAATCGCCCGGCGCCGCGTTGCTGGCCACTGAACGCAGGGTGCCCAGGCGCACAAAACCGTCGCGCAGGGAAACTTCCTCGCCCACCTCGGGAATGCGGATGGCCAGGCAGATGCGCATGCCGGGGCCGAGCCAGTATTCGTCGTCCAGTGCCCGAGGGGTCACCGGGTTGCCGTCCAGGGCATAGATCTTCGCCTCGCAGTTGCCCTTGAGGTTGAGGCGGTAGGTCCAGGTGTTGTCCAAGTTCAGCAGGCGCACCCGCACCACCTGGCCAGCTGGCAGTTCCGTGACCGAGTCAGCCTGGCCATTGATGGTAATCAACCGTCCCGCGGTGCCGTTGCGCGCTGCCTCGCGCGGGATGCTGAAGGGCAGCCAGGCGCCCTGCTCGTCCACGTGCCAGTTCTTCAGGCTCAGCGTGCGCTCATGTTGGAAGCCGGTCGGCTCGCGCTCCTCGACGATCAACGGGCCGACCAGGCCGCGCCCCAGCTCCTCGGAACTGTCGACGTGGGGGTGGTACCAGTAGCTGCCGGCGTCCGGCACGCGGAACTTGTAGTCGAAGTACTCACCCGGCTTGACCGGCAACTGCGAGACGTAGGGCACGCCGTCCATTTCCAGCGGCAGGCGAATGCCGTGCCAGTGGATGGTGGTTTCCACCGGCAGGTGGTTGATGAAGCGCACCCGCAGCCAGGTGCCCTGGCGCACCCGCAACTCAGTGCCTGGCGCCGACGGGCCGAAGGCCCAGGCCTCGGTCTTGAAGCCCGGCACCAGCTCGACGTCCAGGGGGGCGGCGATCAGCTCGTAGTCATGCCCGGCGTTGTCGTCCTCGACCTTGCCGAGCCAGTAACGCGCCGCGCCACCGGCGCCCAGGCCAACCACAACCAGGCCGGTGAGGCCCTTGAGCATTTGTCGACGGGTGAAGGACATCGGTGCGGGTACCTCGTGAGCGGTGCAATCAAGCTGCCAGCAGGGCTGGCGGTGAAGGGCGAATACGATACACCTGCAAATGGGAAATATTAAGTGAAGTATTGTTTCTCCTGTGCTGAGGGCAGATACAACAAGGGCGCCTTGCGGCGCCCTTGTGGCTCAACTCATTCCCACTCGATAGTGGCCGGCGGCTTGCTCGACACGTCGTAGGTAACGCGCGAGATGCCTTCGATTTCGTTGATGATACGGCCGCTGACGGTTTCCAGCAGCTCGTACGGCAGGTGCGCCCAGCGCGCGGTCATGAAGTCCACGGTTTCGACGGCACGCAGGGCCACGACCCAGGCGTAGCGGCGGCCATCGCCTACCACACCCACCGATTTCACCGGCTGGAACACCACGAAGGCCTGGCTGGTCTTGTGGTACCAGTCGGCCTTGCGCAGTTCTTCGATGAAGATATGGTCGGCGCGGCGCAGGATGTCGGCGTATTCCTTCTTCACTTCACCCAGGATACGCACGCCCAGGCCCGGGCCTGGGAACGGGTGGCGGTAGACCATGTCGTACGGCAGGCCCAGCTCCAGGCCGATCTTGCGGACTTCGTCCTTGAACAGCTCGCGCAGCGGCTCGACCAGCTTGAGGTTCATTTCCTCAGGCAGGCCACCGACGTTGTGGTGCGACTTGATCACGTGGGCCTTGCCGCTCTTGGCACCAGCGGACTCGATCACGTCCGGGTAGATGGTGCCCTGGGCGAGGAACTGGATGTTCTCCAGCTTGCTGGCTTCGGCATCGAAGATGTCGATGAAGGTGCGGCCGATGATCTTGCGCTTCTTCTCCGGGTCCGCTTCGCCTTCCAGGTTGTCGAGGAACTGCTTTTCAGCGTCGGCGCGGATTACCTTGACGCCCATGTTCTCCTTGAACATGGCCATCACCTGGTCACCCTCGTGCAGGCGCAGCAGGCCGTTGTCGACGAATACGCAGGTCAGCTGGTCGCCAATGGCGCGGTGCAGCAGCGCAGCAACCACCGAGCTGTCGACGCCGCCGGACAGGCCCAGCAGGACGTTGGCCGAACCGACTTGCTCACGCACCTGGGCGATGGCGTCTTCGACGATGTTGGACGGGGTCCACAGGGCTTCGCAGCCGCAGATGTCCTGCACGAAGCGCGACAGGATGCGACCGCCCTGCTTGGTGTGGGTCACTTCCGGGTGGAACTGCACGCCGTAGTAGCCGCGGCTGTCGTCGAACATGCCGGCGATCGGGCAGCTGGGAGTGCTGGCCAGCACGTGGAAGTTGCCTGGCATCTGGGTGACCTTGTCGCCGTGGCTCATCCACACGTCCAGGCCCAGTACGCCGTCATCGTCGACGTGGTCTTCGATGCCGTCGAGCAGGCGGCTCTTGCCAACCACGTCGACACGGGCGTAGCCGAACTCACGCAGCTCGGAACCTTCGACCTTGCCGCCCATCTGCTCGGCCATGGTCTGCATGCCGTAGCAAATGCCCAGTACCGGCACGTTCAGGTCGAATACGGCCTGTGGGGCACGCGGGCTGTTGGCTTCGTGGACCGACTCGGGGCCGCCGGCGAGGATGATGCCGCGCGGGTTGAATTCGCGGATCGCTTCATCGTCCATGTCGAATGGGTGCAGCTCGCAGTACACGCCGATTTCGCGCACGCGGCGGGCGATCAGCTGGGTGTACTGGGAACCGAAATCGAGGATCAGGATGCGGTGAGCGTGAATGTCGAGGGCCATGACTCAATCTCGTCAGTGGAAATCGGAAACGACGCGGGGCTGTCGTGACAGCCCCGCTTTGTGTTGTAGCTGGAAGCCTTAGCCTACGCGGTAGTTAGGGGCTTCTTTGGTGATCTGCACGTCATGCACGTGGGACTCGGCCATGCCGGCACCGGTGATGCGTACGAACTCAGGCTTGGTGCGCATTTCTTCGATGGTGGCGCTGCCGGTGTAGCCCATGGACGAACGCAGGCCGCCCATCAGCTGGTGGATGATCGCGGCCAGGGCGCCCTTGTAGGGAACGCGGCCTTCGATACCTTCCGGCACCAGTTTCTCGGCACCGGCCGAGGAGTCCTGGAAGTAACGGTCGGAGGAGCCTTGCGCCTGAGCCATGGCACCCAGCGAACCCATGCCACGGTAGGCCTTGTAGGAACGGCCCTGGAACAGCTCGACTTCGCCCGGCGCTTCTTCGGTACCGGCGAACATCGAACCCATCATCACGCAGGAAGCACCGGCGACGATGGCCTTGGACAGGTCACCCGAGAAACGGATGCCGCCGTCGGCGATCAGTGGCACGCCCGTGCCTTCCAGGGCAGCGGCAACGTTGGCGATGGCGCTGATTTGCGGCACGCCGACACCGGCGACGATGCGGGTGGTGCAGATCGAGCCTGGGCCGATACCGACCTTGACCGCGTCGGCGCCGGCTTCAGCCAGGGCCTTGGCGGCGGCGCCGGTGGCGATGTTGCCGCCGATCACCTGCACCTGCGGGTAGTTTTCCTTGACCCAGCGAACGCGGTCGATCACGCCTTTGGAGTGGCCGTGGGCGGTGTCGACCACCACCACGTCAACGCCGGCGGCAACCAGGGCGGCAACGCGCTCGCCGGTGTCCTTGCCGGTGCCGACCGCTGCGCCAACGCGCAGGCGACCCTGGTCGTCCTTGCTGGCCAGCGGGTAGGCCTTGGCCTTCTCGATGTCCTTGACGGTCATCATGCCCTTGAGGGCGAAGTTGCCGTCGACGATCAGGACTTTTTCCAGGCGGTGCTTGTGCAGCAGCTCGCGGACTTCGTTCTTGTCGGCGCCTTCGCGGACCGTGACCAGGCGCTCTTTGGGCGTCATCACGTCGCGGACCTTGGCGTCCAGGCGGGTTTCGAAGCGCACGTCACGGGAAGTGACGATACCGACCAGGTCACCGTTGGCCAGAACCGGAACACCCGAGATGTTGTTCAGGCGGGTCAGTTCGAACAGGTCGCGCACGGTGGCGTCGGCCTCGATGGTGATCGGGTCCTTGACCACGCCAGCCTCGAACTTCTTGACCTTGCGCACTTCGCCGGCCTGCTGTTCGATGGTCATGTTCTTGTGGATGATGCCGATACCGCCTTCCTGGGCCATGGCAATGGCCAGGCGCGCTTCGGTCACGGTATCCATGGCGGCTGAAACCAGCGGAATGTTCAGCTCGATGCCACGGGTCAAACGGGTCTTGAGACTGACTTCATTGGGCAGTACCTCGGAGTAGCCAGGTACAAGGAGGATATCGTCGAAGGTCAGGGCTTCTTGGCTGATACGCAGCATCGCGGGGGCTCCCGGGCGGGAAAAATGGAAGCGCGCCATTATACTCATCCACGGCGCGCCGCTCAATGCAAAATAAGGGCCTTCGGTCAGCGTGATGGCAGTTTTACCTGCACCACCGCCACGGGCTGGTCGAGCCAGTCGGCGAAGCTGTCGAGAAAGGCCTGGGTGAACCCGGCCTCGCCCCAGTTGTTGAAGATGAACCCGAGGTTGGAAAAGGCACATGGCTGCAGGAAAATGAAGCCGTTGATGTCGTCTTCATGGCCGCACAGCGGGCAGGTGAAGTTGTCGCTCACCGCCGGCATCCATTCTTCCAGGCTCTCGAACAGCGGCTCACCGACCTCGCGGCGGCACTCCGGGCAACCGGCTTCTTCGAGAAAGCCTTCGGTCGGGGTATAGATGCAGCGCTTGAGCATGACCTCCAGGCCATTGACCTGTTCGCCCAAGGGCAGCTTCTCGGGGTGCAGGGCGACCTTGCGCGCACCCTCGGCCAACGCATGGCCCATGCGGTTGCCGGTACGCCCGCAGGTGCTCAGCGCCTCCTCGACGATTTTCTCGCGCACCAGCCAGCGCAGGATGGCCCGTGCGCGGGCTTCGTGCACCGGCACGGTAGACAGTTTGGGAACGATGATGCTCTGGGTGTTCATGAACGGGGCAAGCCTGAAAACTGCGGTAATGGGGCAATTCTACCGCCTGCTCAGGCGCTCAGGTAGCGACCGATCAGTGCCAGGCCGCTGGCCAGCACCAGCCAGGTAACCAGGCGCACGAAAGCCTCGCGGGAAAGCCTCAGGGTCAGCCGGCGGCCGAGCCAGAGGCCGACGAACATCACCGGCAGCAGGCAGGCGGCCAGCAGCAGCAGGCTGGTATCGGCATAGACACCGGCGATCAGGAACAGCGACAGGCGCACGATGGTGCTGCAACTGATCAAGGCGCTCTGGGTGGCGCGCACCTGCTCTTTCACTTCCAGGCGTGCGCTGAGGTAGATCGCATAGAGGAAGCCACCACTGCCGAACAGTGCACCGAACAGCCCGCCCACCGTGCCCATCGGGACCGCCCAGAGGCCGGAAAGCTTTGCCGGCCGAACCTTTACCGCCAAGCCGTAGATGGCGTAGGCCGTGACGAACAGGCCCATCAGCAGCAACAGCAGGTCGGACTTCAAATGCAGCAGGAACACCACGCCCAGGGTGCAGCCCACGGCCATGCATGGCAGCAGCCGCAACAGCTCGCCGCGCACCACGTCGCGGCGCGACGGCAGCAGGTTGCCGAAGGCGGCAACGAAATCCAGCAGCACCAGCAGCGGGATGATGCGTGACAGGGGCATGAAATGGATCAGCACCGGGCCGGCCACCAGCGCCGTGCCGAAGCCGGCGATGCCGAAGACGATGTAGGCGGCGGCGATGGCCAGGAGGATGGGGAGCCATTCGTAGGGTGTGAGGGAGAGTTGGGTGAGCATCGTGCTGGGGTCCTGGTTGTCCTTGGGGTGTTCGTTGGAGGTGTGGCTGGCAGGTGCATGCCTTGGGATTTGTGGCGCCTTTGAGATCGAGCGCCGCCCGCGCGGCGCTTCGCGAGCTTTGCTCGCTCCTACGTTTGTTTCGGGCCAATGTTTCCTGCGGGATTTGCGCGCGAACGCCTTGGCGCTTGGCACGTTGCCGCGTCATGCCAACAAGGCGGTCGCGCACGCCTGACACAGGCTATATTGGCCCGAAACAAACGTAGGAGCGAGCAAAGCTCGCGAAGCGCCGCGCGGGCGGCGCTCGACTTCACCGGCGCTACAAAACCCAAGACAGGCACTCGCCCGCCCCCTTATCATGCCCCCATGATCAAAGACCCTTTCGAACGACTCGGCCTGGACCGCGAGGTCCTCACCGTCAGCCAGCTCAACGGCCGCGCCCGGGTGTTGCTGGAAGATGTGTTCCGCAGCGTCTGGGTGGAAGGCGAGATATCCAACCTCGCCCGCCCGGCCTCCGGCCACATGTACTTCACCCTCAAGGACAGCGGTGCCCAGGTGCGCTGCGCCTTGTTCCGCCAGAACGCCACGCGCGTGCGCCAGGCCCTGCGCGATGGCCTGGCCGTGCGGGTGCGCGGCAAGGTGTCGCTGTTCGAGGGGCGTGGCGACTACCAGCTGATCCTCGATACCGTGGAGCCTGCCGGCGATGGCGCGCTGCGCCTGGCCTTCGAGGCGCTGAAGGAAAAGCTCGGCAGCGAGGGCCTGTTCAGCGCCGAACGCAAGAAGCCACTGCCGGCTCACCCCCGGCGCATCGGCATCATCACCTCGCCCACCGGCGCCGTGATTCGCGACATCATCAGCGTGTTCGGCCGCCGCGCACCGCAGGTCGAGCTGAACCTGATCCCTACCGCAGTGCAGGGCCGCGAGGCTATCGGCCAGATCGTGCGGGCGCTGCAGCAGGCCGACCGGCTCGGCTTCGATGCGCTGATCCTGGCGCGCGGTGGCGGCTCGCTGGAAGACCTCTGGTGCTTCAACGAAGAAGCCGTGGCGCGCGCCGTGGCCGCCTGCGTCACACCAATCGTCAGCGCCGTGGGCCACGAAACCGACGTGTCGATCAGCGATTTCGTCGCCGACGTGCGCGCCCCCACGCCCTCGGCCGCCGCCGAACTGCTCGCCCCCGACAACAGCGGCCTGCAGCAACGGCTGGACGGCCTGCACCGGCGCCTGCTGCTGCGCATGCAAAACCGCCTGAGCCACGACCGCCTGCGCCTGGACTCGCTGACCCGGCGCCTGCGCCACCCCGGTGAGCGCCTGCGCCAGCAGGCCCAGCGCCTGGACGACCTGGACATGCGCCTGCGCCGTGCGTTCATGCTCAACCTCAACCAGCGCCGCGAGCGCCTGGCACGCCTGGACACCCGGCTGGCCGCCCAGCACCCGGGGCGCACCCTGAAGCTGCTCGGCCAGCGCCTGGACAGCCTGGCCGAGCGCCTGCCGCGGGCCATGCGCGAAGTGCTCAAGGACCGCCGCCAGCGCTTCCAGGCCCAGTTGCAAACGCTGCAGGTGGTGAGCCCGCTGGCAACCCTGGCGCGCGGCTACAGCATCCTGCTCGACGAACAGGGCCAGGCCATCCGCAGCGCCGGGCAGACCCGCAACGGCCAGCGCCTGACCGCCCGCCTGAACGAAGGCGAGCTGCAGGTGCGCGTGGAAGACAATCACCTGACTCCGGTCACCCTCTCGCTACTGGACTGACACATGCCCCGCCTCCTCGCGCCCCTGCTTGCCCTTTCCCTCCTGCTGCTGGCCGCAGGCGCCCAGGCCAGCTACATCACCCGCACCCTGAACAAGCCGGTGCCCGGTGGCGTGGCCGTTGTCGACCTGGGCCCGGCGGCCACGGCGCCGAGTGCGCGCTTCGAGGGCAAGCCGGTGCTGGTGGTGCGCGAGCAGGACAACTGGCTGGCCATCGTCGGCATCCCGCTGACCCAGAAGCCCGGCGCGGCAGTACTGACCCAGGGCGGGCGGAGCCTGGCTTTTACCGTGGGCAGCAAAAAATACCCCGAGCAGCACATCACCCTGAAGAACACCCGCCAGGTCAACCCGAACCCGGCCGACCTCAAGCGCATCGACCGTGAACTGGCCGAGCAGATCAAGGCCTACCGCAGCTTCAGCCCCGGCCTGCCCAGCAACCTGGTGCTGGACAAACCGGTCAACGGGCCACTGTCGAGCAAGTTCGGCGTGCGCCGCTTCTTCAACGGCGAGGAGCGCAACCCCCATGCTGGCCTGGATTTCGCAGTACCGGCCGGCACCCCGATCAAAACCCCGGCCAACGGCCAGGTGATTCTGGTGGGCGACTACTTCTTCAATGGCCGCACGGTGTTCGTCGACCATGGGCAGGGCTTCATCAGCATGTTCTGCCACATGTCCAAGATCGACGTGCAGGTGGGCCAGCAGCTGCGCCGCGGCGATGTGGTGGGGCGCGTGGGCTCCACTGGCCGCGCCACCGGGCCGCACATGCACTGGAACGTCAGCCTGAACGATGCGCGGGTGGACCCGGCGATCTTCATTGGCGCGTTCCAACCCTGACATCGGCGGCGCCTGCTTCGCGGCTGTAGGAGCGGGCTTGCCCCGCGAAGAGGCCGGCACCCTCGACATCACTTCCCCTGTGTTGCGCCATCGAAAAATACTGCGCAACATTCAAGAACCCTTAAACAGATATCAGCCATAAAATCTCGCCATTTCGCTTTTTTTAAGCATTCCTATCAATTTTTTCCAAGCGCTTGCCATCCCCCACCCCACTGGTTAGGGTTGAAGGCATGAAAACCTTCAGCACCCTCATCCTGCTCCGACAACATCGCAGCCTCTGCCTGGTCAGCGCCCGACTACCAGGCTGATTCGCGTCGCCTCGCCTCTTCATCTCGTTATCGCTCGGCAGGCCCGATCTCGGCCGCACACAAAAGGATTGCTTTCATGTCCATGCTCAAAGACCCTTCGAAGAAGTACCGCGCCTTCCCGACCATCGATCTGCCTGACCGTACCTGGCCGTCGAAGACCATCACCCAAGCGCCGATCTGGTGCAGCTCCGACCTGCGTGATGGCAACCAGTCGCTGATCGAGCCGATGGACTCGGAGAAGAAGCTGCGCTTCTGGAAGACCCTGGTGCAGGTTGGCGTGAAAGAAATCGAAGCCTCGTTCCCATCGGCCTCGCAGACCGATTTCGACTTCGTGCGCACGCTGATCGAAGACGGCCACATCCCGGACGACACCACCATCCAGGTGCTCACCCAGGCCCGTGAAGACCTGATCGCCCGCACCTTCGAATCCCTGCGCGGCGCCAAGAAGGCCATTGTCCACCTGTACAACGCCACCAGCCCGTCGTTCCGCCGCATCGTCTTCAACCAGGACAAGCAGGGCGTGAAGGACATCGCGGTGAACGCGGCCAAGCTGTTCGTCAAGTACGCCGCCCAGCAGCCGGAAACCCAGTGGACCTTCCAGTACTCGCCGGAAACCTTCAGCGCCACCGAGCTTGAGTTCGCCAAGGAAGTCTGCGATGCGGTGATCGAGGTGTGGAACCCGACGCCTGAGCACAAGGTCATCCTCAACCTGCCGGCCACCGTGGAAGTGTCCACGCCGAACATCTACGCCGATCAGATCGAGTGGTTCTGCCGTAACGTCAGCCGCCGCGACAGCGTGATCATCAGCCTGCACTGCCACAACGACCGTGGCACCGGCATCGCCGCCACCGAGCTGGGCCTGATGGCCGGCGCCGACCGCGCCGAAGGCTGCCTGTTCGGCAACGGCGAGCGCACCGGCAACGTCGACCTGGTGACCCTGGCGCTGAACCTCTACACCCAGGGCATCGACCCGCTGCTGGACTTCTCCGACATCGATGGCGTGCGCAAGGTGGTTGAAGAGTGCAACCAGCTGCCGGTGCACCCACGTCACCCCTACGTCGGCGACCTGGTTCACACCGCGTTCTCCGGCTCGCACCAGGACGCCATCCGCAAGGGCTTTGCCAAGCAGCAGGAAGGCGAGCTGTGGGAAGTGCCGTACCTGCCGATCGACCCGGCCGACATCGGCCGCAGCTACGAGGCGGTGATCCGCGTCAACAGCCAGTCGGGCAAAGGTGGCATCACCTACCTGCTCGAACAGGAATATGGCATCAGCCTGCCACGCCGCATGCAGATCGAGTTCAGCCAGGTGGTGCAGGGTGAAACCGACCGCCTGGGCCTGGAAATGACCGCCCAGCAGATCTACACCCTGCTGCACAAGGAATACCTCCAGGCCAATGCCCCGTACGCGCTGGTCAGCCACCGCCTGCAGGAAGAAAACGGCCACAGCGCCGTGGAAGTGGAAGTGGCCGGCGAAGGCGAAACCACCCTGCACTGGCGCGGCAAGGGCAACGGCGCCCTGGAAGCCCTGGTCGCCGGCCTGCCGGTTGCCGTGGAGATCATGGACTACAACGAGCACGCCATCGGCGCCGGCACCAATGCCAAGGCAGCGGCCTACATCGAACTGCGCGTGGCCGGCGGCCGCCCGGTACACGGTGTGGGTATCGATGAAAACATCACCACTGCCAGCTTCAAGGCACTGTTCAGCGCGCTGAACCGCTCGCTGAGCCAGGAACAGGCCAAAGCAGCCTGATGCGATGGGCGCCGCTGGCGCGGCGCATCGCGAGCTGCGCTCGCTCCTACCAGGCCAATGCAAATCTGAACTGCGCCCCAGGTGATGGACGGGTGTCCAACATCTGGGGCGCAGTTCAATCTCCGGTAGGAGCGAGCAAAGCTCGCGATGCGCCGCGCCAGCGGCGCCTTTTCACACCCCAAAAAAAAGGGGCGCCGACCAAGCGCCCCATAAGCCGTAAAGCACACAACAAATGTCAGTTGGCGTCGAGCAATGCCATGGCCTCGGCGCTGCACGCCTCGATCCGCGCCCAGTCACCGTTCTTGATCCAGCTGCTGTCGAGCATCCAGGTGCCACCCACGCACATCACGTTAGGCAGCGCCATGTAGTTGCGCACGTTGGCTGGGTTCACGCCACCGGTCGGGCAGAAACGGATATCCCCGAACGGGCCGGCGAACGCCTTGATCGCCGCCACGCCACCACTGATCTCCGCAGGAAACAGCTTGAAGCGGCGGTATCCCAGGGCATAACCCATCATGATTTCCGACGGTGTGCTGATCCCAGGCAACAGCGGGATTTCGCTGTCCACGCCGGCTTCGAGAATGGCCTGGGTGATGCCCGGCGTCACCACGAACTGCGCGCCAGCGGCTTCGACCGCCGCGAACATGCTGCGGTCGAGCACGGTGCCGGCACCCACGCACAATTCCGGGCGCTGCTCGCGCAGCACCTGAATGGCCTTCAGCCCATGTTGCGAGCGCAGGGTCACTTCCAGCGTGCGAATGCCGCCGGCCGCCAGGGCATCAGCCAAGGGCAGGATGTCTTGCTCACGGGCGATGGTGATTACCGGCAGAATGCGCGCCTTGTCGCAGATGGCATCGATCCGGGCGGCTTTCTCGGCCATCGAGAGCTTTGGCTGTGGGCGTTCAAGGGTGGTCATGACAGTGGATCCTTGGCTCATGGGCACCAGTAGATGTCCAGGGGGTCGTGAAGAAAGGCGCGAATCGGCATTTCCGAAAGGTCGTTGCCCGCCAGCGCGGCGCGCAGGGTAGCGAGTTTGCCCGGGCCTTGCACGGCCAAGGCGATGGAGGCGGCACTGGCCAGCAGCGCACGGGTCAGCGACAGGCGCTGGTGCGGCACCGTCGGGGCCAGCATCGCCAGGCAGCGGCGCGGGTTGCCCAGGGCCAGCCCTTCGTCCAGGTTCGGGCTGTTGGGGAACAGCGAGGCGGTATGGCCATCGTCACCCATGCCCAGCACCAGCACATCGATCGGCGGCAGGTCGGCCAGCACCTGGTCGGCCTGGGCGGCGGCGGCCTCCAGGTTTTCCGCCTGCTGGTACAGGCCAATGAAGCGGGCCTTGGCCGCCGGCCCCTTGAACAGGTGGCGGGCCAGCAAGCCGGCGTTGCTGTCGGCATGCTCCACCGGCACCCAGCGCTCATCGGCCAGGCTGACGGTGACCTTTGGCCAGTCCAGCGCCTCGCCTGCCAGCTTCTCCAGAAACGGCACCGGGCTGCGCCCGCCGGACAACACCACGCAGGCCCGGCCCTTGGCGGCGATGGCCGCACGCAGGCGCGCGGCCACATCAGCGGCCAGGGTTGCAGCCAGTGCCTTGCCGTCAGCCAGCGAATGCGCCTTCACGGCGGCTGGCAGTTGCAGTTCAGATATCGCCATACCAGGCCCTCCCATCACGTGTGATCAATGCTATCGAGCTCATCGGCCCCCAGGAACCGGCGGCATAAGGCTTGGGCGCATCGCCCGCATTACGCCAGCCGGCGATCAGTTGGTCGCACCACTTCCAGGCGTACTCGATTTCGTCCTTGCGCACGAACAGGTTCTGGTTGCCCCGCATCACTTCGAGCAACAGCCGCTCGTAGGCATCCGGAATCCTTGCGCTGCGCCAGGTGTCGGAAAAATTCAGTTGCAGCGGGCCGCTGCGCAGTTGCATGCCCTTGTCCAGGCCCTGCTCCTTGGTCATCACCCGCAACGAGATACCTTCATCCGGCTGCAGGCGAATGATCAGCTTGTTGCCGATCTGCAAGCGCTGTTCCGGGGCGAAGATGTAGTGCGGTGTTTCCTTGAAGTGGATAACGATCTGCGACAGCTTCTGCGGCATGCGCTTGCCAGTGCGCAGGTAGAACGGCACGCCCGACCAGCGCCAGTTGCGAATGTCGGCGCGCAGGGCAACGAAGGTTTCAGTGTCGCTCTGGGCGTTGGCGTTGTCTTCTTCCAGGTAGCCCGGCACCGGCTTGCCGTCGCTGTAGCCGGCAATGTACTGGCCACGCACCACATGGGTGCTCAGGCCCTCGCCGGTGATCGGTGCCAGGGCCTTGAGCACCTTCACCTTCTCGTCGCGGATGCTGTCGGCGGAGAGCTCACTGGGCGGGTCCATGGCGATCAGGCACAGCAGCTGCAGCAGGTGGTTCTGGATCATGTCACGCAGCTGCCCGGCCTTGTCGAAGTAGCCCCAGCGGCCTTCGATACCGACCTTCTCGGCCACGGTGATTTCCACGTGGGAGATGGAGTTCTGGTTCCACTGGGTTTCGAACAGGCTGTTGGCAAAGCGCAGGGCAATCAGGTTCTGTACCGTTTCCTTGCCCAGGTAGTGGTCGATGCGGTACACCCGGTTTTCCGGGAAGAACCGCGCCACGGCATCGTTGACCCGGCGTGACGACTCCAGGTCGTGGCCGATGGGCTTTTCCAGCACCACCCGGGTGCGTGGGGCCAGGCCGGCCTTGTCGAGGTTTTCGCAGATCGCGCCGTACACCGCTGCGGCGGTGGCGAAATAGGCGATCAACGGCTCCTCGCCCGGCAGTTGCTCGGCCAGCGCCAGGTAACCCTCGGGCTGCAGGAAATCCAGGTGCTGATAGCCCAACCGAGCCAGGAACCGGCCCAGTGCCGCCGGCTCGATATCGGCGTCCGGCACGTGCCGGCGCAGGTGGGCCTCAATGGTGTTCAGGTGATCCTGGGCGCTGCCGGGCTCGCGGGCCAGCGCCAGCAGGCGCGTGTCCGGGTGCAGGAGGTTGGCACGGTCGAGCTGGTAGAGCGCAGGAAACAGCTTGCGCAAGGCCAGGTCGCCAAGGGCGCCAAACAGGGCAAAGGTGCAAGGTTCGACACTGATTGCAGCCATGATGTTGGTTCTTTCCTAAAGTTGGCCTAGGAATACCGCTTTCACACACGGTTTTCAAGGGATAATGTAGTAAAAACCACAACATTACAGATAAGCGTTACAGACAAGTGGTGCGTCAACCGCACCGACAGTACGATAGACCACCGTGCAAAAAGCCTGCTGCTCCCACAGCCGGCTGTCTTCCCGACCCAAGGACACACCCATGGACCGCGTGCGAAACCTCCTGGAACAGATCCAGGGACGCCTCGACGAGCTGAACAAGGCCGAACGCAAAGTCGCCGAAGTCATCCTGCTCAACCCGCAACAAGCCACCCGTTTCAGCATCGCTGCACTGGCCCAGGCGGCCAAGGTCAGCGAACCCACCGTCAACCGCTTCTGCCGCTCGTTCGGTGTCAGCGGCTACCCCGAGCTCAAGCTGCAGCTGGCGCAGAGCCTGGCCAGCGGCGCGGCCTACGTGAGCCGCGCGGTGGAAGCCGACGACGACCCTGCCGCCTACACCCAGAAGATTTTCGGCAGCGCCATCGCATCGCTCGACAGCGCCTGCCAGCAGCTGGACCCACAGCAGGTCAGCCGCGCCGTGGACATGATGATCCAGGCCCGGCAAATCCACTTTTTCGGCCTGGGCGCCTCGGCCCCGGTGGCCCTCGACGCCCAGCACAAGTTCTTCCGCTTCAACCTGGCGGTGTCGGCCCATGCCGACGTGCTGATGCAACGCATGCTGGCCTCGGTGGCCCACACCGGCGACCTGTTCGTGATCATTTCCTACACCGGGCGTACCCGCGAACTGGTCGAAGTAGCGCGCCTGGCCCGGGAAAACGGGGCTTCGGTGCTCGGCCTGACCGCCGCCGGCTCGCCCTTGGCCCAGGCCTGCAGCCTGAGCCTGCACATTCCGCTGCCAGAGGATACCGACATCTACATGCCGATGACCTCGCGCATCATCCAGCTCACCGTGCTCGATGTGCTGGCCACCGGCATGACCCTGCGCCGCGGCGTCGACTTCCAGCCACACCTGCGCAAGATCAAGGAAAGCCTCAACGCCAGCCGCTACCCGATCGAGGACGACGAACTCAACTGAGCCGGTGTGCCTGCAGGCGCAGGTGGGCACGCTGGCCTGGCGCCAGGCTCAGGCTTTCGCCACTGCCACTGGCCGCCTCGACGCAGACGAAACCCTGGCATTCGCGCCCGCTCACGCCCATCAATGGCCGGTTACCGGGGTGCCAGACCACGGTGTCGTCGCTGTCGCCGGTGTCGATGCACAGCTCGCGTTGCCAGGCCGGGTCCTGCAGTTGCACCCGGGGCGTACCCGGGTAGACCTTCTGGCAGCCGCCCTTGAGCTTCAGCGCGCCCTCTTCGCGGCAGGCCTGGCGGTTGAGGCGGTCGTAGCCTTCGATATCTTCAAGCCCAGACAGCGCTATCTCGGACACGTCACTGATACGCCAGTAGGCCAGCAGCGCATGGCTCAGTTGGCAAGGTTCGCTGTCCTGGTGCTCGGTGCTCAGGCTCAATTCCATGCGGTTGCCCAGGCGGGCGTGCAGGTCGACCTGCCAGTCGCACAGGTCCAGGCGCCACTTCAGGGCCACGCCCTGCGCGTCCTCGCGGCTGTCCACCAGCTTCCAGTCCAGCAACCGCGCCCAGCCATGGGCGGGCCACAGGTCCTCGCTGGGGTGGCGGCCATACCAGGGCCAGCACACCGGCACACCACCGCGGATCGCGCCCACCTGTGGCCATTGCTCGGCGCACCACAGCCACGGCCGCTCGCCGGCCGGTTGAAAGTGCAGCAACTGGGCGCCCTGGCGGCTGAACACTGCCTGGCAACGGGGATGATCGATAATCAGCACATCGCGCTGCTGGTAACGCTCCCACTCGAATGTCGGCCGGGGCCGCTGCGAGGAAAAGAAGCGATGTAGCGGATGTTCGGGCATGGTTCCAAGCTCTTGTTGTTTGAGGTAGCGCTGTCTCGGCCTGTTCCCGACAACCACTGCAAGCCAGTGGGTGCCGGGAGCCGATTTGGATTGGCGTAAATTTACAACAATTGTGCTTAGAAAGACGACTGAATCTTGATGCCCGCGACCAGCGCATTGTCCACTTCGTCGACCGCGCCAGGGCTCTTGATGTACTGAAGGTTGGGCCGCACGGTCAGCCAGTTGGTGACGTGGAAGCCGTAGTAGAGCTCGGCGTTGTACTCGGTACGCTGCAGCGGCACGAAGCCTGGGTTGTCGTAATCGTCGATGCCGCTCTGGGCATTGAGCAGTTCGGCGCGTTTCTTCACGTCGTCATTCACATGAATGCGTGCCACGCCAAAGCCGATGTCGTCCTTGGGCCGCGAATCGAAGGCGCCCTTGTAGACCAGGCCCACCTGCTGGTAGTTGTCGACCACGTTGGTGGCCTTGTCGTGCACGGTGAAGTTGGCGAACAGGCTCAGGCCACGGTTGACGTCCCCGGCATGGGCCGTCACCTGCTGCTGCGCCACCACCCACCAGCCATGCTTGCTGGAATGGGACTTGAAGTCGGCACCGGTGATCGCCTGCGGGTTGCCGTTGACGTCCTCGAACACGTCGTCGGCCTTGGCGGTGCTGTAGTAGTAACCCAGGCGGTACTCGCCCGGCAGGCCATTGACCTTGGGCGACCAGACCATTTCCACCGGCAGGATCGCGCCCTTGGTGCCGCTGCCGCTGAGCTTGAAGCCGTTGCCGGTTTCCAGGTTCGACGGGTTTTGCTCGTAGGCGCCAACCTGCACGAAGAACTCGGGGGTGATGTTGTACTTGACCCGCAATGCCCACTGGCTCACCGGCCAGTTGTACCAGATGCCCCCCACCCAGTTGCCCACCTGGGAGCCACAGAACGCCAGGTTCTGGAAGTCACAGGGGAAGCTGTTGAAGTCTTCGCCTTCGCCGAAGCGGCCAACCTTGATGTCCAGGGCGCCGTCGAAGTACTTCTGCTTGACCCACATCTGCGTCAGCCGCCAGGTCTGGCCACGGCCCCACACTTCCTGCACCGAGCTGAACTGCCCGGCGCGTGGGTCGCTGATGCGGTCGTTGGACAGGTTGCGGCCGCTGCGCTCGGTGATCGCCAACTTGAACTCGGCATCGTGCCAGCCCAGGATCTTCTGCAGGTCCAGGTGTGCGCCGAGAGCGAACTGGTCGCTGTAGCGTGCGGTCTTGTCGTCGTTGTAGCCGCCGTGCAGGTTGCCGGCCACCTCGCCGACGTAGTCGAGGGTGAAGTCGTAGCCTTTTTCCAGCAGCTCGGTGCGGGTGCCTCCCCAGTCACCGGTCATCCATTTCGACTCGCTGGAAAAGGCCTCGGCAGCTTGTGCGCCACTGCTGCCAACGGCGGCAAGCAGGGCCAATGAGCCCAACGTCTTGATGCGATTGCGCTGTTCCATCCCTTTGCGTCCTCTTTTTTCTTATTGGGGTTGTAGACGAATCAGCGGCCCTTGAAGTGAGCCACGTTGTCCTTTACGGCATTGCTACTGTTCAGGTGCAGGCGTTCGCCGCTGTGCGCGTCGAACAGCAGGACCCGCGCCGGGTCCAGTTGCAGGTTCAGGCTGTCGCCGACCCGGCAGGCCACATCCGGGGCCAGGCGGCAGCAGACCTTGGTCTGGTTGAGGGTGACGAACACCAGCAGGTCTGGCCCGGTGGGTTCGGTCACCTGCACCTCGGCACGAATGCCCGGCAGGCCACTGCCCTCCCCCGTGGCCAGGGCGATCTGCTCGGGGCGGATGCCAAGGATGATCTCGCGCCCCTCCAGGCCCTCGCTGGCCGGGCCCAGCGGCAGCTCGCAACGGGCCTGCCCGCTGTCGAGCACGGCCAGCAGCTGGCCGTCCTGCCGGGCCAGGCGCACCGGCACGAAATTCATCGGTGGCGAGCCGATGAAGCTGGCGACGAACTGGTTGGCCGGGTCGTTGTAGATCTGCTGCGGGGTGCCGAACTGCTGGATGATGCCGTCCTTCATCACCGCCACCTTGTCACCCAGGGTCATGGCCTCGATCTGGTCGTGGGTGACGTACACCGTGGTGGTTTTCAGGCGCTGGTGCATCAGCTTCATTTCGGTGCGCATCTCCACCCGCAACTTGGCGTCGAGGTTGGACAGCGGCTCGTCGAACAGGTAGATCTTCGGCCGCCGCGCCAGCGCCCGGCCCATGGCCACGCGCTGCTGCTGGCCACCGGAAAGCTGCGCCGGCTTGCGTGCCAGCAAGTGCTCGATCTGCAGCAGCTTGGCCACCCGCGCCACCTCTTCGTCGATGGCGGCCTGGGGCATCTTGCGGATCTTCAGGCCGAACTCGATGTTCTGCCGCACGCTCATGGTCGGGTACAGCGCGTAGGACTGGAACACCATGGCGATGTCACGGTCCTTGGGGCTCATGCCGCTGACGTCCTGCTCGTCGATGAGAATCGCGCCGCCGGTGATGCTTTCAAGCCCGGCGATGCAGTTCATCAAGGTCGACTTGCCACACCCCGAGGGCCCGACCAGGATCAGGAACTCACCGTCGCGAATCGACAGCTGGATGTCCTTGAGGGTGTCCGGCAGGCCGCTGCCGTAGGTCTTGTTCACATTGCGAAGTTCAAGCGTTGCCATGACTTACCCCTTAACCGCGCCGGCCGTCAGCCCGCGGACGAAATACTTGCCTGCCACCACATAGACCAGCAGGGTTGGCAGCCCGGCAATCATCGCCGCCGCCATGTCGACGTTGTATTCCTTGGCCCCGGTGCTGGTGTTGACCAGGTTGTTCAGGGCCACGGTGATCGGTTGCGAATCGCCACTGGAAAACACCACGCCGAACAGAAAATCGTTCCAGATCTGGGTGAACTGCCAAATCAGGCAAACCATGATGATCGGCGTCGACATCGGCAGGATGATGCGGCGGAAAATGGTGAAGAACCCGGCACCGTCCAGGCGCGCGGCCTTGACCAGGGCATCGGGGATGCTCACGTAGAAGTTGCGAAAGAACAGCGTGGTGAAGGCCAGGCCATACACCACGTGCACCAGCACCAGGCCCGTGGTGGTGCTGGCCAACCCGAGCTTGCCGAGGGTGAACGAGGCCGGCAGCAGCACGGTCTGGAACGGCAGGAAGCACCCGAACAGCAACAGGCCGAAGAACAGCTGCGAACCCCGAAAGCGCCACATCGACAGCACGTAGCCGTTCAGCGCACCGATGGCGGTAGAGATCAACACCGCCGGCACGGTGATCAGGATCGAGTTCCAGAAGTAGCCACTGACCGTCGCCCAGGCCTTGGCCCAGCCAATCCCGGTGACCACTGCCGGCCAGCTGAGCAGGTTGCCGGTGCTGATGTCTTCGGGGCTCTTGAAACTGGTCAGCAGCATCACCACCAGCGGCACCAGGTACAGCAGTACCGCCGCCAGCAGCACGGCGTGAATGACGATGCGGCTCAGGCTCAGCGCCGGCTTGCCAGTAGGGCTATGCATGGCGTTTGCTCCGCAGTTCCGAGTACAGGTAAGGCACCAGAATCGCCAGGATCGCCCCCAGCATCAGAATGGCGCTGGCCGAGCCCATGCCCATCTGGCCGCGGCTGAAGGTGAACGAGTACATGAACATCGCCGGCAAGTCGGAGGAATAGCCAGGGCCGCCAGCGGTCATCGCCGCCACCAGGTCGAAGCTCTTGATGGCGATGTGCGAAAGAATCATCAGCGCGCTGAAGAACACCGGACGCAGGCTGGGCAGCACCACGGTCCAGTAGATGCGCGGCAGGCTGGCGCCGTCGATCTGAGCCGCGCGGATGATCGACTGGTCAACCCCGCGCAAGCCGGCGAGGAACATCGCCATGATGAAGCCCGAGGCCTGCCACACGGCGGCGATCACCAGGCAGTAGACCACGCGGTCGGGGTCGATCAGCCAGTCGAGGCGAAAGCCTTCCCAACCCCAGTCGCGCAGCAGTTTGTCCAGGCCCATGCCGGGGTTGAGCAGCCACTTCCAGGCGGTGCCGGTGACGATCATCGACAGCGCCATGGGGTAGAGATAGATGGTGCGGATGAAGCCTTCGCGGCGGATGCGCTGATCCAGCAGCACCGCCAGCAGCACGCCGATGGCCAGGCTGATGGCGATGAACAGGCCGCCGAACACCAGCAGGTTCTTGCTCGCCACCCACCAGCGGTCGTTGTCGAACAACCGCGCGTATTGGGCAAGCCCTGCCCACTTGTAGGTCGGCAGGAAGGTCGAGGTGGTGAACGAGAGGACGAAGGTCCACAGGATGTAGCCGTAGAAGCCCACCAGGACAATGAACATGCTCGGCGCCAGCACCAGTTTCGGCAGCCAGCGCTGAAGCGCGTCCAGGGGTGAGGCCCGCAGTTGGGCGGTTGTGGTTGTCATGTTGTGGATCTCAAGGTACGGGCGGTGCTGCGCACCGCTTCGCGGGCAAGCCCGCTCCCACAAAAGCCCTGCTCACCACAGATCGCGGGCATCACACCGAACCTGTGGGAGCGGGATTGCCCGCGAAGGGGGTTACTTGGCCGCCTTGATCGCCGCCGCCAGCTTCTTCGCCGCATCGGCAGGGTCCGCCTTGGGGTCGTTGATGTAGTTGGTCACCACATCGAAGAACGCGCCCTGCACGGCCAGCGTGGTGGCCATGTTGTGCGCCATGCTCGGCTGCAGGCCGCCGGTCTTGGCGTCGGCCAGGAAGTCCTTGGCCGAGGTTTGCGCGCAGGCATCGAAACCGAACTTGCCCATGTCGGCGAGCATGTCGTTACGCACCGGGATCGACCCTTTGTTGATGCTGAAGACCTTCTGGAAGTCCTCACCCAGCACCTTCCGGGCGATATCCTGCTGGCCGGCAGCGGTGCCCTTGTCCTTCTGCTTGAACACCACCAGCGAGTCGATGTTGTACAGGAAGGCTTTTTCGGTGCCCGGGAACGGCACGCACTGGTAGTCCTTGCCGGCGGTTTTCTTGGCCAGGGTCCACTCGCTCTTGGCCCAGTCGCCCATGATCTGCATGCCGGCCTTGCCGTTGATGACCTTGGCCGCTTCCAGGTTCCAGTCCTGGCCCTTGCCGTCAGGGTCCATGTAGGTGGCGACCTTCTTCAGCTCGGTGAGCGCCTTGACCATCTCGGGGCCGGTCAGTGCCGACTCGTCCAGCTCCACCATGGCCTTCTTGTAGCCTTCAGGCCCCATTACCGCCATCACCACGCTTTCGAACACGGTGCTGTCCTGCCACGGCTGGCCGCCATGGGCGAGCGGGATGAAGCCGGCTGCCTTGAGCTTGTCGGCGGCGGCGTAGAATTCGTCGAGGGTGGTCGGCGCCTTGTCGATGCCGGCTTTCTTGAACACCTCCGGGTTGATCCACAGCCAGTTGATGCGGTGGATGTTCACCGGCACGGCCACGTAGTCACCCTCGTACTTCACGGTGTCGGCGACCTTCTTGTCGAGCAGGCTGTCCCACTTTTCTTCCTTGGCGACGTCCTTGAGCACCTCGGTGTCGAGCAGGCCGGTCGCGGCCCAGTCCTGGATGTCCGGGCCCTTGATCTGGGCGACGCCCGGTGGGTTGCCAGCCACGGCGCGGCTTTTGAGCACGGTCATGGCAGTGGCACCGCCACCCCCGGCAACCGCACCGTCCTTCCAGGTGAAACCGTCTTTCTCGACCTGGGCCTTGAGCACGTCGACTGCGGCTTTTTCACCGCCAGAGGTCCACCAGTGCACCACCTCGACGCTGCCTTTGGAGTCGGCGGCAGAGGCACTGAGCGGCAGGAACGAAGCGAGGGAGATCGCGGCAGCGAGACGGAGCGTGGAGTTCATGGGTATACCCTTTTCGGTTCTTGTTTTTATGCCGGGCAAAACGGGCCGGGCGCGCCGACCGTTTGCATGACATGGAGTCTAAACAGGCCGCCCGCCGCGTCAGGTAACGAAGCGATGCGCGAATGTCAGCGTTTGGTTACATTCGCCGCCCAACGCTGTCGCCAGGCTCGGCGCCAGCGGCGCCTTGGGCAGCAGCACGGCCTGGTAGGCGTGGTAGAGGTCCGGCTTGCCGGGCCAGAGGGTGGCCGCGGGCCGGTTGTCAGGGCCGAGTTCGTGGTGCCAACTGCCCGCCTGCAGGTCGATGAAGTGGCCGTCGATGAAGTCCCAGAAGCAGCGGTACCAACGCTCGTACTGGGCCTCGCCGGTGCGCCGCAACAGCGCTGCGGCAGCTGCGCAGGCTTCGGCATGCACCCAGTGCAGGCGTTGGCGCACCACCGGCTGGTTGTCCCAGTCCAAGGTGTAGACCAAGCCCCGGTTGCCATCGGCCTGCCAGGCGTCGCGGCAGGCACTGTCGAACAGGCCACGGGCACAGCCCAGCAGCCACCCCGGGGCCTCCAGCCCGGCCAGCTTGCGCGCGGCTTCCAGGTGCAGCAGCAGCCGTGCCCACTCGAAGGCGTGGCCGGGCGTGGTGCCGTAGGGCCGGAACTGGTCGGCCGGTTTGTCGTGGTTGTACTGGGGTTGCGCTTGCCAGTGCACGTCGAAATGCTCGACCACACGGTAGTCGTTGGCCGCCGCGTGGGTGTGGATGATGCGCTGGGCGATGCGCAGGGCACGCTCCAGCCACACCGTGTCGCCGGTGACATCGGCCAGGGCCAGGAAGGCCTCGGTGGCGTGCATGTTGCTGTTGGCACCGCGATAGGCTTCGCTCTGCTGCCAGTCGCGGGAAAACGACTCGCGCAGGGCGCCCTGTTCTTCGCTCCAGAAACGCGCTTCGAGGAGGCGGATGGCGTCCACCAGCAAGCCTTGCGCGCCCACGGCGCCGGCCACCAGGGCAGAGCTTGCGGCCAGGGCGACGAACGCATGCAGGTAGGCGGCCTTGCTGTTGTCACCCAAGCCGCGGGGCTGGGCGAACCAGCCGCCGTCACGGGCGTCTTGCAGCGGCCCGCGCAAGGCATTGACGCCGTGCTCGACCAGCGGCAGGCAACCGGGCACACCTTGCAGGTGGGCCAGGGCGAAGCTGTGGGTCATGCGGGTAGTGTGCAGGGTTTGGGCAACGGCCCCAGGGGGCAGTTGGCCCTGGGCATCCAGGGCGGTGAAGCCGTCTGGCAGCGGCGAGGCCTTGGCGAAGGCCAGCAGGCGCAGCCCCTCGGCCTGGAGCCAGGCGGCATGTACCGGGGCGTTTAGCCAGCTGCCGGGGGGGAGTTCTAGGTTATCCATGGGCCAGCTCGTTCCTTGCCAGTCGTATGCGAATAGTAGCCAGCCGTCCAGGCTGGGGTGTCACGAACGCTTGCTGTTGTGTCACTGGTTTGTGACATTTCGGTGGCCAATAGAGGCCTCATCTGAGCCTGTAGGAGCGGGCTTGCCCCGCGAACACCGGCGCAGCCGGTGCCATACACAGCGGTGCTTGCTTCGCGGGACAAGCCCGCTCCTACAGGATTTTCTGTTAAATCAGCTATTTGCGATTTGTTTCATGAGGGCGGGCTTGCCCCGCGAAAAGGCCAGCCCTGGCACCCATGAACTCAATCCAAGCCCCGAGGCAGGCACAATGTCACCCGCAACCCTCCTTCGCGCAAATTGAGCAAACTCACCTCGCCCCCATGGCTATGGGCAATGTTGCGTGCAATCCCCAGCCCCAGCCCATACCCCTGCTGTTTGCCGGCCAGGCGAAAATGCGGCTCGAACACCTGCTCCAATTGCTGCTGCGGCACTCCCGGCCCTTGGTCATCCACCTGCAGCACGAACGCCTCGGCGTTGTCGATGATGCGCAGGCGCGCCCGCTCGCCATACTTGATGGCGTTGTCGATCAGGTTGCCAATGCAGCGGCGCAACGCCAACGGCTTGCCAGGGTATGGCGCCATGGCCTGCCCCTGGAGGGTGATGCGGCCATCGCCCAGATACGGCTCGGCCAGGATCTCCAGCACCTGGTTGAGGTCGACCGGCTCGATGTTCTCGTGAATGTCGGTGTCCTTCACGCACTGCAGCGCGCCCTTGACCAGCAATTCCAGCTCGTCCAGGTCCTGGCTGAACTTGGCCTGCAGGCGCTCGTCCTCCAACAGCTCCACCCGCAGGCGCAAACGGGTGATCGGTGTGCGCAGGTCATGGGAAATGGCGCTGAACAGCTGCGAGCGCTCGGTCAGGTAACGGCTGATGCGCTCACGCATGCTGTTGAACGCCCGCCCAACCTCAACCACTTCACTGCCACCGCCCTCGGCCACCGGCGCCACGTCAGCGCCCAGCGACAGCTCCCGCGCAGCGCGGGCCAGGCGCTTGAGCGGCCAGCTCTGCCAATGCACCAGCAAGCCGATGAACAACAACAGCAAGGCGGTGGTCAGCACGATGAAACCGATCTGCTGGCGTGGCAGGCGCTCGGCTTCAAGGCTGGTGTAGGGCTCAGGCAGCAACGAGGCGATGTACAGCCATTCGCCCTCGCCCAGGCGGATCTGCGTGACCAGCACCGGCGGATTGAGGGGTTCCAGGGTCAGCGAGTAATGCGCCCACGAGCGCGGCAGTTCGTCGAGTTTCAGGCCGCTGTTGAAGATGCGCAGGTCATCGGGGCTGACGAACTCGACAGAAATTTCCATCTGCTCGCCCAGGCGCTCGTGCAGCACCTGCTGGAACACGTCGATCACCGCCTGCTTGCGCGGGGTGACCGGCAACACCGGCATGTCCAGCGGCTTGACGTTGAGCGACACGAAAAAGCGCGTGCCGCCCATGCTGCGCAACTGGTCGAGCACCATCGGCCGGTAGGCCACCGGCAACGAGCGGAAGTAGCTGACGCTGGCGCTCATCGAGTGGGCCAGGCTGCTGGCACTGGCGCGCAGGCCCTGCAGCTGGCTGGCGCGCAATTGCGCCACCCAGATGACGCTCGACAGGCCCTGGGCCAACAGCACCACCAGCAAGGTCAGCAGCAGCATGCGCCCCAGCAGCGAGCGCGGCAGCAGGCGCCAACGCCGCTGGTCAAGCGCAGCTGACATGGGCCGCCAGCAGGTAACCACTGCCACGCACGGTGCGGATCAGCCGCGGCGGCTTGCCAGTGTCGCGCAGGCGCTGGCGCAGGCGGCTGACGGCCATGTCGACGATGCGGTCCAGGGGCATCGGTTCTCGGCCACGGGTGGCATTGCCGATGGTGTCGCGGTCAAGAATCTGCTGCGGGTGGTCGAGAAACAGCTTGAGCAGGGCGAAGTCGGCGCCGGAAAGCATCACTTCCTCGCCATCGCGGTGGAACAGGCGGTGGCTGACGGTGTCCAGCCGCCAGTCGTCGAAGGCCAGCACGGCGGTGGCAGGCGCGGCCTGGCCGAACTCGGCGCGGCGCAGCAGCGCCTTGATGCGCGCCTGCAGCTCGCGGGGGCTGAACGGCTTGCCCAGGTAGTCGTCGGCGCCCAGTTCCAGGCCAATGACCCGGTCGGCCTCGTCGGAGCTGGCAGTCAACATGATGATCGGCACCCGCGACTGGCGCGGGTGCTGGCGTACCCAGCGGCACAGGCTGAAGCCGTCTTCGTCAGGCAGCATGACGTCGAGAATCACCAGGTCGCAGGGGGTGGTTTCCAGCGCCTGGCGAAAGCCTTGGCCGTCGGCTTCGGCATGCACCTGCAGGCCGCAGCGGCTGAGGTAGGTTTGTAGCAGTTCACGGATTTCCTGGTCGTCGTCGACCATCAGGATCGATTTGCCGGCAGTGCTCAAGGTGTCCCGCCCTCTTGTGTGTCACAGGTCTTTTCTGCCTGTTTTCCATGGGGGCCGCGCAGCAACCCCATCAGTGATCCAGCGTTTGCTGTAATGCCACCCCTGCGCCCAACAGTCCAGAGAATTCCGCGGTCACCAGCCACACCGGCACACCGGCGAAGTAGCCACTCATGCAGCCCTTGTCGGCAAAGCTGTGGGCAAAGCCGCTGCGCAGGAACAGTTCGGCAAAGCGCGGGATCACGCCGCCGACAATATAAACCCCACCCCGTGCACCCAGGGTCAGGACATTGTTACCGGCCACCCGGCCGAGGAACCGGCAGAACTGCTCGACCACCGCCAGCGCCCGCGGCTCGCCGCCCAGCGCTGCATCGGTGATCTGTGCCGGGGACGTGTGTCGCGGCGTGTCGCCATCGAGCGCGCAGATAGCCTGGTACAACCGCACCAGGCCACCGCCACTGAGCACGGTTTCGGCGCTGACATGGCCGATCTGTGCATGGATCTGCTGTTGAATCGCCGCCTCGCGGGCATTGCCCACCGGCAGGTCGACATGCCCGCCCTCACCCGGCAGCGCCTGCCAGTGCTGCTCGCCCAGGCGCAGCAGGCTGCCGACGCCAAGGCCGGTGCCCGGGCCAATCACCAGCGCCGGCCGCGACGGGTCGGCCTGGCCGGGGCACACCTCGCGGTACTCACCCGGTTGCAGGCGGGTCATGCCCAGGGCCTGGGCGGAAAAGTCGTTGATCAGCAGCAGCCGCTCGACCTGCAAGGTCTGGCAGAAGGCCTTGTGGCTGAGCCGCCAATGGTTGTTGGTGAAGCGAAACTCATCGCCATCGACCGGCCCGGCCACGGCCAGGCACACGGCCGCCAGGCCGCCACGGGCAATGCCGTGGCCATGCAGGTAGGCCTCGATGGCCTGCTCCGGGCTGGTGTAGTCCGCCGTGGCGAAAACCTTCACCTGGTACAGCTGGTTGTCACGCCACAACGCAAAACGGGCATTGGTGCCACCGATGTCGCCAACCAGCAGGTCCTTCATTTGATGTTCTCCAGGGCCGAAGTGAAGGCGCTCGCGCCCTGTTCGGCGGGGCTGAACGCCATGCGCATGAAGCCGAACAGCTCGCGCCCGCAACCCAGGTCGTTGCCCAGGGGCGCAGCAGGCAGTGGGCGGCTGGCCAGTTCTTCGGCCGACACCATCACCCGCAGCGTGCCTTCGACACCATCGACCCGCACCATATCACCATCGCGCACCCTTGCCAGCGGGCCACCGTCATAAGCCTCGGGGCACACATGGATCGCTGCCGGGATCTTGCCTGATGCACCCGACATGCGCCCGTCGGTCACCAGCGCCACCTTGAAGCCGCGGTCCTGCAGCACGCCGAGGAACGGCGTCAGCTTGTGCAGCTCGGGCATGCCGTTGCAGCGCGGGCCCTGGAAGCGCACCACGGCAACGAAATCGCGCTCCAGCTCACCGGCCTTGAAGGCATCGGCCAACGACTGCTGGTCGTGGAACACCCGCGCCGGGGCCTCCACCACCTGGTGCTCGACAGCCACCGCAGAGACTTTCATCACGCCACGGCCGAGGTTGCCTTCCATCACCCGCAGGCCACCTTCGGCGGAGAACGGCCGCGCCACCGGGCGCAGGATGCTTTCGTCCAGGCTCTGCAGCGGGCCGTCGCGCCACACCAGCTTGCCGTCATCGAGGAACGGCTCCTGGGTGTAGCGGCGCAGGCCGTGGCCGGCCACGGTGTTGACGTCTTCGTGCAGGAGCCCGGCGTCGAGCAGTTCGCGAATCAGGAAGGCCATGCCGCCAGCGGCCTGGAAGTGGTTGATGTCGGCCTTGCCGTTGGGGTAGACGTGGGACAGGGTCGGCACCACCTCGGAGAGGTCGGCCATGTCCTGCCAGGTGAGCTGGATGCCGGCAGCCTGGGCGATCGCCGGGATGTGCAGGGTGTGGTTGGTCGAGCCGCCGGTGGCGTGCAAGGCCACGATCGAGTTGACCAGCGCCTTTTCGTCGACGATTTCACCCAGCGGCATGAAGTTGCCGCTGGCCTTGGTCATGCGCGTCACCTGCTGCGCAGCTTCGGCCGTCAGCGCCTCGCGCAGCGGGGTGTAGGGGTTGACGAACGAGGCCCCCGGCAGGTGCAGGCCCATCACTTCCATCACCAGCTGGTTGGTGTTGGCGGTGCCGTAGAAGGTGCAGGTGCCGGGGCTGTGGTAGGACTTCATCTCCGACTCCAGCAGTTCCTCGCGGCTGGCCTTGCCTTCGGCAAAGCGCTGGCGCACGTCGGCCTTCTGCTTGTTGGAAATACCCGAAACCATTGGCCCGCCGGGGACGAACACGGTGGGCAGGTGGCCGAACCGCAGCGCACCCATCATCAAGCCGGGGACGATCTTGTCGCAGATGCCCAACATCAGCGCGGCATCGAACATGTTGTGCGACAGCGCCACCGCCGTGGACATGGCGATCACCTCGCGGCTGGCGATGGCCAGCTCCATGCCTGGCTCGCCCTGGGTAACGCCATCGCACATGGCCGGCACGCCGCCGGCGAACTGGCCGACCGAGCCGACCTCGCGCAGGGCCTGTTTGATCTGCTCGGGGAAGTGCAGGTACGGCTGGTGCGCCGAGAGCATGTCGTTGTAGGCCGAGACGATGGCAACGTTGGCCGCGTTCATCAGGCGCAGGGTCTGCTTGTCTTCGCTGGCGCAACCGGCCACGCCGTGGGCGAAGTTGGCGCACTGCAGGCTGGCGCGCATGGGCCCTTCACTGGCCGCGCCGCGAATCAACTGCAAGTAGCGTTCGCGGGTGGCACGGCTGCGTTCGACCAGCCGTTGGGTGACCTCAAGGATGCGCGGGTGCATGAACTGGACTCCAGGCTAATTGTAAGGGCGGTTTGCCGGGCATTTCCCCTCCAAACGATTGCGGCCTAGGCTCAAGGAAAGGGAGCCGGCGGCAACCGGGAGGCACTGCGCCCAACCACTCGTTGTATGTTTAAACAAAATTCTGCCACTAAAAAGGCTTGTTTTCTATCTGCCAGTGAATAATCTTGTAATTCCAACAACAAAACCGTTTCAGTGAAGCTTCTTTGTGCCACAGCTTTCACTCGGACTGCCAGAGGTACTGCCATGACCCTTCGCATCGCCATCAACGGATTCGGCCGCATCGGGCGCAACGTCCTGCGCGCACTGTATACCCAAGGCTACCGCCAGGACCTGCAGGTCGTCGCCATCAACGACCTGGGCGACAGCGCGATGAACGCCCACCTGCTCAAGTACGACAGCGTGCACGGCACCTTCGATGCCGTGGTGGAGGCCGACCATGAAAGCCTCACGGTCAACGGTGACCGCATCGCGGTAAGCGCCATTCGCAACCCGGCCGAGCTGCCCTGGAAGGCCGAGGCGATCGACGTGGTGTTCGAATGCACCGGGCTGTTCACCGACCGCGCCAAGGCCGCCGCGCACCTGGCTGCCGGGGCGGGCAAGGTGATTGTCTCGGCGCCGGGCAAGGGGGTTGATGCCACGGTGGTGTACGGGGTCAACCACGACAGCCTGCGGGCCTCGCACCAGGTTATTTCCAATGCCTCGTGCACCACCAACTGCCTGGCCCCGGTGGCCCAGGTGCTGCACCGCGAGTTCGGCATCGAGCAGGGGCTGATGACCACCATCCATGCCTACACCAACGACCAGGTGCTGACCGACGTCTACCACAGCGACCCCTACCGCGCCCGCTCGGCCACCCAGTCGATGATCCCAAGCAAAACCGGCGCCGCCGAGGCCGTGGGCCTGGTGCTGCCGGAGCTGGCTGGCAAGCTGACGGGCATGGCGGTGCGGGTACCGGTGATCAACGTGTCGCTGGTCGACCTCACCGTCAACCTGCGCCGCGAGGCTACGGCGGAGCAGGTCAACCAGTTGTTCCTCGAAGCCAGCCAGCACTCCAGGGTGTTGGGTTACAACGCGTTGCCGCTGGTGTCGTGCGACTTCAACCATAACCCGCTGTCGTCGATCTTCGACGCCAACCATACCCGCGCCAATGGGCGCATGCTCAAGGTGATGGCGTGGTATGACAACGAATGGGGGTTCTCCAACCGGATGTTGGACAATTGCCTGGCGTTGGCCAGTGCGCGTTGAGGGTTGTTGGCGTTTGACGGGGGATTTTCAGCGCCTGTGAGATCGAGCGCCGCCTGCGCGGCGCATCGCAGGCAAGCCTGCTCCTACAAAGGACCGCACGGGCGGCACGCGATCTCATTGGCACCGCAAATGCCAAGGCATACACACCGCATCCCCCAAACTTTACCTTTTCTTAACAAATCCAAGCTTGACCTGGCAAACAGATGATAAGCATTATCATTCACCCTTCATCGGCCAGGTTTCCCCGTGAGTCAGTCCCGGTTCAACTCCGTCTTCCTCGTTCAGCGCCTTTCCCTGCTGCGTACCCTGCAGCGCATGGTGGGCAACCCCAGCACGGCCGAAGACCTGTTGCAGGAAACCTACCTGCGGGTGTCCCGTGCGCTGGGCGAGCGGCCCATCGAACACCTTGAGCCGTTCGTCTTCCAAACCGCACGCAACCTCGCCCTGGACCACCTGCGCACGCGCCGGGTACAGGCGCGCATGCTGGTCGACGATGTGCCCGACGAAGTGCTGCACAACATCGCCGCGCCCGCCGGCAGCAGCGAAGACGCCGCCCATGCCGAACAACTGCTCAAGCACCTGAGCGTCAGCCTCAACCAGCTCACCGAGCGCCAGCAGCGCATCTTCATCCTCAGCCGCCTGCACGGCGCCAGCTACCTGGAAATCGCCGAGCAGTTGAACGTCTCGGCCAGCACGGTTCAGAAGGAACTGAAACTGATCATGGCAATCTGCATGGGCGTGGCCGATCGCCTCAAGTGAGCCGACCGTTGGCGGCCTGATTGCGGCCTGGGCCTTGCCAGGCGGCGCCTTAGCCATGATCATTCGGAAAAACCATTTCAAGGACCCACCGTGACCGACCGCCCTGCCCACCGCCCGTCCGCTGCCGGGGCCGACGCCCGCGCCCGCGCGCTGGACGAGGCGCTGGACTGGCTGGTGCGCCTGCAATGCGCCAGCGACGCGGACACCCAGGCCTTCGAGCAGTGGCTCAGCGCCGCGCCGGAAAACGCCGAGGCCTATGTCGAGGCCGAAGCCCTGTGGAACGGCACGCCGCTGCGCCAGGCCGCCACGCACATGCACCAGGGCCGTCGGCGTTCACTGCGCGGGCGCCTGCGCAGCCATTGGAAACCCCTGGCCACCGCCGCCATGCTGCTGGTCGGCCTAGTGACCTTCGGCAACCTGCCGGTGCGCCTGCAGGCCGATCACCTGACCGTGGTCGGCGAGCGCCAGCGCCTGCAACTGGACGACGGCGCCAAGGTACTGCTCAACACCAACTCGGCCTTTGCCAGCGACCTGCAGGGCGGCCGCCAGGTGGCGCGCCTGCTGCAGGGCGAGGCGTACTTCCAGGTGCCCGGCGGCGCCCAACCACCGCTTGAAGTGCAGGCTGGGCCCTTGCGTGCCCAGGTGCGCGACACCGACTTCGCCGTGCGCTACCTCGATGGCCAGGCCCAGGTGCGCGTGCAACGCGGCGACGTCGACCTGCAGGCCGCCAGTGACCAGCGCATCCGCCTCAGCGCCGGTGACAGCATCAGCGTCGGCCCCCAGGGTTTCGGCCAGCGCCAGCGCGCCGACCTGCGCAAGGACCTGGCCTGGGTCGATGGCCGCCTGGTGTTCGAAAACTGCCCGCTGAGCCAGGTGCTGGCCGAAGTGCGGCGCTATTACCCAGGCTGGATCATCAACCGCAACAGCGCGCTTGGCGACATGGCCGTCACCGGCAACTACCGCCTCGACCAACCATTGGAAACCTTGCGCGCCCTGGCCCACATCACCTCGGCGCAGCTGCATGAGTTCCCGGCGGTGGTGATTCTCAACTGACCTGAAACTATTTTTACGCGATCGCGCTACCCCGCCCGTCTCGTTATAGCCAATGCAACTGATTCTTGTTTGAAAACAAGAACGGTCATCACCTATAACAGTTCGCGCGTCAGGGAGCGCTATCGATGTCAACTGGTCCATCTCGCCCGTCCACCCTTCCCCGCCGTACAGGGCAACTGTCCCTGTTGACCTTGGCCCTGCTCGCCAGCGGCGCCTGCAGCCTTCCGGCACTGGCCGCAGAGCCTGCCCAGGCGAGCAGCCCGCGCATGGGCGACTACCGCTTCAGCATCGCCCAGCAGCCACTGGTGGAGGCGATCAACGCCTTCAGCAAGGTCACCGGCTGGCAGGTCGGCTTCAGCGCCGAGCTGGCCAATGGCATAGCCTCGCCGGGCGTGCAGGGCTCGCTGCCACCGGAAGCCGCGCTGCAGCGCCTGCTGCAAGGCACCGGCCTGGGTTACCGCAAGATCGGTAACGGCAACGTGGTGCTCGAACGCCAGTCGTCGAGCAACGTCATCGCCCTGCAACAGATGACCGTCAGTGCCACCCGCAGCGCCCAGGACGTCAGCCAGGTGCCAAGCACCGTGACGGTACAGACCCGCGAGCAACTGGACCGGCAGAACGTCAACAACATCCAGGAACTGGTACGCTACGAACCCGGCGTGTCGGTAGCCGGCACTGGCCAGCGCAGCGGCCTGAACGGCTACAACATCCGCGGCATCGACGGCGAGCGTATTCTTACCCAGATCGATGGCGTGTCGATTCCCGACAGCTTCTTCTATGGCCCCTACGCCCAAACCCAGCGCAACTACGTCGACCCCGAGATCGTCAAGCGCGTGGAAATCCTCCGCGGCCCGGCCTCGGTGCTGTACGGCAGCAACGCCATCGGCGGCGCGGTGAGCTACTTCACCCTCGACCCGGAAGACATCATCAAGCCAGGCAAGGACGTGGGTGCGCGCCTGAAGACCGGCTACAGCTCGGCTGACGACAGCTGGCTGACCTCCGCCACCGTGGCCGGCCGCCAGGGTGATTTCGACGGCCTGCTGCACCTGAGCCAGCGCAATGGCCACGAAACCGAGTCCTACGGCGGCCATGGCGGCACCGGCCTTGCCCGTACCGCAGCCAACCCTGAAGACGTGCGCACCACCAACGTGCTGGCCAAGCTCGGCTGGAACTACGCCGACGACGCACGCCTGGGTTTCACCTACGAGCGCTACAAGGATGACCGCGACCAGAACATCAAGAGCGCCGTCGGCGGCCCGTTCATTCCGGCATTTGGCGGCATGGGGTACTACAAGGCACGCAGTGGCAACGATACCGTCACGCGCGAGCGCTTCGGCATCAACCATGAATTCGGCCTGGATTCGCTGGTTGCCGACCACGTGAAGTGGAGCCTGAACTACCAGATCGCCAAGACCGACCAGCACACCGATGAAATCTACGCGCCTCCGGGCCGCCAGGTGCTGCGGACCCGAGACACCACCTACAAAGACCGCCAGTGGGTATTCGATGCCCAGCTGGACAAAGCCTTCAGCCTCGGTGCTACCGACCACCTGCTGACCTATGGCACCACCCTCAAGCATGAGAAGGTCAGCGGCTCGCGCAGCGGCACCGGCACTTGCCTGGCAGTGGGTTCGGGTTGCTCGGCCGTAGGTGCCGACCGCCCAGCAGACGGCCAGACCCTGGTCAGCGACTTCCCGGACCCAACCGTCAACACCTACAGCCTGTTTGCCCAGGATGAAATTCGCTGGAACAACTGGACCTTCCTGCCCGGTGCCCGCTACGACTACACGCGCATGGAGCCGAAGTTCACCGACGCCTTCCTGCGCGGCATCCAGGGCACGGGTACCGCGCCTTCCAGCCTCGACGACTCGGACAAGAAGTGGCACCGGGTGTCGCCGAAGTTCGGCGTAACCTACGCCTTCAACGACAACTACACCTGGTACGGCCAGTACGCCGAGGGCTTCCGCACGCCGACCGCCAAGTCGATGTACGGGCGCTTCGAAAACCAGACCCTGGGCTACGTCGTGCAGGGCAACCCCGGGCTTGAGCCGGAAAAGAGCAAGAGCTACGAAACCGGCCTGCGCGGCAACTTCGAGGCGGGCAACTTCAGCACCGCAGTGTTCTACAACAAGTACCGCGACTTCATCGACGAAGACGCCGTGCAGTCGGCCAACCTGGAAACCACCTTCCAGGCCAACAACATCAAGCACGCCACCATCAAGGGTGCCGAGATCAAGGGCCGCCTGAACCTCGACCACTTCGGTGCACCGGCCGGCCTCTACACCCAAGGCTCGATCGCCTACCAGTACGGCCGCAACGATGACAATGGCCAGCCGCTGAACACCGTCAACCCGCTGACCGGTGTGTTCGGCCTGGGCTACGAGCAGCAGAACTACGGCGGCCTGCTGAGCTGGACCCTGGTCAAGCGTAAAACCCGCGTCGACGATTCCACCTTCTTCGCCCCCGACGGCAAGAGCTCGCAGTTCCGCACCCCCGGCTACGGCGTGCTGGACCTGAGCGGCTTCTACAAGGTGACCGACGACGTGACCGTCAATGCCGGGCTGTACAACCTGACCGACAAGAAATACTGGCAGTGGGATTCGGTACGCGGCTACGACGGCCAGGGTGAAGCCGGCGTGACCCAACCCGCCAACCTCGACCGCCTGACCATGCCTGGGCGCAATTTCGCCATCAATGTGGTGTGGGATATCTGACCGCAGGCCTGGCCTCTTCGCGGGGCAAGCCCGCGCCTACATCCCCTGTAGGCGCGGGCTTGCCCCGCGAAGAGGCCAGTAAATCAAACCCAAAACCGCAATTTTTTTACTGTCCCCGCCCTGCTGTTTCGTCTTGTCACTAGACGCCCTCATTTTTCCAAGGACACCCCCATGACCGACCGCCCAGCCCTGCGCTCGCAACGCCTGAACCAGGTCACCCACGCCCCCCACAGCGAGCTCGATGCCCTGGTCAAATCCCACGCGCCGTTCGACAGCCGTGAAAGCTTCGCACGCTTCGTGGTCGCCCAATACCTGTTCCAGGCCGAACTCAAGGCCCTGTACAACGACCCGCAACTGATCGCCATCGTCCCGGACCTGGCCGAGCGTTGCCGCGCCGAACAGGCGCGCCTGGACCTGGCCGACCTGAACACCGAAGTTCCGGCCGCCGTGCCCGGTGCCGTGCAGAATCCGAGCCTGGCTGAAGCCATGGGCTGGATCTTCGTCTCCGAAGGCTCCAAACTGGGCGCTGCGTTTCTGATCAAGCGTGCCGTGGCCCTGGAACTGTCCGACAGCTTCGGCGCCCGTCACCTCGGCGAGCCGGCCGGTGGCCGTGCCGAAGGCTGGAAGCAGTTCACCCGCATCCTCGACGGCCTTGAGCTGTCGCCTGAGGAAGACGCCGCCGCCGAGCGCGCTGCGGTCGCCGCCTTCGAGCGTTTCACCGAACTGCTCAAGCATGCCTACGCCGCCGACGCCGCACTGGCCTGAGACGCACCAACCGGCCGCCCCTCCGGCGGCCGGACGTTTTTCGCAGTGAGACCATGACCCGACCCGCCCGCTCCAAACTGTCCCGCCTGCTGTACGGCATCCTGGCTTATGTCAGCTTGGGTATCGGCCTGGTCGCCATCGTCATTCCCGGCCTGCCGACCACCGAGTTCATTCTGCTGGCCGCCTGGGCGGCAACGCGCAGTTCGCCGCGCCTGTCGGCCTGGCTGGAAAATCACCGGTTGTTCGGGCCCATTTTGCACAACTGGCGCAACGGCAAGGTGATCCAGCGCCGCGCCAAAGTCAGCGCGACCCTCAGCATGCTGCTGTGCGCAGGCCTGATGCTGACCTTCCTCGACCACCACTGGCCGGTGTTCCTGGCCATCGCCGGCATGACCCTGGGCAACCTGTGGATCTGGTCGCGCCCGGAGCGCCTGTGCCCCGCCGCGTCACAGGCTCAGCAGCCCTGAATACAGCAGGTACGCCGCCAGCGCCGCACCGGCCAGCACCGCCACGAAAATCAGTTTTTCCCACGTGGTGAACAGCGCCTGCCCCTGCTCGTGCTTGGCGCGGGCGAACAGGATCACGCCCGGGGCATACAGCAACGCCGACAGCAGCAGGTACTTCAGCCCACCGGCGTACAGCAGCCACACCGCATACAGCAGCGCCAGCGCCGCCACCAGCAGGTCCTTGCGGCGCAGCCCGGCCTGCCCTTCATAGCGCTCGCCGCGCCACGCCAGCAGCAGCGCATAGGCCGCCGACCACAGGTAGGGCACCAGGATCATCGACGAGGCCAGGTAGATCAGGCTGGTATAGGTACCCGCTGAAACCAGGGTAATCAACAAGAAGCCCTGGATCATGCAGTTGGTCAGCCACAGGGCATTGGCCGGCACCTGGTTGGCATTTTCCTTGGCCAAAAAGCGCGGCATGGTCCGGTCGCGCGCCGTGGCATAGAGGATCTCGGCGCACAACAGCGCCCAGGACAACAACGCCCCCAGCAACGACACCGCCAGGCCGATGCTGATCAACAAGGCGCCCCAGGGCCCGACGATATGCTCCAGCACCGAGGCCAGGGACGGGTTCTGCAACCTGGCCAACTCCGGCTGGGTCATCACCCCCAGCGACAGCACGTTGACCAGCACCAGCAGCGCCAGCACCCCGAGAAAGCCGATCACCGTGGCCTTGCCCACATCGGCGCGGCGCTGGGCGCGCCCGGAATACACGCTGGCACCTTCGATGCCAATGAACACGAACACCGTGACCAGCATCATGTTGCGCACCTGATCCAGCACGTTGCCGAACTGCGGGTTGCTCAGGCCCCAGATGTCGCGGGTGAAGATATCGGCGCGAAAGGCAAAGGCGGCGATGACGATGAAGATCAGCAGCGGCACCACCTTGGCCACGGTGGTGACCTGGTTGATGAATGCCGCTTCCTTGATGCCGCGCAGCACCAGGAAATGCACCGACCACAGCAACACCGAGGCACAACCGATGGCTACCGGCGTATTGCCTTCACCGAACACTGGAAAGTAGAAGCCCAGGGTACTGAACAGCAGCACGAAGTAGCCGACGTTGCCCAGCCAGGCGCTGATCCAGTAGCCCCAGGCCGAGGAAAAGCCCATGTAGTCGCCAAAGCCCGCCTTGGCATAGGCGTACACCCCCGAGTCCAGCTCGGGCTTGCGGTTGGCCAGGGTCTGGAACACGAAGGCCAGCGCCAGCATGCCCACCGCGGTGATCGCCCAGCCAATCAGCACGGCACCGACATCGGCCCGTGCCGCCATGTTCTGCGGCAGGGAAAAGATCCCGCCGCCAATCATCGAACCGACCACCAGTGCGATCAATGCACCAAGGCGCAGCTTCTGTCCTGGCTCGCCCATGGGCCTCCCCACTCACTGTTATCAACCAATTGGCTCTATCAAGCAGCTGCCTACCTATGCAGTTACTTATACAGTTAAAACCTTAAACTTATAGCAGCCATAACCAGACTGTCTATCGGTGTCAACCTAGTAAAATTGTCAGTTGTCTGCGCAACCAGAAAGATTCTAATAACACATAAAAAGCGTATCGGAAATTTGCGAAAACGAGAAAACGGACTAGGTTCAGTGTTCGCAGGCTAAACAGAGTGTTCGCTCTATCGATCGACATGGAGGTGCCAGCGCACAAGGCCTGCAGCAACGCTGTCGGCACTCTCCAGGAGTCGCATGAAGGATTTTTCCTACTTCATGCCCCATGAACTGATCCATGTCAGCTCATGGTAACGGCGACGGATTTATTCTGTCGTCAACTTTCTCCTGGCAGGAGTTGTTAAATGTCTGATTCATCCGGAAAACTTAAACTAGGCGCACTGGTGGCACTGGTGGTCGGTTCGATGATCGGTGGCGGGATATTTTCGTTGCCGCAGAACATGGCTGCCAGCGCAGGTGTCGGCGCCGTTCTGATCGGCTGGGCGATCACCGCGGTGGGCATGCTCACCCTGGCCTTCGTGTTCCAGACCCTGGCCAACCGCAAGCCTGATCTGGACGGCGGTGTGTACGCCTACGCCAAGGCCGGCTTTGGTGACTACATGGGCTTTTCCTCGGCCTGGGGCTACTGGATCAGTGCCTGGCTGGGCAACGTCGGCTACTTCGTGCTGCTGTTCAGCACCTTGGGCTACTTCTTCCCGATCTTCGGTGAAGGCAACACCCCGGCGGCCATCATCGGCGCGTCGATTCTGCTGTGGGCGGTGCACTTTCTGGTGCTGCGCGGCATCAAGGAAGCAGCGTTCATCAACCTGGTCACCACCGTGGCCAAGGTGGTGCCGCTGGTGCTGTTTGCGCTGATCTGCCTGTTCGCCTTCAGGCTCGATGTGTTCACCGCCGACATCTGGGGCCAGGGCACACCGGAGCTGGGCAGCGTGATGAACCAGGTGCGCAACATGATGCTGGTCACCGTGTGGGTGTTCATCGGCATCGAGGGCGCGAGCATCTTCTCGTCACGGGCGGAAAAACGCTCCGACGTGGGCAAGGCCACCGTGATCGGCTTCATCACCGTGCTGCTGTTCCTGGTGCTGGTCAACGTGCTGTCGCTGGGGGTGATGACCCAACCGGAGCTGGCCAAGCTGCAGAACCCGTCGATGGCCGCCGTGCTGGAGCACGTGGTCGGCCACTGGGGGGCGGTGCTGATCAGCGTCGGCCTGATCATCTCGCTGCTTGGGGCGCTGCTGTCGTGGGTGCTGCTGTGCGCCGAGATCATGTTCGCCGCGGCCAAGGACCACACCATGCCGGAGTTCCTGCGCCGGGAAAACACCAACCAGGTGCCGGCCAACGCCCTGTGGCTGACCAACGCCATGGTGCAGATCTTCCTGGTGATCACGTTGTTCTCCAGCAGTACCTACCTGTCGCTGATCTACCTGGCCACCTCGATGATCCTGGTGCCATACCTGTGGTCGGCCGGCTACGGCTTCCTGCTGGCACTGCGCGGGGAAACCTACGAACAGGCCGCAGGCGAACGCAACAAGGACCTGCTCATCGGCGCCATCGCCCTGGTTTATGCCATCTGGCTGCTGTACGCCGGCGGCGTCAAATACCTGCTGCTCTCGGCCCTGCTCTACGCCCCTGGCGTGATCCTGTTCGCCAAGGCCAAGCGCGAGGTGGGCCAACCCATCTTCACCAGCGTGGAAAAACTGATCTTCGCCGCCGTGGTCATTGGCGCCCTGCTGGCGGCCTATGGCCTGTATGACGGCTTCCTGACCCTGTGACCCACGTATTTGCCTTAATGGAGGATTGAACCATGTCCACTGAGAAACAGAAGTACGGCGTGCACTCCGAAGCTGGCAAGCTGCGCAAGGTAATGGTTTGCGCCCCGGGCCTGGCGCACAAGCGCCTGACCCCAAGCAACTGCGACGAGTTGCTGTTCGACGACGTGATCTGGGTCGACCAGGCCAAGCGTGACCACTTCGATTTCGTCACCAAGATGCGCGAGCGCGGCGTGGACGTGCTGGAGATGCACAACCTGCTGACCGACATCGTGCAGAACAAGGAGGCCCTGGCCTGGATCCTTGACCGCAAGATCACCGACGACACCGTGGGCGTGGGCCTGAAGAACGAAGTGCGCAGCTGGCTCGAAGGCCTTGAGCCACGCCACCTGGCCGAGTTCCTGATTGGTGGTGTAGCCGGCCAGGACCTGCCGCAGAGCGAAGGCGCCGATGTGGTCAAGATGTACAACGACTACCTGGGCCATTCCAGTTTCATTCTGCCACCGCTGCCCAACACCCAGTTCACCCGCGACACCACCTGCTGGATCTACGGCGGCGTGACGCTGAACCCGATGTACTGGCCGGCGCGTCGCCAGGAAACCCTGCTGACCACCGCCATCTACAAGTTCCACAAGGAATTCACCAACGCCGACTTCCAAGTCTGGTACGGCGACCCAGACAAGGAACACGGCCAGTCCACCCTCGAAGGCGGTGACGTGATGCCCATTGGCAATGGCATCGTGTTGATCGGCATGGGCGAGCGCACCTCGCGCCAGGCCATCGGCCAGCTGGCACGCAACCTGTTCGCCAAGGGCGCAGTGAAGGAAGTGATCGTCGCCGGGCTGCCGAAGTCCCGCGCCGCCATGCACCTGGACACCGTGTTCAGCTTCTGCGACCGCGACCTGGTCACGGTCTTCCCGGAAGTGGTGAAAGAGATCGTGCCGTTCATCATCCGCCCCGACGAAAGCAAGCCGTACGGCATGGACGTGCGCCGCATCAACAAATCGTTCATCGAGGTGGTCGGCGAGCAGCTGGGGGTCACGCTGCGCGTGGTCGAAACCGGCGGCAACAGCTTCGCCGCCGAGCGCGAGCAGTGGGATGACGGCAACAACGTGGTGGCCATCGAGCCCGGCGTGGTCATCGGCTACGACCGCAACACCTACACCAACACCCTGCTGCGCAAGGCCGGCATCGAGGTCATCACCATCAGCGCCGGCGAGCTGGGCCGCGGCCGCGGCGGCGGCCACTGCATGACCTGCCCGATCGTACGCGACCCAATCGACTACTAACGCCCATTGCACACCCGGCCGCACCCACGAAGTGGCGGCCGGGACGTTCACCACACTCAAGGAGACTCTGTCATGGCGTTCAACATCCACAACCGCAACCTGCTCAGCCTCGAACACCACAGCACCCGCGAGCTGAAGTACCTGCTGGACCTGTCCCGCGACCTCAAGCGCGCCAAGTACACCGGCACCGAGCAGCAACACCTGAAGGGCAACAACATCGCCCTGATCTTCGAGAAAACCTCCACCCGCACCCGCTGCGCCTTCGAGGTGGCCGCCTACGACCAGGGCGCCAACGTCACCTACATCGACCCCAATTCCTCGCAGATCGGCCACAAGGAAAGCATGAAGGACACCGCCCGCGTGCTTGGGCGCATGTACGATGCCATCGAGTACCGCGGCTTCAAGCAGGAGATCGTCGAGGAGCTGGCCAAGTTCGCCGGCGTGCCGGTGTTCAACGGCCTGACCGATGAATACCACCCCACGCAGATGATCGCCGACGTGCTGACCATGCGCGAGCACAGCGACAAGCCCCTCCACGACATCAGCTATGCCTACCTGGGCGACGCCCGCAACAACATGGGCAACTCGCTGCTGTTGATCGGCGCCAAGCTGGGCATGGACGTGCGCATCGCCGCACCGAAGGACCTGTGGCCCCATGACGACCTGGTAGCGCGCTGCAAGCAGTACGCCGAAGAAAGCGGCGCACGCATCACCCTGACCGAAGACGCCAAGGCGGCGGTCAAGGGCGTGGACTTCATCCACACCGATGTGTGGGTGTCGATGGGCGAGCCGATCGAAGCCTGGGGCGAGCGCATCAAGCTGCTCAAGCCTTACCAGGTGAACAAGGAGCTGATGAAGGCCAGCGGCAACCCACGGACCAAGTTCATGCACTGCCTGCCGGCGTTCCATAACTCCGAAACCAAGGTTGGCAAGCAGATCGCCGAGCAGTACCCGGACCTGGCCAACGGCATCGAAGTGACCGATGACGTGTTCGAGTCGCCGGCCTGCATCGCCTTCGAGCAGGCGGAAAACCGCATGCACACCATCAAGGCGATCCTGGTTTCGACCCTGGCTGACTTGTAATCCGCCACCGCTCGCAAGTGGCTTGCAGGGTAACTGTGGCAGCGGGCCTGCCCGCTCCCACAGGTAACCCACCGGCCCTTGTGTAATGACGGTTCATTGTCTATTCGTTCAAAGGACATTCCCCATGCGTATCGTTGTTGCATTGGGCGGCAACGCCCTGCTGCGCCGCGGCGAGCCCATGACCGCTGACAACCAGCGCGCCAATATCCGCACCGCCACCGAACAGATCGCCAAGATTCACCCCGGCAACGAGCTGGTCATCGCCCACGGCAACGGCCCGCAGGTTGGCCTGCTGTCGCTTCAAGGCATGGCCTACAAGCCCGACGAGGCCTACCCGCTGGACGTGCTGGGTGCCGAAACCGAAGGCATGATCGGCTACATGATCGAACAGGAGCTGGGCAACCTGCTCGCCTTCGAAGTGCCCTTCGCCACCCTGCTGACCCAGGTCGAAGTGGACGCCAACGACCCGGCCTTCAAAGACCCGACCAAGTTCATCGGCCCGGTCTATGCCAAGGACGAGGCCGAGCGCCTGGCCAAGGAAAAAGGTTGGGTGGTCAAGCCCGATGGCGACAAGTACCGCCGCGTGGTGGCAAGCCCCAAACCCAAGCGCATCTTTGAAATCCGCCCGATCAAGTGGCTGCTGGAAAAGAGCAGCATCGTGATTTGCGCCGGTGGCGGCGGCATCCCCACCATGTACGATGAAAACCGCAAGCTCAAGGGCATCGAGGCGGTGATCGACAAGGACCTGTGCTCGGCATTGCTGGCCGAACAACTGGATGCCGACCTGTTGATCATCGCCACCGACGTGGATGCCGCCTACATCGACTGGGGCAAGCCGACGCAGAAAGCCATTGCCCAGGCCCACCCCGACGAGCTTGAACGCCTGGGCTTTGCCGCCGGCTCCATGGGGCCAAAGGTGCAGGCTGCCTGCGACTTCGCCCGGCACACCGGCAAGGTGGCGGTAGTCAGCTCGCTGGAAAACATCGAAGATATCGTCAAGGGCACCGCCGGCACCCGCGTCAGTACCGCCAAGCCCGGTATCAGCTACCGTTGAATGCAGTCGGCGGGCCGTGAAGGCTCGCCATGTTCACCTTCTGCAGGAGTCTGCTATGGCCAAGTACGCGCCAGGTCATGTCCATATCGAGCGCACCGCGCTGAACAACAATGACCACAGTTACGACCTGAACATCGACTACGAAGCGGTCACCGACCCCAAGGAAGGCAGAGGCATCCAGTTCCGCATGCACGGCAGCATCGAGGGCAAGCCCGTCGATGAACCGTTCTTCCTGGCCAAGGACCAGGTGCTGCCGAGCTTTCTGATGGTGCTCAGCCGCAAGGCGCAGCAGCACCTTGCCCCGCCCAAGAAATTCGAAACCCTGGCGTCGCCGCACAAACTCTACGACGCCATGTTCGAAGACATCCGCCAGAAACTGGATGTGAAATCCGGCGACCCGATCAAGTCTGAACACCTGGAGTGATCCCTTTCGCGGCACAAGGCCGCTCCTACAGGCAACCGCGCCCCCTGTAGGAGCGGCCTTGTGCCGCGAAAGGGCCGCAGAGCGGCCCCGGCGATGTTGAGGCATACTACTGCCCTCCCCGGCCACGACCCCCGCCTCCCCCATGCGCATCCACGTCAGCTTCATCGACCGCGTCGGCATCACCCAGGAAGTCCTCGCCCTGCTCGGTGCCCGCAACCTCAACCTGGACGCCGTGGAGATGGTCCCGCCCAACGTCTACATCGACGCCCCGACCCTGAGCCCTGCCGTGCTCGAAGAACTGCACGATGCCTTGTTCGAGGTACACGGCGTGCAATCGGTGGACGTGGTCGACATCCTCCCCGGCCAGCGCCGCCACCTGCAGCTCGACGCGCTGCTGGCGGCCATGAGCGACCCGGTGCTGGCGGTGGACAGCGCAGGCAAGGTGCTGCTGGCCAACCCCGCGCTGATTGCCCTGTGCGGCCGGGAGTCGGCCGGGCGTACGGTGGGTGAACTGTTCAACGACCCCGGCCTGCTGCAGGCGCTGCTGGACAACAATTTTCACCTGCCCATGCGCGAGATGCAGCTCAACGGCCAGAGCCTGTTGCTGGACGCATCGCCGATCACCCACGCTGGCGGCCTGCTGACCCTGTACCCGCCCAACCGCATGGGCGAGCGCCTGTCGGCCCTGCACCACGACCACGCCGAAGGCTTCGACGCCCTGCTGGGCGAGTCGCCGGCCATTCGCACCCTCAAGGCCCGCGCCCTGCGTGTCGCGGCCCTGGATGCACCGCTGCTGGTACACGGCGAAACCGGCACCGGCAAGGAGTTGGTGGCCCGCGCCTGCCACGCCATCAGCAGCCGCCAGGCCGCGCCCTTCCTGGCCCTGAACTGCGCGGCACTGCCCGAAAGCCTGGCCGAGAGCGAGCTGTTCGGCTACGCCCCCGGCGCCTTCACCGGTGCCCAGCGTGGCGGCAAGCCGGGGCTGATGGAACTGGCCAACCAGGGCACGGTGTTCCTCGACGAAATTGGCGAAATGTCACCCTACCTGCAGGCCAAGCTGTTGCGTTTTCTCAGCGACGGGAGCTTTCGCCGGGTAGGCGGCGACCGCGAGGTCAAGGTGGACGTGCGCATCATCAGCGCCACCCACCGCGACCTTGAGCGCATGGTGGCCGAAGGTACTTTCCGCGAAGACCTGTTCTACCGTTTGAATGTGCTGAACCTGCAAGTACCGCCCCTGCGCGACCGCGGCCAGGACATCCTGATGCTCGCCCATTACTTCATGCAGCAGGCCTGCACGCAGATCCAGCGCCCAGCGTGCCGGCTGACACCCGCCACCCACTCGGCGCTGCTGGCCAACCCCTGGCCAGGCAATGTGCGCCAGTTGCAGAACGTGATTTTCCGCGCAGCGGCCATCTGCGAAAGCAACCTGGTGGATATCGGTGACCTGGATATCGCCGGCACCTCGGTGGCCCGAGGCCAGGATGGCGAAGTGGCAAGCCTGGAACAGGCGGTGGGCGACTTCGAGCGCGAACTGCTGCAACGCCTGTACGCCAGCTACCCGTCCACCCGGCAGTTGGCCGGGCGCCTGCAGACCTCGCATACGGCCATTGCGCAACGTTTGCGCAAATACGGTATTCCGGGCAAAGGCTAATCCTTATCGCGGAAAGCTTTCAGAAAAGCCCTACGGGCCTGGCCAATACTTCATCGAACACTGCTGCGAAAATGGCGTTCATCCCTGTTTGCTGGAAAGAACGCCTCTCATGCTGGAACTCGATTTCTACGGCACGCTGGTAGCCGCTTCTCTCGTCCTGTTGCTTGGGCATGGCCTGGTAAAGCGCGTGGCCATCCTGCGCACCTACAACATTCCCGAGCCGGTGGCTGGCGGCCTGGTGGTCGCCTTGCTGTTGCTTGGTTTACGTAGCTTTGACCTGAAGGTGCAGTTCGACACCTCGCTGCAGGCGCCGTTGATGCTGGCCTTCTTCGCCACCATCGGCCTGAATGCCGACTTCGCCAGCTTGAAGAAGGGTGGCCGGGTGGTGGGCATTTTCCTGCTCGCGGTCACCGGGCTGCTGCTGGTGCAGAATGCCATGGGCATCGGCCTGGCCACGGCGCTGGGCCTGGACCCGCTGATGGGCCTGCTGACCGGCTCGATCACCCTGTCCGGCGGCCACGGCACCGGGGCGGCCTGGAGCACCACTTTCAGCGAGAAATACGGCCTGGCCTCGGCCTCGGAGCTGGCCCTGGCGTCGGCCACCTTTGGCCTGGTGCTGGGTGGCCTGATCGGCGGCCCGGTCGCCCGCCTGCTGATCAAGCGGGTCCAACTGCCCGGCGGCGAGCAGGCAGCGCCACACATGCCCAAGGGCTTTGAAGAGCCTGGTAAAGAGCGCCTGATCACGCCCTTGTCGTTTATTGAAACCCTGGCGTTGATTGCTGTCAGCCTGCTGGGCGGCACGCTGCTCAATGGCCAGCTGCAGGGCACGGCGTTCGAACTGCCGACCTTCGTTTGCGTGCTGTTCGTTGGTGTGCTGCTGCGCAACGGGCTGTCCGCCCTGGGCCTTTACCAGGTGTTCGAGCGGGAAGTGTCGGTGCTGGGCAATGTGAGCTTGTCGTTGTTCCTGGCCATTGCGCTGATGTCGCTGAAACTGTGGGACCTGGCAGCACTGGCCCTGCCCTTCCTGGTCATCCTGGCGGCACAAACCCTGCTGATGGCGCTGTTCGCCATCTTCGTCACCTTCCGGGTCATGGGCCGCAACTACGATGCTGCGGTATTGGCAGCCGGCCATTGCGGATTCGGCCTGGGCGCTACGCCCACTGCCATCGCCAACATGCAGGCCGTGACCCACCGTTTCGGGCCTTCGCAGCTGGCGTTTCTGGTGGTGCCGATGGTGGGGGCGTTCTTTATCGACATCATCAACGTGATCGTAATCAAGCTGTACCTGGCGCTGCCGTTCGTTGCCGCAGGCTGAACATTACCGTCGAATTCGAGCGCCTACCTCAGCCCAACACCGCCCCGGTAGGAGCGAGCGCAGCTCGCGATGGGGCGCGCAGCGGCCCCACGTTTTCAGCTCCGCGGCTCGCAATGCCGGGGCTGCTTTGCAGCCCATCGCGAGCTTTGCTCGCTCCTACCAGGCACCCGCCCCGGCCTCGATGGACCGGGGAGTTGCGAAGGGTGGTCAGGACTCCTTGAACCCTGGTAAGCCTTGCTCGGCTCGCCATTTCTTCACTGCCTCTACCACGCTTTGAGGGGAGTCCTTAATTCCTACCTTGCTCGGATAGAAAATCAGATCAGAACCCAGTGGGTGCTCACATAACCGCTCGAACTTAATAATCCCATCCGTATGCTTCCGATCCGTCGGATAAAGAACTGGATCACCATGATAAATGCCGTGTACAAGCTCAAGAAACTCGTGCTCTGTGTAATCCGAGATTCTATCTTTCATCGCTTTCACATCTCCTTTTGATCCGCCACGTGAAATATTGCAGCGCGCTTGCGGGCAATAGCCCCTGTAGGAGCGGGCTTGCCCCGCGAACACCGGCGCAGCCGGTGCCATTCACCGCATTACCTGCTTCGCGGGTCAAGCCCGCTCCTACAGAGTTCCCCGCTAAATCAGAAAGTTACGATTTCTTTCATAGAAGCGAGCAAAGTTTGCGATGCTTCCGGGTCATGGAACGCAACTACGATGCCGCAGTATTGGCGGCAGGCCACTGCGGGTTCGGCCTGGGCGCAGCCCCACTGCCATCACCAACACGCAGGCCGTGACCCACCGTTTCGGCCCCTCGCAGCTGGCGTTTCTGGTGGGGCCGATGGTGGGGGTTCTTTATCGACGAAGTCGAGCGCCTACCTCAGCCCGACACCGCCCCGGTAGGAGCGAGCGCAGCTCGCGATGGGGCGCGCAGCGGCCCCAGGGTTTCAGCTTTGCGACCCATCATGCCGGGGCTGCGTTGCAGCCAATCGCGAGCAGTGAACACAGACTCCCCAGCCTGGAACGGCCGGGGAGTTTTATAGGTAAGTCAATAATCCTTAAAACCCGGTAAGCCTTGTTCGGCTCGCCATCTTTTAACCTCCTTTACTACATCCGCAGGAGAATCTTTAATTCCCACTTTTCTAGGCCGAAAAATCACATCAGAGCCAGAAGGATGTCCCGAGAGCCTCTTGAACTCCAGTATCCCCTTCGTATGCGCCCGATCCGTCGGATAAACTCTAGGATCAGCGTGAAATATCGCATAAACAAAATCAAAAAATTCTCTTTCAGTGTAATCAGATATCAGCCTTCGCATAAAAATTACCTTCTATGGAAAATTCGTAAGTCTCTGATTTAACCGTATCCTGTAGGAGCGGGCTTGCCCGCGAACACCGGCAAAGCCGGTGCCATCCACCGCGCCGCCTGCTGGGTCACCACTTACGGAAAACCACACCGGTCAACCTGCCCACCTGTCGTCCTAGAAGGAGCAAAGCTCACGATACGCCGCTCGCGACGCTCAATCCCCAGCATTACAAATGCCAAGATTTTTGTTCATCCCAAAAAATTAATTCGCTGACACCAAAAATTCCCCAGCCTGTTTGGGCCGGGGAATTCCGGAGGGTGATCAGGACTCCTTGAATCCCGGTAGGCCTTGCTCAGCTCGCCATCTTTTGACCTCATTTACAATATCAGTCGGGGTATCCTTAATTCCGACTTTACTAGGTCTAAAAATTAGATTGGATTTCGCTGGATGCTCTGCTAGACGTTCAAACTCCAGTATTCCTTGCGTGTGAGCCCGGTCGGTCGGATAAAGCCTAGGGTCACCCTGATAAATCGCATCCACTATTTCAAAAAATTCTTCCTCTGTGTAATCAGATATTAGCCTTCGCATAAATTACCTTCTATGGAAAAATTCGTAAGTCTCTGACGTAGCCGTATCACTGTAGGAGCGAGCTTGCCCGCGAACACCGGCAGAGCCGGTGCCATCCACCGCTTATGGGAAACCACACCGGTCAACCTGCCTACCTGTCGTCCTGGAAGGAGCAGAGCTCACGATACGCCGAGAGCAGTGAACACAGACTCCCCAACCTGAAACGGCCGCGGCGTTTTATAGGCAAGTCAAGAATCCTTGAAGCCCGGAAGGCCCTGCTCGGCACGCCATCTCATTACTTCATTCAGCATGGCTCGCGGAGCATCTTCAATACCGAATTTTTTAGGTTTAGATATAAGATCAGACCCGACCGGATGACCAGTCAATCGTTCAAAATCGATAACTGCATCTATATGGGATCGCTCCGTCGGATACAAATACACATCCACTCGATAAATACCATTTAAAAAATCATAAAATTCTTTTTCTGTATAATCAGAAAACTGCCTCATAAACCAATCCCTCTATCCGTGCATATCAACATGAAACATCGTAGAATGTATAATTATATTACAACACCCTATACCGCCCCACCTTCGCTGACGTCCGGGAATAAGTCTACCCTCAGTTCTATTGGCATACAGACGATCCGGCACTATTGGGAAACTTCCCACGCAACAATGTATTCCGTACTACAAAGTTGCTCTTATTCCAGTCACATCTCGATCAGAACGGCAGGCCTGCCAGATGGCATGTTGCGACGCCAGTATCGATTTCGATACATCGTAACGAAAACAATACACACCCCCTTGTCGCCGTAATCCAAGGGTTTGATCCTCAAGTTCTTTCCCTCGCCTTCCTAACTGGAACGTATTCATTCCAGTCACAAAAGAGACCTCACTAAAAAACAACATAACTTATTGATTTATATGGGTTTATAATGATTGGCCGCATTATTGCTTAGCATTCCTCACCCCAAGAGCGCGGGCCCACCGCGCCCAACGTCCTGCTTCCCGAGGAATCCCCATGAGCGAGTTGCGTTTCACCGAAGATCACGAATGGCTGCGCGTCGAAGCCGACGGCAGCGTCACCGTAGGCATCACCGCCTATGCCCAGAACGCCCTTGGCGATGTGGTCTATGTGCAACTGCCGGAGCTGCAGCATTACGACAAGGGTGCCGAAGCCTCCACCGTCGAATCGGTGAAGGCCGCCAGCGGTGTGTACATGCCCCTGGGCGGTGAAGTGCTTGCCGTCAACGATGCGCTCAACGACAGCCCTGAGCTGGTCAACGAAGACCCGCTGGGCGAAGGCTGGTTCTTCCGCTTCAAGCCGGCCGACATGGCCGAAGTCGGTGCCCTGCTCGACCAAGACGCTTACGACCGCCTGATCAAAGCCAACGACGACGCCTGAGGAACCAGACCATGACCATCAACCTCGGCACCGCCAACGAATTCATCGCCCGCCACATCGGCCCACGTGCCGCCGACGAGCAGTCCATGCTCGCCAGCCTGGGCTTCGACTCGCTGGACGCCATGTCCGCCGCCGTTATCCCAGACAGCATCAAGGGCACCAGCGTGCTCGGTGACCACGACGGCCAGAGCGAAGCCGATGCACTGGCCGCGCTCAAGGCCATCGCCGGCAAGAACCAGCTGTTCAAGAGCTACATCGGCCAGGGCTACTACAACACCCACACCCCAGCGCCGATTCTGCGCAACCTGCTGGAAAACCCGGCCTGGTACACCGCCTACACCCCCTACCAGCCAGAGATTTCCCAGGGCCGCCTGGAAGCGCTGCTGAACTTCCAGACCCTGGTCAGCGACCTCACCGGCCTGCCGATCGCCAACGCCTCCCTGCTCGACGAAGCCACCGCCGCCGCCGAGGCCATGACCTTCTGCAAGCGCCTGTCGAAGAACAAGGCCAGCCACGCCTTCTTCGCCTCCGTGCACTGCCACCCGCAAACCCTCGACGTGCTGCGCACCCGAGCCGAACCGCTGGGCATCGAAATCGTCGTGGGTGACGAGCGCGAGCTCGATGATGTCAGCGCCTTCTTCGGCGCGCTGCTGCAATACCCGGCCAGCAATGGCGAAGTGTTCGACTACCGCGAGGTGGTGCAGCGCTTCCACGCGGCCAACGCCCTGGTGGCCGTTGCCGCCGACCTGCTGGCCCTGACCCTGCTCACCCCGCCGGGCGAATTCGACGCCGACGTGGCCATCGGCAGCGCCCAGCGCTTCGGCGTGCCCCTGGGCTTCGGCGGCCCCCATGCGGCCTACTTCGCCACCCGCGATGGGTTCAAGCGCGACATGCCGGGGCGCCTGGTTGGCGTGTCGATCGACCGCTTCGGCAAGACGGCCCTGCGCCTGGCCATGCAAACCCGCGAGCAGCACATCCGCCGCGAGAAGGCCACCAGCAACATCTGCACCGCCCAGGTGCTGCTGGCCAACATCGCCAGCATGTTCGCCGTGTACCACGGCCCGGCCGGCCTCAAGCGCATTGCCCAGCGCACCCACGCGCTGACCGCGATCCTCGCCGCCGGCCTGCAGCGCCTGGGCCTGGGCGTCGTGGGTGAAAGCGCCTTCGATACCCTGACCCTGGCCACCGGCAGCGCCACCGCCAGCCTGCATGACAAGGCCCGCGCCCAGGGCATCAACCTGCGCCAGATCGACGCAGGCCTGCTGGGCCTGTCGCTCGACGAAACCAGCACCCAGGCCGATGTCGAGGCGCTGTGGCAACTGCTCGGTGGCGACCAGGCCCAGCCTGACTTCGCCGCCCTGGCCGCCAGCACCGGCTCGCGCCTGCCGGCCGCGCTGCTGCGCCAGTCGGCCATCCTCGAACACCCGGTGTTCAACCGCTACCACAGCGAAACCGAGCTGATGCGCTACCTGCGCCGCCTGGCCGACAAGGACCTGGCGCTGGACCGCAGCATGATCCCACTGGGCTCGTGCACCATGAAGCTCAACGCCGCCAGCGAGATGATCCCGGTCACCTGGGCCGAGTTCGGCAACCTGCACCCATTCGCACCGGCCGCCCAGAGCCAGGGCTACCTGCAGATGACCAACGAGCTGGAAGCCATGCTGTGCGCCGCCACCGGCTACGACGCCGTGTCGCTGCAGCCCAACGCCGGCTCCCAGGGCGAATACGCAGGCCTGCTGGCGATTCGCGCCTACCACCGCAGCCGTGGCGAAGGCCACCGCGACATCTGCCTGATCCCGTCCTCGGCCCATGGCACCAACCCGGCCACCGCGCACATGGCTGGCATGCGCGTGGTGGTCACCGCCTGCGACGCCCGTGGCAACGTCGATGTCGAGGACTTGCGCGCCAAGGCCATCGAACACCGCGAGCGCCTGGCCGCGATCATGATTACCTACCCGTCCACCCATGGCGTGTTCGAGGAAGCCATCGGCGAAATCTGCGCGATCATCCACGACAACGGCGGCCAGGTGTACATCGATGGCGCCAACATGAACGCCATGGTCGGCCTGTGCGCCCCGGGCAAGTTCGGCGGTGATGTCTCGCACCTGAACCTGCACAAGACCTTCTGCATTCCCCACGGCGGCGGCGGCCCGGGTGTCGGCCCGATTGGCGTGAAGTCGCACCTGGCGCCGTTCTTGCCCGGCCACGCGCAGCTGGAGAACACCGAAGGCGCGGTGTGCGCCGCACCGTTCGGCAGCGCCAGCATCCTGCCGATCACCTGGATGTACATTCGCATGATGGGCGGCGCCGGCCTCAAGCGCGCCTCGCAGATGGCGATTCTCAACGCCAACTACATCGCCCGGCGCCTGGAAGAGCACTATCCTGTGCTGTATACCGGTGGCAATGGCCTGGTGGCGCACGAGTGCATCCTCGACCTGCGCCCGCTCAAGGACAGCAGCGGCATCAGTGTCGACGACGTGGCCAAGCGCCTGATCGACTTCGGCTTCCACGCCCCGACCATGTCCTTCCCAGTGGCCGGCACGCTGATGATCGAACCGACCGAAAGCGAGTCCAAGGAAGAACTGGACCGCTTCTGCGCCGCGATGATCCAGATCCGCGAGGAGATTCGCGCCGTGGAGAACGGCAGCCTGGACAAGGACGACAACCCGCTGAAAAACGCCCCGCACACCGCGGCCGAGCTGGTTGGCGAATGGGCCCATGGCTACAGCCGTGAGCAGGCGGTGTACCCGCTGGCGAGCCTGGTTGAAGGCAAGTACTGGCCGCCGGTCGGGCGGGTCGACAACGTGTTCGGCGACCGCAACCTGGTGTGTGCCTGCCCGTCGATCGAGAGCTATCAGGACGCCTGATAGCTTAACCGGCAAGGCTGCAGGCATGGTGTAGGAGCGGGCTTGCCCCGCGAAGAAGCCGGCGCGCTACATGGCACCGGCTTCGCCGGTGTTCGCGGGGCAAGCCCGCTCCTGCAAGGCCCTTCGATAAACTGGCAAACCGGTAGGGAGATCATCATGTCACTGAGCGTCTTCGACCTGTTCAAGATCGGCATCGGCCCTTCCAGTTCCCACACGGTCGGCCCCATGCGCGCCGCCGCGCGCTTTGCCGAGGGGCTGCGCCGCGATGGCTTGCTGGCGAGCACCGCCTGCGTCAAGGCCGAGCTGTACGGCTCGCTGGGCGCCACCGGCAAGGGGCATGGCAGCGACAAGGCGGTATTGCTCGGCCTGGAAGGCGAGCACCCCGATACCGTCGACACCGAAGCCATCCCCGCCCGCTTGCAGGCCATCCGTGCCAGCGGCCAGCTCAGCCTGCTGGGTGAACAGCCAATCGACTTCGTCGAGAAGCAGCACCTGGCCATGATCCGCAAGCCACTGGCCTATCACCCCAACGGCATGATCTTCCGCGCCTTCGACAGCGCCGGCCTGCAAATTCGCAGCCGCGAATACTACTCGGTGGGCGGCGGTTTCGTGGTCGACGAGGACGCCGCCGGTCAGGACCGCATCGTTGAAGACAGCACCGCACTGGCCTACCCGTTCACCACCGCCAAGCAGTTGCTTGGCCACTGCAGCGCGCAGCACCTGGCGATCAGCCAGGTGATGCTGGCCAATGAAGCAGCCTGGCGCCCCGAAGCCGAAACCCGTGCCGGGCTGCTGCGTATCTGGCAGGTGATGCAAGACTGCGTCGAAGCCGGTTGCCGCCACGAAGGCATCCTGCCCGGCGGGCTCAAGGTCAAGCGCCGCGCACCGGCGCTGTACCGGCAACTGAGCAGCCACCCCGAGGCCAGCCTGCGCGATGCGCTGTCGGTGCTCGACTGGGTCAACCTCTACGCACTGGCGGTGAACGAGGAAAACGCCCATGGCGGGCGCGTGGTCACCGCGCCCACCAATGGCGCGGCGGGGATCGTGCCGGCGGTGCTGCATTACTACATGCGTTTCATTCCCGGGGCCAACGAGGACGGCGTGGTGCGTTTTCTGCTCACCGCTGCCGCCATCGGCATCCTCTACAAGGAAAACGCCTCGATTTCCGGGGCCGAAGTCGGCTGCCAGGGCGAGGTCGGGGTGGCCTGCTCGATGGCCGCCGGGGCCTTGTGCGAAGTGCTGGGCGGCACCGTGCAGCAAGTGGAAAACGCCGCCGAGATCGGCATGGAACATAACCTGGGGCTGACCTGCGACCCGATTGGCGGGCTGGTGCAAGTGCCGTGCATCGAGCGCAACGCCATGGGCTCGGTGAAGGCCATCAACGCGGTGCGCATGGCCCTGCGCGGCGACGGGCAGCACTACGTGTCGCTCGACAAGGTGATCCGCACCATGCGCCAGACCGGCGCCGACATGAAAAGCAAATACAAGGAGACCGCTCGCGGCGGTCTGGCCGTCAACATCATCGAATGTTGACCCGACAAACAACCAAGGAGTCATCGATGTCCGAAACACTGCAAAAGACCCCACTGCACGCCCTGCACCTGGAACTGGGCGCGCGCATGGTGCCGTTCGCCGGCTTCGACATGCCAGTGCAGTACCCGCTGGGGGTACTCAAGGAGCACCTGCACACCCGCGAACAGGCCGGCCTGTTCGACGTCTCGCACATGGGCCAGATCATCCTGCGCGGCGCCGACGCGGCTGCCGCCCTGGAGAGCCTGGTGCCCGTAGACATCATCGACCTGCCGGTGGGCATGCAGCGCTATGCCATGTTCACCAACCCGCAAGGCGGCATTCTCGACGACCTGATGGTCGCCAACTTGGGTGACGACACGCTGTTCCTGGTGGTCAACGCCGCCTGCAAGGAACAGGACCTGGCCCACCTGCAGCAGCACATCGGTGGCCGCTGCGAGGTGCAGCCGCTGTTCGAGCAGCGTGCCCTGCTCGCCCTGCAAGGCCCGGCAGCGGTAAAGGTGCTTGAGCGCCTGGCGCCGGAAGTGGCCGGCATGACCTTCATGCAGTTCCGTCCGTTGACCCTGCTGGGCCAGGCCTGCTACGTCAGCCGCTCGGGCTACACCGGTGAAGACGGCTACGAAATTTCGGTGCCTGCCAGCGCCGCCGAAGCCCTGGCCCGGCGCCTGCTGGCCGAGCCTGAAGTGCAGCCAATCGGCCTGGGCGCACGCGACTCGCTGCGCCTTGAGGCCGGCCTGTGCCTGTACGGCCATGACATGGACAGCAGCACCACGCCGATCGAAGCCAGCCTGCTCTGGGCCATTTCCAAGGTGCGCCGCGCCGATGGCGCCCGTGCCGGTGGTTTCCCCGGCGCCGAGCCGGTGTTCGCCCAACAGCAGCAAGGCGTGGCACGCAAACGGGTCGGCCTGCTGCCACAGGAACGTACGCCGGTGCGCGAAGGTGCAGAGATTGTCGATGCCGGCGGCAAAAGCGTTGGCAAAGTGTGCAGCGGAGGTTTTGGCCCGACGCTCGGTGCGCCGGTGGCAATGGGTTATATCGATAACGAACATGCCGCGCTCGACACGCCATTGTTCGCCTTGGTACGCGGCAAGCAAGTTGCCTTGAAAGTCAGCAAAATGCCTTTCGTTGCACAACGTTACTACCGGGGTTGAAGGTGTGACCTGAGGTTTTTTGGCAGGTTCGGCATATTCGATTTCGAACCTGCCCAATAACTTTTGAACATGGCGCCAGGCCAGGCGCCACGCCCGTTCTGGCACGGCGGGCGGTAATCGAAAAAACGCCTATTTTCTAGTCGACCAAGGGCTTGTTTTTTTCTTGGGAGTTGGCGTAGAGTCAGTGCACTGTGTTTGCGTGGGTCGCAACAGTTCGTGACCTGGGCCAGTAGCCGCAATTTGCTACAACCCGTTTGGCGTCTCTTACTTTCCTGCAACCCAGCCCGGTAAACTTTCGCGTACTGATTAATGCGAAAGTAACTGTCATCAAAATTTAAGCTTCATAGGAAATAAGACAATGGCTGAGCGTCAGAACGGTACCGTCAAGTGGTTCAATGACGAGAAAGGTTACGGTTTCATCACCCCAGAAAGCGGTCCGGATCTGTTCGTGCACTTCCGTGCCATCGAAGGCAACGGCTTCAAGAGCCTGAAAGAAGGCCAGAAGGTCACCTTCGAAGCAGTCCAAGGCCAGAAAGGCATGCAGGCTGACAAGGTTCAGGTCGCCGGCTAAGCCGCCCCCGACTTCGAAGAAAAGCCCCTGCCATGTGCAGGGGCTTTTTTTTGCCCGTAGAATACCGGCTTCGCTAACTGGAGCCGTTTCGCATGTCCAAGCCCCTGCTCTCCCCCCAGGGTGATTTCCCACCGGTCGGCCTGGGCCGACGCCTGGCGGCGATGTTCTATGACTGCCTGTTGTGCACTGCATTGCTGATCGTCACCGCCGGGGCCTACAAGATGATCCAGATGGCGATCATTGGCGAGGCGCGCATGCGCGAACTGACCGAGGCCGGTGCACTGGACGGCGACCCGCTGCTGTCGACGGTGCTGCTGTTTGCCTTGTTTGGTTTTTTTGCCAAGTTCTGGACCCATGGCGGCCAGACCCTGGGCATGCAGGTGTGGGGCGTGCGGGTGCAGAATGCCGACGGCAGCGCGATCAGCCTGTGGCAGGCGCTGCTGCGCTTCGTGGTGTCGATCGCATCGCTGCTATGCCTGGGGCTGGGTTTCTTCTGGTCGCTGGTCGACAAGCGCAAGCGCGGGTGGCATGACATCTATTCGGAAACCCAACTGGTGCGGGTGCCGAAACAGAAGAAGTGAAGGGGTTGGTCGTGGTTTGCCTGTGTGGCCGTATCGCGAGCTGCGCTCGCTCCTACCGGGCCTGGTAGGAGCGAGCGCAGCTCGCGATGCTAGGCCCGGGCCATCAACCGGCGCGGCGTAGCAGCCACAAACCGGCCACGGCGCAAATGCCTGCCGGAATCACCACCGCCAGCAGCGGCGGGAAGCCGAACACCTGGCTCGAAGGGCCGAGCAGGTCCTGGCCAATACGGAACACGAAGCCCACCAGCACACCGGTGAACACGCGCTGGCCCAGGGTGACCGAACGCAGCGGGCCGAAGATGAACGAGATGGCCATCAGCACCAGCGCCGCGGTCACCATCGGCTGCAGCACCTTGGTCCAGAACGCCAGCCAGTAACGGGCGTTGTTCAGGCCCTGGTCGGACAGGTAGTGGATGTAGTCCCACAGCCCTGTGATCGACAGCGACTCAGGGGCCATGATCACTGTGTTGAGCAGCTGCGGCGTCAGGGAAACATCCCAGCGCTCGGACGGCGCCTTCACCACCTCGGTGTGGTCACCGCGGAAGAAGGTGGTGCTGACATCGCTGAGCATCCAGTGGTCGTCGTTGTACTGGGCACGGCGGGCGAAGCTGGAGGTGAGGATCTTGCGCTCGTTGTCGAAGCGGTAGCGGGTCACACCCAGCAGCAGCCCGCTTGGCTGCACGGCGTTGATGTGCACGAATTCCTCGCCCTGGCGGTGCCACATGCCACGCTTGGAGCTCTGCGCCTCGCCACCACCCTGGGCCAGGGAGCGGTCGGCCTGGGCCTTGTTCTCGGTCACCGGGGCCACATACTCGCCCACCAGCAGGCCGACCAGCATCAGCACCAGCATCGGCTTCATCACCGCCCAGACGATGCGGCCGATGGAAACCCCCGCGGCGCGCATGATGGTCAGTTCGCTGCTGCTGGCCAGGCTGCCCAGGCCGATCAGGCAGCCGATCAGTGCCGCCATCGGCAACATTTCATACACCCGGCGCGGTGCGGTCAGCAGCACGAAGCTGCTGGCGTCCATCAGGGTGTAGGTGTCGCTCAGGTCGCCCATCTCGTCGATGAAGGCGAACAGCGACGCTAGGCCCAGAATGATGCCCAGCACGGCCAGGATGGCCACCAGCACGCTCATGCCGATGTAGCGGTCGAGCTTAGCCATGGGCCACCTCCGCGCGGCGGGCTGCCAGCTTCAGGCGCAGCGGTTCCCAGTACATCAGGGCCAGGCCGATCAGCAGGAACAGGCCATGCACCCACCAGATGCCCAGGCCAATTGGCAACTTGCCCTTTTCCAGGGCGCCGCGTACGGAAATCAGCATCGTCAGGTAAGCCATGTACAGAAGAATTGCCGGCAGCAGCTTGAGGAAGCGCCCCTGGCGTGGGTTGACCCGGGCCAGCGGCACCGCCATCAGGGTCACGATGAACACCAGGATCGGCAGCGACAGCCGCCATTGCAGCTCGGCACGCTCGCGCGGGTCGGTCTTGCCGAACAGGTCCAGGGTCGGGATGGCTTCGCGGTCGGTCACTTCCTCGGCCACTTCCGGCTTGGGCAGCAGCACCCCGTAGGTGTCGTACTTGATCGCACGGTAATCGGCCTGGCCGGGGTTGCCGTCATAGCGGTAGCCGTTCTCCAGCACCAGGTAACGGTTGCCGTCGGCCTGCACTTCCTGGTGGCCCTTCTCGGCTACCAGTACCGACGGGGCGCGGTCCTTGGTCTTGTCCTGGTTGAAGCGTTTCTCGGAAATGAACACGCCGCCAAGCCGGATGCGGTCGTCCGACAGCTGCTCGGTATAGGTAACGCGCGAGCCGTCGCGCAGGGTCTGGAAGCGGCCCGGCACCAGGGTGTCGAACTCGGTCAGGGCGTCCTGCTGGGCAATCACCTGCTGCAGCTGGCCAACCCCCAGGGGCGCCAGGCTCAGGCTCAACCAGGCCACCACCAGGGCGGTCAGCGCCGCCGGTGCCATGGTCAGGGCCAGCAGGCGCTGCTGGCTCATGCCGGTGGCCGACAGCACGGTCATCTCGCTTTCCAGGTACAGCCGGCCATAGGCCAGCAGAATGCCCAGGAACAGCCCCAGCGGCAGAATCAGCTGCAGGAAGCCCGGCAGGCGCAAGCCCATGATCAGGAACAACACGCCCGGGTCGAGTATGCCCTGGGCCGCCTGGGCCAGGTACTTGATGAAACGCCCGCTCATGATGATCACCAGCAGCACGGCGCTGACGGCGCTCAAGGTCACCAGGACCTCGCGGGACAGATAACGAAAGACGATCAAACCAGACACTCCTGGGTTGTCAGGGGCGGACTGCCAAACATTGGCCTGTGACAGCCAGGACCAAAGCCGGTTCGCCTAGGACGAACCTCCATTTAAAGTGCGCGCATTATCCTGTGATTGGCCGCGCCTGTCACTTGGCCGCGCATGAAGCCGCACGCCGGGGTTGTCAGCACGCTTGTCAGAGGCTCAAACTGGCAGCTTTTCCGCTGGTGCGCGGGTTCGCCGCCAGCCCCGTCCAGCGCGCCACTCTCAACACGCGCCACCTGCAAAGATCTCTCGGGGACCCTGACATGGAACTGGTTGTAAAAAGCGTAGCTGCTGCATCGATTAAAACCGCCACCCTGGTCGTGCCGGTCGCTGAAGGGCGCAAGCTCGGCGCCGTGGCCAAGGCCGTCGACGAGGCCAGCGAAGGCGCCATCAGCGCCGTGCTCAAGCGCGGCGACCTGGCCGGCAAGCCAGGCCAGACCCTGCTGCTGCAAAGCCTGCCGGGCCTGAAGGCCGAGCGCGTGCTGCTGGTGGGCAGCGGCAAGGACCAGACCCTGGGCGATCGCGCCTGGCGCAAGCTGGCCGCCAGCGTGGCCGGCGTGCTCAAGGGCCTGGGCGGCAGCGACGCGGTGCTGGCCCTGGATGACATCGCGGTGAGCAACCGTGATGGCCACTACGGCAAATACCGCCTGCTGGCCGAAACCCTGGTCGACGGCGAATATGTGTTCGACCGCTTCAAGAGCCAGAAGGCCGAGCCCCGTGCCCTGAAGAAAATCACCCTGCTGGCCGACAAGGCCGGCCAGGCCGAGGTCGAGCGTGCCGTCAAGCACGCCAGCGCCATCGCCACCGGCATGGCCTTCACCCGCGACCTGGGTAACCTGCCGCCGAACCTGTGCCACCCGACCTACCTGGCCGAACAGGCCAAGGAGCTGGGCAAGGCGCACAAGGGCCTGAAGGTCGAAGTGCTGGACGAGAAGAAGATCAAGGACCTGGGCATGGGCGCGTTCTATGCCGTGGGCCAGGGCAGCGACCAGCCGCCACGCCTGATCGTGCTCAACTACCAGGGCAGCAAGAAAGCCGACAAGCCATTCGTGCTGGTGGGCAAGGGCATCACCTTCGACACCGGCGGCATCAGCCTCAAGCCCGGTGCCGGCATGGATGAAATGAAGTTCGACATGTGCGGCGCCGCCAGCGTGTTCGGCACCCTGCGCGCCGTGCTGGAACTGCAGCTGCCGATCAACCTGGTGTGCCTGCTGGCCTGCGCCGAGAACATGCCCAGCGGCGGCGCTACCCGCCCGGGCGACATCGTCACCACCATGAGCGGGCAAACCGTCGAAATCCTCAACACCGACGCCGAAGGCCGCCTGGTGCTGTGCGACACCCTGACCTACGCCGAGCGCTTCAAGCCCCAGGCGGTGATCGACATCGCCACCCTGACCGGCGCCTGCATCGTTGCCCTGGGCAGCCACACCTCGGGCCTGATGGGCAACGACGACGAGCTGGTGGGCCAGCTGCTCGACGCCGGCAAGCGTGCCGACGACCGCGCCTGGCAACTGCCGCTGTTCGATGAGTACCAGGAACAGCTCGACAGCCCGTTCGCCGACATGGGCAACATTGGCGGGCCGAAGGCGGGCACCATCACCGCCGGTTGCTTCCTGTCGCGCTTTGCCAAGGCCTACCACTGGGCGCACCTGGACATCGCCGGCACCGCCTGGATCAGCGGTGGCAAGGACAAGGGCGCCACTGGCCGCCCGGTGCCGCTGCTGACCCAGTACCTGCTCGACCGCGCCGGCGCCTGATGCGCTGAAACCGGTGGCGCCCCTGGCGCCGCCGGTTGGCCGAACCCACCATGAGTAAAGTCGATTTCTATATCCTGCCCACCGACTCGTTGTCGGCGCGGCTGGATTTCGCCTGCAAGCTGTGCGAGAAGGCCTGGCGCCTTGGCCACCAGGTCTACCTGCATTGCCAGGATGCCGAGCAGCGCAGCGAGCTGGACGCGCGCCTGTGGCGCTTCAAGGGCGAAGCCTTCGTGCCCCACGACCTTGCCGAGCTGCACGCCGACGCCCAAGTGGCGCTTGGCCTGGCGGCCGACGGTGCCGGCGAGCACCGCGACCTGCTGATCAACCTGGGCGCCGATGTGCCGGGGTTCGTCGGCCAGTTCCAGCGGGTGGCCGAGATCGTGGTCGAGGAGCCGGGCATCCGCCAATCGGCCCGCGAGCGGTTCCGTTTCTACCGTGAACAGGGCTATGCTCTGCAAGATCACCGCTTACAGCGACTTTGAAGACGATGGACAAGCCCTCCCCCCTTCCCGATTCCGCCCATCTGCTCGACGACCTCGAGTCGATTCGCCAGCTACTGGGCGACGCCGACCTGCAGCCGCCGTTGCTGACCGAAACGGTCGAGCAGATTCCCCTGCTGCTGGATGTTCCGCCGGGCAACGCGCCGCTGCCGGCTGCGCCCGAGCCGGAAGCGGCCCCCGAGGACGACCCGCAAACCCGCCGCCAGGACACCCTGCTGCACCTGGAAAGCGAACTGCGCGCCGCTGCGCAGATGATCATGCAGGACGTGATCAACGACTTCACCCCGCACATCGAGAACGAAATCAAGCGCCGCCTGGATGCGCGGATCGAGCGGTTGATCAAGCGTTCCGAGTAACACCCAGGGGCGCTTTGCGCCCCATTCGCGGCACGAGGCCGCTCCTGCAGGCACCGCCATGCCCTTGTAGGAGCGGCCTTGTGCCGCGAATGGGCTGCAAAGCAGCCCCAGCGGCTGTCGCCTCAACCCCCCAGCTTGGTTATACTTCCCGGCTTTCCCGAATAAATGCACAGGGTCCCGCCGCGCATGGATAAGACCTACCAGCCGCACGCTATCGAAACTTCCTGGTACAACACCTGGGAGTCCGAAAACTATTTCGCTCCACAAGGTGCAGGTGAGTCCTACACCATCATGATCCCGCCACCGAACGTGACGGGCAGCCTGCACATGGGCCACGGCTTCAACAACGCGATCATGGACGCCCTGATCCGTTTCCGCCGCATGCAAGGCCGCGACACCCTGTGGCAGCCAGGCACCGACCACGCCGGTATCGCCACCCAGATGCTGGTCGAGCGCCAGCTCGAAGCCAAGGGCCAGAACCGCCACGACCTGGGCCGTGACAAGTTCCTGGAAAAAGTCTGGGAGTGGAAGGATCAGTCCGGTGGCAACATCAGCCGCCAGATCCGCCGCCTGGGCTCCTCGGTAGACTGGAGCCGCGAACGCTTCACCATGGACGACGGCCTGTCCGAGGCCGTCAAGGAAGCGTTCGTGCGCCTGCACGAAGACGGCCTGATCTACCGCGGCAAGCGCCTGGTCAACTGGGACACCAAGCTGCACACGGCCATCTCCGACCTCGAAGTGGAAAACCACGACGAGAAGGGCCACCTGTGGAACCTGCGCTACCCGCTGGCCGACGGCGCCAAGACCGCCGAAGGCAAGGACCACCTGGTGGTCGCCACCACCCGTCCGGAAACCCTGCTCGGTGACGCCGCCGTCGCCGTCAACCCAACCGACGAGCGCTACCAGGCGCTGATCGGCAAGTTCGTCGAGTTGCCGCTGGTTGGCCGTCGCATTCCGATCATCGCCGACGACTACTGCGACCCTGAGTTCGGCACCGGCTGCGTGAAGATCACCCCGGCCCACGACTTCAACGACTACGAAGTCGGCAAGCGCCACAACCTGCCGCTGCTCAACATCTTCGACAAGAACGCCCTGGTGCTGTCCGCCGCCCAGGCCTTCAACCTCGACGGCAGCGTCAACGAGCAGTTCGACACCACCCTGCCCGCCCAGTACGCCGGCCTCGACCGCTTCGTGGCGCGTAAGCAGATCGTCGCCGACCTGGACGCCCAGGGCCTGCTGGTCAGCATCGACGACCATGCCCTGAAAGTGCCGAAGGGCGACCGTTCGGGCACGGTCATCGAGCCGTGGCTGACCGACCAGTGGTACGTTTCCACCAAGCCGCTGGCCGAGCCTGCCATCGCCGCCGTGGAAGACGGCCGTATCCAGTTCGTGCCCAAGCAGTACGAGAACATGTACTTCTCCTGGATGCGCGACATCCAGGACTGGTGCATCAGCCGCCAGCTGTGGTGGGGCCACCGCATCCCGGCCTGGTACGACGAGGCCGGCCAGGTCTATGTCGGGCGCAACGAGCAAGAAGTGCGCGCCAAGCACAACCTGGGCAGCGACGTGACCCTGCGCCAGGACGACGACGTGCTCGACACCTGGTTCAGCTCGGGCCTGTGGACCTTCTCCACCCTGGGCTGGCCGGAACAAACCGAGTTCCTCAAGAAGTTCCACTCCACCGACGTACTGGTGACCGGCTTCGACATCATCTTCTTCTGGGTTGCGCGCATGATCATGCTGACCATGCACCTGATCAAGAACGAGGACGGCACCCCGCAAGTGCCGTTCAAGACCGTGTACGTGCACGGCCTGGTGCGCGACGGCCAGGGCCAGAAGATGTCCAAGTCCAAGGGCAACGTGCTCGACCCGCTGGACATCGTCGACGGCATCACCCTCGACGCCCTGCTGGAAAAACGCACCAGCGGCATGATGCAGCCCAAGCTTGCCGAGAAGATCGCCAAGCAGACCAAGGCCGAGTTCCCGGAAGGTATCGCCAGCTACGGCACCGACGCCCTGCGCTTCACTTTCTGCTCGCTGGCCTCCACCGGCCGCGACATCAAGTTCGACATGGGCCGCGTCGAAGGCTACCGCAACTTCTGCAACAAGATCTGGAACGCCGCCCGTTACGTGCTGGACAAGGGCGAGGACTGCGGCCAGAACGGCGAAGCCTACGAGCTGTCGCTGGCTGACCGCTGGATCATCTCGCAGCTGCAGCGCACCGAAGCCGAAGTGACCCGCCAGCTTGAGCAGTTCCGCTTCGACCTGGCCAGCCAGGCGCTGTACGAGTTCATCTGGAACCAATACTGCGACTGGTACCTGGAGCTGTCCAAGCCGGTACTGTGGGACGAGAACGCCCCGGTCGAACGTGCCCGCGGCACCCGCCGTACCCTGGTGCGCGTGCTGGAAGTTGCCCTGCGCCTGGCGCACCCGTTCATGCCATTCATCACCGAGGAAATCTGGCAGCGCATCGCGCCGCTGGCCGGTATCGAAGGCAAGACCATCATGCTGCAGCCATGGCCAGTGGCCAATGAAAGCCGCATCGATGCCGCTGCCGAAGGTGACATCGAGTGGCTCAAGGAGCTGATGGTCGGCCTGCGCAACATCCGCGCCGAAATGAACATCGGCCCAGGCAAGCCGCTGCCGCTGTTCCTGAAGAACGCCAACGCCGACGACCAGCGCCGCCTGCAGGAAAACGAGGCACTGCTGAAGAAACTGGCCAAGGTCGAGTCGTTCACCGTGCTGGGCGACGCCGACGAAGCGCCGCTGTCGGCCACTGCCCTGGTCGGTGACCTGCAGGTGCTGGTACCGATGGCCGGGCTGATCGACAAGGATGCCGAGCTTGCGCGCCTGAACAAGGAAATCCAGCGTCTGCAGGGTGAGGTTCAGCGTGTCGGCGGCAAGCTGTCCAACGCCGCCTTCGTCGACAAGGCACCGCCTGCGGTGATCGAGAAGGAACGCGCCAAGCTGGCCGAGTCGGAACAGGCCCTGGCCAACTTCACCGAGCAGCATGCGCGGATTGCAGCGCTGTAATCATTAAGACCGATGGGGCCGCGGCGCGGCCCTTTCGCGGCACAAGGCCGCTCCTACAGGGACGGCGCCGGTAGATCAGGCGCCGCTATCCTGTAGGAGCGGCCTTGTGCCGCGAAGGGGCTGCACAGCAGCCCCTCGGCCTGCAACACCGGACCTCACCATGACCACCAAACCCACCCTGCACCCGCGCAACCGCCACCAGGGCCGCTACGACTTCCCCAGCCTGATCAAGGCCCACCCTGACCTGGCCCGCTTCACCATTACCAACCCCCACGGCAAACCCAGCATCGACTTCGCCAACCCCGAAGCCGTGCGCGTGTTCAACCGTGCCCTGCTCAAGGCCCAATACGGCATCCAGCACTGGGACATCCCCGCCGACTACCTGTGCCCACCGATTCCCGGCCGCGCCGACTACCTGCACGTCGCCGCCGACCTGCTGGCCGAGGACAACGCCGGCGAGATCCCCAAGGGCGCCCAGGTGCGCGCACTGGACATCGGCGTGGGCGCCAACTGCATCTACCCGCTGCTGGGCCATAGCGACTACCGCTGGCGCTTCCTGGGCTCGGACATCGACCCGGTGGCCCTGGCCTCGGCCAAGGCCATCGTCCAAGCCAACGGCCTGGGCAAGGCCATCGCCCTGCGCCAGCAAGCCAACCGCAAGCATATCCTTGGCGGCCTGCTGCACGAGGATGAACGCTTCGACCTCACCTTGTGCAACCCGCCCTTCCACGCCTCGCGCGAAGAGGCCACCCGGGGCAGCCAGCGCAAGTGGAAGAACCTTGGCAAGCAAGACCCCAAGCGCAAGCTGCCCGTGCTGAACTTTGGCGGGCAGAACAATGAGCTGTGGTGCGAAGGTGGCGAGATTCGCTTCGTCAGCCAACTGGTCGAGGAAAGCGCGCAGTTCGCCCGGCAAGTGCTGTGGTTCACCAGCCTGGTGTCCAAGGCCAGCAACCTGCCCGGCATCGAGGCGGCGCTGAAGAAAGCCGGCGCCCAGGCCGTGCGTATCGTCGAGATGGGCCAGGGGCAAAAGCAAAGCCGCATGGTTGCCTGGAGCTTCGCGGATACCGAGGCACGCCAGGCCTGGCACCTGCTGCGTAAATCGCAGGCATGAAAAAACCGCGCCCGGGCAAGCCGGGCGCGGTTTTGGTCAACGCATCAACAATTACTTGTTGATGGAATCGTTCAGCACTTTGGCAGGAACGAACTTGACGACTTTCTTGGCAGCGATTTCGATGGCAGCGCCAGTCGAAGGGTTGCGGCCGGTACGGGCAGGACGCTCGGAGACTTTCAGCTTGCCGATGCCTGGCAGGGTGATTTCAGCGCCGTTTTCCAGTTGGTCGGCTACGATCTGGCCCAGTTGCTCCAGGGCAGCGCGAGCGGTGGTTTTTGGCGCGTCGATCGATTCGGCGATGTCGGCAATCAGTTGGTCTTTGGTCAATGCCATGGTGGTGTTCCTTCCCTATCAAATTCAGGTAGTTATGCAGCGTGCTACGACGTTATCGGGCCAGCCCCTGAATTCTGGAGGGCCGCGCCAATCGCGCATGTAGATACGCAAATTGGCGTTTGGTTCGACACGGCATGAGCGCGCTGCCAGCAATGCGCCACACGGGGGGCGCAAGACCGCGCAAAGCTACCACAGGAATGGATAAATATCCGCTACCGGCTTCGATTTAGTGCAGGTTTTTCGGGGGTTTCAGCCGAAAAGCCACAAATTTGAACAAAAAACGAACAACCGGCATTTCCGCCAACATCCGGCCACTGCACCCCCTGTGGTCTGGGGTAAACTGAACGACTTTTGCAGCGCGGCACAACCCGGCCGCCCCAGCCCGCTCAGACGCACCGAGAACTTCATGCCAATCCGTCATTGCATCGTCCACCTGATCGACAAGAAGCCCGATGGCAGCCCCGCTGTGCTGCATGCCCGTGACTCCGAGCTGGGCGCATCGGATGCCATCGAAAACCTGCTGGCCGACCTCAACGACAGCTACAACGCCAAGCAAGGCAAGGCCTGGGGGCTGTTCCACGGCGAGTCCGGCGCCTACCCGCTGAGCGGCTGGCTGAAGCAGTACCTGGACGCCGAAAAAGACTTCACCGGGTTCAGCCGCCAAGCCGTCGAACACCTGCAGAAGCTGATGGAGGAGTCCAACCTCTCCACCGGCGGCCACATCCTCTTCGCCCACTACCAGCAGGGCATGACCGAGTACCTGGCGATTGCCCTGCTGCACCACAGCGAAGGCGTGGCGGTAAACGCCGAGCTGGACGTGATGCCCTCGCGCCACCTCGACCTCGGCCAGTTGCACCTGGCAGCGCGCATCAACCTCTCGGAGTGGAAGAACAACCCGAACTCCAAGCAGTACATCTCGTTCATCAAGGGCAAGAACGGCAAGAAGGTGTCGGACTACTTCCGCGACTTCATCGGCTGCCAGGAGGGCGTCGACGGCCCGGGTGAAACCCGTACCCTGCTCAAGGCCTTCAGTGATTTCGTCGAGAGCGAGGACCTGCCGGAAGAATCCGCCCGCGAGAAAACCCAGACCCTGGTCGAGTACGCCACCACCCAGACCAAGCTGGGTGAGCCGGTGACGCTCGAAGAGCTGTCCAGCCTGATCGACGAGGACCGCCCCAAGGCCTTCTATGACCACATCCGCAACAAGGACTACGGCCTGTCGCCGGAGATTCCTGCGGACAAACGCACGCTCAACCAGTTCCGCCGCTTCACCGGGCGCGCCGAAGGCCTGTCGATCAGCTTCGAAGCCCACCTGCTGGGCGACAAGGTGGAATATGACGAAGCGGCTGGCACCTTGATCATCAAGGGCCTGCCGACCACCCTGGTGGATCAGCTCAAGCGCCGCAAAGACTGAATCGTAACTGTCTGATTTAAGGTAGATTTCTGTAGGAGCGGGCTTGCCCCGCGAAGCAGGCGACGCGGTACGTGGCACCGGCTTCGCCGGTGTTCGCGGGGCAAGCCCGCTCCTACAGGGGCGCGCATGCGTGCAATGTTCCCTGCACGAGCGGCCCTAACCGCTACCCGCCAAGGCCCCATAGGAGGTCACCAGCGCCTCCTTGGCCGACTTGCGCAACTTCTTCACCAGGCGCTCCTGGCGCAGCGCCTCGCCCTTGTCTGGCCACTGCTCCACATACACCAGCGCCTGCGCCGGGCTGGTCTTGAAGTAGCGGGCGCCCTGCCCTTTCTGATGGGCGATGAACCGACGTTGCGGGTCATCGCTGATGCCGCAGTACAGCGAGCCGTTGGCTGCGCGCACCAGGTAGACGTACCAGGGCTTGCACACTGGGGTGGGGGCAGTTTCGTTGACCGTGTTCATGGCCGACAGCTTAACCGCTCAGCTGGCCTGCTGGAACGCACGCAGCCCCTTGAAGGCCTGCTGGCGCACCTTGTTCTGCAACATCGGCGACCAGCCCAGCAATACCCCCGGCGCGCCCAGGGCCTGACGCGACCAGCGCCACAGGTCGAAGCTGTCGTCATGCTGGCAGATCAGGCCATCGCGGAACACGAAGCGGGCCTGGATATCGTTGACCACGGTGCGGCCAGTCTGGCTGAACAGGTAGGTAGCCACCCAGTGGGCAGCGCCACCGCGCTCATCGGCGCGAATGCTGTCGAAGGTCAACGAGAAATCCTTGGCGCGCGCGCAGAGCATGCGCCACATGTCGCCGGCATCGCGGCCGCGCAAGGTGCCGAACACCGGGTCGCTGAATGCGATATCGTCGCTGTAGCAGGCCACCATGGCCTCGGCATCCAGGCGCTGGAAGGCCTGGTAGAAGCGGGTGATCAGCTCACGGTTGGCGTCGCTCATGGGGCAGGTCCGTTCCTGGCAAGTGGGAAGCTGCACGATAATCTGCCGCGTATGGATTAGCCAGTACCGGCCTCTTCGCTCCTGTAGGAGCGGGCTTGCCCCGCGAAAGGGCCGGCAAAACCACCCACAATGTCAAACCTTCTCGCTGGTCACCTGCACATGCAACGCCCGCCCGGCGCCCAGGCCAAACACGATGGCCCCCACCCCGAGCACCGCAAAGATCCAGCCCAACGCCGCCCAGCCGCCGGTGAGGTCATGCACCAGCCCTACCGCGAACGGCCCCATGGACGCCAGGGTATAACCCACGCCCTGGGCCATGCTCGACAGGTTCGCCGCCACATGGGCATCCTTGGAACGCAACACGATCAGGGTCAGCGCCAGGGCAAAGGTGCCGCCCTGCCCCAGCCCCAGCACCACTGCCCAGCCCCACAACCCGGACAGCGGCGCATACAGGCAACCGAACAACCCGGCCAGGGTCACCAGCATCACCACCACGATGGCCAGCCGTTGGTCCTTGCCCCGCGTCGCCAGCCACGGCGCGGCCAGGGAACTGGCCAGTTGCACGATCACCGAGCCGGACAGCACCAACCCCGCCTCGGTGGGGCTCAGGCCACGGCCAATCAGAATCGAGGGCAGCCAGCCGAACACGATGTACGCCAGCGACGACTGCAGGCCCATGTACAGGGTTACCTGCCAGGCCAACGGGTCGCGCCACAGCCCGCGCACGCGGTAAGCCGCCTTGTGCAGGCCATGGCCCTGCCGTGCCTGGGGCAACCAGACGAGCATCGCCAGCAGCGCCGGGATCATCCAGAAGCCCAGGCCCAGCGCCCAGCTGCCTTCGAAGTGCTGGGTCAGCGGCACGGTGGCGCCGGCTGCCATGGCGGCGCCCAGGCACAGGGCCATGGTGTACACGCCGGTGAGGGTCCCGGCATGCCGGGGGAAGTCGCGCTTGACGATACCCGGCAACAACACACCGATGATGCCGATGCTCGCGCCGGCCATGATGCTGCCGATGAACACCCCTGCCTCGCCCAGCGTGCTGCGCACGACAATGCCCAGGGCCAGGACCAGGAGAATGCCAAGAATCACCCGCTCGCTGCCAAAACGCCGCGCCAGCAGCGGCGCCAGGGGCGCGAACAGGCCCAGGCAAAGCACCGGCAAGGTGGTCAGCAAGCCGGCCTGCGACGCGCTAAGCCCCAGCCCTTCGGACACCAGGCCAAGCACCGGCGCCATGCTCGATAGCGCCGGGCGCAGGTTCAGCGCCACCAGCACCAGGCCCAGCAGCAGCAACCAGGGCCGTACGCGCTGCACGGTAGCCTGCACCTGGGCATCGTCGGCCTCGGCATCGATCAGCAAGGGGTCGAGCTCGCGCTCGCGGGTGATGGATTCAGACATGCTTTTCTCGTGGTCAGGATTCGATGAGGGTACGGCTCAGCTGCTTGGCCCGCTGTGGGTCACGCTGCTCGATGGCGTCGACGATCTGCCCGTGCAGGTCGAAGGTTGCCTGGCAGCGCGGAACAGTGGCCATGTTGTGCTGCAGCGCGCTGGCGACCACCCCGGAGAAGTAGCGGTACAGCTCGCTCAGGGCCGGGTTGTGCGCGGCATCGATCAGCCGCTGGTGAAACACCAGGTCGCAGGTCACATAGGCATCGACGTCACCGTGAAAATGCTCGCCACTGCCGGCCAGTGCGGCGCGCAGCCCTTGCAGGTCGGCCTCGGTACGGCGCAAGGCGGCAAGGCCGATGGCCTCGGTTTCGAGGATATGCCGGGTTTCCCGGGCCTGCTCCAGCGTGCAGCGCGCCATGGCCTGCACCGCCTGCAGTGGGTCTTGGCTGGTGCGCAGGTAGCTGCCGTCGCCCTGGCGGATTTCCACCAGGCCGGCGAAGGCCAGCACCCGCATGGCTTCGCGCACGGTGTTGCGGCTGATGCCCAGCTGCAGGGCCAGTTCAGGCTCGGTGGGCAGGCGCTGCCCGACCTGCCAGTCGCCCTGGAGGATGCGTTCACGCATGCGCTCCACGGCCAATTCCACCAGGGATCGGCGGGTGACTTCTGTGTTCATGCAATTCAACCAATCATCCGATGAATTGCTGCAGCTTAATCGAACCCCACGTTTACATCAATTCAGGTGACGCCTGCGCGCCAAAACCCCGTAGGAGCGAGCAAAGCTCGCGATGCGATCGAACAGGCGCAACAGGCTTCAAACTAGCAACCTGCCTGTGGCACCGCATCGCGAGCTGCGCTCGCTCCTACCGGTACATCACCGGGCGTGGGTTAGCTCAGCGCGTCGATCAGCGCCTGGTTCATCTCTGGCGTACCGATGGTGATGCGCAGGAACTGGGCGATCCGCTGCTGCTTGAAGTGGCGCACGATCACGCCCTGCTCACGCAGCCGCGCAGCCAGTTGCGCCGCATCCTGCTGCGGGTGGCGGGCGAAGATGAAGTTGGCCGCCGAAGGCAGTACCTCGAAGCCCTTGGCAACCAGCTGCTCGACCAGCGCCTCGCGGCTGTCGATCACCTTGCGGCAGGTTTCCTCGAAATACGCCTGGTCCTCGAAGGCCACGGCCGCACCCACGATTGCCATACGGTCCAGCGGGTAGGAGTTGAAGCTGTTCTTGATCCGCTCCAGCGCCTCGATCAGGTCTGGGTGGCCGACTGCCAGGCCAACACGCAGGCCTGCCAGCGAACGCGACTTGGACAGGGTCTGGGTCACCAGCAGGTTGTCGTAGCGGTCCACCAGGCCGATGGCCGTTTCACCGCCGAAATCGATATAGGCCTCGTCCACCACCACCACCGAGTCACGGTTGGCCTGCAGCAGTTGCTCGACGGCTTCGAGCGGCAGCAGGCAACCCGTTGGCGCGTTGGGGTTGGGGAAGATGATCCCGGCATTGGGCTTGCTGTAGTCGGCAACGTGGATCTGGAACTGCTCGTCCAGCGCCACCTGCTCGAACGGAATACCGTACAGGCCGCAGTACACCGGGTAGAAGCTGTAGCTGACATCCGGGAACAGCAGCGGGCCTTGGGCGTGCTGGAACAGGCCGTGGAAGATGTGCGCCAGCACCTCGTCCGAGCCATTGCCGACGAACACCTGGGCCGGGGTGACGCCATAGTAGTCGGCCACTGCCTGCTTGAGCCGGTCGCCGTTGGGGTCCGGGTACAGGCGCAGGTTGTCGTTCAGCTCGCCGCGCATGGCTTCCAGCGCCTTGGGCGACGGGCCGTAGGGGTTCTCGTTGGTGTTCAGCTTGACCAGGCGGGCCAGCTTGGGTTGCTCGCCCGGGACGTAAGGCACGAGGTCCTTGACGAAGGGGCTCCAGAATCGACTCATGCTCAGTTCCCCTTGTCTTGGGTCAGGATACGGTATTCGGCACTGCGGGCGTGGGCGGTCAGCGACTCGCCGCGGGCCAGGATCGATGCGGTGTGGCCCAGCTCCGACGCGCCCTGCTCGGAGCAGAAGATAATCGACGAACGCTTCTGGAAGTCATACACCCCCAGCGGCGACGAGAAGCGCGCAGTGCCGGAGGTTGGCAGCACGTGGTTGGGGCCGGCGCAGTAGTCGCCCAGCGCTTCGCTGGTATGGCGGCCCATGAAGATCGCACCGGCGTGGCGAATGTGCGGCAACCAGGCCTGCGGGTCGGCGACCGACAGCTCCAGGTGCTCGGGGGCGATGCGGTTGGCGACTTCGATGGCCTGCTGCATGTCACGCACCTGAATCAGCGCGCCACGGCCGTTGACCGACTTCTCGATGATTTCGGCACGTTCCATGGTCGGCAGCAGCTTGTCGATGCTGGCAGCCACGCGGTCGAGGAACGCGGCATCCGGGCTGACCAGAATGGCCTGGGCGTCTTCGTCGTGTTCAGCCTGGGAGAACAGGTCCATGGCGATCCAGTCCGGGTCGGTCTGGCCATCGCACACCACGAGGATTTCCGACGGGCCGGCGATCATGTCGATACCCACCTGGCCGAACACATGGCGCTTGGCGGTGGCCACGTAGATGTTGCCCGGGCCGACGATCTTGTCCACCTGAGGCACGCTATCGGTGCCATAGGCCAATGCCGCAACAGCCTGGGCGCCGCCCACGGTGAACACCCGGTCGACCCCGGCGATGCAGGCTGCCGCCAGCACCAGCTCGTTGATTTCGCCACGCGGGGTCGGCACTACCATCACCACTTCGGCCACGCCGGCTACCTTGGCCGGGATGGCGTTCATCAGCACCGACGAGGGGTACGACGCCTTGCCACCCGGCACGTACAGGCCGGCACGGTCCAGCGGGGTGACCTTCTGGCCAAGCACGGTGCCATCGGCTTCGGTGTATTGCCAGGAGTCCTGCTTCTGCCGCTCGTGGTACACACGCACGCGGTTGGCGGCTTTTTCCAGGGCTTCACGCTGGGCCGGGGTGATCCGGGTCAGGGCCAGTTCCAGGCGCTCGCGGCCCAGGATCAGGTCGTTGATCGACTGGGCATCGACGCCATCGAAACGCTGGGTGAACTCCACCAACGCCGCATCGCCGCGCTCGCGCACAGCCTTGATGATGTCGAGCACGCGCTGGTTGACCGCGTCATCGGACACACTTTCCCAGCTCAGCAGATGATCCAGATGTCGGGCGAAATCCGGATCAGCGGCGTTGAGACGGGCAATTGCAGTGGACACGGTCATGGCGAGGGCCTCGATTATTAGCGAATGCTCAGGCGCCCTAGGCTACCAGTCCATCCGCGCGGGCACCCGAGAAAAATGGCTATGACGCGGATAGACGGGCGCGGCAGCAGAGGCCGCGCTCAGGAGTCAGCCGCGGTGTCGTGATTCGACTGCTTGGCGCAGCGTGTCGATCAGGCTTTGGATGCGGGCGTGCTGCATTTTCATGGAGGCCTTGTTGACCACCAGGCGCGAGCTGATCGTGGCGATCAGTTCCTGGGGCTCCAGGCCGTTGGCACGCAGGGTGTTGCCGGTGTCGACCACGTCGATGATCTTGTCGGCGAGGTTGATCAGCGGGGCCAGCTCCATGGAGCCGTACAGCTTGATGATGTCGACCTGGCGGCCCTGTTCGGCGTAGTAGCGCTTGGCTACGTTGACGAACTTGGTGGCCACGCGCAGGCGGCCCTTGGGCTCAGGCGCGCCAACCACGCCGGCGGTCATCAGCTTGCAGCGGGCGATCTGCAGGTCCAGCGGTTCGTACAGGCCCTGGCCGCCGTACTCCATCAGCACGTCCTTGCCAGCCACACCGAGGTCGGCGGCGCCATGCTCGACATAGGTCGGCACGTCGGTGGCACGCACGATCAGCAGGCGCACGTCGTCCTGCGTGGTGGGGATGATCAGCTTGCGGCTCTTGTCCGGGTTCTCGGTAGGCACGATACCGGCCTCGGCCAGCAACGGCAGGGTATCGTCGAGAATACGGCCTTTGGAAAGCGCGATGGTCAACATTGGAACGTCGGTCCTTAAGCGGCTACTGCCGGCCGGGCGTGTTTCGCCCGACCGCATTCAATTCGAAGGGTGCGTCCTTGCACCCGCGGGCAACTAGCCCGGTACGCGGCGGATTTTCGCGCCGAGCATCTGCAGTTTTTCCTCGATGCACTCGTAACCACGGTCGATGTGGTAGATGCGATCGATCAGCGTGTCGCCTTCGGCAACCAGCGCCGACAGCACCAGGCTGGCGGACGCACGCAGGTCGGTGGCCATGACCGGCGCACCTTTGAGCGACGGCACGCCAGTGACGATGGCGGTGTTGCCCTCGACCTGGATCTGCGCGCCCATGCGGTGCATTTCGTACACGTGCATGAAGCGGTTCTCGAAGATGGTTTCGATGACCGCGCCCGTGCCTTCGGCAATGGCGTTCAGGGAAATGAACTGGGCCTGCATGTCGGTCGGGAAGGCCGGGTACGGCGCGGTACGCAGGTTGACGGCCTTTGGCCGCTTGCCGTGCATGTCCAGCTCGATCCAGTCTTCGCCGGTGGTGATGTCGGCGCCCGCTTCCTTGAGCTTTTCCAGTACCGCCTCGAGGATGGTCGGGTCGGTGTCCTTGACCTTGACGCGGCCACCGGTCACGGCAGCGGCAACCAGGTAGGTGCCGGTTTCGATACGGTCGGGCATGACGCGGTAGTGCGCCGAACCCAGGCGCTCGACGCCATCGATGGTGATGGTGTCGGTGCCAGCACCCTGCACCTTGCCGCCCATGGCATTGATGAAGTTGGCCAGGTCGACCACTTCAGGCTCGCGGGCGGCGTTCTGCAGCACGCTGCGGCCCTTGGCCAGGGCAGCGGCCATCATGATGTTCTCGGTGCCGGTGACGCTCACGGTGTCGAAGAAGAACTGCGCGCCGCGCAGGCCGCCTTCAGGGGCTTCGGCCTTGATGTAGCCGCCTTCGACTTCGATCTTCGCACCCATGGCCTCAAGGCCGCGGATGTGCAGGTCGACCGGGCGCGAGCCGATGGCGCAGCCGCCCGGCAGCGCGACTTCGGCCTTGCCGAAGCGTGCGACCATGGGGCCGAGCACCAGGATCGAGGCGCGCATGGTCTTGACCAGCTCGTACGGCGCGACCAGGGTCTTGATGGTGCGCGGGTCGATTTCCACCGCCAGCTTTTCGTCGATCACAGGCTCGATGCCCATGCGCCCGAACAGCTCGATCATGGTGGTGATGTCGTGCAGGTGCGGCAGGTTGCCCACGGTGACCGGGCCATCGGCCAGCAGGGTCGCCGCCAGGATCGGCAGGGCAGCGTTCTTCGCGCCCGAAATGCGGATCTCGCCATCAAGACGAGCGCCGCCAGTAATAATCAGTTTGTCCATTGGTGTCTCGCCGCCATGTTGGCTCAGGTGCGCTCAGCCCAGACTGCGCTGCTGAAAAATTTCATGGTTACCGCATGGATGCTGCCATTGGCGATCCACGGATTCAGGTGAGCATAGATCGCCTGCTGACGCTTGACCGGGCTCAGGCCAGCCAACTCGTCGCTGATCACGTTCAACTGGAAGTTGCAGCCTTCGCCCTCAACTTCGACCCGGGATCCCGGCAATTTCTCTTCAAGGAAGCTCTTAACTTCTACGGCCTGCATGCTCAACCTCAATCGGCGCCCGATGCGCACGGGTCGGCCATCATACAAAAAAGCCCCTCGCCTGCGAAGCCCAACGAAGGGGCACGCGACCGAGGGGCTGTTCTTCACTGCCAAGCCATTAGCTCGCCAGTACCTCATCGAGGTCATAGACCTCGGCAATTTCCCGCATGTCATCGGGCATGCCGCGCACGTCGCAGGCCTTGCCCGCCGCCTGGGCGTCACGGATGAACGCCAGCAGCAGCGACAGGCCGACGCTGGTGGAGCGCACCACCGCCGAACAATCGAGCACCAGCCGGGTTTCCCGGCAGGCGTCGATCAACGCCTTGCCCTGCTTGCGCAGGCCCGGGCCGCTGCGGTAATCCAGCACGCCGGCCAGGCACAGCACGCCTGGCTCGGCCATGCTCACGGCAGCCTCGCTCATTTGACGGTTTTCTCCGGCGAGCTGTCCGCCGCTTGCTTGGCCTTGGCCACTTCGCCGGCCCAGCCATCGATGGTCTTGTCCAGGTTGTTGCCGTTGCGCTGCATGGCGTCGGCGAACTGGTCGCGGAACAGCTTGCCGATGTTGATGCCGTTGACGATCACGTTACGCACCTTCCACTCGCCGGCGAGGTTTTCCAGGGTGTACTGCACCGGGTACACCGCGCCATTGTTGCCGGTGACCTTCATGCCAACGCTGGCGCGTTTGCCGTCGTCAGCCTTGGGCGGGTCGACGGTGATGCCCTGGTTGTTGTATTCCAGCAGCGCATTGCCATAGAACTGCATCAGGCTGCGCTTGAAGTTTTCCTGGAAGCGCTGCATCTGCGCTGGGGTGGCATTGCGCGAATACTTGACGGTCATGATGCTCTTGGAAATGCCGTCGGCATCCACCACCGGGCCGAGGATGCGGTTGAGCGCATCGTAGAAGGCATTGGGGTTGGCCTTGTACTGCTCCTTGTTGGCCTTGAGGTCGCTGAGCAGTTCGGTGGTGGTGCCCTGAACCACGTCGTGCGGCGACTGCGCAGCCAGTGCCATCAGGGGGAAGGCCGCCAGCAACACCAGCAGGCCACGTCGCAGGATCGAAATCATGGAAACTCCTTATTTAGCCGGTTGCGCTTCTTTGGGTTCCTTGCCAACGGTGTTGAGCAGGAACTTGCCAATCAGATCTTCCAGCACCAGTGCCGACTGGGTGTCATGGATGGTCGAGCCATCCTTGAGCACGTCTTCCTCGCCGCCCACGCTGATGCCGATGTATTTCTCGCCAAGCAAACCGGCGGTCAGGATCGAGGCAGTGGAGTCGGTCGGCAGGTTGTTCACCGACTTGTCCAGCTGCAGGGTCACCCGACCGGTGTAGGAATCACGGTCCAGATCGATGGCGGTAACCTTGCCGATGGTGACACCGGCCATGGTCACTTTAGCTCTGACCGTCAAACCGGCGATATTGTCGAAGTAGGCGTAAACTTTATAGGTATCGCTGCTCGGGCTGGCCGACAGGCCGCTGACACGCAGGGCCAGCAGCAGCAACGCCAGGATCCCGGCCAGAAGGAACAGGCCGACACCGATTTCCAGGGTGCGGTTTTGCATCAGAAATCTCCAAACATCAAGGCGGTCAGAATAAAGTCCAGACCCAGTACTGCCAACGAGGCATAAACCACGGTCTTGGTGGTGGCACGGCTGATCCCTTCTGAGGTGGGCTCGCAGTCATACCCCTGGAATACGGCGATCCAGGTCGTGACGAAGGCGAACACCAGGCTCTTGAGCAGCCCGTTGAGCACGTCGTCGGTAAAGGAAACGCTGTTCTGCATGTTGGCCCAGAACGAGCCTTCGTAGACGCCCAGCCAGTCGACCGCGACCCACGAACCGCCCCAGATGCCGACCACGCTGAAGATCAGCGCCAGCAGCGGCAGCGAGATGAAGCCCGCCCACAGGCGCGGCGCGACGATGTACTTGAGCGGGTCGACGCCGATCATTTCCAGGCTCGACAGCTGCTCGGTGGATTTCATGTTGCCGATTTCGGCCGTCAGCGCGGAACCGGCGCGGCCGGCGAACAACAGCGCGGTCACCACCGGGCCCAGTTCGCGCAGCAGGGTCAGGGCGACCATCTGCCCCACGGCCTGCTCGGAGCCGTACTTGGTCAGGATGCTGTAGCCCTGCAGGGCCAGCACCATGCCGATGAACACGCCGGACACGACGATGATCGCCAGCGACAGCACGCCCACCGAATACAGCTGCTTGGTCAGCAGCTGGAAGCCGCCACCGATGCCGCCACGCCCTGCCAGGGCATGGAACAGGAACAGGCAGGAACGCCCCAGCACCGCCAGCACGTCGATCGCCGAGCGGCCGAACAGGCGAATACGTTCGAGAATGGATTTTCTGCGCATCAACGCGCTCCCAGCAAATCGGCGCGGTAGTCAGGCGCGGGAAAATGGAACGGTACCGGGCCGTCCGGGTCGCCCTTCATGAACTGGCGAATCCGCGGATTGTCCGAGCCCATCAGCTCGTCCGGAGTGCCCTGGCCCAGCACCTGGCCATCGCCCACGACGTAGATGTAGTCGGCGATGCTGGCGGTTTCCGCCAGGTCATGGGACACCACGATGCTGGTGATGCCCAGGGCATCGTTGAGCAGGCGGATCAGGCGCACCAGAACGCCCATGGCGATCGGGTCCTGGCCGACGAACGGCTCGTCGTACATCAGGATCTGCGGGTCCAGGGCAATCGCCCGGGCCAGCGCCACCCGGCGCTTCATGCCGCCGGAGAGCTCGTCGGGCATCAGGTCGATGGCACCGCGCAGGCCCACGGCCTGCAGCTTCATCAACACGATGTCACGGATCATCTCGTCCGACAGCTGGGTATGCACGCGCAGCGGGAACGCGACGTTCTCGAACACATCGAGGTCGGTGAACAGCGCGCCGCTCTGGAACAGCACGCCCATTTGCTTGCGGGCGTCGAACAGGTCGCTGCGCGACAGGCTCGGCAGGTTCTGCCCGGCCACCCACACCTCACCGCTCGACGGCCGCAGCTGCGCGCCCATCAGGCGTAGCAGCGTGGTCTTGCCACACCCCGAAGGCCCCATGATGCCGGTGACCTTGCCCCGCGGGATGCGGATGTCGACATTGCTGAAAATGCTGCGCGAACCGCGCTTGAAGGTCACTCCCTTCAACTCGACCGCGTAGGCGCTATCCACACTCATCTAGACTCCTTGCTAGTGCAGCCTCGCACTCATGGACGCCGGCCCCCTCATGGAAGGCACACGTACCCCTGGCAGGCTGAATAGCGGCGAACTATAGCACCGCTGACAGCCCCGCCCCAAGGCCATGGAACGAGTCGTTCAGGCCAATGACAGGCTTTGATGGCAATTGATGAGGCAATCGAAAGGGTGAGGCTTTCTTCCATTGCAGCTATAATCGCCGCCTTTTAATCAGGCATTGCTTTTCGACATGAGCCAATCCAGCGAGCTGATCCAATCCGCCCAGCGTACCTTGCGCCTGGAACTCGAGGCCGTAGAAGGCCTGGTGGCCCGTCTCGACGCCAATTTCGTCAAGGCCTGCGAACTGATCCTGGCCAGCAAGGGCCGGGTCGTGGTGGTTGGCATGGGCAAGTCCGGGCACATCGGCAACAAGATCGCCGCCACCCTGGCCAGCACCGGCACGCCGGCATTCTTCGTGCATCCGGCCGAGGCCAGCCACGGCGACATGGGCATGATCACCCGTGACGACGTCATCCTGGCCCTGTCCAACTCCGGCAGCACCGCTGAAATCGTTACCTTGCTGCCGCTGATCAAGCGCCTGGGCATCCAGTTGGTCAGCCTGACCGGCAACCCGGACTCGCCCCTGGCCCAGGCCGCTGAGGTCAACCTCGACGCCAGCGTTAGCCAGGAAGCCTGCCCGCTGAACCTGGCGCCCACCTCCTCCACCACCGCGGCGCTGGTGCTGGGTGACGCCCTGGCCATCGCCCTGCTTGAAGCACGCGGTTTCACCGCCGAAGATTTCGCCTTCTCGCACCCCGGCGGTGCCTTGGGCCGTCGCCTGCTGCTGAAGGTGGAAAACGTGATGCACGCCGGCGACGAACTGCCGCAAGTGCAGCGCGGCACCCTGCTCAAGGACGCCCTGCTGGAAATGTCTCGCAAAGGTTTGGGCATGACCGTTGTCATGGAAGCCGACGGCACCCTGGCCGGGATCTTCACCGACGGCGACCTGCGCCGCAGCCTGGACCGCAACATCGACGTGCACACCACCCTGATCGACCAGGTGATGACCGTACACGGCAAGACCGCCCGCGCCGACATGCTCGCCGCCGAGGCCCTGAAAATCATGGAAGACCACAAGATCAGCGCCCTGGTGGTCGTCGACAAGCACGACCGCCCCACCGGCGCCCTGAACATGCATGACCTGCTGCGCGCCGGCGTGATGTAACAAGAGAGCCTTAAAGATGACCCAGGACCTGATGCAACGCGGCAAGGCCATCAAGCTCGCCGTCTTCGATGTCGACGGCGTGCTCACCGACGGCCGCCTGTACTTCCTTGAAGACGGCAGCGAATTCAAGACCTTCAACACCCTCGACGGCCAGGGCATCAAGATGCTCATGGCCTCGGGCGTGACCACGGCGATCATCAGCGGGCGCAAGACCCCGGTGGTCGAGCGCCGGGCGAAGAACCTCGGAATCCCGCACCTGTTCCAGGGCCGCGAAGACAAATTGGTGGTTCTCGACGGCTTGCTTGCCGAACTGGGCCTAAGCTATGAGCAAGTCGCCTACCTGGGCGACGACCTGCCCGACCTGCCGGTGATCCGCCGGGTAGGCCTGGGCATCGCGGTGGCCAACGCCGCGCCGTTCGTTCGCCAGCACGCCCACGGCGTGACCCAGGCACGCGGCGGCGAGGGGGCGGCGCGCGAGTTCTGCGAACTGATCATGCAGGCCCAGGGCACCCTGGACGCTGCCAACGCCAACTACCTGTAAGGCTGCCCATGTTCAGCAAGAAAGCCCGCAATATTGCGCTGCTCGCGGCGACCGCCGCCCTGCTGGTGGCAATCGGCTACTGGAATGTCAGCCCGGAGAGCTTCCTCGACCAGCCCGTGGCCCAGGTCGACGAAAGCGCCATCGACTACTACGCGATCAATGCGCACAGCGTGCAGTTCCTGCCAGACGGCAAGCTGCAGTATGAAATGACCGCCGACAAGGTCGAGCACGTCAAGGCCACCGAGGTCACCCTGCTGACCACGCCCGACCTGCACATGTACCGCGGCACCGAGTACCCCTGGCACGTGCAGAGCGTGCGCGCCGAGGTCAACCCGGACGGCACCCAGGTCGAGTTGATCGACAACGTTCGGGTGGCCCGCACCGACGAAAAGAAACGTGACACCATCATTACCAGTTCGCGCATGACCGTGTTCCCGCAGAAGCAATATGCGCAGACCGACCAACCCGTTAGAATCGACGGCGCCGGTGGCACGACTACGGGCACAGGAATGAAAGCGTATTTGAAAGAAAGCAAGATGGACTTGCTCTCTAACGTAAGAGGACAGTATGAGGCTCGTTAAAACCCTCCCCCTTTTGCTCAGCCTGAGCGCAGCAGCACTGGGAAGCGCGAGCGCCTTCGCCCTGCCGAACGACCGTGACCAGCCGATCCGCATCCAGGCCGACAACGCGCACCTGGACGACAAGCAAGGCGTGGCGACCTACACCGGCGACGTGATCATCACCCAGGGCTCCATGATGATCAAAGGCAACACCGTGACCATGACCCGTGCCGCCAATGGCGACATCGACGTGGTGACCTCGGTGGGCAACCTGGCCTACTTCGAGCAGCAGCAAACCGCTGCCAAGCCCGACAAGATGAAGGGCTGGGCGGTGACCATCCAGTACCAGGCGCAGAAGGACACCGTGATCCTCACCGACCGCGCCAAGGTCGAGAACGAAGGCAACACCACCGAAGGCGAGAAGATCGTCTACAACACCAAGACCCAGGTTGCGACCGCCGGTCGTGGTGGCAACGTGACCCAGCCACGTCAGCGCATCGACATGGTGATCCAGCCGAAGAAGAAGGCCGAGTAAATGGCAACCCTCAAAGCCCAGCACCTGGCCAAGAGCTACAAGAAGCGACAGGTCGTGCGCGACGTCAGCCTGTCGATCGACAGTGGCCAGATCGTTGGCCTGCTCGGCCCCAACGGCGCCGGCAAGACCACCTGCTTCTACATGATCGTGGGCCTGGTCCAGGCCGACCAGGGCCGCGTCCTGATCGACAACCTCGACGTCAGCCACCAGCCCATGCACGGCCGCGCCCGCGCAGGCATCGGCTACTTGCCGCAGGAAGCATCGATTTTCCGCAAGCTGTCGGTGGCCGACAACATCATGGCCATCCTCGAAACCCGCAAGGACCTCGACCGTGACGGCCGGCGCAAGGAGCTGGAAAGCCTGCTGCAGGAATTCCACATCAGCCACATCCGCGACAACCTGGGCATGAGCCTTTCCGGTGGCGAACGCCGCCGCGTCGAGATCGCCCGCGCCCTGGCCACTGCACCGAAGTTCATCCTGCTGGACGAACCCTTTGCTGGCGTCGACCCGATTTCCGTGGGCGACATCAAGCAGATCATCCACCACCTCAAGGCCAAGGGCATCGGGGTGCTGATCACCGACCACAACGTGCGTGAAACCCTGGATATCTGCGAAACCGCCTATATCGTCAACGACGGCCAACTGATCGCCGAAGGCGATGCCCAGACCATTCTGGCCAACGAATTGGTCAAGGAGGTCTACCTGGGCCACGAGTTCCGACTCTGACCCCGGGACGCGCCCGGAGCACTGGTAATCCCGCCCGATGGGGGCTTAAGTTGTTACCGTGCTCTAGGCAAACGCTACAATTTGAGGCATAAAACTTGCTTGAATTTGGCGCCGCGGCGCCCTCGTGTAGTGGATGGCGCATGCGCGCCGGCGAACAAGGTATTAAGCCCCTGCCATGAAACCATCGCTCGTCCTAAAAATGGGCCAGCAACTGACGATGACCCCTCAGTTGCAACAGGCCATTCGCCTCCTCCAGTTGTCGACCCTGGACCTTCAACAGGAAATCCAGGAAGCGCTGGAGTCCAACCCGATGCTCGAACGTCAGGAAGACGGCGACGACTTCGACAACAGCGACCCGATGGCCGACAACGCCGAGAACAAACCGGCCGCCGAAGTTCAGGACACCAGCTTCCAGGAAAGCACTGCCAGTGCCGAAAACCTCGAAGAGGGCGAGTGGAGCGAGCGCATTCCCAACGAGCTGCCGGTCGACACGGCCTGGGAAGACATCTACCAGACCAGCGCCAGCAGCCTGCCGAGCAACGATGACGACGAGTGGGACTTCACCACCCGCACATCGGCCGGCGAAAGCCTGCAAAGCCACCTGCTGTGGCAGTTGAACCTGGCGCCGATGTCCGACACCGATCGCCTGATCGCCGTTACCCTGATCGACAGCATCAACGGCCAGGGCTACCTGGAAGACACCCTCGAAGAAATCTGCGCAGGTTTCGACCCCGAGCTGGACATCGAGCTCGACGAGGTCGAGGCCGTGCTGCACCGCATCCAGCAGTTCGAGCCAGCCGGCGTCGGCGCGCGCAGCCTGGGCGAATGCCTGCTGCTGCAACTGCGCCAACTGCCCGCAAACACGCCATGGATGACCGAGGCCCAGCGCCTGGTCACCGATTTCATCGACCTGCTCGGCAGCCGCGACTACAGCCAGCTGATGCGCCGCATGAAGCTCAAGGAAGACGAGCTGCGCCAGGTCATCGAGCTGGTGCAGAGCTTGAACCCGCGCCCGGGTTCGCAAATCGAGTCGAGCGAGCCGGAATACGTGGTGCCCGACGTGATCGTGCGCAAGGACAGCGAGCGCTGGCTGGTCGAGCTGAACCAGGAAGCCATTCCGCGCCTGCGGGTCAACCCGCAGTACGCAGGTTTCGTGCGCCGCGCCGATACCAGCGCCGACAACACCTTCATGCGCAACCAGCTGCAGGAGGCGCGCTGGTTCATCAAGAGCCTGCAAAGCCGCAACGAAACCCTGATGAAGGTGGCCACGCAGATCGTCGAGCACCAGCGCGGTTTCCTCGACCACGGCGACGAGGCCATGAAGCCGCTGGTGCTGCACGACATCGCCGAAGCGGTGGGCATGCACGAGTCGACCATTTCCCGGGTCACCACGCAGAAATACATGCACACCCCGCGTGGCATCTACGAACTGAAATACTTTTTCTCAAGCCACGTCAGCACCGCCGAAGGCGGAGAATGCTCGTCCACGGCGATCCGCGCGATCATCAAGAAACTGGTTGCGGCGGAAAATCAGAAAAAGCCATTGAGTGACAGCAAGATCGCTGGTTTACTGGAGGCACAAGGCATCCAGGTAGCCCGTCGCACCGTCGCCAAGTACCGCGAGTCCCTCGGCATCGCACCGTCGAGCGAGCGCAAGCGACTGATGTAGCCCCTGGATGTGCCACAGCGTTTGCGGGGCAGGTGCAACACCTGCCTCTTTATGCACGGGCAACAAAGGAGAAGCTGTATGCAAGTCAATATCAGTGGACAGCATGTAGAAGTCACCCAGCCACTGCGCGATTACGTGCTTGAAAAGCTCGCCCGCGTGGAAAGTCACTTCGACAAGATCACCAACGTGCAGGTCATCATGAAAGTTGAGAAGCTGCAGCAGAAGGTCGAAGCGACCCTGCAGATTCCCGGCGGTGAAGTGGTTGCCAACGCCGAACACGAAGACATGTATGCAGCGATCGACGCCTTGGCCGACAAGCTCGACCGCCAACTGAAAAAACACAAGGAAAAACAGCAAAGCTTGCTGCAAGGCGCAGCCGCCCGCTGATCCCTCTCACCCATGATCCGACTTGAAACCATCCTGACCCCCGGCCGTTCCCTGGTGAACGTGCCGGGCGGCAGCAAGAAGCGCGCCCTGGAAAAGGTCGCTACCCTGATTGCCGAGCAAGTGCCCGAGCTTGCGATGCAAGACGTCTTCGAAAAACTCATCGCCCGCGAAAAGCTCGGCTCCACCGGCTTTGGCAATGGCATTGCCATTCCCCACTGCCGGCTCGAAGGCTGCGCCGCACCGGTGAGTGCCCTGCTGCACCTGGATGCACCGATCGACTACGACGCCATCGACGGCGCCCCGGTCGACCTGCTGTTCGTGCTGCTGGTGCCGGAAGCGGCCACCGATGCGCACCTTGAACTGCTGCGCCAGATTGCCAGCATGCTCGATCGCAAGGAGGTTCGCGATCGCCTGCGTGCCGCCGTCAGCAGCGAGTCCCTGTACCAGGTTGTCCTGGACGCCCAGAACGAGCACTGAACATGCGCCTGATCATCGTCAGCGGCCGGTCCGGCTCCGGCAAGAGCACGGCCCTCGATGTACTGGAAGACAACGGCTACTACGTCATCGACAACCTGCCGGCCGGGCTGCTGCCGCAGTTGGCGGAAAATGCGCTGATCAACACCGAGCTGCTGCAGCCGAAGGTGGCGGTCAGCATCGATGCGCGCAACCTGCCCAGCCATCTGTCGCGCTTCCCCGAGCTGCTGGAGGAAGCCCGTGCCCGTCATATCCAGTGTGATGTGCTGTACCTCGATGCCGACGAGGACACCCTGCTCAAGCGCTTCTCGGAAACCCGCCGGCGCCACCCGCTGACCAACGCCGACCGCTCGCTGGCCGAGGCCATCCGGGTAGAAACCGAACTGCTGGGGCCGATCGCCGACCTTGCCGACCTGAAGATCGACACCACCAACCTCAACCTGTACCAGCTGCGCGACTCGATCAAGCTGCGCCTGCTGAACCAGCCCGAGCCTGGCACCGCGTTCCTGGTCGAGTCGTTCGGCTTCAAGCGCGGCATGCCGGTCGATGCCGACCTGGTGTTCGACGTTCGCTGCCTGCCCAACCCCTACTGGAAGCCGGAATTGCGCGAGCATTCGGGCCTGGAGCAGCCGGTCATCGACTACCTGGCGGCCCAGCCGGATGTCGAGGAGATGTTCAATGATATCTCCAGCTACCTGCTGAAATGGTTGCCGCGCTTTGCCGCCAGCAACCGCGCCTATGTCACCATCGCCATTGGCTGCACTGGCGGCCACCACCGCTCGGTGTACATCACCGAACGCCTCGGCCAGCTGTTGCAACAGTCTCTGAAAAACGTCCAGGTCCGTCACCGCGACCTCTAGCCCACAGGATCCACCCCACCATGCCCGCCCGCGAAATCACCATCATCAACAAGTTGGGGCTGCATGCCCGGGCGGCAGCCAAGTTCGTTGGCGTGGCCGGCAAGTTTCCCTGCCAGGTTCGCGTCGGCCGCGCACCCGACAAGCTGGTGGACGGCAAGAGCATCATGGCGGTGATGATGCTGGCCGCCGGCAAGGGCACCCAGGTGCACCTGTTTACCGAGGGCGAACAGGACAACGACGCCCTGGAAGCCTTGGTGGCTCTGATCAACAACTACTTCGACGAAGGCGAATAAGCGCCGCAAGCGGCGCATCGCGAGCTGCGCTCGCTCCTACCAGGCCTGTGTGTATCCTGTAGGAGCGAGCAGAGCTCGCGATGCGTCCCGTCAGGACATCGCTGTGTCCATCACCATCATCAGGCAAAAGCCGATGCACAGCCCCAAGCTGGCCAGGCGGTGATGGCCGTTGCTGCGCGACTCGGGAATGATCTCCTGGGTCACCACCAGCAACATCGCCCCCGCCGCACAAGCCAGCCCCAGTGGCAGCAAGAGTTCGGCAACGTTCACCAGCCACGCACACACCACGGCGGCCAGCGGTTCGACCAGGCCGGACGCTGCGCCGATCAGGAACGCATTGAACCGCGGCATGCCCGCCCCCGCCAGCACCAGCGCAATCACCAGGCCCTCGGGCACATCCTGCAAGGCAATGCCCATCGCCAGGCTGTCAGCATCAGGCATGCCGCCACCGGCAGAAACGCCAATGGCCATGCCTTCGGGAATGTTGTGGGCGATGATGGCGATCACGAACAGCCAGATGCGCGCCGCGATCACCGGCTGGTTCTCGCTGCCAACCAAGGCCTCTGGCGAGGCGCCGGATACCTTGAGGTCGACCAAGAACAGGCACAACGCCCCGAACAGCAGGCCGAAGCTGATCAAGCCGCCGGCGCCCCATTGGCTGAAACCGATCGCCTGGGCCGCATTGAGCCCAGGAATAATCAGGGAAAAGGCCGTTGCCGCCAGCATGACTCCCGCGCCGAAACCCAACAGGGTGTCGGCCAGGGCCACCGGCATGTTGCGAATCACCAGCACCGGTACTGCGCCCAACGCCGTACCCAGCGCGCACAATGCACCGCCCTCAAGGGCACGCAACATGCGCGGTTCAAGGTCCAGCCAGGCGATGCCACGCGCCAGCAGCAGCGCAGTGCCGGCCAGTAACAGCAAGGTACCCATTGCCAGCCGGAACAAGCGCACACTGCTGACAGACATCACCTCGGAACGCATACCGGCAAGGCTCACTTCAGGGCTTCGTGGTAGCGCTGATCCACATGCGCCCAGTCGATCACGTTGTAGAAGGCACCGATGTATTCCGGGCGACGGTTCTGGTACTTCAGGTAGTAGGCGTGCTCCCACACGTCCAGGCCCAGGATCGGCGTGTTGCCGTGCATCAATGGGCTGTCCTGGTTACCGCTGCTCTCCACCACCAGGGTTTTCTGCGGGGTCACGCTGAGCCAGGCCCAGCCGCTGCCGAAGCGCGTCAGCGCGGCCTTGGTGAAGGCGTCCTTGAAGGCCTCGAAACCACCCAGCTGGGCATCGATGGCCTTGGCCAGTTCACCTTGTGGCAGGCCACCGCCCTTGGGCGACATGACAGTCCAGAACAGGCTGTGGTTGGCATGGCCGCCGCCGTGGTTGGTGACTGCGCCGCGCAGGTTTTCTGGCAGCTGCTTGACCGCGCCCACCAGCTTTTCCACCGGCCAATCGGCCCATTCGGTGCCCTCGATGGCCGCATTCAGGCCATTGACGTAGGTCTGGTGGTGCTTGGTGTGGTGGATTTCCATGGTTTGCGCATCGATGTGCGGCTCCAGGGCATCGTAGGCGTAGGTCAGTGCAGGCAAGGTATGTGGCATGTCAGTGGATTCCGTAGGCTTGGGTTCTGGGTGGCGAGTCCGGCTGTGCAGCGAGTTCGCTGGCCTCGGCGCCCTGGCGGTTGAGCAGGCGCTCGGTACGCGGGTACTGGCCGTACTCGGCGATGAAACTCAGCAATTCGGTGTAGGTACGGCTGCTGTGGCGCAGGGCAGCGTCACGCAGCGCTTGCGGCAGGCGCGCCTCCTGGCTGGCCTGGAGCAGGCGCTGGTGCGCCGAGCACAGGTAGTCGGCGCTCTCGTGCGGCTGGTTCAGCCGCAGGTGCAGGTCGGCCAGGTTGTGGTGGGAGATGACCAACGCGGCCACCGCCTCATCAACGTCATGCCAGCGCTCGAAGAGCACCTGGGCCAGGGCCAGGGCTTGCAGGTAGTGCTCCCGGGCGTCGACCCACTCACCTTGTTCGAACAGGCGGTTGGCAGTGTCGGTGGTGCGTTTCCAGTGCTGCATGACGTGTGTTCTCCTGAGCGCTGGCGCGGATCAGATGCCGCCGGCGGTGAGTTTTTCCGGGTCCAGCAGCGCTTGGAGCTGGTCACGCGACAGGTCGGTGTGCTCCAGTGCCACATCGATGATCGGCCGGCCCTGCTTGTAGGCGGTCTTGGCGATCTCGGCGGCTTTCAGGTAGCCGATGATCGGGTTCAATGCGGTGACCAGGATCGGGTTGCGCGCCAGGGCTTCCTTGAGCTTGCCTTCGTTGACCTTGAAGGTAGCGATGGCCTTGTCGGCCAACAGGCGGCTGGCATTGGCCATCAGCTCGATGCTTTCCAGCAGGTTGCGGGCGATCACCGGCAGCATCACGTTCAGCTCGAAGTTGCCCGACTGGCCGGCCACGGCGATGGTCGCGTCGTTGCCGATGACCTGGGCGGCGACCATGGCAGTGGCCTCCGGGATCACCGGGTTGACCTTGCCCGGCATGATCGAGGAGCCAGGCTGCAGGCCTTGCAGCTCGATTTCACCCAGCCCGGCCAAGGGCCCCGAGTTCATCCAGCGCAGGTCGTTGGCGATCTTCATCAGCGCCACGGCGGTGGTCTTGAGCTGGCCGGACAGCGCCACGGCGGTGTCCTGGGAGCCGATCAGGGCGAACAGGTTCCTGCCGGGGGTGAACTCGACCTGGGTCAGGCCGCTGAGCTGGCGGGCAAAGCCTGCAGCGAACTGTGGGTGGGCGTTGATGCCAGTACCCACCGCAGTACCGCCCTGGGCCAGCGCCTGCAGGCTTGGCAAGGTGGCTTCGATGTGAGCCTTGGCCGCGTTGACCTGTGCAGCCCAGCCATCGAGCACCTGGCTCATGCGCACTGGCATGGCGTCCATCAGGTGGGTACGGCCGGTCTTGACGTACTGGTGCACCTGCGCCGACTTGGCCTCGATCACCTGCACCAGGTGGCCCAGGGCCGGCAGCAGTTGTTCGTGCAGGGCCAGGGCGGCGCTGACATGGATGGTGGTCGGGATGATGTCGTTGCTGCTCTGCCCGCAGTTGACGTGGTCGTTGGCGTTGACCGGCTCACCGAGCACGCGGCTGGCCAGGGTAGCGATGACCTCGTTGGCGTTCATGTTCGAACTGGTGCCGGAGCCGGTCTGGTAGACATCCACCGGGAAGTGCTGGATGAAATCCTCGGCCAGCAGTTGCTCCACCGCCTTGACGATGGCCTGGCCCTGCCCTGCCGTCAGCTGCTCCAGCTCGACGTTGGCCTTGGCAGCGGCGGCCTTGGCCAGCAGCAGGGCGCGGATGAACTGGGCCGGCATGCGCTGGCCGCTGATCGGGAAATTGTCGACCGCGCGCTGGGTCTGGGCACCGTACAGGGCCTGGGCCGGCACCTGCAGTTCGCCCATGCTGTCACGCTCGATACGGGTATCACTCATCATCAAATCCTTGCATCAGTTCATCGGGGGAAATCGACGGCAGCAGTTGGCAGTTGGCCAACTGCAGGGCGTAGGGCTGCCAGCGCTGGTTCTGTTCGCGGCGGTCGAGGTTGCGCAGGTCGAGCAATGGCCGCCAGGCCTGGTCCAGGCACAAGCACCGCCAGTGCCACGGCAGCATGCGGTCGCAGGCGGTATCCAGCAGCAGGCGGAAGGACGTCAGGGCCACGGTCCATGGCGAGGTTTCGGTGCAGCACACCAGGTAGCGGCCTTCGGCCAGGTAGTGCTCGATCAGGCGCGGCTCGTCAGGTTCGAGGGCGCAACGAATGCGCCGGCTGAGCCAGCGCCAGTTTTCCAGGTAGGGCAGTTCGCGCAGGACGGGTTTCATGAACATCATCGCCGAGTTACTGGATAATGATATTCATTATTAAGTGATAAACGTAATCACTTCAAGTGGGCGAATGCAAAGAAAAAACCCGGCGCGATGGCCGGGTTGGGGTTCATGCAGTATTTGCATGGGCCTCTTCGCGGGTCAAGCCCGCCTGTTAGGAGCGGGCTTGCCCCGCGAAGAGGCCCGAACAGGCAACCGATCAGCTACCCGCCACCGTCATGCGCTCGATCAGCACCGAGCCTGTGTGAATATTGCTACGGGTTTCAAGATCACTGCCAATCGCCACGATCTGCTGGAACATGTCCTTCATATTGCCGGCGATAGTCACTTCCTGCACGGCGTGTTGAATCTCGCCGTTCTCGACCCAGAAACCTGCCGCGCCGCGCGAATAATCGCCGGTCACCATGTTCAACCCGTGCCCCATCAGTTCGGTCACCAGCAAGCCGCGGCCCATGCGCCGGATCAACGCCGCCTGGTCCTCGACGCCATGGGTGACATACAAGTTATGTACGCCCCCGGCATTGGCCGTGCTCGGCAGGCTCAGCTTGCGCCCGGAATAGGTGCCCAGCAGGTAGGACACCAACTCACCCTTGTCGACGAACGGTTTGGCGTAGGTCGCCAGGCCATCACCGTCGAACGCGGCGCTGCCCAGCGCACGCGGGATATGCGGGCGCTCGTCGAGGGTCAGCCAGCTGGGGAACAGGCGCTGGCCAATGGCGCCGTCGAGGAACGACGATTTGCGGTACAGGTTGCCGCCGGAAATCGCCGACAGGAAGCTACCGAACAGGCCACCGGCCAGCTCGGCCGAAAACAGCACTGGCACCTCACACGTCGGCACTGGCCGCGCGCCCAGGCGGCTGGCAGCACGCTGGGCAGCGCGCACACCGATGCTGCGCGGGTCGGCCAGTAACTGGCCCTGGCGATTCACGTCGTACCAGTAGTCGCGCTGCATCTGCCCGTCGCCTTCGGCGATCATCACGCAGCTCAGGCTGTGCCGGGTCGAGGCGTAGCCACCGATGAAGCCATGGCTGTTGCCATACACACGGCAGCCCTGGTGGGTGTTGAGGGTGGTGCCATCGGCATTGAGGATGCGCTTGTCGGCATCGAACGCCGCCGCTTCGCAGGCCAGCGCCATCTCGATGGCCCTTTCCGGCTCGATGTCCCAGTCGTGATACAGGTCCAGGTCCGGGATGTCACGGGCCATCAGGGCGGCATCGGCCAGGCCGGAGCATTCGTCTTCGGAGGTGTGCTTGGCAATGGCCAATGCTGCGGCCACGGTTTCGCGGATAGCGTCAGGGCCACTGGCCGAGGTGCTGGCCGAGCCTTTGCGCTGGCCGACATAGAGGGTGATGCCAAAGCCCTGGTCACGGTTGAACTCGACCGTTTCGACCTCGCGCTGGCGCACCGTGGTGGACAGGCCCTGCTCCAGCGACACTGCCACCTCGCAGGCACTGGCGCCTTGCTTGCGGGCCTCTGCGATGATCGCCTCGACCTGCTCCTGCAACGCCGGCAGGTCCTTGGGGCCTACGCTCTGGACTGCACTCATGGTTTTCTCCACTCAAATTCTGCGTTCGGCTGAGGGTCATTCAGCGACCGGGCCGGACAAGCGGCCCCCGACTGGTTATCATGGCGACGATTTCTAGCGGACTGCCACCATGGTTGATTCATACGACGCCTTCGACGGCGAAAAAAGCAAAACCCAGATCAAGCGCGAGCTGCATGCGCTGGTCGAACTCGGCGAGCGCCTGACCACGGTCAAGGCCGATACCCTGGCACGCCTGCCGCTCACCGACGAGCTGCGCAAGGCCCTGGCCGACGCCAGCAAACACACCGCCCACGGCGCACGCAAACGCCACATGTCGTTCGTCGGCAAGCTGATGCGCGACCAGGACCTGGATGCCATTCACGCCGTGCTGGAGCAGATCGACAGCTCCAGCCGCCAGTACAACGAGCGCTTCCATAACCTGGAGCGCTGGCGCGACCGCCTGATCGACGGTAACGACGAAGACCTGGAGCGGTTCGTCAACGACTACCCCGACACCGATCGCCAGCAACTGCGCTCGCTGATCCGTCACGCCCAGCATGAAAAAGCGCGGAACAAGCCGCCTGCCGCTGCGCGCAAGGTGTTCAAGTACATCCGCGACCTCGACGACATGCAGCGCGGCCTGCGCTGATACTGCCCCGGGGCTCTGTAGGCGATCCCCTGTGGGAGCGGGCTTGTCGAGGCGTCGAACCGCCGCGAAGCAGGCGACGCGGTGCAAGCCCGCCTCTACAAAGGCCCCGGTAGCCATCAGGCGCCGGTTCCGCCTACGGTGATCGCATCCAGTTTCAAGGTTGGCTGGCCGACGCCCACCGGCACCGACTGCCCATCCTTGCCGCACGTACCCACGCCACTGTCCAGTGCCAGGTCATTGCCGACCATCGACACCCGGCTCATGGCCTCCGGGCCGTTACCGATCAGGGTCGCGCCCTTCACCGGTGCGGTGATCTTGCCGTCTTCGATCAGGTAGGCTTCGCTGGTCGAGAAGACGAACTTGCCGCTGGTGATGTCCACCTGCCCACCGCCCAGGTTGGCGCAGTAGATGCCCTTCTTCACCGAGGCAATGATTTCCTGCGGGTCGCTTTCGCCTGCGCGCATGTAGGTGTTGGTCATGCGCGGCATGGGCAGGTGCGCGTAGGATTCGCGGCGCCCGTTGCCGGTGACCGCCATGCCCATCAGGCGTGCGTTGAGCTTGTCCTGCATGTAGCCCTTGAGGATGCCGTTTTCGATCAGCGTGGTGCATTCGGTCGGCGTACCTTCGTCGTCGACGCTCAACGAACCACGGCGGCCTTCCAAGGTGCCGTCGTCGACGATGGTGCACAGGCTAGACGCGACCTTCTCACCAATGCGCCCACTGAACGCCGAGCTGCCCTTGCGGTTGAAGTCGCCTTCAAGGCCATGGCCCACCGCCTCGTGCAGCAGCACACCGGACCAACCAGAGCCCAGTACCACCGGCAAGGTGCCTGCCGGCGCCGGGACCGCCTCAAGGTTCACCAGCGCCTGGCGCAAGGCTTCACGGGCATAGCCCATGACCCGCTCTTCGGTGAAGAAGCGGTAGTCGGTGCGCCCGCCCCCGCCCTGCCCGCCGCGCTCGCGGCGGCCGTTCTGTTCGACGATGACACTGACGTTGAAGCGCACCAGCGGGCGCACGTCAGCCGCCAGGCTGCCGTCGGCGGCGGCGATCAGGATGCGCTCCCAAACCCCGGCCATGCTCACGCTGACCTGCTGGATGCGCGGGTCGAGGGCGCGGGTGGCGGCGTCGACACGCTTGAGCAGTTCGACCTTCTCGGCGCGGCTCAGCACGTCCAGCGGGTTGTCCGGCGCATACAGTGCGGTCACGTCCTGGCTGCGGAAGGCCTGCACCTTGCCATTCTGCCCGGCACGGGAAATCGAACGGGCGGCACGCGCCGCCGAGGTCAGCGCTTCGAGGTTGATGGCGTTGCTGTAGGCGAAGCCGGTCTTTTCACCGGACTGGGCGCGCACGCCCACGCCCTGGTCGAGGTTGAAGCTACCCTCTTTGACAATGCCGTCCTCCAGCGCCCAGGTTTCCGAAATCTGGCCCTGGAAATACAGGTCGGCGGCGTCGATACCGGGGCCCGCCAACTCGCCCAGCACAGCCTGCAGGCTGTCCAGGGTCAGTCCGCCCGGGGCCAGGAGCTGTTCGCTGACGGTGGATAACATCTGGCTCATAGTCACTCCGAGGTGTGCGCAGGCCGCAAGGCGTCCTGCGAGAAAAAGCGCCGGTGCGAGGTGACCGGCATGCGCGCCCGAATGGACGCCTGTTCATCAATGTCGCGCTCGGCAAGCAATACCGCTTCACCGTGCGCCTGTTCGGCGACGATGCGCCCCCAAGGGTCGACGATCGCCGCATGGCCGTGGGTTTCCCGTGGGCCAGGGTGGGTTCCGCCCTGGGCGGCAGCCAACACATAGCACTGGGTTTCAATGGCCCGCGCGCGAACCAGCACTTCCCAGTGCGCCGCCCCCGTCACCGCGGTGAAGGCGGCCGGGGCCGTGATCAGTTCCGCGCCGGCACTGCGCAGCGCGCTGTACAACTCGGGAAAGCGCAGGTCGTAGCACACGCTCAACCCCAAGCGCCCTACCGGCGTGTCGGCCACCACCACCTGCCCACCGTGGGCATAGTCGTCGGACTCACGATAGCGGCCTCGGTTGTCGGCAACGTCCACGTCGAACAGGTGCAGCTTGTCGTAGCGCGCCACCTGCTCACCCTGGTCGTCGATCAACAACGAACAGGCATGGGCCTTGGCGTATGGCTGGCCCTGGGGCGGCAGCGGCAATGTCCCGGCGACTATCCATAATCTGAGGTCGCGGGCCGTGCGTTTCAACCACGGCAGGATCGGCCCTTCACCCAGGGCCTCGGCGCGGCCGATCAGCGCCGCGTCCTTGCGCCCCATGGCCGCGAAGTTCTCCGGCAGCACCGCCAGCCGCGCGCCACCCAGTGCCGCCTGTTCGAGCAGGGCGCCAGCACGCTGCAGGTTGCCCAGCACATCGTCCTGGCTGACCATCTGGATGACCGCTGCCTTCATGGGCACTCCTGGTTATTTGTCGAAAGGTTTCACAAAGGTGATTCTAGGCTCTTTCCACGGACCTTCGACGCGATAGTGCACGCTGGCGAAGCGCGAAACCCGGTCACCGATCAGCCGGTCGACCAGGAACAGTGCCCCGCCCACCGCCGGCGCACCCACGATCAGCGCAGCCAACGGCAGGTTGTTGGTCACCGGCAGGCTGACCTGCAGGTTGGCGTTGACCTGGTCACGCACCAGGTCCAGGGTGCCGTCCAGCTCGAAGTTGCTCGACGGCCCGGTGACGCTGATCGGCTCGCGGGTCACATAAACACCGTCGCTGGCCACCAGCAGGCCCTTGATCCGGTCGTAGGCCAGGCCCTTGGAAAACAGGTCGGAGAAGTCCAGGCGCAAGCGCCGGCCGATCGAGTTGAAGTTGAGCAGCCCGAACACCCGCAGGGCCTGGGCGCCACCCTCCACTTCGACGATCTGGCCGGTGCGCATGGAGGCATCCATGCTTCCCGAGAAACGCTTGAGGCCGACATACGCCGGCGAGCCGGGCCAACGGCCATCGACGTCCAGGTGGAAATCGCGGCTGGTGACGGTGGGCGCGAAGCCCCAGGCCTTGAGCACATCGCCCAGGTCCTTGCCGTCGAGGCGGCCCTTGTACCAGCTGCTGGTGGCGCCGACCGCGCCCTCCCAGCCGCCGCTGCCACCGATACGCAAGCCCTTGAGGTCCAGGTCGATGTCCTGGGCCGACACGCCGCGCGCAGTGGGGCGCAGTTTCAGGCCAACCCTGCCGTACAGGTCGTCGCCGCGGTACAGCTTGTCGATGGCCAGGTCCAGGGCCGGCACCTTGCGTGGGTCGAAGGTGGCCAGCGGGTCGGGCCCCTCCTCCGACTGCGCTTCGGCAGGGTCGGCGGCGGGCAGGCGCAGGGTTTGCAGGCGCACGGTAATGGGTGCGCCCTGGGCGTCGGGCACCCGGGCGTTGCCGATCACTTCCTTGCTGTCCAGGAGCAAGTCCCAGGCCGGGCCACCGCGGGCCAGGCGCACCACGGCCTGGTTCAGGCCCATGCCGAAGGCCTTGAGCTGGCCGATGCTCAGGTCGACGCTTTGCAGGTTCTGCCGGGCGTTGCCACCGGGGTCGTCGCCGGCAAAACGCGCGGCCTGCTCCTGCCAGGGCGCCAGGTCGAGGCTGTCGAGCCGCCCCCTGACCCGCAGGCCCTGGCCGGTCGGCAACTGCGCCTGGCCTGCACCCAGCAAAAGCTCGCCACGGCCCTGGCCGAGTTTTTCCAAGGGCGCCGCGTAGGCAAGCTGGGCCAGCTCATCGTAGCGGGCATCGAAGCGTCGCTCGGGCCCTTGCAGGTTCATGCTGAACCGGCTGTTGCGGGTTTCGCCTGCGGCTTTGCCGAAGGGCGCCGGCAGGTCGATGCCCAGCCCCTTGAGCGTAGAGTCCACGCTCAAGCTATTGTCGCGGTGGCCAAGGTTGACCTGCAGCTGGTAGGGCATCTCGCCGGAAGCCGGCAGGGTCTGCTTGAACTGTAACCAGTCGGTCAAGGCCCTGAGCGCCACCTGGCCACTGGCATCGATGCGGGTCTGCATCTGCCCCGGCTGGCCTTCGGCGGTGATCTGCGCGGTAACCGGCTTGCCGAATGCCTGCAGGCTGATGCCCTTGCCACTAAGCCCCTTGTCCAGGTCGAAGCTGAAATCACCCTTCAGTTGCGTAAGGTCGAGGCTTGGCGGGGCAACTTTCAGGCGTGCATCGGCCGTGGCAAAGTCCACCAGCACTTTGGGCCGTTCGCCATGGGCCAGGGGAATGTCGAGCTTGACCCTGCCCTTGAGCGGCCCCTCGCCTTCCCAACCCGCGAAGATCTCGCCCGTGCCGATGGGCGCTTCCTTGAGAATTTTCAGGCCGTCGCCCAGGCTGCCGTCGAAACCGCCGTCCAGGTACAGGTGACTGTGCTGGCCGGCGTCGACGTGGGGGATGTTCACGTTCACGTCGCTGACCTGGGTGTCGAGCAGCAGGCCCTTCTGCGCCTTGATGCGCACGCCGCTGTCCTCGATCAGCACATCGCCATCGACGTGCTGCACCTGCGGCCAGCCTGGCTGGAAGTCCAGTGCCGCGTCACGCACCTTGAAAAACAGGCTGATGCTGCGCGACTCGGGGGTGGCGCCATGGTTCAGCGACCCCTGGTACTGGAAGTAGCCTTGGTCGACATTGCCTTTGACGATGGCGCTGCGCAGCCACTCGTCGAGGGCTGGGCTGAGCACTTCGGGCAGGTACTTGGCGGTGTAGCGGCCATCGCCCTCGGTCATGCCAACGCGCAGGTCCATGTAGCTTTCCGCGCCTTCGTCGAACAGCAGGCGAATCAGGAAGTCACCGGCGATCTTGCCTTCGTCGCCCAACACCTTGAGGTAGGGCGCAACCAGGGTGAAGCCATGCTTGTCCAGGGCCCAGGTCAGGCGGGCATTGGCCTTCTGGTACTGCCAGGGCTTGGCGAAAATCGGGTACAGGTGGAGCATGAAGGCGTCGGTATCCAGGCGCAGCTCGCCATGGCCCAGGTCGCCGCCAATGCTGCCGCTGACGTTACCGGCCGCCGGCGCGCCGTGGTAGGCGTCGAAGCCGACCTTCTCCAGGTTGGCGGCGAACTGCAGCCGCTGGTCGCCCTCGGCCTTGGGCCGGGCGTCGAGGCGCACGTTGCGCAGGGCTCCGGTGACCTTGAGCCCGTCGACCACAGCCATGAGCTTGTCCGGCAACGGTGCCAACCCCTGGATCAACGGCGTCAGCGGCGTGAGGTCGAGGCGGTCGGCCTGCAACTGCCAGGTTTCCTCGGCCGGGTTCTGGCCTGGGCGCTGGCTGAGCTGCAGGTGCGACTCCCAGCGGGCGTCGCCCAGGCTCATGGCCAGTGAATCGACCACCACGTCGAAGCCTTCGCCCCGGCGCTGCAGCCAGGCATTGAGGGCCAGGTTATCCAGGCTCACGGCCTTGCGCTGGGCATAGGCGCCGCGCAGTTGCGGCGCATTCAGGCGAACCACTGCCTGCTGTAGCTGGCCTTTGCGCCAATCGACCCAGAATTCGCCACCGGCGCGCAGCGCTTCGGCCCGCCACTGGCCGAACAGGCGGGGTGGCAACCATTGGCTCCAGTCGCTTTGTGGCAGGCTCAGGTAGGCCTGTACTTCACTTTCACCCAAGGCCTGGGTGTTTGCCCGGCTGTGCAGGTTGATCGCCAGCGGCTGGCCATCGGGCAGGGTAGCGCGCAGGTCCAGGGCCTGACGCGAGGCGCCGGCCTGCAGGCCAAGGCTGACATAGGTGAGGGTCAGGGGGTCACGCTGCCAGGGCTGCAAGGTGACCTGGCTGTCGAACACATCGACCCGCCCCAGCTGGCGCAGGCGCTGCAGCAGTTCGGCAGGGTCCAGCGGCGTGTCGTCCTTTTTTGGCAGGCCTTCCAGGGCCCAAGCGCCCTGCTGGTCTTCGCGCAGGATCAGTTGCAGGCCCGCCAGTTGAATGCGCGCCAGGCGTACCTGGCCGGAGGTGAGGCTGGCCCACAGGTCGGGCACCACCTTGACGTCATCCAGGCGCAAGGCCGAGGCGCCCTCGCCCAGTTGCAGGTCGCGCACCCGCAGCACCGGTGCCAGGCCGCTCCAGCGCCCTTCCAGCGCGCCCACGTGCACGGGCAGGCCCAATGCCTGCTCGGCTTTGTCCTCGGCTTCAGCGCGGTATTCGGCCACCAGCGGCACCAGCTCGCGCCCGAGGCTCACGTACAGCGCCACCAGCACCGCGAGCAAGGCGCAGGTACCCAGGCCCCAGCGGGTCAAGGTCACCAGAACGCGGTTCAGACGTCCCATGGCCATCGCCCTCCAGGTCGTTTTACCATGATGGTCGCAAGTGCCGGTTTTGCCAGCTCGGCCATCTTGGCGGGGTAATCAGTAAGCCTCAGAGCAGCACCACGTCGTATTGTTCCTGCGAATACATCGACTCGACCTGGAAGCGAATGGTTCTGCCAATGAAGGCCTCAAGCTCGGCAACGTTGCCAGACTCTTCGTCCAGCAGGCGGTCGACCACTTTCTGGTTGGCCAGCACGCGGTAGCCTTCAGCCTGGTAGGCACGGGCCTCGCGGAGGATTTCGCGGAAGATTTCGTAACAGATCGTCTCAGGGGTTTTCAGCTTGCCACGGCCCTGGCAGGCCACGCAGGGCTCGCACAGTACTTGTTCGAGGCTTTCGCGGGTGCGCTTGCGGGTCATCTGCACCAGGCCCAGCTCGGTGATGCCGATGATGTTGGTCTTGGCGTGGTCGCGTTCAAGCTGCTTTTCCAGGGTGCGCAACACCTGGCGCTGGTGCTCTTCGTCTTCCATGTCGATGAAGTCGATGATGATGATGCCGCCGATGTTGCGCAGGCGCAGCTGGCGGGCAATGGCCGTGGCAGCTTCGAGGTTGGTCTTGAAGATGGTTTCTTCAAGGTTGCGGTGGCCGACGAAGGCGCCCGTGTTGACGTCGATGGTGGTCATCGCTTCGGCCGGGTCCACGACCAGGTAGCCGCCAGACTTGAGCGGCACCTTGCGCTCCAGCGCGCGCTGGATCTCGTCCTCCACGCCATACAGGTCGAAAATCGGCCGCTCGCCTGGGTAATGCTCCAGGCGGTCGGCAATTTCCGGCATCAGTTCGGCGACGAACTGCGTGGTCTTCTGGAAGTTTTCCCGCGAGTCGATGCGGATTTTCTCGATTTTCGGGTTAACCAGGTCACGCAGGGTGCGCAGGGCCAGGCCCAGGTCTTCGTAGATGACGGTGGGCGCGCCGCAGGTCTTGATCTGGCTGCCGATCTGCTCCCACAAGCGACGCAGGTAGCGGATGTCCTGCAGGATTTCTTCCGGCCGCGCGCCTTCGGCGGCGGTGCGCAGGATAAAGCCGCCGGCATCCTTGATGTTTTCGCTGTCCATGCAATCGCTGACCAGTTTCTTCAAGCGCTCGCGCTCGGCTTCGTCCTCGATCTTCAGGGAAATGCCCACATGGCTGCTGCGCGGCATGTACACCAGGTAGCGTGATGGAATCGACAGCTGGGTGGTCAGGCGCGCACCCTTGGTGCCGATCGGGTCCTTGGTCACCTGCACCACCAGGGCCTGGCCTTCGTGCACCAGGGCAGTGATGTTCTCCACCGCCGAGCCTTCGCGCTGGGAAATTTCCGAGGCATGGATGAACGCCGCCCGCTCCAGGCCGATGTCGACGAATGCCGCCTGCATGCCCGGCAGCACGCGCACCACCTTGCCCTTGTAGATATTGCCGACGATGCCGCGGCGCTGGGTGCGCTCGACATGCACTTCCTGCAGCACCCCGTTTTCCACCACCGCCACGCGCGATTCCATCGGGGTGATGTTGATCAGGATCTCTTCACTCATGGCAGGCTCTCGTCAAAGGTCTTGGATAATGATGGATCGCGTGGGCTGGGCTTGCTACCGCTTGTTTGTTACCTCTGGCAAAAGCGCCGGTACCTGCCAGCAGGCGATACCGAAGCGGGCGAGCAGTTCGGCCGTTTCGCTCAAGGGCAGCCCGACCACGGCGGAGTAACTGCCCTGCAGCCCGGTGACGAACACCGCCCCCAGGCCCTGGATGGCGTAGCCACCGGCCTTGTCGGCTGGCTCCCCGCTGGCCCAGTAGCGCTGGGCTTCGGCTTCGTCGATGGGGCGAAAACGCACACTGCTGGCGATGCACAGGCTTTCGCAGCGCTGGCCATCGGTCAGTGCCACGGCAGTCAGTACCTGATGCTCACGGCCTGCCAGGTCAGCCAGCATGGCCAGGGCATGTTCGCGGTTTTCCGGCTTGCCGAGAATTCGACCATCGAGCACCACGGCGGTGTCAGCGCCGAGCACCGCGGTGCGCTCAACCGGGGCCGCGGCCAGGCCCGCCTCGGCCTTGGCCCGGGCCAGGCGCTCAACGTAGGCCTCGGCGCCCTCACCGGGCAGCGGGGTTTCATCGACAGGGGCGCTGACCACGGTAAAGGGCACGCCAATCTGGGTCAGCAGTTCACGCCGGCGCGGCGAGCCGGAGGCTAGGTAGAGCGGGTTCATGCAGACATCTCCCTGTCAGTGGTGGCGGCGCCGTCAGTTGATATGCAGGCGCCGGCGCAGGTCGCGCAGGGCGAAGCTGACCCACGGCCAGAGCAAGGCGCTGATCACCGCCGACCAGACCAGGGCCAGGGTTGGCAGGCGGTTACCGGTCAGGGCGCTGAGCCACAGCTGGATCAACTGGGCGATGCCGAAGATCACCAGGATCACCAGGCTCTGTTGCCACAACGGGAACATGCGCAGGCGCTGCTGCAACGACAGCACCAGGAAAGTGATGAGGGTGAGGATGAAGGCGTTCTGCCCCAGCAGCGTGCCGTACAGCACGTCTTCGGCCAGGCCCAGGACGAAGGCGGTGGTCATGCCCACCTTGCTCGGCACGTTCAGGGTCCAGAACGATACCAGCAGCGCCAGCCACATGGGCCGGAACACTTCGAGAAACTGCGGCATGGGTGACACGCTCAGCAGCAGGCCGACGGCAAACGTCAGCCAGATAACCCAACCGTGGTTACGGCGCGACTTGGCCATCATGGCCTCCGTGGAGTGGCAGGTGCCGCAGGCGTGGCTGCGGGGCTGGCGGGCGCCTGGGCCGCCGGGGCGGCAGGTGCGGGCGAGCCAGCAGGGGCCGGGGCGGCGGCGGGCGCTGGGTGCTCGCCACTGGCGGCCGGCTGGCCGTTGGCTGCTGCACCTTTGCGGTCCGCCTCTTCCTGGGCGATGGCGGCGTCGGTGGCGCGCTGCTCCGGCGTGCGCCGGTCGCTGAACACCAGCAGCATGTAGCGGCTGCGGTTGAGTGCGGCGGTGGGGATGGCGCGAACGATGGCGAACGGCTGGCCGGAGTCGTGGATCACTTCATTGACCGTGGCCACCGGGTAACCGGCCGGGAAGCGCTGGCCCATGCCGGAACTCACCAGCAGGTCACCTTCCTTGATGTCGGCGGTATCGGCCACATGGCGCAGCTCCAGGCGTTCCGGGTTGCCGGTGCCGCTGGCAATGGCACGCAGGCCGTTGCGGTTCACCTGCACCGGAATGCTGTGGGTGGTGTCGGTGAGCAGCAGCACCCGCGAGGTGTAGGGCATCAGCTCGACCACCTGACCCATCAGGCCACGGGCGTCGAGCACCGGCTGGCCGAGGAACACGCCGTCGCGCTCGCCCTTGTTGATCAGGATACGGTGGGTGAACGGGTTGGGGTCGACGCCGATCAGCTCGGCCACCTCGACCTTCTCGTTGACCAGCGCCGAGGAGTTGAGCAATTCACGCAGGCGCACGTTCTGCTCGGTCAGGGCCGCCAGCTTCTGCAGGCGCCCCTGCAGCAGCAGGGCCTCGGTCTTGAGCTTTTCGTTCTCGGCAATCAACTCGGTGCGGCTGCCGAACTGGCCAGCCACGCCTTGCCACACACGTTGCGGCAGGTCGGTGATCCAGTACGATTCCATGAGCACCAGGCCCATCTGGCTGCGCACCGGCTTGAGCACGTCGAAGCGCGCGTCGACAACCATCAACGCGACCGACAGCACCACCAGTACCAGCAGGCGAACGCCCAGCGAAGGGCCCTTGGAAAAAAGCGGTTTAATGGGCCGTTCCTCGTGGACGACTCAGGAGGTCATTGGACATGGGACAACGCACCAGCCTGGTTGCGGGTTGACGGAAACGACGCCCGGACGGACGCCAGCCCAGCACATACAGGTAGCACTGCGCGTGCTACCTGTAAACCGGGCACTCGAAAGCCGCGTGGATCACTCGCTCGAAAGCAGGTCCATGGCGTGCTTGTCCATCATTTCCAGGGCGCGACCGCCGCCACGGGCGACGCAGGTCAGCGGGTCTTCGGCAACGATCACCGGCAGGCCGGTTTCCTGGGCCAGCAGCTTGTCGAGGTCACGCAGCAGCGCGCCACCACCGGTCAGCACCAGGCCGCGCTCGGCGATGTCCGAGGCCAGCTCCGGCGGCGACTGCTCCAGGGCGCTCTTGACCGCCTGGACGATGGTCGCCAGGGATTCCTGCAGGGCCTCGAGCACTTCGTTGGAGTTCAGGGTGAAGGCACGTGGCACGCCTTCGGCCAGGTTACGGCCACGCACGTCGACTTCACGCACTTCGCCGCCTGGGTAGGCAGTGCCGATTTCCTGCTTGATGCGCTCGGCGGTGGATTCACCGATCAGGCTGCCGTAGTTGCGACGCACGTAGGTCACGATGGCTTCGTCGAAGCGGTCGCCACCTACGCGCACGGACTCGGCGTAGACCACGCCGTTCAGCGAGATCAGCGCGATTTCAGTGGTACCACCACCGATATCGACGACCATCGAGCCGCGGGCTTCTTCAACCGGCAGACCGGCACCGATGGCAGCGGCCATTGGTTCTTCGATCAGGAACACTTCACGGGCACCGGCACCCAGTGCCGATTCACGGATGGCACGGCGCTCGACCTGGGTCGACTTGCACGGCACGCAGATCAGTACGCGCGGGCTAGGCTGCAGGAAGCTGTTCTCGTGCACCTTGTTGATGAAGTACTGCAACATTTTTTCACAAACGCTGAAGTCGGCGATGACGCCGTCCTTCATCGGACGAATGGCAGCAATGTTGCCGGGCGTACGGCCCAGCATGCGTTTGGCTTCGGTACCGACGGCGACGACGCTTTTCTGGTTGCCGTGGGTACGGATGGCAACAACCGAGGGCTCATTCAGGACGATACCGCGCTCACGCACGTAAATAAGGGTGTTGGCAGTACCCAGGTCGATGGAAAGATCGCTGGAAAACATGCCACGCAGTTTCTTGAACATGGGAAAGTGACCCTGGGGAAAGCGTGGGTAAAAAAGTGCGGCAAACTCTAACAATGGCAGGGATTTTGGGCAAGGAGCCAATATGTTAAATTGGCTGTTTTTCCGAGCACGCCAGCAGATGATCGCGGCCGTTAGACCGCCAAAATGCTGACATGTTCCTCACTGCGGACTATCCGCTTCTCGTTTCCCCTGGAGATCCCCATGGCGCTTGAACGCAGCGACGTGGAAAAGATCGCCCATCTGGCCCGTCTGGGCCTGAATGAAGGCGAACTGCCACGCATTACCGATGCCCTGAACAGCATTCTTGGGCTGGTCGACCAGATGCAAGCGGTCGACACCACTGGCATCGAGCCCCTGGCCCACCCCCTGGAGGCCAGCCAGCGCCTGCGTCCCGACCAGGTCACCGAAAGCAACCAGCGCGACGCCTACCAGGCCATCGCACCTTCGACCGAAAGCGGTCTGTACCTGGTTCCGAAAGTCATCGAGTAAGGGAAAGAGCCTGCCATGCATGAATTGACCCTGGCCGAGATCGCCCGCGGACTCGCCGACAAGTCGTTTTCCTCCGAAGAGCTGACCACCGCCCTGCTGGCGCGGGTCAAGCAACTCGACCCACAGATCAACAGCTTCATCAGCGTCACCGAAGACCTGGCCCTGGGCCAGGCGCGTGCCGCCGACGCCCGTCGCGCCGCCGGTGAAGGCGGTGCGCTGCTGGGTGCGCCAATCGCCCACAAAGACCTGTTCTGCACCCAGGGCGTGCGCACCAGCTGCGGCTCGAAGATGCTCGACAACTTCAACGCGCCCTACGACGCCACCGTGGTCGCCAAGCTGGCCGAAGCCGGCATGGTCACCCTGGGCAAAACCAACATGGACGAGTTCGCCATGGGTTCGGCCAACGAATCCAGCCACTATGGCGCGGTGAAGAACCCGTGGAACCTCGAGCACGTGCCAGGCGGCTCGTCCGGTGGCTCGGCCGCCGCCGTGGCGGCGCGCCTGCTGCCGGCCACCACCGGCACCGACACCGGCGGTTCGATCCGTCAGCCGGCGGCGCTGACCAACCTCACCGGCCTCAAGCCCACCTACGGCCGCGTATCGCGCTGGGGCATGATCGCCTACGCCTCGAGCCTCGACCAGGGCGGCCCGCTGGCGCGCACCGCCGAAGACTGCGCCCTGCTGCTGCAAGGCATGGCCGGCTTCGATGCCAAGGACTCCACCAGCATCGACGAACCGGTGCCGGACTACAGCGCCAGCCTGAACGGCTCGCTGCAGGGCCTGCGCATCGGCCTGCCGAAGGAATACTTCGGCGCCGGCCTCGACCCGCGCATCGCCGAACTGGTCCAGGCCAGCGTCAAGGAGCTGGAAAAGCTCGGCGCGGTGGTCAAGGAAATCAGCCTGCCGAACATGCAGCACGCCATTCCGGCGTACTACGTGATCGCCCCTGCAGAAGCATCCTCCAACCTGTCGCGCTTCGACGGCGTGCGCTTCGGCTACCGCTGCGAAGAGCCCAAGGACCTCACCGACCTGTACAAGCGCTCCCGTGGCGAAGGCTTCGGCGCCGAAGTGCAGCGGCGCATCATGGTCGGCACCTATGCCCTGTCGGCTGGCTACTACGATGCCTACTACGTCAAGGCGCAGCAGATCCGCCGGCTGATCAAGAACGACTTCATGGCCGCCTTCGAAGGCGTCGACCTGATCCTCGGCCCAACCACGCCGAACCCGGCCTGGAAGCTTGGCGCCAAGAGCAGCGACCCGGTCGCCGCCTACCTGGAAGACGTCTACACCATCACCGCCAACCTGGCAGGCCTGCCGGGCCTGTCGATGCCAGCCGGCTTCGTCGATGGCCTGCCGGTCGGCGTGCAGCTGCTGGCCCCGTATTTCCAGGAAGGCCGCCTGCTCAACGTCGCGCACCGCTACCAGCAAGTCACCGACTGGCACACCCGCGCCCCTAACGGCTTCTGAGGAATTCACACATGCAATGGGAAGTTGTGATCGGGCTGGAGATTCATACCCAGCTGGCCACCCAGTCGAAGATCTTCTCCGGCAGCGCCACCACCTTCGGCTCCGAGCCGAACACCCAGGCCAGCCTGGTTGACCTAGGGATGCCCGGTGTTCTGCCGGTGCTGAACCAGGAAGCCGTGCGCATGGCCTGCATGTTCGGCCTGGCGATCGATGCCGAGATCGGCAAGCGCAACGTGTTTGCGCGCAAGAACTACTTCTACCCCGACCTGCCCAAGGGCTACCAGATCAGCCAGATGGACCTGCCGATCGTCGGCAAGGGCCACCTGGACATCGCCCTGGAAGACGGCACCATCAAGCGCATCGGCGTCACTCGGGCGCACCTGGAGGAAGACGCCGGCAAAAGCCTGCACGAAGACTTCAGCGGCTCCACCGGTATCGACCTGAACCGTGCCGGCACCCCGCTGCTGGAGATCGTCTCCGAGCCGGACATGCGCAGCGCCAAGGAAGCCGTGGCCTACGTCAAGGCGATCCACGCGCTGGTGCGCTACCTGGGCATTTGCGACGGCAACATGGCCGAAGGTTCGCTGCGTTGCGACTGCAACGTGTCGATCCGCCCGAAAGGCCAGGCCGAGTTCGGCACCCGCTGCGAGATCAAGAACGTCAACTCGTTCCGCTTCATCGAACGGGCGATCAACAGCGAGATCCAGCGCCAGATCGACCTGATCGAGGACGGCGGCAAGGTGGTGCAGGAAACCCGCCTGTACGACCCGAACAAGGACGAAACGCGCTCGATGCGCAGCAAGGAAGAGGCCAACGACTACCGCTACTTCCCCGACCCGGACCTGCTGCCGGTGGTGATCGAGGACAGCTTCCTGGAAACCGTTCGCGCAGGCCTTCCCGAGCTGCCACCGCAGAAGGTCGAGCGCTTCCAGAGCCAGTACGGCCTGTCGGCCTACGACGCCAACGTGCTGGCTTCGAGCCGCGAACAGGCCGACTACTTCGAAGAAGTGGTCAAGGTTGGCGGCGATGCCAAGTTGGCCGCCAACTGGGTCATGGTCGAGCTGGGCAGCCTGCTGAACAAACTGGGCGTGGAAATCGACCAGGCCCCGGTCAGCGCCGCGCACCTGGGTGGCATGCTGCTGCGCATTCGCGACAACACCATCAGCGGCAAGATCGCCAAGACCGTGTTCGAGGCCATGGCTGCCGGTGAAGGCGATGCCGACTGCATCATTGAAAGCAAAGGCCTCAAGCAGGTTACCGACACCGGTGCGATCGACAAGATGCTCGACGAGGTGCTTGCCGCCAATGCCGAGCAGGTCGAACAGTACCGCGCCGCCGACGAGGCCAAGCGCGGCAAGATGTTCGGCTTCTTCGTCGGCCAGGCCATGAAGGCCTCCAAGGGCAAGGCCAACCCGGGGCAGGTGAACCAATTGCTCAAGGCCAAGCTCGAAGGGTGATTGTTTTTTCCCTGTAGCCCTGCGAGGGCTTCGCCCTCGTTCGCGGGCAAGCCCGCTCCCACAGGAACACCGCTACACCTGTGGGAGCGGGCTTGCCCGCGAATGGCCGCCCTGGAGAGCATCTGAATTGCTAAAGCGATCCCTCAGCACCCTCGCCCTCTTCTCCGTCCTGGCCGGCTGCGCCAGCCACGACATCGACCCCCGCGGTTACGACGAAACCGGCACCGCGTCCTATTACGGCTCACGCCACCACGGCAAACGCACCGCCAGCGGCGATGCCTTCAACCAGCACGGCCTGACTGCCGCCCACCGCAGCCTGCCGTTCGGCAGCCGGGTACTGGTTACCAACCTGGCCAACGATCGCAGCGTCGTGGTGCGCATCAACGACCGCGGCCCGCACACACGCGGGCGCCTGATCGACCTGTCACGCGCGGCTGCAGAAAAAATCGGCATGCTCCGTAGCGGAACGGCGCGCGTCCGGGTACAAGGGCTGAGCGACTGAGCCGACAGGAGTCTTCATCATTTTCGACCTGGCCACCCTCCCCACTTCCAGCCTGCTGCAACTGTGCATCGCCCTGCCGCTGCTGGTCGCCGGGGCCGAATTGCTGGTGCGCGCGGCGTTGCGCCTGGCCCTGCGCCTGCACGTGCGGCCATTGATCATCGGCCTGAGCCTGGTGGCCTTCGGCAGCACCGCACCGCAGCTGACCGTGAGCCTGCAGGCCGCCTACCAGGGCGCGCCCGACGTGGCCGTGGGCAGCGTGATCGGCAGCAACATCTTCAATGTGCTGGTGATTCTCGGCCTGGCGGCACTGATTATCCCGCTGCGGGTTTCACGCCAACTGGTACGCCTGGACATCCCCCTGATGATCGTCGCCAGCGGGCTGGTCTATGCCCTGTGCGGCAATGGCCAGCTGGGCCGGATCGAAGGCCTGCTGTTGCTGCTGGCACTGGGGGGCTACCTGGCCATGCTCTGGCACCAGTCGCGCCATTATTCACGCACCTACCCCGCACCGCCCCCGGTGGCCGTCAGCGCCGCACGGTTCTGGTCGGCGACCTTGCTGCAGGTGCTTTTCGGGCTGCTGTTGCTCAGCCTGGCCGGGCATTTGCTGCTGGAGGCTGCCGTGGAGGTGGCAACCGACCTGGGGCTGTCCGAACGGGTAATCGGTTTGACGGTGGTTGCGGTGTGCACCTCGCTGCCGGAGCTGGCCACCGCCCTGGTCGCCGCCCTGCGCGGTGAGCGCGAGATTGCCGTGGGCACGGTGATCGGCAGCAACCTGTTCAACCTGCTGGCGGTGCTTGGGCTGACCGCGCTAGTTGCTCCACAGCCGCTGAGCATTTCACCCAACGCCCTGGGCTTCGATTTCCCGGTGATGCTGGGCGTCGCTGCGCTGAGCCTGCCGGTGTTCTACTCCGGCTACCGGGTAACACGCGCCGAAGGGCTGGTGTTTCTGTGCCTGTACCTGGCCTACGGCCTGCACGTGGCGGCCTTTACCATGGGCATGCCGCTGGCAGGGCGGCTGGAGCGGCTGATGCTGTTCTATGTGCTGCCGGTGCTGGGCTTGGTGCTGCTGTACACCACCTTGCGCGCCTGGCGGCGCCAGCACTGAAAAAGCATCGCGAGCTACGCTCGCTCCTACCAGGTCCACGCTGTACCGGTATGCGTCACACCAGGATTGCGCTGTACCGGCATGCGTCACACCAGGATTGCGCTGTACCGGTATGCGTCGCACCAGGATTGCGCTGTACCGGTAGGAGCGAGCGTAGCTCGCGATGCGCCGCTGAGCGGCGCCTGGCCTACGCCTGCCGCGCTTTCTTGATCTTGAAGGCCACCCACAACAGCAGAATCCACCCCGGGATCAGCATCACCGAAATGCGAATCGGCGGGGTCAGGTACATCACCACCAGAATCAGCACGATGAATGCCAGGCACAGGTAGTTGGTCAGCGGGTGCCCCAAGCTCTTGTAGAACGGCGTGACACCGGCTGCAAGCTTGGCCTTGCGGAACTTCAGGTGGGTGATGCTGATGCTCGCCCAGTTGATCACCAGCGCCGACACCGCCAAGGCCATCAGCAAACCAAAGGCCTCACCCGGCATCAGGTAGTTGATAACCACACACAGGCCGGTGGCGAACGCCGACACCCCCAGCGCCGTCAGCGGCACGCCACTGCGGCTCACCTTGAGCAACTGGCGTGGTGCATCACCCTGGCTGGCCAGGCCAAACAGCATGCGGCTGTTGGCGTACACGCAGCTGTTGTAAACCGACAGCGCAGCGGTAAGCACCACGATATTGAGGATGGTCGCCACCAGGTCGCTGTCCAGTTCATGGAAAATCATCACGAACGGGCTGCCGCCCTGCACCACCTTCTGCCACGGGTACAGCGACAGCAGCACCGCCAGCGCACCGATGTAGAAGATCAGGATGCGGTACACCACCTGGTTGGTGGCCTTGGGAATGCTCTGGCGCGGGTTGTCGGCCTCGGCGGCGGTAATGCCCACCAGCTCCAGGCCGCCGAACGAAAACATGATCACCGCCAGCGCCATCACCAGGCCGCTGACGCCATTGGGGAAGAACCCGCCGTACTGCCACAGGTTGGCCACGCTGGCATCCGCGCGGCCGTGGCCGCTGGCGAGCATCCAGGCGCCAAAGCCGATCATGCTGATGATCGCCACCACCTTCACCAGGGCGAACCAGAACTCCATCTCGCCGTACACCTTCACCTGGGTGAGGTTGATCAGGTTGATCGCCACGAAGAAGATCGCCGCCGTCGCCCAGGTGGGGAATTCCGGCCACCAGTACTGCACGTAGATGCCCACGGCCGTGAGCTCGGCCATGCCCACCAGCACGTACACCACCCAGTAGTTCCAGCCCGAGACGAACCCTGCGAATTCGCTCCAGTACTGGTGGGCGAAGTGGCTGAAGCTACCGGCAACCGGCTCCTCGACCACCATTTCGCCCAGCTGGCGCATGATCAGGAAGGCCATCAGGCCTGCAATGGCGTAGCCCAGCAAAACGGAGGGGCCGGCCAGCTGGATGGTCTGGGCGATGCCCAGGAACAACCCGGTACCCACGGCACCGCCCAGCGCGATCAGCTGGATATGGCGATTCTTCAGCCCGCGCTTAAGCTGCTCGGGCGTGCTCTGGTCTTGCATGAAGTGTCCTTTGGCTCAGTGAGGCAGTGTTGTTGCTGTTGTTTGCAGTCAAGGATCTAGATCCATCCGCCCCACTGCAAGATGAAAATACCAATATTGGTGGTAATCGCCGCCATTAGCGTAGTAATCACGATGATTGAGGCCGCCAGTTCATGGTTGCCATTGGCCGCGCGGGCCATGACGTAGCTGGCTGCCGCCGTGGGGCTGCCAATGTAGAGGAACAGGATGCCCAGCTCCGCACCGCGGAACCCACACAGCCAGGCCCCGAGCGTGCCGATCAGCGGCAGCCAGACCATCTTCACCAGGCTTGCGTCGATGGCCAGCCTGCCACTGTCGCGCAGGGCCGCCAGCGACAGGGTGCCACCAATGCAGATCAGCGCCAGCGGCAGGGTCATCTGCGCCAGGTAGTCGCCGGAGGTAAGCAGCCAGTTGGGCAACGGCACCTGGCCGTAGGCCATGGGCGTGGCCACCAGCACGCTGAGGATCAGCGGGTTGCTGAAGATACTCTTGCAGATGCTCCAGGGGTCGGACTTCAAGTCCGGGCTGTACACCGCCAGCACCACGGCCGACAGCGAGTTGTACATCAGGATCACCAGGCCCGCGAGCACCGCGCCCAGGGAGATGCCGTAGTCACCGTAGAGGCTGGCCGCCAGGGCCAGGCCGATAACCCCGTTGTTGCCGCGAAACGCGCCCTGGGTGTAGATGCCGCGGTCGGCCAGCGGGCTGCGCCAGATGGCCATGCCCCAGGCCACGGCGAAGCCCACCAGGGTGGCGGCGACGAAATAGAGGATGACCTTGGGTTTGACCGCGGCGGCGAGGTCGGCATGGTAGATGCCAAGGAACAGCAGCGCCGGCATGCAGACGTTGAACACCAGTTGCGAGGCGACGCGGTTGAAGTTGTCGTCGATCAGGTGGATGCGTTTGAGCAGCACGCCCATGAACAGCATGGCGAAGACGGGCGCCGTGATGTTCAGCGTCTGGATAAGAAGGGCAAGCATGCGCAAGCGGTCCTGAAGGGGTTGCCGTTAGGTGGCTAATGATACGCCAACACATCAGGAAATGCGGGGATCGAGCGGGACTTCAGGGAAGTTTTTACCGGCCTCTTCGCGGGGCAAGCCCGCTCCTACAGGAGGTATGCGATCCCTGTAGGAGCGGGCTTGCCCCGCGAAGAAGCCTGAACTGACTCAGCGGCGAACCGGTCGCTTCTGCAATTTGCGCTGCAGGGTACGGCGGTGCATGCCCAAGGCCCGCGCGGTGGCCGAGATGTTGCCTTCGTGTTCGTTCAGCACGCGCTGGATGTGCTCCCACTGCAGGCGGTCCACCGACATCGGGTTTTCCGGCACCAGGGTGTCCAGGTCGGCATGCTCGGACAGCAGCGCTGCCAGCACATCGTCGGCGTCGGCCGGCTTGCACAGGTAGTTGCAGGCGCCGCGCTTGACCGCTTCCACCGCCGTGGCGATGCTTGAGTAACCGGTCAGGATCACCACGCGCATTTCCGGGTCCAGCTCCAGCAGCTTGGGCAGCAGCACCAAGCCCGAGTCGCCTTCCATCTTCAGGTCCAGCGTGGCGTAGTCAGGCAGGTCCTGCTGGGCCAGGATCAGGCCTTCCTCGGCGGAACCGGCCGTGCTCACGCGAAAGCCGCGGCGGCTCATGGCACGGGCCATGACCCGGGTAAAGGTGGCGTCATCGTCCACCAGCAGCAGGTGCGGCAGCTCTTCGCTTTCGACCTGGTTTTCTTCGCTCATCATTCATCTCCTCGCTTGCCATGGGGCAGGCGCAGTTCGGTCAGGGTGCCACCCTGTTCATGACTATAGAGTTTTACCGAACCGCCCGCACGGGTCACGCTGGCCTTGCTCAAGAACAGGCCCAGGCCGAAGCCTTTGCCCTTGGTGGTAATGAAGGGTTTGCCGATGGCTTCGGCAATGGCCGGCGGCACGCCGGGGCCATGGTCGCGGATGCTGATCAGGATATCCTGGGCGTCCCAGTCGAGGGTCACCTGCAGGTCGTCCGGGCAGGCATCGGCGGCATTGTTCAACAGGTTCAGCAGCGCCTGGGTCAGGTCTGGCGGCGGGGTCAGGCGCGGCAGTTGGCCGTCGCGCAGGCGCTGGAAGCGGTAGCTGGCCTCCGGGCGCATCAGGTGCCAGCGGTTCAGCGCCTCGTCGAGCCACACGGTCACGTCCTGCTCGACCACGGCCAGGCGACGGTTGGCCTCGGCGGCGCGCACCAGTTGCTGCAAGGTTTCCTTGCACAACTTGACCTGGTCTTGAAGGATCTGCAGGTCTTCCTGCAGCAAGGGGTCGGTATGGTCCTGGCGCATCTCGTTGAGCAGCACGCTCATGGTCGCCAGGGGCGTGCCCAGCTCGTGGGCGGCGCCGGCGGCCTGGGTGGCCACGGCCAGCAACTGTTCGTCGCGCAGGCTTTCTTCGCGGCGCTCGGCGCGCAGCTGTTCCTGGCGGCGCAATTCTTCCGCCATGCGCGCCGCGAAGAAGGTAATCACCGCTGCGGCCAGGGCGATGCTCAGCCACATGCCATAGACCTGCATCTTGTCCCGCGCCAGCGGCAGCCCCTCCAGCGGGTAGAACTTCACCAGCAGCAGGCTGTAGGCGGTCAGGGCGATGCCGGAAAGGATCAGCGAATACAGCCACGGCAAGGTCACCGCGGCAATCGCCAGTGGCACCAGGTAATACGACACGAACGGGTTGGTCGAGCCACCGGTGTAGTACAGCAACGCGCTGTGGATCAACAGGTCGCAGGCCAATTGCAGGGCGTATTCGGTTTCGGTAACCGGCAGCGACAGGCGCAGGCGCAGCGCCGTGAAGGCACAGAGAATCGACGACAAGGCCAGGGTCGCGGCCAGCGACAGCCAGGGCAGCGGCAGCAGGTCGGTCCAGTAGGCGACGCCCACGGAGCCGGCCTGGGCGGCCAGGACCAGAACCCGGATTACGGTCAGGCGCCAGAGGTTCTGGCGTGTGGCGGACAGCGGTTGTACGGCAGCGAGCATGAGCTCTCCTGATGAGTGCTCCAGGAAAATCGGCTGGAGTATACCGAAGCCGGGCGCCTCGCTGCAGCGATGCGGCAAAGCGCCACACTTTGTCACAAGTTCATGGTGGCACTTTTGAACCCACTACACTGCTCCGGGTCTGATGGGCCATGCGTGATATGGACAGCCAGAACTCACGCCCACTATTTGCCAAGGAGTAACCCATGCACATGCCACGTCGCGGCGCCGCCCTCGTTCTTTCCTGCGGCCTGCTCGCCAGCCTGCCAGCGCTGGCTGCCGACGAGCCGCGTTACAACCAGGTGTCGCTGCGCGCCGAAGTCAGCAAGGAAGTGGCGCGCGACCTGATGGTCGTGACCCTTTACAGCGAAGCGCAGAACACCGACCCGGGCAAGCTCGCCAAGCAGATCACCGAAACCATGAACAAGGCGGTGCAGCAGGCGCGCCAGGTCAAGGACGTGAAAATCAGCCAGGGCAGCCGCAACAGCTACCCGGTGTATGACGCCAAGGGCCAGAAGATCACCGGCTGGCGTGAACGTGCCGAGGTGCGCCTGGAAAGCGCCGACTTCCCGGCCTTGTCCCAGCTCACCGCCGACCTGCTGCAAGACTTGAAGATGGGCGGCATGGACTTCTCCATCGCCCCGGCCACGCGCAAGGCCAGCGAGGATGAACTGCTCAAGGATGCGGTGAACGCCTTCAAGGCCCGTGCGCAGCTGGCCACCGAAGCACTCGGCGGCAAGGGCTACAAGGTGGTGAGCCTGAACCTCAACAGCTCCGGCTACCCGCGCCCTTACCTGCGCAGCGCGCCGATGGCGATGATGGCCAAGGCGGCGGACCAGGCGGCGCCAGCGCCGGATATCGAGGCCGGCACCAGTGAAGTCAGCATGAATGCCGATGGGTTGATCGAAGTACAGATGCCTTGATTCCAACTGTAGGAGCGGGCTTGCCCCGCGAAGACTGGCAATGCGGTGGATGGCACCGGCTTTGCCGGTGTTCGCGGGGCAAGCCCGCTCCTACAAAGAATCTCGCTCTTACACGAATTACGGAAATTTCCTACGCACCAGAGAAGTGCGTCCTACAAACTCCCCCGCTCCGAAATATCTCGTAAAAAGCCATCATTTCGCCCACGCAAACGTTCAACTTCGCTGAAAGTTATACGAATGCGACATCCATGTACGCTCGTACTACTTTTCTGACGCCAACTATCCTCCAGAGTGTTGCATTGGGAATATCCCCTGCATAAGTATCCGCAGGTCGGCTCACGAGGCCACCTCAAATCAAAAATGACAAGAATGAGGCCACCATGCTTAAACACGCAGTCATTCCGTTCCTGCTCGGCGCAGGCCTACTGGCCGGGGCCCCATTGGCCCACGCCGCGTCCAACCTGGTGTTCTGCTCAGAAGGCAGCCCGGCAGGCTTCGACCCGGGGCAATACACCACCGGAACCGACTTCGACGCATCGGCAGAAACCGTGTTCAACCGCCTGACCCAGTTCGAACGTGGCGGCACCGCCGTGATCCCGGGCCTGGCAACCCAGTGGGATGTGGCCGACGACGGCAAGACCTACACCTTCCACCTGCGCGAAGGGGTGAAGTTCCACACCACCGACTACTTCAAGCCCACCCGCGAATTCAACGCCGACGACGTGCTGTTCACCTTCAACCGCATGCTCGACAAGAACCACCCGTTCCGTAAGGCCTACCCCACCGAGTTCCCCTACTTCACCGACATGGGCATGGACAAGAACATCGCCAAGGTGGAGAAAGTCGACGCGCACACCGTCAAGTTCACCCTCAACGAAGTGGACGCCGCGTTCATCCAGAACCTGGCCATGAGCTTCGCCTCGATCCAGTCGGCCGAATACGCCGACCAGTTGCTCAAGGACGGCAAGGCCGCCGATATCAACCAGAAGCCGATCGGCACCGGCCCGTTCGTGTTCAGCAAGTACCAGAAGGACGCGCAAATCCGCTTCAAGGGCAACAAGGACTACTGGAAGCCCGAGGACGTGAAGATCGACAACCTGATCTTCGCCATCACCACCGACGCCTCGGTGCGCATGCAGAAGCTGAAGAAGAACGAGTGTCAGGTCACCCTGTTCCCGCGCCCGGCCGACATCGAGCCGCTCAAGGCCGACAAGAACCTGCAGATGCCGCAGCAGGCCGGCTTCAACCTGGGCTACATCGCCTACAACGTGATGGACAAGATCAAGGGCAGCAACGAGCCCAACCCGATGGCCAAGCTGGAAGTCCGCCAGGCGCTGGACATGGCCGTGGACAAGAAGAAGATCATCGAGTCGGTGTACCAGGGCGCCGGCCAGTTGGCGGTCAATGGCATGCCGCCCACCCAGTGGTCCTATGACACCAGCATCAAGGACGCCCCCTACGACCCGGAAAAGGCCAAGCAACTGCTCAAGCAGGCCGGCATCAAGGAAGGCACCGAGATCACCCTGTGGGCCATGCCCGTGCAGCGCCCCTACAACCCCAATGCCAAGCTGATGGCCGAAATGCTCCAGTCGGACTGGGCCAAGATCGGCATCAAGGCCAAGATCGTCAGCTACGAATGGGGCGAGTACATCAAGCGCTCCAAAGGCGGCGAGCAAGGCGCCATGCTGATTGGCTGGAGCGGCGACAACGGCGACCCGGACAACTGGCTGGGCACCCTGTATGGCTGCGATGCCATCGACGGCAACAACTTTTCCAAGTGGTGCTACAAGCCCTACGACGACCTGATCAAGCAGGCCAAGGCCACCTCCGACCAGGCCAAGCGCACCGAGCTGTACCAGAAGGCCCAGCACATCCTCAAGGAACAGGTGCCGATCACCCCGATCGCCCACTCCACGGTGTACCAGCCGATGAGCGCCAAGGTGAAGGACTTCAAGATCAGCCCGTTCGCGCTGAACGCCTTCTACGGTGTCAGTGTGGATAACTAGGGCCGGTCCCTGGCCCCGCCGAGCCACGGCGGGGTCCACCTCACCGCACACACGCACTCGCCATCTGCCCCGACGCTACCCGCGACGGGGACGGGAAACTGTTGCCGCCATTGGTACCCCGGGGCGGTGAAAACAGCTGGAAAAGGAACCGCCATGCGCCACGTTACTCGCCTTTCGACCCTGCTCGCCGTGGGCCTGCTCAGCCAGGCCCCTGCCCTTCACGCCAAGAACCTGGTGTTCTGCTCCGAAGGCAGCCCCGCCGGCTTCGACACCGCCCAGTACACCAGCGCCACCGACAACGATGCCGCCGAGCCGATCTACAACCGCCTGGTGGAATTCGAACGCGGCGGCACCGCCGTGCAACCGGCCCTGGCAACCCGCTGGGAGGTGTCCGACGATGGCCTGCGCTACACCTTCCACCTGCGCGAAGGCGTGAAGTTCCATGCCAACAAGGCCTTCACCCCCCGCCGCGACTTCAACGCCGACGATGTGCTGTTCACCTTCAACCGCATGCTCGACAAGAACCACCCGTTCCGTAAGGCCTACCCTACCGAGTTTCCCTATTTCATCAGCATGGGCCTGGACAAGAACATCGCCAGCGTCGAGAAAACCGGTCCGCTGAGCGTGGTGTTCACCCTGAACAAGGTCGATGCCGCGTTCATCCAGAACCTGGCGATGAGCTTTGCCTCCATCCTGTCTGCCGAGTATGCCGACCACCTGCTGGCCAGCGGGCGCCCCAGCGACATCAACCAGCAGCCGATCGGCACCGGCCCGTTCGTGTTCCAGCGTTACCAGAAGGACTCGCAGATTCGCTACAAGGGCAACAAGGACTACTGGGCGCCCGAACAGGTGAAGCTCGACAACCTGGTGTTCTCGATCAACACCGACCCTTCGGTGCGCATCCAGAAACTGCGCCGCAACGAATGCCAGGTCACCCTGCACCCGCGCCCGGCCGACCTGCCGGCGCTGCAGGCCGATGGCAAGCTGCAGGTGCTGCAGCAACCGGGCTTCAACCTCGGCTACATCGCCTACAACACCCAGCACCCACCGTTCGACCGCCTGGAAGTGCGCCAGGCCATGGACATGGCGGTCAACAAGCAGGCGATCCTCCAGGCGGTGTACCAGGACTCCGGGCAACGGGCGGTCAACGCCATGCCGCCAACCCAGTGGTCCTATGACAACAGCATCAAGGACGCCCCGTTCGACCCGCAAAAGGCCAGGCAATTGCTGCAGCAGGCCGGGGTCGAGCCGGGCACCGAGATCACCCTGTGGGCCATGCCCGTGCAACGCCCCTACAACCCCAACGCCAAGCTGATGGCCGAAATGCTCCAGGCCGACTGGAACACGCTCGGTTTCAAGGTGCGCATCGTCAGCTACGAATGGGGTGAGTACCTCAAGCGCATGAAAAGCGGCGAACACGACATCGCCCTGATCGGCTGGACCGGCGACAACGGCGACCCGGACAACTGGCTGGGCACCCTTTACAACTGCGATGCCATCGGCAGCAACAACTACTCGCTGTGGTGCGACCCGCAGTACGACCGCCTGGTCAAGCAGGCCAAGCAGGTCACCGACCGCGCGCAGCGCACGGCGCTGTACCAGCAGGCCCAGCAGCGGCTCAAGCAACAGGTGCCGATCACCCCGGTGGCCCATTCCACCGTCAACCAGCCTTTGAGTATCAAGGTGGCCGATTTCAAGGTCAGCCCGTTCGGGCGCAATGACTTTTCCGGCGTGAGTGTCGATTAGGCGATAGCCAGGCCCGGCCTCTTCGCGGGCAAGCCCGCGCCCACACAGGGACCACGTTTCCCCCTGTAGGAGCGGGCTTGCCCCGCGAAGAGGCCAGCAAACCCCACACAACGCCCCCAATTTGGCCCACCACCCCGGGCAACCCTGGCAACACCCCGGCCCACAAGGCCACACCACAACGAACAAAAACAGAAAGGGAGCTTCACCTTGAAAGTATTTACCCTAACCGCATTAGCCCTCGCCACCCTGGCCAGCACCGCCCAGGCCGACCCGCAAAGCCAGGACTACATCCCGTTCAGCCTGAAATCCAGCAGCGAGCAAGACGCCGCCAAAGGCTTCATCGACGGCCAGAGCCTGTCCGGCACCACACGCAACTGGTACGCCCGCGAACGCGCCACCCGCGCACCGCTGTGGAAGTACTACAAGGCCGACGGCACGCGCCACGACACCCACAGCCGCGACAACTGGCTGCAAGGCACCATCCTCAACTACAGCTCCGGCTTCACCCAGGGCACCGTCGGCTTTGCCGTCGAGGCCGCCGGCTACAACGCCATCGCCCTGGAACAGGGCCGTGCGGCGATTGCCGGGCCGAACAACCGCACCCTCACCCACAGCGACGGCGACCCGCTGGGCCAGTGGAGCAAGATGGGCCTGGCCAACGTCAAGGCGCGGGTGTCCAACACCACCCTGACCGTGGGCCGCCAGTCGGTGGACACGCCGATGATCGCCTACATCGGCAACCGCGCCCTGCCGTCGAGCTTCCAGGGCGCGTTCCTGCACAGCGCCGAGTTCGACAACTTGAGCTTCGACCTGGGCACCTTCGACCGCGTCTCGCCACGTACCGAACAGAGCCTGAGCAAGTTTCGCAGTGAATACGGCGCCACCGGTGTCGAAACCGACCGCGCCAGCACCGCCGGCATCAACTACCAGCCGCTCAAGAGCCTGAGCACCAGCCTCTACGCCACCCGGGTCGACGACTTCTGGAACCAGTACTACGTCGGCGCCAACCACGTGCTCGGCGACAGCGCCGTGCTGGCCCTGACCACCGGCCTGAACTACTACAAGACCGTGGACACCGGCAGCAAGAAGATGGGTGACATCGACAACGACACCTACAGCCTGTCGCTGGGCCTGACCCACCAGGCCCACACCCTCACGGCGTCCTGGCAGCAGGTCAACGGCAACGAGTACTTCGACTACCTGCACGAAACCAACGGCATCTACCTGGCCAACTCGCTGCTGTCGGACTTCAACGGCCCCAACGAGAAATCGCTGCAGATTTCCTACGTGCTGAACATGGCGCCCTACGGCGTGCCGGGCCTGAAGTTCAACCTGTACAACGCCCGCGGCTGGGGGATCGACGGCACCCACTACAAGGGCAGCGCCTACGACGTCACCGGCATGGACGGCGAAACCCACTACGAGTGGGGCATCGGCACCAGCTACGCGGTGCAGAGCGGGCCGCTGAAAGACACCAGCATCCGCGCCACCTACACCGCCCACCGGGCCAGCAAGGCCCAGGCCGATGGCAGCCTGGACGAATTGCGCATCGTCACCACCATTCCGTTCAACATTCTCTGACCACTGGCGCCACGGCCCGCGCCAACAACGGGCCGTGGCGGCTACGCTGGAATCAATGCAAGCAGGGAGAACACATGAAATCGCCAATGCTTCGCACCACCCTGGCAGCCTTCATCCTGGCCGCTGCCGGCCAGGTGGCGGCCAAACCGCTGGTGGTGTGCACCGAAGCCAGCCCTGAAGGCTTCGACATCGTCCAGTACACCACCGCCGTCACCGCCGACGCCTCGGCCGAGACGCTGTTCAACCGCCTGGTGGACTTCAAGCCCGGCACCACCGATATCCAGCCGGCCCTGGCCGAACGCTGGGAAACCTCCCCCGACGGCCTGACCTACACCTTTCACCTGCGCCAGGGGGTGAAGTTCCACACCACCGACTACTTCACCCCCACCCGCGACTTCAACGCCGATGACGTGCTGTGGAGCCTGAACCGCCAGCTCGACCCGAAGCACCCCTGGCACGACAAGACCAGCGTTGGCTACCCGTACTTCGACAGCATGGCGTTCAAGCAGCTGCTCAAGTCGGTGAGCAAGGCCGACGACCACACCGTGGTGATTACCCTCACCCGCCCGGAAGCGCCGTTCCTGCGCGACATGGCCATGGCGTTCACCTCGATCTACTCCGCCGAATATGGCGACCAGCTGCTCAAGGCCGGCAAGACGGGCGACCTCAACAGCAAGCCGATCGGCACCGGCCCGTTCATCTTCCAGCGCTACAACAAGGACGCCCAGGTGCGCTTCAAGGCCAACCCGGACTACTTCCGCGGCAAGCCGCCGAGCGAAGCGCTGGTGTTTGCCATCGCCACCGACAGCAACGTGCGCCTGCAGAAGCTGCGCGCCAACGAGTGCCAGGTGGCGCTGTACCCCAAGCCCGATGACGTGCCGTCGATCAAGGCCGACCCCAGGCTCAAGGTCGCCGAGATCGAAGCCTTGGTCACCGGCTACATTGCGATGAACACCGAACACAAGTACCTGAGCGACGTGCGCGTGCGCAAAGCCATCGACATGGCCTTCGACCGCCAGACCCACGTCGACCAGTTGTTCGGCAAGGGCAATGCACTGGTCGGCGTGAACCCCTACCCACCGACCATGATCGGCTACAACACCGACAACAAGAACCCGCCCCGCGACCTGGCCAAGGCCCGCGAACTGCTCAGGCAAGCGGGCGTACCGGACGGCGCGGTGCTCACCCTGTTCACCCGCAACGGCGGTGGCCCGACCAACCCCAACCCGCGCCTTTCCGCCGAGATGCTGCAGGCCGACCTCAAGCAGATCGGCCTAAAGCTGGACATCCGTGTGATGGAGTGGGCCGAGATGCTGCGCCGGGCCAAGAAGGGCGAGGCCGACCTGGTGTCTACCGGCTGGGCCGGCGACAACGGCGACCCCGACAACTTCCTCAGCCCCCTGCTCAGCTGCGATGCCGCCAAGACCGGCGAGAACTATGCGCGCTGGTGCAACCCTAAATTCCAGGAGCTGATTACCCGTGCCCGCGAAGTGATCGACAACGACGAACGCGCCAGGCTCTATGCCGAGGCTTTGAAGGTGTACGATGACGATCAACCCTGGATCAGCATGGCCCATCCGAAGATGTTCACCGCCATGCGTGACAACGTGGAGGGCTACGTGATCAACCCTCTGACCAACAACAACTTCGCCACCACCCGGGTGAAGTAGAACAACAACGATCGCCGGCGACCCACACGGGAACCGGCGGCACCGCCGTAATGGGCTGATCGCCCCACGGCCTGATGAGGTAACCCCGACAATGTTGAGTTTTATTGCCCGGCGCCTTGGCCTGCTGATACCGACCTTCTTCGGTATCACCTTGCTGACCTTCGCGCTCATACGCCTGATCCCCGGCGACCCGGTGGAAGTGATGATGGGCGAGCGCAGGGTCGACCCCGAAATGCACGCCCAGGCCATGGAGCGCCTGGGCCTGAACAAGCCACTGCCGGCCCAGTATGTGGATTACGTCGGCAAGCTGGCCCACGGCGACCTTGGCGAATCGCTGCGCACCCGCGAAAGCGTGTGGACCGAGTTCCTGACCCTGTTCCCCGCCACCCTGGAGCTGGCCATGGCCGCGCTGTTGTTCGCAGGCGTGGTCGGCCTGCTGGCCGGGGTGATTGCCGCGCTCAAGCGCGGTTCGCTGTTCGACCATGGGGTGATGGGCATATCCCTGGCGGGCTATTCGATGCCGATTTTCTGGTGGGGCCTGATCCTGATCATGTTCTTCTCGGTGAGCCTGGGCTGGACCCCGGTGTCCGGGCGTATCGACCTGCTCTATGACATCGAGCCAAAAACCGGCTTCATGCTCATCGACACCCTGCTCAGCGACGAGGAAGGCGCGTTCAAGGACGCGGTGATGCACCTGATCCTGCCGGCAATCGTACTCGGCACCATCCCGCTGGCGGTGATCGCCCGCATGACCCGCTCCTCGATGCTGGAAGTGCTGCGCGAGGACTACATCCGCACCGCCCGCGCCAAGGGCCTGTCCCCGGCCCGGGTGGTGTTCGTGCATGGCCTGCGCAATGCGCTGATCCCGGTACTGACCGTGTTCGGCCTGCAGGTCGGCACGCTGCTGGCCGGCGCCGTGCTGACCGAAACCATCTTCTCCTGGCCGGGCATCGGCAAATGGCTGATCGAAGCCATCGGCGCCCGTGACTACCCCGTGGTCCAGAACGGCATCCTGTTGATCGCCTGCCTGGTGATCCTGGTCAACTTCGTCGTGGATATCCTCTACGGCCTGGCCAACCCACGCATCCGTCATCAGCGCTGAGGCCTTCGCCATGACTACCCCGATTGCAAAATCCGTCACGCCGGCAAGCCCGGTGGACCAGAGCCTGCTCTACCCCTCGCCGTACAAGGAATTCTGGCAGGCCTTCGCCCGCAACAAGGGCGCAGTAATGGGCCTGGCCTTCATGTGCCTGGTGGTGTTCTGCGCACTGTTCGCGCCATGGGTCGCCCCGCATGACCCCAGCGAGCAGTACCGCGACTTCCTGCTGACCCCGCCGGTGTGGCTGGACGGCGGCACCTGGCAATTCATCCTCGGCACCGACGAGTTGGGCCGCGACCTGCTGTCGCGGCTGATCCAGGGCGCACGGCTGTCACTGCTGATCGGCCTGTCGTCGGTGGTGATCTCGCTGATTCCGGGCATCCTGCTGGGCCTTCTGGCCGGCTTCTTCCCGCAGGTGCTGGGCCCCTCGATCATGCGCCTGATGGACGTGATGCTGGCGCTGCCATCGCTGCTGCTGGCCGTGGCCATCGTCGCCATCCTCGGCCCAGGCCTGATCAACACCGTGATCGCCATTGCCATCGTGTCCCTGCCTTCCTACGTGCGCCTGACCCGCGCCGCGGTGATGGGCGAGCTGAACCGCGACTATGTGACCGCCGCCCGCCTGGCCGGTGCCGGGCTGCCCCGGCTGATGTTCGTCACCGTGCTGCCCAACTGCATGGCGCCGCTGATCGTGCAGGCCACCTTGAGCTTTTCCTCGGCGATTCTCGACGCCGCCGCCCTGGGCTTCCTGGGCCTTGGCGTACAGCCACCAACCCCGGAGTGGGGCACCATGCTGGCCTCGGCCCGCGACTACATCGAGCGCGCCTGGTGGGTGGTAAGCCTGCCCGGCCTGACCATTTTGCTCAGTGTGCTGGCAATCAACCTGATGGGCGACGGCCTGCGCGATGCGCTGGACCCGAAACTCAAGAACGCCGCCTGAGGAGAACGCCATGTCACTGTTGCAGATCAACAACCTGAATGTGCGCTTCGGCGACGCCAACGCGGTGCCTGTGGTCGACGGCCTGGACCTGGCCGTGGACGCCGGCGAGATCCTGGCCATCGTAGGTGAGTCTGGCTCGGGCAAGTCGGTCACCATGATGGCCCTGATGGGCCTGATCGATGCCCCCGGGCGCATCACGGCCGATGCCCTGACCTTCGACGGCACCGACATGCTCAAGCTCAGCGGCCGCCAGCGGCGCAAGGTGGTGGGCAAGGACATCGCCATGGTCTTCCAGGACCCGATGACCGCCCTGAACCCCAGCTACACGGTCGGCTACCAGATCGAGGAAGTGCTGCGCCAGCACCTGGGCCTCAAGGGCAAGGCGGCGCGCCAGCGTGCCTTGGAGCTGTTGAAGAAAGTCGAGATCCCGGCTGCCGAAAGCCGCCTGGACGCCTACCCGCACCAGCTGTCCGGTGGCATGAGCCAGCGCGTGGCGATCGCCATGGCGATTGCCGGCGAGCCCAAGCTGCTGATTGCCGACGAGCCCACCACAGCGCTGGACGTGACCATCCAGGCGCAGATCATGGAACTGCTGGTGAACCTGCAGAAGGAGCGCAACATGGCGCTCATCCTGATCACCCACGACCTGGCCGTGGTCGCCGAAACCGCCAAGCGGGTGTGCGTGATGTACGCAGGCCAAGCCGTGGAAGTGGGCCAGGTGCCCGAGCTGTTCGATGTGCCCGCCCACCCCTACAGCGAAGCGCTGCTGGCGGCGATTCCCGAGCACAGCATTGGCGCCGAGCGCCTGGCCACCCTGCCCGGCATCGTGCCGGGCCGCTACGACCGGCCGGTGGGCTGCCTGCTGTCACCGCGCTGCCCGTATGTGCAGGACAACTGCCGGCGCCAGCGCCCGTCCCTCGATCCCCAGGTCCATGGCCTGGTGCGTTGCTTCTACCCGCTGAACCAGGAGGTGGCGTGATGGCCGTCGTTCTCACTGCCCGGGAACTGACCCGGCATTACGAAGTGTCTCGCGGGCTGTTCAAGGGCCATGCCACGGTGCGCGCGCTCAATGGCGTGTCGTTCGAACTGGAGGCTGGCAAGACCTTGGCGGTGGTGGGCGAATCCGGTTGCGGCAAGTCGACCCTGGCGCGGGCCCTGACCCTGATCGAGGAGCCTTCTTCCGGCTCGCTGCAAATTGCCGGCACCGAGGTCAAGGGCGCCAGCAAGACCGAGCGCAAGCAACTGCGCCGCGACGTGCAGATGGTGTTCCAAAGCCCCTACGCCTCGCTCAACCCGCGGCAGAAGATCGGCGACCAGCTGGCTGAGCCGCTGTTGATCAACACCTCGCTGAGCAAGGCCGAACGCCGCGAGAAAGTGCAGAAGATGATGGAGCAGGTAGGCCTGCGCCCCGAGCATTACCAACGCTACCCGCACATGTTCTCCGGTGGCCAGCGCCAGCGCATCGCCCTGGCCCGGGCAATGATGCTGCAACCGAAGGTGCTGGTGGCCGATGAGCCGACCTCGGCGCTGGACGTGTCGATCCAGGCCCAGGTGCTGAACCTGTTCATGGACCTGCAGAAGGAGTTCAACACCGCCTACGTGTTCATTTCGCACAACCTGGCGGTGGTGCGGCATGTGGCGGATCAGGTGCTGGTGATGTACCTCGGGCGGCCGGTGGAGATGGGGCCCAAGGAGGATATCTACGACAAGCCTCTGCATCCGTATACCCAGGCATTGCTGTCGGCGACGCCGGCGATTCACCCGGACCCGTTGAAGCCGAAGATTCGCATTGCCGGGGAGTTGCCTAACCCGCTGAACCCGCCGGATGGGTGCGCGTTTCACAAACGCTGCCCGCATGCGACCGAGCGCTGTGCTGCCGAGGTGCCGGTGTTGCGGCAGGTGAGCAGCCGGCAGGTGGCTTGCCATTATGCCGAGCAGTTTCTCTAGGCGTTAGATTGCGGGGCTGCTGTGCAGCCCATCGCGACCTGCGGTCGCTCCTACCAAAAACCGCGATCAACATGATGATCCCTGGTAGGAGCGACCGCAGGTCGCGAAGGGCCGCAAAGCGGCCCCGTATTTCAATGCATGAAAATCGCGATCAGGATGATGACGGGAATAGGCACCCCAAGCATCCACAGCAGTAATGAGCGCATGTCGGTTCTCCTGGCTTAACGTTGAACGGTACGGTGAGTCACATATTCTCCTTCCAGCCACAGCACGTGGTCGCGACGACGGCCACCGAACAGCGCTGCAAGGCTTGCGAAGAACGCGCCGCACAGCAGCGCGACAAAGGTCCACAGGGCTGTCCACGCGGCCACCTTGGCTGCCTTGTCAGCCGCCTGCTTGGCATCCACTTTCAGCTGCTGCACCTGGGCCATCACCTGGTCGACGCGCGCCTCTGCTTCCGGCACGGTCAGGCGGGTGCGCTGTGCTACCAGTTGCGCAAGGTAGGCACGGTCCTCTGCCGGCAAGGCACCGTCACTGGCAAAGCCCTTGGCCAAGATGCGCGCGGCTACGCCGTTGGCCGCATCCTCGCTCACCGGTGCAGGCCCGTCGCCACGGAACAGGCTGTCGACGAAATACCCCATCGAATTGCTGTTCTTGTCTGCGGCTGCGGCGCCCCCTGCGGCGGCTGTGACAGTCGCTGCCTGCGACGCCGCACTAGCGCCCGCACCGACCAGATTGCCCGCGGTTCCCAGTACCAGCATCGCTGCCACCAGGGTCGCCACCGCCCAGGACAGGAAGCCGTGTGCAGTGTCGCGGAAATACACCTCATCGCCATGCAGGTTCGCCCACTTCACCCGTAACCGGCCCGACATGTAGCCACCCAGGCCCGAGGCGATGATCTGCGTGAGCAGCAGCCAGACGATGGTGGAAATGCCCAAGGCCTTGGCGCTCGCACCTTCACCGGCCCAAGGGGAGGTGGCTGCAAAGCCCAATCCCGCCCCCAGCACCACAAGGATCAGGGACAAGGCAGCGGCCGCGGCAGCACCAGCGAAGATCGCCGCCCAGGACACGCCTGAGCGGCTTTGGGAATCGACAACGGGGTAGTCGGCAGAGGGGATCATGATGTGTTCGCCTGTATTTGGGTTGTTAGCGAGAATTCCATTCGCGCAGTAACCATTGCAGCGGCTATGCCAGTTGTGACAAAAAATGACATTAAAGAAAATCAATGAGTTAGCACTCAAGATCGCATCACAACCGTGCAAAATGCGCGAATCGCCAATCTGCATCAGGTGTTCTGCATTCTTGTCCACGCCCCGAAGCCAAGGCATGATTCGCTCATGACCCTGCCCGACACCCCCGCCCAGACCCCGCTCACCGCCGACACCGTGCTGCGCTACCACCTGTGCTGGAAACACCGCGACCTCGACGGCGTGATCGCGCTTTACCACCCCGAGGTGCAGTACCACGATTTCTTCCAGAACCGCGTGCTCGGCCATGGCGAACTGCGCGACTACGTGCGCGCCTGCCTGCCCCGTGAAGCGGGCGAGGACATCGTCCACAGCGACCGCATCCGCGTCGACGGCTGCACGGCGTTCATCCAGTACCAGGTCACGGTGCAGGGCGGTGACGGCCTGGTGGCGTTCCAGTCCAGCGAAGCGATCACCGTCAAGGACGGCCTGATCTGGCGGGTCAACGAGTACGCCACCCTGGTGCGTCAGGGCGGCCAGGGCCTGGCCAGCAGCGGCCCGCGCCCTGCCACCAGCCGCCTTGGGCTGTCGCCACGGCAACTGTCGACCATGGCCCAGGACCTGGAGCACTACTTCCTGCGCCAGCGCCCCTACCTAGACCCGGAACTGGACCTGCAGCAAGTGGCCGACGCCAGCGGCTACAGCCGCAACCAGATCTCCTACCTGCTCAACCAGGTGCTGGGGCAAAGCTTCTACCGCTACGTCAACCAGGCGCGCCTGCAGCACCTGATGGCCAGCCTCGACGACGACAGCGTCGAAGCGCCCATCGACGAGCTGGCGTTCAACGCCGGCTTCAATTCGCTGTCGGCGTTCTACAAGTGCTTCCGCGAACACACAGGCCTCACCCCCAAGGCTTACCTCAAGCAAATTTCCCTGCGTGCACGCACGTAAGACAGCCATCGGCCAACCCTTCTAGGATCGCCCACAGACCTTGACGGATGTGGAGCAAAACCCGATGCAACCCCTGCGCACGCTCAGCCTGTGGATGGACCAGCTCGACGAGCCGCTGTGTGCGCGGCCGGCCCTGCGCCAGGACCTTGAAGTCGATGTGTGCATCATCGGCGCCGGCTACACGGGCCTGTGGACGGCCTACTACCTCAAGCGCCAGGCGCCGCAGCTGAACATCGCGGTGATCGAGGGCAACATTGCAGGCTTCGGCGCCTCTGGGCGCAACGGCGGTTGGCTGATGGGCAACCTGCTGGGCGAAGACCGCCTGCTCGCCACCCTGTCGCCGCAACAGCGCCGCGCCAGCATCGACTTGCTGCATGGAATTCCCGATGAAGTGCACAGCGTGCTGCAACGCGAAGGCATCGACTGCGACTACCGCAAAGGCGGCGTGCTGTACTGCGCCGCACGCTACCCCGAGCAGGAGCGCAGCCTGCGGGCCTACCTCGACGACCTCTACCGCCAGGGCATGACCGAGGACGACTACCGCTGGTTGCGCCCTGAGCAGCTGGATGCGCAGCTTCGCGTCAGCAATGCCTATGGCGCCATCTACAGCCCGCACACCGCGACCATCCACCCGGCCAAGCTGGCCCGTGGCCTGGCCCGGGCGGTGCAAGCGCTGGGCGTGCCCATCTACGAAAACACCCCGGCCGTCGATTGGCAGCCCGGTGAAGTGCGTTCGCCGCTGGCGCGCATCCGCTGCCAGTGGATGGTGCCCGCCGTCGAGGGTTACGCCGCCAGCCTGCCGCCCTTGGGCAAGCACCAGTTGCCGGTGCAGAGCCTGCTGGTGGCCACCGAGCCGCTGCCGGAATCCACCTGGGAACAGATCGGCCTTTCCCAGGGCCAGGCCTTCAGCGAAAGCAGCCGCCAGGTCACCTACGGCCAGCGCACGGCCGACAACCGCCTGGTATTCGGCGCCCGTGGCGGTTACCGCTTCGGCGGCCGCCTGCGCGAGCAGTTCAATTTGAACGAGCAGGAGATCGAGCTGCGCCGTTACCTGTTCGGCGAGCTGTTCCCGCAGCTCAAGCACGCCCGCATCACCCATTCCTGGGGCGGCAACCTGGGCATGGCGCGGCGCTTTCGCCCGCACATGCTGTGTGACCGCCAACGCGGCATTGCCCTGGCCGGCGGCTATGGCGGCGAAGGGGTGGGCGCCACCAACCTCGCTGGCCGCACCCTGACGGCGTTGATGCTCAACCAGCACAACGCCCTGACCGCGCAGCCCTGGGTGCTCGACAACCGCCCACTGTCGAGCCTGGCCAGCTGGCCGCCCGAGCCGTGCCGCTGGCTGGGCTACAACGCGATCATCCAGAGTTTCGTCCACGAGGACCGGACCCTCGCCAACCCCGCCAGCGCGCCCTGGAGGCGGCGCCTGGCCAGCTCGCTAGCGGACTTCATGGAAGGCTTCATGCACTGATTTCCCTAACCCCGATACAGGATCCACCGGCCATGAGCATCACCCAGTTCAAACACACAGACAGCGCCGTGCTCGACAGTTCCAGCCCGGTCGCGGTGCCCCTCGGCGAGCCTGTCGCGGTGACCTCGGTCACCTGCGTGGAACGCAGCGACGGCGTCGAAACCGGCATCTGGGAGTGCACCCCCGGGCGCTGGCGGCGGCAGATCGTGCAGCAGGAGTTCTGCCATTTCATCAAGGGCCGTTGCACCTTCACCCCAGACGGTGGCGAGCCCCTGGTCATAGAAGCCGGAGACGCCCTGATGCTACCGGCCAACAGCACTGGCACCTGGGATATCCAGGAAACCGTGCGCAAGACCTACGTACTGATTTTCTGATCCGCTGATCGCCTGCCTTCGATAACAACAGACAAAGCAAGGTAAACCCGACATGCGCACGCTCCTCCTCGCCCCCCTGATGCTGGCCGCCAGCATCGCCAGCGCCGCCGAAACGGTGAAGATCTACAACTGGTCCAGCTACGTCGCCCCCGACACGCTGAAAAACTTCCAGCAGGCCAGCGGCATCGTGCCGACCTACGACGTGTACGACAGCAACGAAACCCTCGACGGCAAGCTGATGACCGGCAACTCTGGCTACGACGTGGTGTTTCCTTCCAACCACTTCATGGCCCGGCAGATCCAGGGCAAGGCCCTCAAGCGCCTGGACAAGTCGCAGTTGCCCAACTGGCACAACCTCAACCCGGTGCTGCTCAAGGCGCTGGAGGTCAACGACCCGGGCAACCAGTACGGCTTTCCGTACCTGTGGGGCAGCACCGGCATTGGCTACAACATCGACAAGGTCAAGGCAGTGCTAGGCGATAACGCGCCGGTAGACTCCTGGGACCTGATCTTCAAGCCTGAATACATGAGCAAGCTGAAAAGCTGCGGCGTCGCCGTGCTCGACAACGGCCCCGAGTTGCTACCGATCGCCCTGCACTACCTAGGCTTGCCGCACCACAGCCAGAACCCGGCCGACTACGACAAGGCCAAGGCGCTGCTGATGCAGGTGCGGCCGTACATCAGCTACTTCCATTCCTCGAAGTACACCGGCGACCTGGCCAATGGCGATATCTGCGTGGTGGTGGGGTTCTCGGGCGATGTGCTGCAGGCGAAGAACCGCGCCGAAGAGGCCAGGAACGGGGTGAAGGTGGGGTATTCGATCCCCAAGGAGGGTGCGCCGATGTGGTTCGACATGGTGGCCATGCCCGCCGATGCGCCGGATGAGAAAGCCGGGTATGCCTACATGAACTACCTGCTTGAGCCGCAGGTGATGGCCAATATCAGCAACCACGTGCAGTACGCCAACGGCAACCTCAAGGCAGACGGCCTGGTGGAGCCAGCGATGAAGGGCAATACGATGATTTACCCGAGCGAGGATGTGATGGGCAAGCTGTATGCCCTGGAGGCGATGCCGGCGAAGATCGACCGTATCAGGACGCGGATCTGGACCAGTATCAAGGCCGGGAATTGAAATGGGGCCGCTTTGCGGCCCCCGTTTCACTGATTAATGGTGCTCGCGGGTAGCGCGGAACTTGATGTCCGGCCAGCGCTCTTCCATCAGCGCCAGGTTGACCCGGGTCGGCGCCAGGTAGGTCAGGTGGCCGCCACCGTCGATGGCCAGGTTTTCCATGGCCTTGTTCTGGAATTCCTCAAGTTTCTTCTTGTCGTCACAGGCGATCCAGCGCGCCGACCACACGGTGATCGGCTCGTAGGCGCACTCGACCTTGTACTCTTCCTTCAGGCGGCTGGCGACCACGTCGAACTGCAGCACACCGACCGCACCGAGGATGATGTCGTTGCTGCGCTCGGGGAAGAACACCTGGGTCGCGCCCTCTTCTGCCAGCTGCTGCAGGCCCTGGCGCAGTTGCTTGGATTTCAGCGGGTCTTTCAGGCGCACGCGGCGGAACAATTCCGGGGCGAAGTGCGGAATACCGGTGAAGCCCAGCGCCTCGCCTTCGGTGAAGGTATCGCCGATCTGGATGGTGCCGTGGTTGTGCAAGCCGATGATGTCGCCAGCGAAGGCCTCTTCCAGCTGCTCACGCTCGGACGAGAAGAAGGTCAGCGCATCGCCGATGCGCAGGTCCTTGTTCAAGCGCACATGGCGCATCTTCATGCCCTTCTCGTACTTGCCCGAGCAGATGCGCATGAAGGCGATGCGGTCGCGGTGTTTCGGGTCCATGTTCGCCTGGATCTTGAACACGAAGCCGGTGAACTTCTCCTCGACCGGCTCCACGGTACGCTCGTGGGCGACACGGCCCAGCGGGCGCGGCGCCCAATCGACCACCGCGTCGAGCACGTGGTCGACGCCGAAGTTGCCAAGCGCAGTACCGAAGAACACCGGGGTCAGCTGACCGTTGATGAACTCGTCCTGGTCGAACTCATGGCAGGCACCTTGCACCAGCTCCAGCTGCTCGACGAACGAATCGTACTGGTCGCCCAGGTGGGCACGGGCTTCGTCGGAGTCCAGTTTCTGGATGATCTTCGCTTCGGTGCGCTCGTGGCCGTGGCCCGGGGTGTAGACGATGATGTAGTCACCGGTGAGGTGGTACACGCCCTTGAAGTCGCGGTAGCAACCAATCGGCCAGGTGATGGGCGCCGCCTTGATCTTCAATACCGCTTCGATCTCGTCGAGCAGTTCGATCGGGTCGCGGATGTCACGGTCGAGTTTGTTGATGAAGCTGACGATCGGCGTGTCGCGCAGGCGGCACACGTCCATCAGGGCGATGGTCCGCGGCTCTACACCTTTACCGCCGTCGAGCACCATCAGCGCCGAGTCCACCGCGGTCAGGGTACGGTAGGTGTCTTCGGAGAAGTCTTCGTGGCCGGGGGTGTCGAGCAGGTTGATCATGTGCTCGCGGTACGGGAACTGCATCACCGAGGTGGTGATGGAGATGCCGCGCTGCTTCTCCATTTCCATCCAGTCGGAGGTGGCGTGGCGGTCGGACTTGCGCGACTTCACGGTACCGGCGACGGCAATGGCCTTGCCCATCAGCAGCAGCTTCTCGGTGATGGTGGTCTTACCGGCGTCGGGGTGGGAAATGATTGCGAAAGTGCGGCGCTTCGCGACTTCGGCGGCCTGGTTGGTCATGGGAAATCGCCTGACTGGGGGATTTAAAAGGGGCGATATCATACCTGAACTTGGGCCTGGACCAAAATCGGCCGCATCAGCGGTTGCAGGCCCGGCCTCTTCGCGGGGCAAGCCCGCTCCTACAGGTTGACGATCCCCTTGTAGGAGCGGGCTTGCCCCGCGAAGAGGCCGGACCTGCAAACGAATTCAGCAAACAATCGCTTTATCACGACAAAAGGCCACAGGGCAGTTATTTCAACGCCTACAGCGCATTAACCCGCTGTTTTCTCGCGCCAGATTTCCACCTCCCCAGTGATTAACGCTGGCCAAATGCCGCCTCAGATGGGAACCTTTACGCCCACGGAGACGTCCACTCCCCTGCAACCCGCTTCGGTTGGGGACTGGTTTCATCAGCATTTTCGGGCCCGACGGGGTTCGGCTCATGGCCTGATCGCAGCCTTCGGTTGCTTCACGCTGCTACTCGCGAACACACCACCTGCCGCCAGGATTGGCCGGCTACCAAGAAGTGTGCTCGCCGACAACACAAGGAGTCCGCCTGTGGCTAAACGCTACGGAAAGGGGCTGTTGGGATGCGCCACCGTGCTCGTCATCCTGGCCCTGCTGGTCCACTGGATCGGCATCGACACGATCGCGCGGTATCGCGACGATCTTGGGTTCTACCTGCAAGCGCACCTGGTACTGGTGCTGGCTTCGATGGCGGCGGCGTTGGCCGTGGGCATCCCCGCTGGCATTGCCTTGAGTCGACCGCACCGGGTCGACAAAGCCGAGCGCTTCATGCAGTTCTTCAACGTTGGCAACACCATTCCCCCCCTGGCCGTTCTGGCCATCGCCCTGAGTATCCTGGGCATCGGCGCCGGGCCCGCGATCTTCGCGCTGTTCCTCGCCTCCCTCCTGCCCATCGTGCGCAACACCTACGAGGGCCTGAAAAATGTCCCCGCCTCGCTCAAGGAAGCCGCCACCGGCATCGGCATGACCCCGCGCCAGCAACTCTGGCAGGTGGAGCTGCCCAACGCCGTGCCGATCATCGTTGGCGGTGTGCGCGTGGCCCTGGCGCTGAACGTCGGCACCGCACCGCTGGCCTTCCTGATCGGCGCCAACAGCCTGGGCAGCCTGATCTTCCCCGGCATCGCCCTGAACAACCAACCGCAGCTGCTGCTCGGCGCCGCCTGCACCGCCCTGCTGGCGCTGGCGCTGGATGCGGCGGTGAGTTTCGCCAGCAAGCGCTGGCTGGAACGTGGCCTGGCGGGATAACGAGAGGGAACCCATGAAAAAGACAATCGCCTTGCTGCTGGGCGCGGCCCTGCTGTTCGCAGGGTTTGCCCAGGCGGCGCAAAAACCGCTGATTCGCATCGGCGCGCGAGTGTTCACCGAACAGACCGTGCTCGCCGAAATTACCGCGCAATACCTGCGTGCCAATGGCTTCGAGGTGCGCGTTACCAGCGGCCTTGGCAGCAGCATTGCACGCCAGGCCCAGGAAACCGGCCAGCTCGACCTGATGTGGGAGTACACCGGCGTGTCGCTGGTGTCGTACAACCATATCGACGAGCGCATGCCCGACGCTGCGGCCACCTATGCCAGGGTCAAGGAACTGGATGCCAAAAAGGACCTGATCTGGCTGACCCCGTCGAAGTTCAGCAACACCTACGCCCTGGGCCTGCCCAAGCAGGTGGCCGAGGCTTATCCACAGGTCAACACCATCAGCGACCTGAACCAGGTGCTGCGGGACGAAAGCCAGCGCAAGCACCTGGTGGCGCTGGACACCGAGTTCGCCAACCGCCCGGATGGCCTGGTGGGCCTGAAGCAGATGTACGGCCTGCAAGTGGGCCGCGCCAACATCCGCCAGATGGACGCCGGGCTGGTCTACACCGCCATGCACAACAACCAGGTGTTCGCGGGCCTGGTGTACACCACCGATGGGCGCCTGAATGCGTTCAACCTCAAGCTGCTCGAAGACGACAAGCACTACTTCCCCGACTACACCGCCGCCCCAGTCGTGCGCAAGCCAGTGCTCGACGCCAACCCGCAACTGGTCGGCCTGCTCAAGCCACTGGCCGAACAGCTCGATGACGAAACCATGCGCCAGCTCAACGCCAAAGTCGACGTCGAACACCAGAACCCGACTGCAGTGGCCGCGGCCTTCCTGCGTGACCACCCCCTGACCGCCGAGGTACAGCCATGAGCCTGCTCGACACGTTCGCCCACCTCGACTGGGCCCAGGTGCTGCAGTTGACCTGGCAGCACATCATGCTGGTCGGCGTTGCCGTGGGCCTGGCGATTGTCGTTGGCGTGCCGCTGGGCATCCTGATGACCCGCTTCCCGGCCGTTGCAGGCCCGCTGCAGGCCAGTGCCACGGTGCTGCTGACCATTCCGTCGATCGCCCTGTTCGGCCTGCTGCTGCCGTTCTACTCCAAGTTCGGCCAGGGCCTGGGGCCGCTGCCGGCGATCACCGCGGTGTTCCTCTATTCATTGCTGCCGATCCTGCGCAACACCTACCTGGCCCTGACCAACGTCGAGCCCGGCATCCGTGAAGCGGCGCGCGGTATCGGCATGACCTTCGGCCAGCGCCTGCGCATGGTCGAGCTGCCGATTGCAGTGCCAGTGATTCTCGCCGGCGTGCGCACCGCCGTGGTGATGAACATCGGCGTGATGACCATCGCCGCCACCATCGGCGCCGGCGGCCTTGGCGTGCTCATTCTCACCTCCATCAGCCGCAGCGACATGTCGATGCTGCTGGTCGGCGCGGTATTGGTCAGCCTGCTGGCAATCATCGCCGACCTGCTCCTGCAAACCCTGCAACGTGCCCTGACTCCAGAAGGACTGCGCTCATGATCGAACTCAAGCACCTCAGCAAAACCTTCGACGTCAACGGCAAGGCCGTGAAGGCCGTCGACTCGGTCAGCCTGACCGTCAACGAAGGCGAAATCTGCGTGTTCCTCGGCCCCTCGGGCTGTGGCAAGAGCACCACGCTGAAGATGATCAACCGCCTGATCACGCCAACCTCCGGCCAGGTGTTCATCAATGGCGAGGACACCAGCGCCCTGGACGAAGTGACCCTGCGCCGGCAGATCGGCTACGTGATCCAGCAGATCGGCCTGTTCCCCAACATGACCATCGAGGAGAACATCACCGTGGTCCCGCGCCTGCTCGGCTGGGACAAGCAAAAATGCCACGAACGCGCCCGCGAGCTGATGCACATGATCAAGCTCGAACCCAAGCAGTACCTGCAGCGCTACCCGCGCGAGCTGTCCGGTGGCCAGCAGCAGCGTATCGGGGTGATTCGCGCCCTGGCGGCCGAGGCGCCGGTGCTGTTGATGGACGAGCCGTTCGGTGCGGTCGACCCGATCAACCGCGAGATGATCCAGAACGAGTTCTTCGAAATGCAGCGGGCGCTGAACAAGACCGTGATCATGGTCAGCCACGACATCGACGAGGCGATCAAGCTGGGCGACAAGATCGCCATCTTCCGCGCCGGCAAGTTGCTGCAGCTGGACCACCCGGACACCTTGCTGGCGCACCCGGTGGATGATTTCGTGAGCAACTTCGTTGGCCAGGACAGCACCTTGAAACGCCTGCTGCTGGTGCGCGCCGAGGACGCGGCAGACAACGCGCCGTCGGTGAGCCCGCAAACGCCGGTGAGCGATGCGCTGGAACTGCTCGACGAGCATGACCGCCGCTACGTGGTGGTGACCGACGAACAGAACAAGGCGCTGGGGTATGTGCGCCGGCGTGACATGCACCGCCAGCAAGGCACGTGCGGGGAGTTCCTGCGCCCGTTCAATGCCACGGCATCGCATGACGAGCATTTGCGCATCCTGCTGTCGCGGATGTACGAGTTCAACCGCGCGTGGTTGCCGGTGCTCGATGCCGAACAGGTGTTCCTCGGCGAGGTGACCCAGGAGTCGATTGCCGCTTACCTGAGCTCGGGGCGTTCGCGCGGGGCCAAGACCAGCATCGTTTCGCCGGCTGAGGTGGTGGCTTCCTGAATCGCTGGGGGCGCTTTGCGCCCCAATCGCGACCTTTGGTCGCTCCTACATTGGCCCAGTAGGAGCGACCAAAGGTCGCGAAGGGCCGCACAGCGGCCCCGGCTTGGCTCAGAACCCTACACTGGCCTGCACATAGAAGGTACGCGGCTCGCCCACATACAACCCGGCATTGTTGTCGCTGGAGCGGGTGAAGTACTGCTTGTCGAACAGGTTCTTCACCCCCGCCGCCAGCTTCAGGTTGGACAGCTGCGGCCCGAAGTCATACCCACCACGGGCATGCCAGGTCACGTAACCCGGAATATCGCCATACTGCCCATCGGCACTCGGCTCGGTGATGTAGTCGCCGCTGAAGCTGCCATCGGCATTGATCCCGGTGCCCGGCGCACGCTGCTTGCTCTGGGCATAGGCATCGAGGTTCCAGGTCCAATGGTTCACCGCGTAACGCACGCCGGCCGTGGCCACCTGGCGTGAATAGAACGGCAGGTCACGGCCCTTGAAGCCGGGGATGTCGCCCTCATAGGTGGCGCGGGTAAAGGTGTAGCCCCCCGACACCGACAGCCCTTCCAGGCGCGGGTCCAGCGCGGCCAGGTCGTAGCGCACCGAGGCCTCGATGCCCTGGTGCTTGGTCGCCCCCAGGTTGGTCCAGCCCACATCGTTGCTGATGTACTGCAGCTCGTCATCGAAGTCGATGTAGAACGCCGTCAGCTCACCGGCGAAGGCGCCGTTGTCATAGCGCGTACCCACCTCATAGGTCTTGGCCTTCTCCGGCTCCAGGCCATTGGCCGTGCTGTCGCCCGCGCCGCCCTGGCCCAGCTGGAAGTACTGCAGGCTGCCGAACGACGTCTCGTAGTTGGCGAACACTTTCCAGGCATCGGAGAGGTGGTACATCACGCTCAGCGCCGGCAGCGGCTCGTTGCTGGTGATGCTGCGGTTCTTCTCCGGCACCGGCTTGCCGTTGGTGCCCAGCACCGGGCGGTCGCGCCAGTCGGTGTTGATGTGCTCGAAACGGATGCCGGGGGTGATGGTCCAGTTGCCGACGTCGATCTTGTCATCGATGTAGTAGGCGCTGGCCTCGGTGCCGCCGCTGCGGTCCTGGAACACATGGCCGTCGGAGGTTGGCGTTACGGTCGGCACGTTGTCGATCAGCGCCAGGCGCGAAGACTGCTCGCGCATGGCTTCCTTGAGGTAGCGGTAGCCAACGCTGACTTCCTGGGTGGTGGGCCCGGCGAAGAAGATCCGCGACACCCGCGGCTCGATGGCGAAGGTGTGGTAGTTGCGCGGGTACGACGACAACGTCTTCATGTCGCGCGCGGCGATGGCGCTGCCGCGAAAGCTGTCGGTGTAGTAGGTCAGCACCTCGAACTGGGTGGCCTCGTCGAGCTGGCGCTGCCACTTGAACGACACATCCTTGCGCCGCCCGGCGAAGTAGTCGTAGTCGCGCAGCGACTGGTACGGGTTGCTGTCGTACTGGGCCTGGGTCAGGCCGCCGGGCATGTCGGCGCGGCCATCGTAATAATGAAAATTGAGCCAGAACTCGTCGACGTCGGTGGGCGCCCAGTGGGTCTTGAGGATGACGTCGTCGATGTCGTTGCCGTTGTTGCTCTGGCGGTAGCCGTTGCCATTCACCCCGGTGTACAGCAAGGCCACGCCCATGCCGTTGTCGGCCGTGCCGCCAACGAACGCCGACTCGGTGTGTTTCCAGCCGCCATGTCGGGAGGTTTCCAGGGTGGTGCCCAGCTCAGCCGAGGCCTTTTCCGGAATGGCCCGAGTCACGAAGTTGATCACCCCGCCGACGTTCTGCGGGCCATAGCGCACGGAACCGGCGCCGCGCACCACATCGATGCTGTCGAGGTTGCCCGAGGAAATCGGCGCCATCGACAGCTGCGGCTGGCCATAGGGGGCGAATGCCGCCGGAATGCCGTCGATCAGCACCGTGGAGCGTGGCGACAGGCGCGAGGTCAGGCCGCGCACGCCAACGTTCAGCGACAGGTCGCTGCCGCCGGTGCCGTTGGAGTCCTGCACCTGCACGCCGGGGATGCCGCGCAGCACATCGCGCACATTCATCGCCCCTTGCTCGACCATGGCCTCGCGGCGCACCACGGTACGTGCGCCGGGGTGGTTCTGCACCACGGCCTGGTCGGCATCGCCCAGCCAGTCACCGACCACCTTGATGTCGGTGGGCGCCAGCTCCAGGCTGGCGCTGCCAAGGTCGAGCGCAGGCAAGGGCTTGATCACCACGGTGTCCTGGGACATTTCAAAGGTCAGGCCACTGCCTTGCAGCAACTGCTGCAGCGCTTGTACCGGGGCCAGGTTGCCCGACACCGCCGGCGCCTGCTTGCCCGCCACCAGTTCAGGGCTGAAGAACAGCTGAAGGTTGGTTTGCTGGCCCAGTTGGTTCAGCGCCGAAGCCAGCGGCTGGGCCTGGATCTGCAGGGTGCCGCCGGCTTGCTCGGCATGGCTGTTGACGGCCACGGTGCTGACGGCCAGGGCCAGCGCCAAGGCGCTCAGGCGTGGAAAAGGTTTGTTGTTGTTCACGTCGTCGAAACATCCACAAGAAGGAATAAACGCCAACCGCATGCGAATGGAAATGCTTGGCAGTTGCAGCTGGCGGGGAAGACGAACGAGCGGAAAAAAACCTGAATCTATTTCGCGATTATTTCGCGCGAGCCATCGGCATGGGCCTTGATCGCCACCGGCAGGATGCTCGGCAGGGCGCGCAGCAGCGCGTCGGTGTCGTCGGTGCTGAAGGTGCTGGATAGGCGCAGCTGGGCCACCTTGCCCGGGGCGACCCGCAGCGGCTCGGCACGGTAGCGGGAAACCTCAGCCACCACCTCGGCCAAGCTGGCGTTGTCGAACACCAGTTTGCCCTGGCGCCAGGCCGTCAGGGCACCGGCGTTGACGGCATACGGCGCACTCACCGTGCCGTGGGCATCGATGGCCGCGCCCTGCCCTGCGCCCAATTGCGCCACCGAAGTAGCACTGCCCTGCACCCTGACCGAACCTTGCTCCACCACCACCCGGGTGGCGGCCGGGTCCAGGCGCACATCGAAGCGGGTGCCGGTCACGGTCACGCTGCCCTGGGCGGTGTCGACCACAAATGGCCGGCTGCTGTCGTGGGCAACGATGAACATGGCTTCGCCAGCATCGAGCCGAACCTGCCGGCGCCCGGCGCTGAACGCCACCTGCAGCTGCGTGGCGCCGTTGAGCTCCAGGTGCGAGCCGTCGGGCAGTTCCACCTGGCGGCGTTCGCCCAAGGCCGTTTGAAGGTTGGCGTGATGGTTGAGCTGCTGGTAGTGCCAGCCACTCCAGCCCAGCCCCAGCGCCAGCACCGCCACACTGGCCGCCAGGGCCTGGCGCAGCAGACGCCGGCGCGGCAGTTGCGCCACCGGGTCAGGCTCGCACAAGGCCTCCAGGCGCTGGCGCGGAATCAGGCTGGCGACGCTCCACAGCGTGGCCAGCGCGTCGTACTCGGCGCGGTGCGCCGGGTCGGCGGCCAGCCAGGCGCGCAGTTGCTGTTGCAGCGCTGCATCGTGGGGGGCGTCCTGCAGGCGGACGAACCAGGCCGCCGCCTGTTCACGGGCGGTGTCGCTGCCGTGCGGTTTCATGGAAAAGCTCTCCTGACTCATCGTGCCGACACATCCAGGTGCTCGCGCAGATGCCGGAGCGTGCGAATCATATACTTTTCCACCATGTTCTTGCTCAAGCCCATGCGCTCGGCGATTTCCGCCTGGGTCAGGCCTTCGAGCTTCTGCCAGATGAACACCCGCCGACAATTGAGTGGCAATTCGGCCAGGGCACGCTCGACACTATCGGCCAGTTCCAGGGCATGCACGTAGGCTTCGGGGTCATCGCTTGCCAGCGCGCCCTGGGCGAAGGCCTCCTGCTCCAGGGCCTGGCGCCGGTCCTCGCGGCGAAAGCCGTCGACGGCGATGTTGCGTGCGGTCTGGTGCAGGTAGGCACGCGGCTGCTCGACCTGCTCGCGCGGGTTTTCCAGCACCCGGACGAAGGCATCGTGGGTGAGGTCCTCGGCCTGCTGGCGACTGCGCAACTTGCGCGTCCAGGTACCGATCAGCTCATGGTAATGGTCGAGGAAGCCTTTGTGTCCGGACACGGTCTGGGTCGTCAGGGAGGCGGGAAAGGGTGCGAATAGTAATGTTTCTCATCCATAACGGCAATTCTGCCCGACGGTAACAAAAAATTTATCGTCTTTTTCATGCACGGCAGTGCCAGGAACATGTGGCCATAAATATGAACACCACAGGCCCTTTCGCGGGCAAGCCCGCTCCTACAAGGAATGCCAAAACCCTGTAGGAACGGGTTTACCCGCGAGGGGGCCAAGGTGGTCCATTCCACAATTTTTTACGCTTGAAACACCGTGGGGAACATCAGGCGGTCACGCGAGTCGGTTATTCAAATGGCAGGGCGTCGATCCACGGCGATCACGCCCGGATTGCCTGTTGATTCTGCATTCTTCACGCCCTAAAGTGCGCGCCGAACGTCCATGCTGGAAACGATCCATCCGGCTCAAGTACTGAGTAGGCGAACCAAAGTGGGGATACGGAGGACGTTCAGTTTGCAGCCACTTAATCTTTCAGTTTGCCCATGGAGTCCCTGAGCATGTCGATCCAGGTCGAAGACTATTTCGCGCGTGACACCTTCCAGAAAATGAAGGCGTTCGCCGACAAGCAGGAAACCCCGTTCGTACTCATCGACACCCAGATGATCAGCCAGGCCTATGACGACCTGCGCGCCGGGTTCGAATTCGCCAAGGTTTACTACGCGGTCAAGGCCAACCCGGCCGTCGAGATCATCGACCTGCTCAAAGAGAAAGGTTCGAGCTTCGACATCGCCTCGATCTACGAGCTGGACAAGGTGCTGAGCCGCGGTGTCAGCGCCGACCGCATCAGCTATGGCAACACCATCAAGAAGTCCAAGGACATCCGCTACTTCTTCGAGAAGGGTGTGCGCCTGTTCGCCACCGACTCCGAGGCCGACCTGCGCAACATCGCCAAGGCCGCGCCGGGTTCGAAGGTGTACGTGCGTATCCTCACCGAAGGCTCGACCACCGCCGACTGGCCGCTGTCGCGCAAGTTCGGCTGCCAGACCGACATGGCCATGGACCTGCTGATCCTGGCCCGTGACCTGGGCCTGGTGCCCTACGGCATTTCCTTCCACGTAGGCTCCCAGCAGCGCGACATCAGCGTGTGGGACGCGGCCATCGCCAAGGTCAAGGTGATCTTCGAGCGCCTGAAGGAAGAAGACGGCATCGAGCTCAAGCTGATCAACATGGGTGGCGGCTTCCCGGCCAACTACATCACCCGTACCAACAGCCTGGAAACCTACGCCGAAGAAATCATCCGCTTCCTCAAGGAAGACTTCGGTGACGACCTGCCGGAAATCATCCTGGAGCCAGGCCGTTCGCTGATCGCCAACGCCGGTATCCTGGTCAGTGAAGTGGTGCTGGTAGCACGCAAGTCGCGTACCGCCGTCGAGCGCTGGATCTACACCGACGTGGGCAAGTTCTCTGGCCTGATCGAAACCATGGACGAAGCCATCAAGTTCCCGATCTGGACCGAGAAGAAAGGCGAAGCTGAAGAAGTGGTGATCGCCGGCCCTACCTGCGACAGCGCCGACATCATGTACGAGAACTACAAGTACGGCCTGCCGCTGAACCTGGCCATCGGTGACCGCCTGTACTGGCTGTCGACCGGTGCCTACACCACCAGCTACAGCGCAGTGGAATTCAACGGCTTCCCGCCGCTGAAGGCTTACTACCTGTAACGCAAGAACGGGGCCGCAAGGCCCCGTTCTTCTATCGGAGCAGGCTCAAAGCGCGCGATAATCCTTCACCTCGAAGCTGAACGCAGGATTCGAGCCACGGGTACCCACATACCCTTTGTCGACATGCTTCACATCGTTGCCCTTGTGGTCGGCGATCTGAATCACCATGCCCTCGCCTGGCTGCCCACTGATGATCTTCAAGGCCCAGGCAACATGGTCGCCTGTATTACCGTAAAAACCCAGGTAGCCATTCCTGCTGGTGTCCAGCCGCTTGCCCGCATAGGACTTCGGGCTCTGGCAGCTGATTCTGAACTGCTGGGTAGCTTCATCAAGCAGCTCGAAGCGCAACGTGACATCAGACGCTTTGGAAAAATCAGCGTCGAACTCCTTTACCAGCCACCCCGCCCCCGCCATATCCAAACCGCCCGAGGCATAATCATCTTCGATCACCATCAACCTTGAGTCGGCCGAAAGCCCACTCCAGTAATCGCTACTACTCGGTTGCCCCAAAATTTTGAGGCTGGCAGTGAAAGACTGTTTCAACTTGGATTCATTCATGACGTAACTCCCGTTGCATTGCAGTGCCGAGCGAAGCGCTACAGGGGCACAAGCGCCTGTCTCTTCGCGCTATGGATGAGCGACCATCCTCACTGCCAACTGCGCAACAGGTAACCCGGAAAACTACCCACAATGCCATGGGTGCACAGGCTCAAGCACCCCGCCGCTCAACCTCTTCGGCATAACGCGCGGCAAAGCTCATCAGCAGCGGCCCGGCGCCCTGCAAGGTCACCAGGGCGCTGCGCAGGAAGTTCATGTTCCCTTCGACCCGCGCTCGCTCCAACCAGGCGCCGGCCTCGGCCATCTCGCCGCGCTCGGCCAGCACCATGGCCAGGCTGAACATCCCGCGAAAATCCCCCGCCTCGGCCGAGCGGCGATACCAGCGCACCGCCCGCACCGGGCTGGCAGCGGTGGCGATGCCGTGCTCCAGGTAGCGCCCGTACAGGTTCATCGACTTGGCGTGGCCCATTTGCGCGGCCTTCTCGTAGCAAGTCAGCGCCTGGGCCTGGTTGGCCGGCAAGCCACGCCCGGTTGCCAGCAGGTTGCCCAGGTTGTAAAGGCCCCAGTCCAGGCCTGCGTCAGCTGCCTGGGCATAATGGATGGCCGCTTGCGACGGATTCTGCTCACCGCCCCAGCCATGCTCCAGGCAGCGCCCGAGCATGTTGTGCGCCATGGCGCTGCCGCCTTGGGCGGCGATGCCGAACCAGCGCCGGGCGACGCCGGCATCCTGCTCGATGCCACGGCCGTCGAGCAGGATCTGCCCGAGCAGCAGCTGCGCCTCGACCACGCCCTGCCCCGCCGCTGCCAGAATCGCCTGGGCGGCCTTGCCGGGGCTTTCTTCGAGCATCGCCTGCAGGCCCGCCACATCCACCACTTCTTCACGTCGCAACTGATAGGACACGGTTCAGACCTCGGCCCAGCGGCGCAGCAGGTTGTGGTAGGTGCCGGTCAGTTGCAGCAGGGACGGGTGGTCCGGCACGTCGGCGGTGAGTTGCTGGATGGCGTTGTCCATCTCGAACAACAGCGCCCGCTGGCTGTCCTCGCGCACCAGGCTTTGGGTCCAGAAGAACGCGGCATAGCGCACGCCACGGGTCACCGGGTTGACCTTGTGCAGGCTGGTGCCGGGGTACAGCACCAGGTCACCGGCCGCCAGCTTCACCTGTTGTTCGCCATAGGTGTCCTGGATCACCAGCTCACCGCCGTCGTAGCTGTCCGGGTCGCTGAGAAACAGCGTGGAGGACAGGTCGGTGCGCACCCGCTCCGGGCTGCCCTTGGGCTGGCGCAGGGCGTTGTCGATGTGGAAACCGAAGTTGCCGCCTTCGCGGTAGCAGTTGATCAACGGCGGGAACACCTTGTGTGGCAACGCCGCTGACATGAAACGCGGCGTCTGCCACAGACGATCGATCAGCGCGCTGCCGATCTCCTTGCCCAGCGGGTGGCCTTCGGGCAGTTGCAGGTTGTGCTTGGCCTTGGCCGACTGGTACCCGGCGGTAACCTTGCCATCGGCCCAGTCGGTCTGCTCCAGGGCCTCGCGAATACGGGCCAGTTCAGCGGCGTCGAACAACCCTGGGATATGAAGCAGCATGGCGGCCCACCGTTAAGATCTGTAAAGGCGTCAATGATATTGATTCCCTTTTACGCGACACAAGCCCTTGGCGTGCCTTAGACGATTCAGCGTCGGTAAAACGTAAAGAGAATTTGTAAAGATTGTAAATTTCTAGCGAATGGTAACGAGTCTCAATTGTGCCTTACAATCCCTTACATTAACATCCGCGGCCTTCACACCTTGGGGAAGGTCTACAACAATGCGTCAATACGTACCATCTGCAGTCAGCTCGCCACGCCTGATCGTGACCGCCATCGGCGTCGCCCTCAGCGCTTCGACCGTTTACGCCGCCGAACCGGCCGCCACCAGCGCCATCACCCTCGACGCCACCAGCGTCAATGGCAAGGCTGAGCAGGCCAGCACCGACTACAAGGTCGATAAAGCCGCTTCGCAGAAGTACACCGCACCGTTGGTGGACACCCCGCGCTCGGTGACCGTCATCCCGCAGCAAGTGATCAAGGACACCAACGCCCTGACCCTGCAGGACGCCCTGCGTACCGTACCCGGCATCACCTTTGGCGCCGGCGAAGGCGGCAACCCGCAAGGCGACCGCCCGTTCATCCGTGGCTTCGATGCCCAGGGTGACACCTACCTGGACGGCGTGCGCGACACTGGCGCGCAAACCCGCGAAATCTTCGCCATTGAATCGGTAGAAGTGGCCAAGGGCCCGAACTCGGCCATCGGCGGCCGTGGCGCTGCCGGCGGCACCATCAACCTGGTGAGCAAGCGCGCACACCTGGGCAACTCGCTGGACGGCGCCTGGACCTGGGGCAGCGACCAGACCCAGCGCTACACCTTCGATGGCAACTACCAGTTCAGCGACACCGTTGCCGGCCGCCTGAACCTGATGACCCACGAAAGCAACGTTGCCGGCCGCGACAAGGTCAACTACGACCGCTGGGGTATCGCCCCGTCCCTGGCCTTCGGCCTGGGCACCGCCACTCGCGTGAACCTTGACTACTACCACCTGGAAAGCGACGACCTGCCGGATTCGGGCATTCCTTACAGCATTCCGACCGCAGGCAGCGGCGCGCGCACCTCGGCGCACCCGAGCAAGCCGAACGACGGCGGCGACAGCGACAACTTCTATGGCCTGACCGGGCGCGATTTCCGCAAGACCCGCGTCGACATCGCCACGTTCGCCTTCGAGCACGACCTGACCGACTCGCTGACCATCAAGAACACCCTGCGCCACGGCAACAGCATGCAGGACTACATCCTGACCCAGCCCGACGACAGCAAGGGCAACGTCAACAACGGCAGCGTCTGGCGCCGTGCCAACAGCCGTGTCGGCAACACCGCCACCACCACCAACCAAACCGACCTGTTCGGCGAGTTCTACGTGGGCGGCCTGAAGAACAGCTTCTCCACCGGTATCGAACTGAGCCGTGAAGAAAGCGACCGTTCCTCGTACAACGTCAACACCGACACCACCCCAGGCTCGCCAGCCAGCTCCAGCACCAACTGCACCCCGGGCATGATCGGCGCCAGCAGCGGCTACAACTGCACCTCGCTGGGCAACCCGAACCCGGACGATCCGTGGAACGGCGCGATCTCGCGCAACTACGCCGGCACCACCACCAACAGCAAGACCCGGGCGATCTACGTGTTCGACACCCTGGAGCTGACGCCTGACTGGCTGTTGAACATGGGCCTGCGCTACGACCACTTCGACACCGACTACAAGACCTTCAACGCCGCCGGCACCACCACCGCCAAAGGCAAGGACGTCAGCGAGTTCGTCACCGGCCAGCTGGGCCTGGTGTGGAAACCGGCCGAAAACGGCAGCATCTATGTCTCCTATGCCACCTCCGCAACGCCGCCAGGCGCCCTGCTCGGCGAAGGCATGGAAGGCAACCCACTGGGCGGCACGCCAGACCGTAACGGCAACCTGCTGGGCAGCGACATGGAGCCGGAAGAAACCACCAACTATGAAATCGGCACCAAGTGGAACCTGCTGAACGAGCGCCTGTCGCTGGCAGCCGCGCTGTTCCGCACCGAGAAGGAAAACGCCCGCGTCCAGGTGAACACCAACACCTACGAAAACATCGGCGAAACCCGCGTACAGGGCATCGAGTTGTCGGCCAGCGGCAAGATCACCGACAAGTGGCAGGTGTTCGCCGGCTACACCTACATGCAGGCTCGCCAGATCGATGGCGGCCCGCTGGGCAAGGCCAACGACGGCAACCAGCTGCCGAACACGCCGAACAACAGCGCAAGCCTGTGGACCACCTATTCGATCACGCCGAAGCTGACGGTCGGTGGCGGTGCGTTCTACGTGGATGACGTGTACGGCAGCGTGGCCAACACCACCATGGTCGACAGCTACGTACGCTACGACGCCATGGCCGCCTACAAGCTGACCAAGAACGTCGACCTGCAGCTGAACGTGCAGAACCTGACCAACGAGGTGTACTACGACAAGGCCTTCTCCACCCACTTCGCCAACCAGGCGGCCGGGCGGACTGCACTGTTGACCACCAGCGTGCACTTCTGATGATGGGCCTGGGCTAGCCTGCCCGGGCCTCTTCGCGGGACAAGCCCGCTCCTACAATGGGTTCCCTTTGTAGGAGCAGGCTTGCCCCGCGAAGAGGCCGGCACAGGCAACCCCTAAAAGAAATCACCCCCCGCCCCGTTCATTCCCGTGAGCGGGGCGTTTGCGTATCAAGGCATAATGCAGGTCGCGCAGGACGCGGCGGTTTACAAGGTGAGAGATGTGGTGAAGAAGACGCTGTTCCAATTGCACTGGTTCTTTGGCATCACCGCTGGCCTGGTGCTGGCCTTGATGGGCATTACCGGCGCCCTGTACTCGTTCCAGGAAGAGCTGCTGCGTGCGTTCAACGCCGACGTGCTCAAGGTCGAGGTGCGCGCCGAAGGCGTGCTGCCCCCTGCCGAACTGGTACGCCGGGTAGAAGCCGAGCAAGGCGAGAAGGTGTCGATGCTGTGGGTGGATGTACGCGAAGGCAATGCCGCACGCATCTTCTTCACCCCACCACCCGGTGAACGCCGTGGCGAGCTGCGCTACGCCGACCCGTACACCGGCGCGCTCAAGGGCGAGGCCAGCGGGCAAGGCTTCTTCAACCTGATGCTCAACCTGCACCGCTTCCTTGCCATCGGCGACACCGGGCGGCAGATCACCGGCGCCTGTACCCTGATGCTGGTGTTCTTCTGCCTCTCTGGCCTGTACCTGCGCTGGCCGCGCAAGGCCCTGAACTGGCGCACCTGGCTGACCCTCGACTGGGCCAAGAAAGGCCGCGCCTTCAACTGGGACCTGCACGCCGTGGCCGGCACCTGGTGCCTGCTGTTCTACCTGCTGTTCGCCCTTACCGGGCTGTTCTGGTCCTACGAGTGGTACCGCGCCGGCCTGAACAAACTGCTGGCCGACGAACCTGCGGCCGGGCAGCAACAGAAACGCGGTGAAGGCCGCGGCCGCCACGGCCCGCCCCAGGCCGACAAGAATGCCCCGGCGCTGGTGGTGGACTACGACGCCATCTGGGCCAGCCTCAAGAACGCCGCAGGCCCGAACCTTGCCGCCTACAACCTGCGCCTGCCACCGGCAGGCGGCCAGCCGGCCAACCTGTTCTACCTGCAGGAAGACGCAGCCCACCCGCGCGCCTTCAACACCCTGGTGCTGGACCCGGCCACCGGCCAGGTGAAAAGCCATGACCGCTACACCGACAAGTCCTTCAAGGCGCAGCTGCTGCAAAGCGTGTACGCCCTGCACGTGGGCGAATATTTCGGCCTGCCGGGGCGCATCATCGTCACCGTCGCCAGCCTGACCATGCCGCTGTTCTTCGTCACCGGCTGGCTGCTGTACCTCGACCGCCGCCGTAAGAAGCGCCAGGTGCGTGCTGCCCGTGGCAACGTGGCCAGCGCCAAGGCCGGCGGCGACAGCTGGCTGATCGGCTTCGCCAGCCAAAGCGGCCTGGCCGAGCAGCTGGCCTGGCAGAGTGCCGGCCAGTTGCAGGCCGCCGGCGTGCCGGTGCAGGTCCGCGCCCTGGCCGAACTGGGTGAGCACGAGCTGCGCCAGGCTCGCCGTGCGTTGTTCGTGGTCAGCACCTTTGGCGATGGCGAAGCCCCCGACAGCGCTCGTGGTTTCGAACGCAAGGTGCTTGGCCAACCGTGGGCACTGAACCACCTCGACTACGCCCTGCTCGCCCTGGGCGACCGCCAGTACCCGCACTTCTGCGGCTTCGCCCGGCGCCTGCAGGCCTGGCTTGGCGAGCGCGGCGCCAGCACGGCGTTCAGCCCGGTGGAAGTGGACAACGCCGACCCGGCCGCCCTGCAACAATGGCAGCAGGAACTGGCGCAACTGACCGGCGCCCAGCCGGTAGCGGCCTGGCAGCCGCCAAGCTACGGCAACTGGACCCTCGTGCGCCGCGAGCTGTTGAACCCTGGCAGCCAGGGCCAACCGGTGTACTTGCTTGGCCTGTGCCCGCAGGCGCCTGCCAGCTGGGAGGCCGGGGACCTGGTGGAGGCCCTGCCGCTCAATGGCCAGCCACGGATCGACGCCTTCCTCAACGGCATGGCGCTGGATGTGAATGCCAAGGTGCAGGTCGAAGGCCTTGCCGAATCCCTTGGCCAGGCCCTGGCCGGCCGCCAGTTGCCAACCCGCCGCGATCACCTGATCGGCCTGCAGCCCCAGGCCCTGGTGGATGCCCTGGTGCCGATCGGCAGCCGCGAATATTCGATCGCCTCGATCGCCAGCGATGGCGTGCTGGAGCTGATCGTGCGCCAGGAGCGCCACGCCGATGGCCACCTGGGCCTGGGCTCTGGCTGGCTCACCGAGTACCTGCCGCTCAACGGCACTTTGAACCTGCGCCTGCGCCGCAACAGCAGCTTCCACCTGCCAGACAGCGCAGCGCCGATGATCCTGATCGGCAACGGCACGGGCCTGGCCGGCCTCCGTAGCCTGATTCGCGCGCGGGTGAATGCCGGCGAGCAGCGTAACTGGCTGCTGTTTGGCGAGCGCAATCGAGCCCATGACCTGCTGTGTGGCCAGGAGCTGCAGGCGTGGATCGAGCGGGGTGACCTGGCGCGGCTGGACCTGGCCTTCTCACGGGATCAGGCCGAGAAGGTGTATGTGCAGGATGTGTTGCTGCAGCACGGCGAGGAATTCAAACGCTGGGTTGCCGACGGGGCCTGTGTGTATGTCTGCGGCAGCCTGCAAGGCATGGCGGCTGGCGTGGATGCGGCGCTCAATGGGTTGCTGGGGGAAGACGCCGTGCAGCAGTTGATCGAGGATGGGCGGTATCGGCGGGATGTGTATTGATTCGAGTTTGATTTAAGCAGGGCCGGCCCTTTCGCGGGGCAAGCCCGCTCCTACACCCGCGAAGAGGCCGAGCCGGGTTTAGTGCAACTCGAAGGTATCGGCATCCAGGTTGGCCGGAAACTTGGTGCGGTACGCCGCCAGTTCCGCCGCGCTCAACACCGCCGTGAACACCCCATCGGCCTCCCCTGCACTGAGCAGGCTCTCGCCCTGGAAGTCCAGCACCTGGCTGTCCCCGGAATAGGCAAAGCCCTTGCCGTCCGTCCCCACCCGGTTCACCGCCGCCACATAGCACAGGTTCTCGATGCCCCGCGCCGGCAGCAGCCGGTTCCAGTGCTGGCGGCGCGCTGCCGGCCAGTTGGCGGTGTACAGCAACAGGTCGGTGTCCTGGGCATCACGGCTCCACACCGGGAAGCGCAGGTCGTAGCAGATCAACGGGCGCACCCGCCAACCCTTGATCTCGAACTGCACCTGGCGTTCGCCCGGGGTGTAGTGCTTGTGCTCACCGGCCATGCGGAACAGGTGGCGCTTGTCGTAGTGCAGGATCTCGCCATCGGGCCGCGCCCACAGCAGGCGGTTGCGGTGGCTGCCATCGGCGGCCTGGATAATTACGCTGCCGGTTACCACCGCATCGATACGCTTGGCCTGGGCCTTGAGCCACTTGTAGGTCGGGCCGTTCTCAGGTTCGCAGAGGCTTTCCGACTGCATCGAGAACCCGGTGGTGAACATTTCCGGCAGGATCACCAAATCAGCCCCGCGGGCTTGGTCCAGCAACACCTCGAAATGCGCGTAGTTGGCCTCGCGGTCATGCCAGGCCAGGGTGGTCTGCACCAGGGCGACATGCAGGTTGGGCAGGGTACTCAGATCGCGCATAGTTTTTCCGCTGCCTGGCGCAGCGTCTCCTCTCGTTTGGCAAAGCACAGGCGGACCAGGCGTTGCTCGGGAATGGGCTGCTGGTAGAACACCGACACCGGAATGCTGGCCACGCCGTGCTCGCGGGTGAGCCACAGGGCCATGTCGACGTCGTTCAGGTCCGGGCGAATCTGCGAATAGTCCACCAGCTGGAAGTAGGTGCCTGCGGTGCGCGTGAAGCGCAAGCGCGACCCTTCGAGCAGGTCGCAGAACAGGTCACGCTTGGCCTGGTAGAAGCCCGGCAACTCATCGATGTGCTCGGGATGCTCGGCCATGAAATCGGCCAGGGCACATTGCAGGGGCGTAACACCACAGAAGTTGACGTACTGGTGCACCTTGCGCAGCTCGGCGCTCAGGGCAGGCGGTGCGATCACGTAGCCGGTTTTCCAACCGGTGACGTGGTAGGTCTTGCCGAACGAACTGACCACGAAGGCGCGCGAATACAGCTGCTCGTGGGCCAGCACGCTGGCGTGGCGCACGCCGTCGTACACCAGGTGCTCATACACCTCGTCGCTGACCAGGTAGATATCCCGGTCGGCAATCAACCGTGCGAGCTGGTCGAGGTCGTCGCGGGTGATCAGCGCGCCGCTTGGGTTGTGCGGCGAGTTGAGGATCACCATGCGTGTACGCGGGCTCAGGGCATCGCTGAACTTCTGCCAGTCGATGCGGAAATCGCCGTCGCTCAACTGCACATGCACGCAGCGGCCGCCGGCCAGTTCCACGGAAGGTTCGTAGCTGTCGTAGCACGGGTCGAAGACGATCACTTCGTCACCCGCGTGGATCACCGCCTGAATCGCACAGAAGATCGCCTCGGTGGCACCGGGGGTGATGGTCACCTCCTGGTCGGCATCCACCTGCGCGCCATACAGCCGCGCTACCTTGGCCGCCACTTGCTGGCGCAGGGCTGGCAGGCCGGTCATTGGCGAATACTGGTTATGCCCGGCGGCCACGTGCCGGCCCACTGCATCGAGCAGGGCCTGGGGGCCGTTGAAGTCGGGGAAACCCTGGGACAGGTTGAGCGCGCCGGTTTGCACGGCGAGCTGGGACATGGTGGTGAAGATGGTCGTGCCGACATTCGGCAGTTTGCTGCGGATCATGGAGCCCTCTTTCCTGGGGTGTATCCGGCACGGGGTAGAGTCCGAGCATAGCGGATCGAGCAGTCAGGAAAAAGGTTGAAACAATAGGGGGATTGCGCTGGATCAACAGCCCATTGCAAGAGCAACGGCCTTGCTCGGCAGGGTAGGAGCGAGCGTTGCTCGCGATGGGTCGCGCAGCGGCCCCAGGTTCTCAGCTTCGCAGCCGATATTGCCGGGGCTGCGTTGCAGCCCATCGCGAGCAAGGCTCGCTCCTACAGGGATTGCGCCCGCTTTTGAAGGTTGTTTAGCGCTTGTCGCGGCGCTTCTTCTCGGCCTTCTTGTGGTGCGACATCAAGCGGCGTTTCTTGTTGACCTGGCGATCGGTGAGGGTGTTTTTCTTGCCCTCGAACGGGTTCTCACCGCCCTTGTACTCGATGCGGATCGGCGTACCGACCAGCTTCAGCACACGGCGGTAGGTGTTCTCCAGGTAACGCGAGTAAGACCTCGGCATCTTGTCGGTCTGGTTGCCGTGAATCACGATCAGCGGCGGGTTGGCACCGCCCAGGTGGGCATAGCGCAGCTTGATGCGGCGACCATTGACCAGCGGCGGCTGGTGCTCGCTCACGGCGTCTTCGAGGATCTGCGTCAGGCGGCTGGTTGGCCAGCGGGTCACCGCCGACTTGAACGCGGCCTGCACCGACTTGTACAGGTGGCCCACGCCAGTGCCGTGCAAGGCGGAAATGAAGTGGATGTCGGCGAAGTCGACGAAGAACAGCCGGCGCTCCAGCTCGGTCTTCACGTAGTCACGCTCGCCCGACTCCATGCCATCCCACTTGTTCAGGGCGATGACAATGGCGCGGCCAGCGTCCAGGGCGAAGCCCAGCAGGTTGAGGTCGTGGTCCACCACACCTTCGCGGGCGTCCATGACGAAGATCACCACGTTGGCGTCCTTGATCGCCTGCAGGGTCTTCACCACCGAGAACTTCTCGACTTCCTCGTGGATCTTGCCGCGCTTGCGCACGCCGGCGGTGTCGATGAAGGTGTACTTCTCGCCATCACGCTCGAACGGGATGTAGATACTGTCGCGGGTGGTGCCCGGCTGGTCGTAGACCACCACGCGCTCTTCGCCGAGCATGCGGTTGACCAGGGTCGACTTGCCCACGTTCGGGCGGCCGATGATGGCGATCTTGATGCCATCCTTCTCGCTCGGGCCAGGGATACGAACCGCTTCCTCGCCTTCGGCGACTTCGGCGTCCAGCGCCTCTTCCACCGCGTCACGCGGGATGTGGCCAAGTACCGATTCCATCAGCGCGTTGATGCCACGGCCCTGGGAGCCGGCCACCGGAATGGCGTTGCCCATGCCCAGCGGGGAGAACTCGGCGCGGGCGACATCGGCATCGATGTTGTCGATCTTGTTGGCCACCAGGATGGCTGCCTTGTTGCGCTTGCGCAGGTGCTCGGCAATCATTTGGTCGGCGGCGGTCATGCCGGCGCGGGCGTCCACCAGGAACAGGACGTAGTCGGCTTCCTCGATGGCCATCAGCGACTGCTCGGCCATCTTCTCGTCCATGCCCACTTCGTCACCGGTGATACCGCCGGTGTCGATCAGGATGAAGGAACGACCCTGCCAGCTGGCATCACCATACTGGCGGTCACGGGTCAGGCCCGACAGGTCACCGACGATGGCATCGCGGGTTTTGGTCAGGCGGTTGAACATGGTGGATTTGCCGACGTTCGGCCGTCCCACCAGGGCGATTACGGGAACCATGCGGCTCTCCACTCTTGAATTCTTGAAAATGCAAAGGCCGCTGCAAGGCAGCGGCCGGAGTTCGGGCGGCGTGTCCTACGCCGCGGCCTGAAGCCCGCCAAGGCTTCAAGCATAGCTTCAGCGGATGGTCAGTGCCTCGAGCTTGCCGCTGTTGCCAAAGACGTAGATGGTGTCGCCGACCACAAGTGGGCGGGCGCGCAGGCCATCGCTGTCGATACGCTCACGGCCGACGAAGCGGCCATCGACCTGGCTCAGCAGGTGCAGGTAACCCTCGAAGTCACCCACGGCCACGTAGCTGGAGAACACCTCGGGGGCGGTCAGCTGGCGGCGGGCCATCGAGTCGTTGGTCCACAGGGCGCTGGAAGAGCGCTCGTCGACACCTTCGACACTGCCCGACGCTTCACTGACGTAGACGTTGCCAAAGCCCTGGGCGACACCCACGTAGCTGGAGGCATCACGCTGCCACAGCACGCGGCCGCTTTCCAGGTCCAGGCCCGCGACGCGGCCCTGGTAGGTGCTGACGTACAGGGTACCACCGGACAGCAGCAGGCCGCCGTCGATGTCGACCACGCGGTCCAGCTCGGAACGGCCCTGCGGGATGGCCACGCGGCTCTCCCACACGGGCACGCCGTTGTTGATGTCCACCGCCACCACCTTGCCGGTGGACAGGCCGGCGACGGCCAGGCGGTTGGTGGCGATTGGCGCGCCGGTGCCACGCAGGGTCAGCACGGCCGGGGTGTTTTCGTAGATCCAGCGGCGGTTGCCGGTGGCGGCGTCGAGGCCGATCAGGCGGTCGTCCTGGGTTTGCACCACCACAACGTCACCGTTGTTGGCCGGCGGGGCCAGCACTTCGCTGGTCACGCGCGAGCGCCAACGCTCCTCACCGGTGCTGGAGTCCAGGGCGACCACTTCACCCTTGAGGGTGCCGAGCATCACCAGGCCGTAGCCCACGCCGACAGCGCCGGAAACCGGCAGCTCCAGGTCCTTCTTCCACACCACGTCACCGGTGATGCGGTCGAGGGCGAAGACTTCGCCGTTGACGTCGGAGGCGTAGATGCGGTCGTTCTCGATGGCCGGCACCAGGGTGTTGTAGGTTTCACCCTGGCCGTCACCGATCGAACGGCTCCACTGCTTCTTCAGCACCACTTCCTCGGTGAACTTGGTCAGCTCGGCCGGAGGCAGTTCCTTCTTGCTGTTGCTGCTGCAACCTGCGGCCAATACGGCCAGGGTCAGCACTGCTGCATGTTTCCAACCGATCACTTACGCATCCCCTTTGGCCAGGTCATCCAGCTTCAGTTGCAGGCCACCGACCGCTGCTTCGTCAGACAGCGCGGCCTTGGCTTTTTCGTAGGCACTGTGGGCATCGTCGGCGCGGCCCAGCTGCACCAGCAGGTCGCCCTTCAATTCCTCACGGCTGGCCAGGAAGGCTTTGTCGGCGTCACCGTCGAGCAGCTTCAGGGCATCTTCGGCCTTGTCCTGGGCGGCGAGCACGCGCGCCAGGCGCTGGCGCGAGATCTCGCCCAGGGTGACGTCGGCCGGCTTGTCCAGCACGCTCTTGAGCTCGGCAGCGGCGTCGTCGAGCTTGCCGCTCTCGACCGCGACCTTGGCCACGAACAGGCTGCCGTATTGGGCATAGGCGGTGCCGCCGAACTCGCTCTTGAGCTTGCCGGCCAGTTCCGCAACCTTGGTTGCGTCAGGCTGGCCGTTCGGCGTCAGGCTGGTTTCCAGCAACGCCTGGTACAGCTGCGAGGCGCCTTGCGACTGGTTGCTCTGGTACTTGTGCCAGGTGTTCCAGCCCAGCACCACCACACCGGCCAGCAGGGCACCGGTGAGCAGCGGCTTGCCGTTGCGGTTCCACCAGTCCTTTACGCCTGCCAGTTCATCATCATCGGTACTCGACACCCCAATACTCCTTTTCGCCTATTCGTTGTTGAACCGCGTTACGCCTGGGCGATCGCGGTTTCCAGGTGCTCAGCCAGAGCATCCCAGGCAATGTTCTGTTGTTCGCCCTGGCCACGCAGGGGCTTGAGGCCAATTTCCTGCTTGGCCAGCTCGTCGTCGCCGAGAATCAGGGCGAACAGCGCGCCGCTCTTGTCGGCCTTCTTGAACTGGCTCTTGAAGCTGCCGCCACCGGCATTGACCGCCAGGCGCAGGCCCGGCAAGCGGTCACGCAGGCTTTCCGAAAGGCGCAGGCCGGCCAGCTCCGCCTGCTCGCCGAAGGCGCACAGGTAGACGTCGATGGTGCGGTTGATGGCCTCAGGCACCTTGCCGAGGGTTTCCAGCAGCAGGATCAGGCGCTCGATGCCCATGGCGAAGCCGACGCCAGTGGTGGGCTTGCCGCCCATCTGCTCGACCAGGCCATCGTAGCGGCCACCGGCGCAGACGGTGCCCTGGGCGCCGAGCTTGTCGGTGACCCACTCGAACACGGTCTTGCTGTAGTAGTCCAGGCCACGCACCAGCTTGGTGTTGATCACGAACGGAATGCCAGCAGCCTCCAGGCGAGCCTTCAGGCCCTCGAAGTGCACGCGGGATTCTTCGTCCAGGTACTCTTCGAGCTTCGGTGCGCCAACCAGCACCGCCTGGGTGTTCTGGTCCTTGCTGTCGAGAATGCGCAGCGGGTTGCTCTTCAAGCGGCGCTGGCTGTCTTCGTCCAGCTGTTCCAGGCGCGCCGACAGGAATTCGACCAGCGCGTCACGGTAGCGGGCACGGGCTTCGCTGGTGCCCAGGCTGTTGAGTTCCAGCTTGACCGCGTCCTGGATGCCCAGCAGGCCCCACAGGCGCCAGGTCAGCATGATCAGCTCGGCGTCGATGTCCGGGCCGTCGAGGTTGAACACTTCCACGCCGATCTGGTGGAACTGGCGGTAGCGGCCTTTCTGTGGGCGCTCGTGGCGGAACATCTGGCCGATGTACCACAGCTTCTGCACCTGGCCATTGCCGGTGATGCCATGTTCGAGCACGGCGCGCACGCAGGCGGCGGTGCCTTCAGGGCGCAGGGTCAGCGAATCGCCGTTGCGGTCCTCGAAGGTGTACATCTCTTTTTCGACGATGTCGGTGACTTCGCCGATGGAGCGCTTGAACAGCTCGGTGAACTCGACGATCGGCGTGCGGATCTGGCTGTACCCGTAGGTATCCAGCAGGCCGGCCACGGTGCCTTCGAAGTAGCGCCACAGCGGCGACTGCTCTGGCAGGATGTCGTTCATGCCACGGATGGCTTGCAGCGATTTGCTCACGAAAAGTCCTTTCGAATCTGTGTGTCAGCTGCGGGCGATCAGCGCCGCGTCAGCCTCGACCTTTTCGGCCGCTTTCTGGCGGATGAGCTTTTCCAGCTCATCGACCAGGTTGTCATTGGTCAGTTTCTGCGCAGGCTTGCCGTCGATGTAGATCAGGTTCGGCGTGCCACCGGTCAGGCCCACGTGGGCTTCCTTGGCTTCGCCAGGACCGTTGACCACGCAACCGATCACCGCCACGTCCAGCGGCACCAGCAGGTCTTCCAGGCGCCCTTCCAGCTCGTTCATGGTCTTGACCACATCGAAGTTCTGCCGCGAGCAGCTTGGGCAGGCGATGAAGTTGATGCCACGCGAACGCAGGTGCAAGGACTTGAGAATGTCGTAGCCGACCTTCACTTCCTCGACCGGGTCGGCCGCCAGCGAGATACGAATGGTATCGCCAATGCCCTCGGCCAGCAGCATACCGAGGCCGACGGCGGATTTCACCGTTCCCGAGCGCAGGCCACCGGCTTCGGTGATGCCAAGGTGCAGCGGCTGGATGATCTGCTTGGCCAGCAGGCGGTAGGCTTCGACGGCCATGAACACGTCCGAGGCCTTGACGCTGACCTTGAAGTCCTGGAAGTTCAGGCGGTCAAGGTGCTCCACATGGCGCAGGGCCGACTCGACCAGGGCGGCCGGGGTTGGCTCGCCGTATTTCTTCTGCAGGTCTTTTTCCAGCGAGCCTGCGTTGACCCCGATGCGAATCGGGATGCCGCGGTCGCGGGCGGCGTCGACCACCGCGCGCACGCGGTCTTCACGGCCGATGTTGCCTGGGTTGATACGCAGGCAGTCGACGCCAAGTTCAGCCACGCGCAGGGCGATCTTGTAGTCGAAGTGGATGTCGGCAACCAGCGGCACGCTGACCAGTTGCTTGATCTTGCCGAATGCCTCGGCGGCGTCCATGTCTGGTACCGAAACACGCACGATGTCGACGCCGGCATCGACCAGGCGCTGGATTTGCGCCACGGTGGCCATCACGTCGTTGGTGTCGGTGTTGGTCATGCTCTGCACCGCGATGGGGGCATCACCACCCACCGGCACATTGCCGACCCAGATTTTGCGGGATTCGCGACGTTTGATCGGAGATTCGCCGTGCATGACTTACTGTCCCAACTTCAGGCGAGCGGTTTCGCCACTGGTGAACGGGGCAACATCGACGGCCTGGCCGTTGTAGCTGACCTGGGCGCCCCGGGCAAAGCCCAGGCGTACCGCGAACGGCGGCTTGCCAGTCAGCTCCAGGCTGTCGCCCTTGCGCTTGATGGCGCTGAACAGCACCTTGCCGTTGCCGTCGGACACCTGGGTCCAGCAATCGGCGGTGAATTGAATGGCAACCTTGGCGCTGCCGGCCGGCACGGCCACGGGGGCGGCAGGCTCGGCGGCGGCAACGGCTGGCACGCTGGCCACTGGCGCTGCAGGTACTACCGGGGCGGCGGGCGCCGGGGTGGTGGTTGCGCCATGGGCCTGGGGGGCGGTTGCCGGGGCTTGTGCCGGCGCCGGGGTTGGCGCGGCGGCAGTGGCAGCCGGCGCGGTTTCGCTGCTGGCAGCGGCGCTCGCCTGCGCCTGCTCCAACGGCAGCGGTGCGCTTTCCGGCTGTTGGCCCGCGGTCACGGCCTGGTCTTCAGGCTCGTCCAGCGGGTGAATTTGGGTGGTGCCGTCGGCACTTTCGACTTCCACGTGCTCCAGGGCCATCTTCGCCAGGTCCTTGCCCTTGAGGCTGCCCTGGTCCTGCCACCAGATGAAGCTGCCGCCCACCACGGCCACCAGCAGCAACAGGGTGACGCCACGCATGATGTTGTGCGACAGGCGCACCGGCTCTTCGATACGGCCCAGCGAATGCACTTCGCTGCCCTTGGCGTGGGTACCGGTGTATTGGTCGAAGGCCTCGACCAGTGGCGCCTGGTCCATGTCCATCAGCTTGGCATAGGCACGGATATAGCCACGGGCGAAGGTATGCCCTGGCAGCTTGTCGAAGGCGCCGGTTTCCACGTGGTTCAGCGAACTTACGGTGAGGTTGAGCTTGCGGGCCACCTCGGCTTGCGACCACTCGCGTTTCTCGCGGGCCTGGCGCAACAGCTCGCCGGGGTTCTGGCCAGTCGCTGCTGCTACTTCGGGATGCGCGGCTTTCATCGTTGCTCCGACAGGTATTGCTGATATTCCGGCGTACCGGGATAAAGTCGTTGTAATTGCTGGCCGCTATCGGCCAGGGTGCCCTGCTCGTCGAACACCCGGGCAAGACGGCTGCCCAGCAGCAGGCTGCGGGCATTGTGATCGCTCAACTGGCTGAAACGATCGTGGTACTCCCGGGCCGGCACATAATGCCTGTTTTCAAAGGACAACTCAGCCATTTCCAGCAACGCCCGGGGTTGCCGCGGGTTCAGTTGCAGGGCCTTGGTCAGGTACGCCTGGGCCTGGTCGCGGTTGTCGAGCTTGCGGGCCGTCAGGCCCAGGTTCTCGTACACCCGCGAACGTTCAGGATACAGGGTATCGGTGCTGGCAAGACCAAACATCTGCTCGGCTTCGGCAAAACGTTGCTGAGCATATAGGAAACTGCCGTAGTTGTTGCGAATTCGCGTATCACCCGGGCGGGCTGCGAGGGCCTTTTCGAAGTGCGCCTGGGCCAACGCCGGCTCGCCTTGTGCCTGGAACACCAGGGCCAGCGCCGCATGGGCGTCGGCATCCGCGGCATTGAGCGCGAGGGCCTTGCCCAGTGGCGCCTTGGCCTGTTCGGTCAAACCTTGTTGCAAATAACCCAGGCCCAGCTGGGTGTAGGCCCGCGCTGCGTCGGCCCTGCCCTGGCGGCTGGCCAGGGGGTCGCCCGCGCCGCCCGACACACAGCCGGCCAGCAGCGAAAGCGCAAGGATCGACAGCGCGGCGCGCAGGCTCATGGGGCCGGGACTCAGTGGCGCACGGCGCTGTCTGCGAGCTCAGCGTCAGCGGACAGCTGGCGCACGGCGATGTAACGCTCGCTGCGGCGGGTGCGGTCATTGACCTGGCCGACCAGCTGGCCACAGGCGGCGTCGATGTCGTCGCCGCGGGTGGTGCGGGTGGTAACGTTGAAACCACCGTGGTGCAGCAGGTCCTGGAAGCGGCGGATCGCGTTGTTGCTCGGCCGCTCGTAGCCCGAGTGCGGGAACGGGTTGAACGGGATCAGGTTGATCTTGCACGGCACGTCGCGCAGCAGCTCGATCATCTGCGCGGCATGTTCGGGCTGGTCGTTCACGTCCTTGAGCAGGGTGTACTCGATGGTCAGCACGCGCTTGCCACCGAGGGTCGACATGTAGCCCATGCACGATTCGAGCAGCATCTTCAGCGGGTACTTCTTGTTGATCGGCACCAGCTTGTTGCGCAGCTCGTCGTTCGGCGCGTGCAGCGACAGGGCCAGGGACACGTCGATGTGCTTGGCCAGCTCGTCGATCATCGGCACCACGCCCGAGGTGGACAGGGTGACGCGGCGCTTGGAGATGCCATAGCCCAGGTCATCCATCATGATGTGCATGGCGGCGATGACGTTGTCGAAGTTCAGCAGGGGCTCGCCCATGCCCATCATCACCACGTTGGTAATCGCGCGGTCGATCTTGGCAGGAACGGTCCCGAAGGATTTGTTCGCAAGCCACACCTGGCCGATCACTTCGGCGGCGGTGAGGTTGCTGTTGAAGCCTTGCTTGCCGGTGGAGCAGAAACTGCAGTCCAGGGCGCAGCCGGCTTGCGACGAAACGCAGAGGGTGCCGCGGTCGTCGGTAGGAATGTAGACGGTCTCGACGCAGCTGCCGGAGGCAACGCGGATCACCCACTTGCGGGTGCCGTCGGCGGAAATGTCTTCACTGACCACTTCCGGGGGGCGAATCTCGGCAACGGCCTCGAGCTTTTCGCGCAAGACCTTGCCTACGTTGGTCATGGCCGCAAAGTCGGACACGCCAAAATGGTGAATCCATTTCATCACCTGCCCGGCACGGAAGCGCTTCTCCCCTATCGAGTCGAAGAATTTTTCCATTTCCGGCTGGGTCAGCCCCAACAGGTTGATTTTGCCAGTAGATGTCGTCATGGATTCACCCTCACCCGTAAGCTTTCGCTTAGCGAGTGGTTACCTCGGTAGCAGCGAAGAAGTAAGCGATTTCGCGAGCAGCGGCAGCTTCGGAGTCCGAACCGTGAACGGCGTTGGCGTCGATCGACTCGGCGAAGTCAGCACGGATGGTGCCGGCAGCAGCTTCTTTAGGGTTGGTAGCGCCCATCAGCTCACGGTTCTTGGCGATGGCGTTCTCGCCTTCCAGAACCTGAACAACGACTGGACCGGAAGTCATGAAGGCAACCAGGTCACCGAAGAAGCCGCGCTCGCTGTGCTCGGCGTAGAAGCCTTCGGCTTCGGCTTTGGACAGTTGCTTGATTTTCGAGGCAACGATTTTCAGGCCAGCTTCTTCGAAGCGGGTGGTGATCTTGCCGATTACGTTCTTGGCAACGGCGTCAGGCTTGATGATCGAGAAAGTACGTTGAACAGCCATGGAAAACTCCAGAATATGAGTGTTACGAAAAATTAAACCCGCGAATTATACGCGGGTTCCAGGGGATTGCCTAACCTGCAGCGTCACGCTTAGTCGGCTTCTTCGATCCAGGCCGCCTGGATGGCCTCCAGCACTTTCTCACCGCCACGTGACGGATCGTCGCTGAATTCTGGCAAGGCCAGCACCCAACGGTGCAGATCGACGAAATTCACATATCTAGGATCGACTTCCGGCTTGCTATCTGCAAGCTGGATGGCGATCTCAAGTACATCAATCCATTTCAGGCTCATCAGGCAAACCTCAGTGCGGCGCTTCGGCAGCGTGGTTGAGCGAATACTTCGGAATCTCGATGGTCAGGTCTTGGTCCGCCACCACCACCTGGCAACCGAGGCGCGATTGGGCCTCCAGGCCCCAGGCCTTGTCCAGCATGTCTTCTTCCAGCTCATCGGCCTCTTCGAGCGAGTCGAAGCCCTTGCGCACGATGCAGTGGCAAGTGGTGCAGGCCTTGACGCCACCGCAGGCGCTTTCCATCTCGATGTGATGGTCGTGGGCCAGCTCCAGGATGTTGGTCCCGGCAGGCACCTCCACGGTCAGCCCTTCGGGGCAGAACTTCTCGTGCGGCAGGAATGTCACCAGCGGCATCGGTTACTCCTCGATCTCATTCAGGTTGCGCCCGGCCAGTGCGGCTTTGACCGTCGAATCAAGGCGACGGGCGGCAAATGCATCGGTCACCTGCGACAGACGCTTGGTCTGTTGCTCGATGGCGGCGCCATCGGTGCCGGCCAGCAAATCACGTAGTTCTTGCATCTGGAATTCGATGGCGTCGCGCTCGTCGCTGCTGAGCAGGCGCTCGCCGTCGGCGTCCAGAGCGCCCTGTACTGCTTCGAGCAGGCGCTCGCCGTCCACCTGGTGCTCACGCAGCTGGCGGGCCTGCTTGTCGGAGCCTGCGTGCTCGAAGGAGTCCTTGAGCATGCGGGCGATCTCGCCATCGGTCAGGCCGTAGGACGGCTTGACCTGAATGCTGGCTTCCACGCCTGAACCGAGTTCGCGGGCGGCCACGCTGAGCAGGCCGTCGGCATCCACCTGGAAGGTGACGCGGATTTTCGCAGCGCCCGCCACCATGGCCGGAATGCCGCGCAGCTCGAAGCGCGCCAGGGAACGGCAGTCGCTGATCAGCTCGCGCTCGCCTTGCAGCACGTGGATCATCATGGCCGACTGGCCATCCTTGTAGGTGGTGAACTCCTGGGCGCGGGCCACCGGAATGGTGGTGTTGCGCGGAATCACCTTCTCCATCAGCCCGCCCATGGTCTCAAGGCCCAGGGACAGCGGGATGACATCGAGCAGCAGCAGTTCGCCACCTTCGCGGCGGTTGCCGGCCAGGGTGTCGGCCTGGATGGCGGCGCCGATGGCCACCACCTGGTCCGGGTCGATGGAGGTCAGCGGGGTGCGGCCAAACAGCGCGCCCACGGCTTCACGCACACGTGGCACGCGGGTCGAACCACCGACCATCACCACGGCAGCGACTTCTTCAAGCTCCACGCCGCTGTCACGCACGGCGCGGCGGCAGCTTTTCAGGCTGCGAGCGATCAGCGGCTCGATCATCGCCTCGAACGCGGCGCGGCTCAGCTCGCCCTGCCAGGCACCGTGGCTGACGCTGACGGTGTCGGCGTCGGTGAGGGCTTCCTTGGCTGCGCAGGCGGCCTGCAGCAACTGGCGCTGGGTGGCTGGGTCGAGGTCGGCGGACAAACCGGCCTGCTCGATGATCCAGCCGGCAATCGCGTGGTCGAAGTCATCGCCGCCCAGGGCGGTGTCGCCACCGGTGGCCAGCACTTCGAACACGCCCGCCGTCAGGCGCAGGATGGAAATATCGAAGGTGCCGCCACCCAGGTCATAGATGGCCACCAGGCCTTCGGCATTCTGGTCCAGGCCGTAGGCCACGGCAGCGGCAGTCGGCTCGTTCAGCAGGCGCAGCACGTTCAGGCCGGCCAGGCGCGCAGCGTCCTTGGTGGCCTGGCGCTGGGCGTCGTCGAAATAGGCCGGCACGGTGATCACCGCCCCCACCAGCTCGCCACCCAGGGTGGCTTCGGCGCGCTCGCGCAGCACCTTGAGGATGTCGGCGGACACTTGCACCGGGCTTTTCGGGCCCTGCACGGTGTCGATGAACGGCATGTGCGATTCACCGCCAACGAAGCGGTACGGCATCTGCTCGCCGAGCTGCTTGACGTCTGCCAGGCCACGGCCCATCAGGCGCTTGACCGACAGCACGGTGTTCAGCGGGTCGCGTGGCGCGGCTTCGCGCGCCGCCAGGCCGACCTCGTTGTGGTCCGCCAGGTAACGCACTGCGGAGGGCAGAATGACGTTACCCTGCGCATCGGGCAGGGGCTCGCTACGACCGCTGCGCACGGCAGCGACCAGAGAATTGGTGGTACCCAGGTCGATCCCCACCGCCAGGCGGCGCTGGTGCGGCTGAGGGCTTTGACCGGGTTCGGCGATCTGCAGTAGGGCCATGCTTATCTGAATACCTTAGGCGTCATCACGGGCGACACCGGGTTAATCGTCGAGGCGCTCTTCGAGTTGGCGCACTTCTTGGGCGAGCTTGTCGAGGAACTGCATGCGGCGCATCAGGCGCTCGGCCTGTTCACGCTCGGCAGGCACATCCCAGCAGGCAGCGAAGTCCTCGTTGAGGCGGTCCTGGGCAACCTTCAGGCGCTTCTTGAACACGGCCACGCCATCGAGGTCGGCTTCGTCCTGCAGCTCTTCGAGCTCTTCGCGCCACTGCATTTGCTGCAGCAGGAAGTCGGGGTCGTGAACCGTGACTTCCTGAGGCACTTCGTGGCCACCGATGGCCAGCAGGTAGCGGGCACGGCGCGGTGCGCTGCGCAGGGTCTGGTAGGCATCGTTGAGGGATGCGGACTTCTCCAGCGCAACGCGCTGCTCGCGCTCGGAAGCGTCGGCGAAGCGGTCCGGGTGAACCTCGCGGGCCAGCTCGCGGTAGCGAGCGGCCAGCTTGTCGAGGTCCAGGCGGAAGCTCGGCTGGAGGTCAAACAGGGCGAAATGACAAGGAGTACCCACAGCCAGCCTCAAACGTTGAAGCTTTCGCCGCAGCCACACTCACCGCGCACGTTGGGGTTGTTGAACTTGAAGCCTTCGTTCAACCCTTCCTTGACGAAGTCCAGCTCGGTGCCATCGAGGTACACCAGGCTCTTGGGATCGATGATCACCTTCACGCCGTGGTTCTCGAACACCTGGTCCTCATCGGCCAGCTCGTCGACGAACTCCAGCACGTAGGCCAGGCCCGAGCAGCCGGTGGTGCGCACGCCCAGGCGAATGCCCTCACCCTTGCCGCGCCCGTCGAGGGAGCGGCGAATGTGGTTGGCGGCGGCTTCTGTCATGCTGATAGCCATCGGAACTCCTTGACTCTTACCTTGCAACGGGCGGCTTAGATCAAGCCTTTCTTCTGCTTGTAGTCGCGAACGGCTGCCTTGATGGCATCTTCGGCGAGTACCGAGCAGTGGATCTTCACTGGCGGTAGGGCCAGTTCTTCCGCCAGCTGGGTGTTCTTGATGGTTTCGGCTTCGTCCAGGGTCTTGCCCTTCATCCACTCGGTGGCCAGGGAGCTGGAAGCGATGGCCGAACCGCAGCCGTAGGTCTTGAACTTGGCGTCTTCGATGATGCCTTGCTCGTTGACCTTGATCTGCAGACGCATCACGTCGCCGCACGCCGGAGCGCCGACCATGCCGGTCCCGACGTCCGGGTCCTCGGCGTTCATCTTGCCGACGTTGCGTGGGTTTTCGTAGTGGTCGATGACCTTTTCACTGTATGCCATGGTGCAATTCCTTCCTCATCAGGGAGCCGCTCTTGCCGGCGACTGCTTAGTGGGCGGCCCACTCGATCTTGGAGATGTCAACGCCGTCTTTGTACATGTCCCACAGCGGCGACAGCTCACGCAGTTTGTTGACGGCCATGCAGACTTGCTGCGCGGCGTAGTCGACTTCTTCTTCAGTGGTGAAGCGGCCGAAGGAGAAGCGGATCGAGCTGTGCGCCAGCTCGTCGTTGCGGCCCAGTGCACGCAGCACGTAGGACGGTTCGAGCGAGGCGGAGGTGCAGGCCGAACCGGACGATACGGCGATGTCCTTCAGGGACATCAGCAGCGACTCGCCTTCGACGTAGTTGAAGCTCAGGTTCAGGTTGTGCGGCACGCGGGCAGTCTGGCTGCCGTTGACGTACAGCTCTTCAAGGTCCGAGACCTGCTTGAAGAAGCGGTCGCTCAGGGCCTTGATGCGCACGTTCTCGGCGGCCATTTCCTGCTTGGCGATGGCGAAGGCTTCGCCCATGCCGACGATCTGGTGGGTCGGCAGGGTGCCCGAACGCATGCCGCGCTCATGGCCACCGCCGTGAATGATGGCTTCCAGGCGCACACGCGGCTTGCGGCTGACGTACAGCGCGCCGATGCCTTTAGGGCCGTAGACCTTGTGCGCGGAGAACGACATCAGGTCGACTTTCAGCTTCTGCAGGTCGATTTCCACCTTGCCGGCCGACTGGGCAGCGTCGACATGGAACAGCACGCCGCGCGAACGGGTCAGTTCACCGATGGCAGCGATGTCGTTGATCGAGCCTACTTCGTTGTTCACGTGCATCAGCGACACCAGGATGGTGTCGTCGCGCAGCACGGCCTCGACCATAGCCGGGGTGACGATGCCGTCTTCGCCCGGTTCCAGGTAGGTGACTTCGAAACCTTCACGCTCCAGCTGGCGAGCGGTGTCCAGGACCGCCTTGTGCTCGATCTTGGAGGTGATGATGTGCTTGCCTTTGGTCTGATAGAAGTGCGCCACGCCTTTCAGGGCGAGGTTGTCGGACTCGGTGGCACCGCTGGTCCAGACGATTTCGCGCGGGTCGGCGTTGATCAGCTCGGCAACCTGGCGACGGCCATTCTCTACCGCTTCCTCGGCCTTCCAGCCGAACACGTGGGAGCGCGAGGCCGGGTTACCGAAGTTGCCGTCGACCAGCAGGCAGTCGGCCATCTTCTGGGCGACACGTGGGTCGACCGGCGTGGTAGCGGAGTAATCGAGGTAGATCGGCAACTTCATGGGTATCTCCTATCAGGCGGTGGCGTCGCTCGTCACTATTAATCGGTCAGTCGACGGCGGACGTCTCAATCTTGTCCAGCTGGGCGGTACGGCCTGCGACACGCCGCAGGTCCTGGCGCTGGGCGACTTCCTGCACCTCACGGCGCATGACGAGGTCGGCCAGGCTGATGCCGCTGAGGAATTCGTGAATCTGCTGGCTGAGGTCGCACCACAGGTGGTGGGTCAGGCAGGTGTCACCGGCATGGCAATCCCCGAGGCCCTGGCAACGGGTGGCATCGACCGATTCGTTGACCGCATCGATGACCTGGGCCACCTGGATGGTTTCCATACCCCGCGACAGCTGGTAGCCACCGCCTGGGCCGCGCACGCTGGATACCAGGCTGCTGCGGCGCAGCTTGGCGAACAGCTGCTCCAGATAAGAGAGGGAAATGCCCTGGCGCTCGGAAATGTCGGCCAAAGACACCGGCCCATGCTGCGCGTGCAATGCCAGGTCGAGCATGGCAGTGACGGCGTATCGGCCTTTGGTAGTCAGTCGCATGGCTAATGGGTACCACGGGAGTTACGGGATGTGTGCGAGTATGCGATTCCCGAGCATTTAAGTCAACTATAAGACCTACTGCTTTAGTCGGGTTTGCAGTGGGAAAGCGGCCGCGAGTGTAGCAGCAATGGGGCGTGAGCACACGCCCCATATGTCAGCACGCCATCAGCGCGGCGCAATCAATGCGACTGAGTGTCGCGCTGCGCCGCCTGGGTTTCGACGGCAAAGTCGTCTTCAGGCAGCTTCGGCAACTCCTTGGCGCAGTAGTCGCTGCCCATCCGGGTCAGCGCGCCACACATGCCCTCCAGGCGCTCGTCAACGGCCTGCAGGTGGTCGAGCATCTGGCCGATGGCGCGGGCCACGGGGTCTGGCATGTCGCCACTGACGCCATAGGCATCGAAACCGATCTTCTCGGCCATGGCCTTGCGCTTGGCCTCGACGCCATCGTCCTCACTGCTCTTGACGATGATCCGCCCAGGGATGCCGACCGCAGTGGCGCCGGCCGGCACCGCCTTGGTCACCACCGCATTGGAGCCGATCTTGGCGCCGGCGCCGACGGTAAACGGGCCGAGCACCTTGGCCCCTGCCCCGACCACCACGCCATTTTCCAGGGTTGGGTGACGCTTGCCTTTGTTCCAGCTGGTGCCACCCAAGGTCACGCCCTGGTACAAGGTGACGTCGTCGCCGATCTCGGCGGTTTCGCCAATGACGATGCCCATGCCATGGTCGATGAAGAAGCGCCGGCCAATGGTGGCACCTGGGTGGATCTCGATACCGGTCATCCAGCGGCCAAAGTTCGACACCAGCCGCGCCAGCCACTTGAACTCGCGCTTCCACAGGGCATTGCCCAGGCGGTGCAGCCAGATGGCGTGCATGCCGGGGTAGCAGGTCAGCACCTCGAAGGCATTGCGCGCCGCCGGGTCACGGTGGAACACGCTTTGAATATCTTCACGCAAACGCTCGAACATCTGTCAGTCCTTCCGTTTATGCGGCTCGCCCCGGACCACTTTCTGGGTCTCGGTGAGGATGCCGCGCAAAATGCTCATTTCCGAACGATCGACCGAGCTGCGCCCATACAGCCTGCGCAGGCGCGGCATCAGGTGCCGGGGCTTCTCGGGGTCGAGGAAGCCGATGTCCACCAGGGTTTTCTCCAGGTGGTCATAGAACAGCTCCATTTCGTCCATGGTCGCCAGCTCGCTGCCACGCTGGGCGTTGGCATCGGGCGCTTCGCCCCCCGAGGCTTCGCCTTCGCTCGCCAGCCACGCCATGCGCACCTCGTAGGTGAGCACCTGGACAGCGGCGGCAAGGTTCAGCGAGCTGAAGCCGGGGTTCGAGGGAATGTGCACGTGGAAGTGACATCGCTGCAGTTCTTCGTTGGTCAGGCCGGCGTGCTCGCGCCCGAACACCAGGGCGATTTCTTCACCACCAGCGGCGTGCTCCACGGCCTTGGCCCCGCATTCGCGCGGGCCGATCAGCGGCCAGGGGATGCTCCGCTCACGGGCACTGGTGCCCATGACCAGGTTGCAGCCAACCAGCGCCTCTTCAAGGCTGCCGACCACCTGGGCACTGGCCAGGATATCGTCGGCACCCGAGGCGCGAGCACTGGCCTCGGCGCATGGGAACTCTTTCGGCTGCACCAGCACCAGACGCGACAAGCCCATGTTTTTCATGGCACGCGCAGCGCCGCCGATGTTGCCGGGGTGGCTGGTATTGACCAGAACAACACGAATATTTTGCAGCAAGGTGTTGTGCTCTCAGATGCAGGTTTGGGGGCTATCGATCTTACAGAACCGACCAGCGTAACGCCATGAAAGCAAATGTGACACTTCTGCCGCCAAACTTTTCTGCTAGAATGTTCGGCTTTCTTCTTTAACATCTCCAGGTGACCCGCCCATGCAGCCTATGCTGAATATCGCCCTGCGCGCCGCTCGCAGCGCCAGTGAACTGATTTTCCGCTCCATCGAACGCCTGGATACCATCAAGGTCGACGAGAAAGAGGCCAAGGACTACGTCTCCGAAGTAGATCGCGCTGCCGAACAAAGCATCGTCAACGCCCTGCGCAAGGCCTACCCGAACCACTCCATCCAGGGCGAGGAAACCGGCCTGCACGCGGGCACCGGCGAGGAAGGCAAGGACTACCTGTGGATCATCGACCCACTGGACGGCACCACCAACTTCCTGCGCGGCATCCCCCACTTCGCCGTCAGCATCGCCTGCAAATACCGTGGCCGCCTTGAGCACGCCGTGATCGTCGACCCGGTTCGCCAGGAAGAATTCACCGCCAGCCGTGGCCGTGGCGCCCAGCTCAATGGCCGTCGCCTGCGCGTCAGCTCGCGCACCAGCCTGGACGGCGCCCTGCTGGGCACCGGCTTCCCGTTCCGTGACAACCAGATGGCTGACATGGACAACTACCTGGGCATGTTCCGCGCCCTGACTGGCCAGACCGCCGGCATCCGCCGCGCCGGCTCCGCCAGCCTCGACCTGGCCTACGTGGCCGCTGGCCGCTTCGACGCCTTCTGGGAGTCGGGCCTGTCCGAGTGGGACATGGCAGCCGGCGTGCTGCTGATCCAGGAAGCCGGTGGCCTGGTGAGCGACTTCAACGGTGGCCACGACTTCCTCGACAAGGGCCACATCGTTGCAGGCAACATCAAGTGCTTCAAGGCCGTGCTGACCGCCATCCAGCCGCACCTGCCAGAGCACATGAAGCGCTAAGCGCAGATTGCAGGCATGAAAAAAGCACCCCTCGGGGTGCTTTTTTTGTGCCTGGGGTTTGGCGCCGCTGGGCGGCGCATCGCGAGCTATGCTCGCTCCTACGGGATGCGCGAACGACTGGTAGGAGCGAGCACAGCTCGCGATGCGACGCCCCGCGGCGCCGGAAACCTCACTGGCCCGCTTCGCTAAGCATCAGCTTGCCGTTCTTATCCAGCGGAATGGTCGACCCCGGCTCACGGTCCATCTTCACCTGCCCCACCTGGTCACCGATGGTGTACTTGACGTTATAGCCCACCACCTTCTCGCTGATGTCGTTGACCGTGTTGCAGCGGGTTTGCGTGGTGGTGTAGGTGTCACGCTGCTGCATGCCTTCCTGCACCTTGTTACCCGCATAACCGCCACCGACCGCACCGGCCACGGTGGCGATCTTCTTGCCAGTACCGCCGCCGATCTGGTTGCCCAGCAGGCCACCGGCCAGGGCACCGACCACGGTCCCGGCGATCTGGTGCTGGTCCTTGACCGGCGCCTGACGGGTGACCGTGACATCCTTGCAGACCTCACGCGGGGTCTTGACCTGTTGCTTGATCGGTTGCACGTCGGTGACCTGGGCGTATTCAGGCCCCTTGTTCACCAAGCTGTAGGTGGCAACAGCACCTCCGGCAGTGACACCGACAGCACCCAGCACAGCGCCTACGAGCATTGATTTGTTCACATGAACCTCCTGTTGTACCCGCAGGGGTTACCCTGCTTTCTCCCAGCCTTGGAGCAAAAAAAAAGGCGCGAGTTCAACACTCGCGCCTTTCGGGTCGCCGAACGGCGTAGGAAAAACCCTTATGGACGGTCGTCCACACCCTCGGCTTTCGCCGGCGGAATCAGGTCTTCACTGCTCAGGTTCAGCCAGATCAGCACCACGTTGGCGATGTAGATCGACGAGTAGGTACCCGCCATTACACCGATGAACAGCGCCAGGGAGAAGCCGAACAGGTTGTCGCCACCGAAAATCAGCAGCGCGGCAATCGCCAGCAAGGTCGACACCGACGTGGCAATGGTGCGCAGCAGGGTCTGGGTGGTCGAGACGTTGATGTTCTCGATCAGCGAGGCCTTGCGCATCACCCGGAAGTTCTCACGCACCCGGTCGAACACGACGATGGTGTCGTTCAGCGAGTAGCCGATGATCGCTAGCACCGCCGCCAGCACCGTCAGGTCGAAGGTGATCTGGAAGAACGACAGGATACCCAGGGTCACCACCACGTCGTGGATCAGCGAAACGATCGCACCCACGGCGAACTTCCACTGGAAGCGGAAGGCCAGGTAGATGAGGATGCCGCCCAGGGCCAGGAGCATGCCGAGGCCGCCCTGGTCGCGCAGCTCTTCACCCACCTGCGGGCCAACGAACTCGACGCGCTTGAGGGTGGCCGGGTTGTCGCCGCCGGCCTTCTGCAAGGCCGCGCCTACCTTGGCGCCCAGTTGCGGGTCATCGCCGGGCATGCGCACCAGCAGGTCGGTGGTGGCGCCAAAGCTCTGCACCACGGCTTCGTGGAAGCCGGAGTCGACCAGCTCGGCACGCACCGCCTTGAGGTCGGCCGGGCGTTCGTAGGTCAGCTCGATCAGCGTACCGCCGGTGAAGTCCAGGCCGAAGTTCAGGCCCTTGTGCCACCAGCTGAACAACGCCAGCACGGTGAGGAGCACGGTAATGGCGAACGCGACATTGCGCACGCCCATGAAGTTGATGGTTTTCATCGCAGCTCCCTCAAACCCACAGCTTCTTGATGTCACGCCCGCCGCAGGTCAGGTTGACCATTGCGCGGGTCACCATGACGGCGGTGAACATCGAGGTGAAAATCCCGAGGGACATGGTGACCGCAAAGCCCTTGACCGGGCCGGTACCCATGGCGAACAGGATGCCGCCGACCAGCAGGCTGGTCAGGTTGGCGTCGATGATCGCGGTGTAGGCGCGGTTGAAGCCTTCGTGGATCGCGCGCTGCACCGACATGCCAGCCGCCAGTTCCTCACGAATACGCGAGAAGATCAGCACGTTGGCGTCCACCGCCATACCCATGGTCAGCACGATACCGGCAATACCCGGCAGGGTCAGGGTAGCGCCCAGCAGCGACATCAGCGCCAGCAGCAGCACCATGTTGCCCGCCAGGGCGATGGTGGCGATCACGCCGAAGCCACGGTAGATGGCGATGATGAACAGCGAGACGAACAGCATGCCCCACAGCGACGCATCGATACCCTTGGTGATGTTGTCGGCACCCAGGCTTGGGCCAATGGTACGTTCTTCGGCGAAGTACATTGGCGCGGCCAGACCACCGGCACGCAGCAGCAGCGCAAGCTCCGACGACTCACCCTGGCCATTGAGGCCGGTGATGCGGAACTGGCTGCCCAGCGGCGACTGGATGGTCGCCAGGCTGATGATCTTCTTCTCTTCCTGGAAGCTCTGCACGGCCACGTCTTTCTCGACGCCGTCGACAGTCTGCTTGACGTAGCGGGTGACCGGCTTCTGCTCGATGAAGATCACCGCCATGCTGCGGCCGACGTTGCTGCGCGTGGCGCGGCTCATCAGCTCGCCGCCGTGGCCATCCAGGCGGATGTTCACCTGCGGGCGGCCGTGCTCGTCGAAGCTGGCCTGGGCGTCGGTTACCTGGTCACCGGTGATGATCAAGCCGCGCTCGACCTGGGCGGAACGGTTGCCCTCACGGAACTCGAAGGTTTCAGTGGTGGCCTTGGACGCACCCGGCTCGGCGCCGAAGCGGAACTCCAGGTTGGCGGTCTTGCCGAGAATACGCTTGGCCTCGGCGGTGTCTTGCACGCCTGGCAGCTCGACCACGATGCGGTTGGCGCCCTGGCGCTGCACCAGCGGCTCAGCCACGCCCAGCTCGTTCACACGGTTGCGAACGGTGGTGAGGTTCTGCTTGATCGAGTATTCGCGGATCTCGGCGACTTTCGCCTGGGTCAGCGCCAGGCGCAGCACGGCAAGCTCGTTGCGCTCGGTGGTGGTCAGGTCGAAGTCATTGAAATTCTTGCGGATCAGGGCACGTGCCTGTTCGCGGGTGGCATCGTCAGCGAAGCCCAGCATTACCCCGCCATCCTGCTGCGGCAGGCTGCGGTAGCGGATGCGCTCTTTGCGCAGCAAGGTCTTGACCTCGCCTTCGTAGACTTTCATGCGGGCGCTCATGGCCTTGTCCATGTCCACTTCCAGCAGGAAGTGCACACCACCGGACAGGTCCAGGCCCAGCTTCATCGGGCTTGCACCCAGGTTCCGCAGCCATTGCGGGGTCGTCTGGGCCAGGTTCAGGGCCACGACGTAATCATCGCCCAGTGCCTTGCGCACGACATCCTTGGCTGGCAGTTGATCTTCCTGGTTGGTCAGGCGGATCAGGCCACTGCCCTTCTCACCCAGGCTCGCGCCCTTGACGGTGATACCGGCATCGACCAGCGCCTTGCTGACGCGATCGAGGTCGGCCTGCTTGACCTGCAGCGCCGAGCTGGCACCGCTGATCTGCACCGCCGGATCATCCGGGTAGAGGTTGGGAGCGGAATAAATGAAACCGATCGCCAGTACCACCAGGATCAGTGCGTATTTCCACAGAGGGTATTTGTTCAGCATCACGCCGCCCGTTCAAGACGCGGGGCGCTTTGCGCGCCCCGACTGGAAAAATGAAACCGGTAACTCAGATAGCCTTGAGCGTACCTTTTGGCAGGGTCGCCGCGATGGCGCCCTTCTGGAACTTCAGTTCGACGGTGTCGGACACTTCCAGAACCACGAAGTCATCGGAAACCTTGACGATCTTGCCGGCGATGCCGCCGTTGGTGACAACTTCGTCACCTTTTTGCAAGTTGCCCAGCAGGTTCTTCTGCTCTTTGGCGCGCTTGGCCTGTGGGCGCCAGATCATCAGGTAGAAGATGACCAGAAAACCGACCAGGAAAATCCACTCGAAGCCGGTACCGGCTGGGCCGGCGGCGGGTGCAGCTGCGTCCGCGTATGCGGCGGGGATCAAGAAGCTCATTGGGCACTCCTAATGTAATTTTCTAATAATGGATGCGAACAGTCAGGCCAACGGCGGCACAGGAAGCCCGCGTTTGGCATAGAAGGCGTCGACAAAGGCGGCCAATTTACCCTGTTGAATAGCCTCGCGTAAACCGGCCATCAAGCGCTGGTAATGGCGCAAGTTGTGGATGGTATTCAGCATGCTGCTCAGCATTTCGCCGCACTTGTCCAGGTGGTGCAGGTAAGCGCGGGAGAAGTTGGTGCAGGTGTAGCAATCACAGGTCGGATCCAGCGGCGAATCATCGTGACGATGGAACGCGTTGCGGATCTTGATCACCCCTGTATCGACGAACAGGTGGCCGTTGCGCGCGTTGCGCGTGGGCATCACGCAGTCGAACATGTCGACGCCGCGGCGCACACCCTCAACCAGATCTTCCGGTTTGCCTACCCCCATAAGGTAACGAGGTTTGTCAGCCGGCATCTGGTCAGGCAGGTAGTCGAGCACCTTGATCATCTCGTGCTTGGGCTCGCCCACCGACAGGCCGCCGATGGCCAGGCCATCGAAGCCGATGTTTTCCAGGCCTTCCAGCGAACGCATGCGCAGGTCCTGGTACATGCCACCCTGAACGATGCCGAACAGCGCCGCGGTGTTGTCGGCGTGGGCGTTCTTCGAGCGCTGGGCCCAGCGCAGCGACAGCTCCATGGAGGCGCGCGCCACGTCGTGCTCGGCCGGGTACGGGGTGCACTCGTCGAAAATCATGACCACGTCCGAGCCCAGGTCACGCTGAACCTGCATGGACTCCTCAGGGCCCATGAACACCTTGGAGCCGTCGACTGGCGATGCGAAGGTCACCCCTTCCTCCTTGATCTTGCGCATGGCGCCCAGGCTGAACACCTGGAAACCACCGGAATCGGTGAGGATAGGGCCTTTCCATTGCATGAAGTCGTGCAGGCCGTTGTGTTTCTTGATGACTTCGGTGCCTGGGCGCAGCCACAGGTGGAAGGTGTTGCCCAGGATCATCTCGGCGCCGATGGCCTCGATGTCGCGCGGCAGCATGCCCTTGACCGTGCCATAGGTGCCCACCGGCATGAAGGCCGGGGTTTCCACGGTGCCACGCGGGAAGGTGATGCGGCCGCGACGGGCCTTGCCGTCGGTGGCCAGCAGTTCGAACGACATTCGACAGGTGCGACTCATGCTTGATCCTCTGGGCCGCGTGGCGCCGGATTGCGGGTGATGAACATGGCATCACCGTAACTGAAGAAGCGGTAACCGTTGTCGACCGCCGCCGCGTAGGCAGCCATGGTCTCGGGGTAACCGGCGAAGGCCGAAACCAGCATCAGCAGCGTGGACTCCGGCAGGTGGAAGTTGGTGACCAGGCAATCGACCACATGGAACGGCCGGCCTGGGTAGATGAAGATGTCGGTATCGCCGCTGAAGGCCTTGAGCACACCGTCGCGCGCCGCGCTTTCCAGCGAGCGCACGCTGGTGGTGCCCACCGCGATCACCCGGCCGCCACGGGCGCGGCAGGCCTCGATGGCGTCGACCACCTCCTGGCTCACTTCGAGCCATTCCTTGTGCATGTGGTGGTCTTCGATCTTGTCGACCCGCACCGGCTGGAAGGTGCCAGCACCCACGTGCAGGGTAACGAAGGCGCGCTCGACGCCCTTGGCGGCGATTTTTTCCAGCAGCGCCTCGTCGAAGTGCAGGCCAGCGGTGGGCGCGGCCACGGCGCCGGCGCGCTCGGCGTAAACGGTCTGATAGCGCTCGCGGTCGGCGCCTTCGTCCGGGCGGTCGATATACGGCGGCAGCGGCATGTGGCCGACGCGGTCGAGCAGCGGCAGCACCTCTTCGCTGAAGCGCAGTTCGAACAGCGTATCGTGGCGGGCGACCATCTCGGCCTCGCCACCGCCGTCGACAAGGATCACTGCGCCGACTTTCGGCGCTTTGCTGGCACGCACATGGGCCAGCACGCGGTGGCTGTCGAGCACGCGCTCGACCAACACTTCCAGCTTGCCGCCGGAGGCTTTCTGGCCGAACAGGCGCGCCGGAATCACCCGGGTGTTGTTGAACACCATCAGGTCACCGGGGCGCAGGTAGTCGAGCAGATCCGGGAATTGCTTGTGCGCCAGCGCCCCGCTCGGCCCATCGAGGACCAGCAGACGGCTGCCATGGCGCTCGGCCAGTGGGTGGCGGGCGATCAGGGAATCGGGGAGTTCGAAGGAAAAATCGGCGACGCGCATGATGATGTTCGGGTTCGACAGGGCCGGGAAGTTTAGCCCAATGTGTGAAAATTGACCATGAAAGCCGATTGACCGGCTTGGGCGACCTCTCTATACTGCGCGCCACAAGCCCTGATGGCGGAATTGGTAGACGCGGCGGATTCAAAATCCGTTTTCGAAAGGAGTGGGAGTTCGAGTCTCCCTCGGGGCACCAATACATGTACATAGACGTCCAATGACGGCTACGCAATACCCAAGAAGCCCGCTAACTGCGGGCTTTTTGGTCTCTGGGATTCCACCCCCATCTCTTGTCAGCCACTCTCTTTTTGGTACATTTCCTGTACAGATTCCAGTTCGAGAATTGGAGGTGTACAGATATGCCGCTCACAGCCTTGCAGATCAAAGCTTCCAAACCGACAGACAAGCAATACATGCTTGGTGATAGTTCGGGTCTTGGCCTATTGGTTCACCCAAACGGAAGCAAGTATTGGCATTTTCGGTACACTTACCGTGGTCGAGCGATGAAAATGTCACTTGGTGTCTGGCCGGTAGTGTCGCTGCAGGAAGCTCGTGACAAGGCCGCAGAGTGCCGCCGACTCGTGAAAAGCGACATCAACCCAGGCGCTAAGGCTCGGGAAGATAAACGTGAGAAACGAGAAACCGGACTAAACACCTTCAAGCGTGCAGCCGAATACTGGTATCAGTTCAAAGCCGATTCGGGCCGCGCCCGGGCGACGCTGAAGAAGATTCGTGACTACCTAGACAAGGACCTCATTCCAGCATTGGGTTCGAAGCAGTTGGAAGAGATCACGCGGGCTGACTGCGCACGATTACAGGCAAGCATCGAAAAGCGTGGCGCGTTCAATGTCGCCGACAAAGCACGGACTTGGCTCAAGCAGATTTTCAGTCAGGCAATTGCTCGCGGATTGTGCGAGCACAATCCAGCGTCAGAGCTCCACACGATCGCCCTCGCTCCTCCTCCGACTCTGCACTATCCCCACCTGCACGAAAACGAGCTCCCAGAATTTCTCCAAGCACTAAGTAGAACCACTAGCCGCTTACCCGCGCGGGTAGCTGCTTGGATGGCAATACTGACTGCTGCTCGCCCCGGTATGGTTCGCTACGCGACTTGGGAAGACATCGATTTTGAGGAGGGAACGTGGACCGTTCCCGCAGAGCGTATGAAGATGCGCCGAGATTACGTCACTCCCCTACCCCATCAGCTCGTTGCGAAGCTGGTTGAGCTTCACCGACTAACTGGGCGCAGTCGCTATCTGTTTCCGGGCAATGGCAACAAACATGCTGTGCTGTGTGAAAACACTATAAATCTAGTCTTCGTGAAAATTGGCTATCAGGGACGGCTAGTCAGCCACGGAGTTCGTCACACAGCGAGCACGCTCCTCCGGGAGCATGGCTGGTTGAAGGATCACGTTGAGAGCCAGCTTGCCCATGTCGAGGGCGGTATAGCTGGCGAGTACAACCAAGCCCTTTACATGACACAGAGGCGCATCATGATGCAGTGGTACGCTGATTACCTTGATGCACTCCGTGAAGGAATGACCCCGGATCTGCGAGACCAGCTTGACGCGAGGGTAAACCAATTCCTATCGCACAAAGCGGCAGCACTATTGGAGATTCACGCCATCAGTTTTGGTCCCAATGGAATGGAAAGACAACGCGGCTCGCTTCAGCGATAGTTCTGTCGCAAGATTTGCAACGATTTTGCTTTGTTCGCGGGTCCATCCAAACAGGGCTGCGAAGCCGCCCTGTTTGGATGGACCTTACCTAAAAAGATCAACGGCACCACATCAGGCACTGGAAGCCACGGTATTCCGTACCCGCCCATTATCATTTCAAACACGAAGTCATGCGGGACACATCACTTGACCCGCTCGGATTGCGAGCGTAGAAAAGACGGTGCAAAGGCTGTCGTTGACAGCACCCCAGGTGACCTGAGCCTTGAAGGTCACGCCGCTCCCGCGGTGGTTCTCCCTAAGGGCGATTCGCATCCGGCAGCTCGCCCAGTCACTACCCATGTGATGGATGCTCTTACACATATAGCGCTCGTGCGCCAGATACACCGTACCTCGCTGCCCTGCAGCAACCTATCCGCTTGGCCGAATACTGCGCCAACCTGTGCCCGTCTCTTTCTTCTGGAAAGAGACGGGCACTTCTACCACTGCTGCAGCCCTGATCGCACAAGGCTTTGCGGCATTCCCCCTCGTGACAATCGGCGTGACAAACGCCGATGTCACCAGCATCAGCGCTGTAGATGATGGTGCCGCAGACCAAGGAATGGACTGCACCTGACTGACAGTCAGGTATGCCCCGGTCATCGCATTGCTGCTTGCACATGGCTCAGGATCTTCAGGCGCTGATCTCGTCAACCAGTGCTGCCTCCACCCGCCCACCGGCAACGGTGTACAGGAGGCCAGATCATGAGATGCCCTTGCTCCCGGACGTAAGGAGCCGCCAGTCCCGCGAAGAGGACATTCCCCACAGGTCGCAGGGGCCTTGATCCCTGATAACACTCAACATTCTTGGCGGGATGACGTGGGGCGCGGATCGGAGATCGGACGATGAGGTGACCGATATGGCATTGGTGGGTAGGCGCGATGGCCGCAATTTCGGCTACGGCAGGCAACTGAGCTATGCAGGGCCGCAGGCGTTGAAAGACATGTTCGGCGGCGGCCATTACGGCACGGTCAAGGCGCACTGTGATCGGTGGCAGGCATTCGTGAAATGGTGCCGCTCAGAACAGGGGCCGGGTATGAATGATGCGCGGCAGATTGATCGGAAGGTATTGGCGGACTATGCGGCGTATCTGCGCGACGTGGTTAGGCGCGGTGACCTCGCCATCAGCACCGCACAAAATCGGCTTTCCAGCGTTAACAGGGCCATGGCAGCGCTTCGCGGTGATCACCATGTGAAGTTGTCCAGCCCGAGCAAGGCGTTGGGAATGCAGCGCACCGGAGTTCGCCAATCGGCTCCGCAAGGCCAAGACCGCGATCAGGTTAAGCAGATCGTCGATGCGCTTTGCCGTCATCATCATCCACGCGTTGCCGCGATCGTTCTATTGGCGCGAGCCACCGGCATGCGCTTGCGTGAGGCCATCTTGGCTGACCTGCCACGGCTGAGCCGCGAGGCTAACGACCTAGGCAGGATCAACATCCAAGACGGCACCAAAGGCGGACGCGCCGGTGCCTCGGCGCCGCGTTGGATTCCGGTAGACGGTCATGTTCGAGATGCACTTGAGTTTGCACGCCAGATTTCGCCTGCGGGTAGCCGCAACCTGATTGCGCCAAACGAAAGCTACCTGGATGTATTGCAGAAAACCGTCCGCCCTGCCCGCTGTATCCTCCAGGCGCACGACCTAAAAGGTTTTCACGAATTAAGAGCTGCTTATGCTTGCGAGCGCTACGTAAAAATTACAGGACATTCTGCGCCCGTCAACGGTGGGTCGTAAGCGTCCGGCAAACTCACCTTCCGAACTCCAGTTTTAAGGGCGATGGTGTCCGCGTATTTTCAAGCGGACGCGATCACCCTTATCGCCAGGATTTCCATGCGCCAACGTAGCTCTTATCCCAA
>NZ_VWXK01000071.1 GCF_011752565.1 Pantoea sp. Ap-967
GAGGCCGAGCGTAGGCCTTGCGGAGGGAGGTGACGGGCATGGATGCCCGTCAAGCGCTGGGCCCCAGGATGGGGCCTGCAGCGCGGTCCTCCCGGGAGCAAGGCCGGAGCGAGGGAACCCCGAAGCGTAGCGTAGGGGCCGGATGTGGGAGCCAGCGTTTTTTGGTGGGCCTGTCCCGTGACAACGGACGCCAAGAGGCTGGCTATTGAGCCGCCTTTCTCAAGCCTTTGGCATATTCGTTCGGTGAACGATAGCCCAGGGCTGAGTGCAGTCGACTGCTGTTGTAAAACCCGTGGATGTAATTTGCGATTGCCAGGTGCGCTTGCTGCTTGCTGGGATAAACCCGGCAGGCCTCTTCTCGCTTCAATGTGGCAAAGAAGCTCTCAGCTACGGCGTTATCCCAACAATTGCCCTTCCGGCTCATGCTCTGCGTGAAGCCTTTCTTGGCCAGCGCGAAGCGGAATTTGCTGCTTGCATACTGACGCCCCTGATCGGAGTGGAATACAACACCGTAGAGGCCAAGGCATGCGTTCCAAGCGTTGATGAAGGCTCGCTCAACCAAGTCGTCCGGCATACGATCCGCCAAGCTGTAACCCAGCACTTGGCGAGTCTGAATGCTGAGTACGACTGCCAGATACAACCATCCCTCTTTGGTGGCGATGTAGGTGATATCGCTGACCCAAGTGGGCGTCGCGCTATTCACGGAAAACTGTCGAGCCAGCACATTGTCCGCTACAGGTAGGTAGTGGTGGCTATCAGTCGTACAAGGTTTGAAGCCGCCTTTGCATTTGCCTTGAATGTGTTCCTCGTGCATCAGCCGACCTATCCGTTTGTGACCCACCGCGTGTGCCTGTCGGCGCAAAGCTTCGACCAGCCGTGGTCGGCCATAGGTATTCCGGCTGGCTGCGTAGGCCTTGTGCAAATCAACGCGAATCTGAGCGTCTCGATCTGGACGGCCCTGGCGATGCTGATAGTCGTAAAACCCTGAAACTGAGACACCCATCACCCGGCACAGCAATCGCACTGGGAATTGAGCCCGTTCACTAGCGACGAAGGCTTATCTCACCTGGACTCTTTGGCAAAGAATACCGCCGCCTTTTTTAGGATTTCGCGCTCCAGTTTGAGTTCGGCATTTTCGGCTCTGAGCCGCGCCAGTTCGCTGTCGTCTTTACTGACAGGGCGTCGGTCGGCGGAGCTTAACGAGTGCCCTTTGCGAGACGCATCAACCCAGTTATCCAGCGTCTTTACGGGAATCTCAAGCTGCCGGGCAGCCTCGGTTCTTCCCACCGTTTGCGCCAAGGCAACGGCCTGGATTTTGAATTCTTCGGTGTAGTTACGATAGGTTCGAGTGGACATGACAACCTCCAAGAGAACGATTCAAGTATCGCCTCTTGGCGTCCGTTGTCACGGGACAGGCCCACCAAAAAACCCTCGCTCCCACATACGGCCCCTGCGCTACGCTCCGGGGTCCCCTCACTCCGGTCTTGCTCCCGGGAGGACCGCGCTGCAGGCCCCATCCTGGGGCCCAGCGCTTGACGGGCATCCATGCCCGTCACCTCCCTCCGCAAGACCTCCGTTCGGCCTCCTGAGGTCGC
>NZ_VWXK01000072.1 GCF_011752565.1 Pantoea sp. Ap-967
TGAACTGCGCCCCAAATGTTAGACGGTCGAAGCTAGGCTACCTCAGCCTGAGTCCTGTAAGCCACAGGACTCAGGCCATTGAGCTTCATTTTGATTCGTTCGTGGTTGTAGTAATGGATGTACTCGGCTAGCCCTGCTTCCAACTCAGCAACGCTTTGGAAGCGTTCACGGTAGAAATATTCTGATTTGAGCGTCCCGAAAAAGCTCTCCATGGCGGCATTATCAAGGCAGTTACCCTTACGAGACATGCTCTGCTCCAGCCCAGCTTCTTTCAATCGTGCGCAGTAATCTGGGTAACGGTAGTGCCACCCCTGATCAGAGTGCAGCAGAGGTTTGATGCCTGGTGGAAGCCGAGAAATAGCTTGCTCCAGCATCTTTTCTACCAGAGCGAATCGCGGCCGTTTTTCAGTGTGATAGGCCACGATTTCACCGTTATACAGATCCATTACTGGCGACAAATACAGTTTTTCACCTGCCACCTTGAACTCAGTCACATCGGTCACCCACTTCTGATTGGGCTGCTCAGCTTTGAAGTCCCGCTTGAGGACATTCGGTGCGGCTTCCCCAATCACTCCGCGGTAGGCTCTGTATTTCTTAGGGCGCACGGTGCACTTAAGACCCAGCTCTGCCATCAGCCGTCTTACCTTCTTACTGTTAATCAGCTGACCCACCTGCCTGAGCGATGACGTCACCCGCCGATACCCATAACGACCACGATTCTGCTCGCAAATGGTCTGGATCGCGGCTTTGAGCGGGGCGCAGGTGTCTCCAGCTTTCAACAGATCCAGCTGATAGTAATAGGTGCTGCGTGCCAAGCCAGCCGCCCTTAACAGAGCGGAAAACGGGTATCGGTCACGCAGTATTGCGACTAGCTGGGCTTTTTCCTGGCTTGTTTCAACCTCGCTTTCTCTGCATCGAGTTCCTCGAGCTTTTTTAGGTAGGCATTCTCCGCTTCAAGCTCTCGAAACCGCTTGAGTAGCTCCGCGTGGGTGAGTTCCTCCACGGCCTTGGCAGGTTTTTTTATAGACGCGTGGGTTGGCTTTGGCATGGCGGTGATCAACATCTCTGCAGGGGGCATCGGGGCTTTGAGGCGTTCACTGTAATACTCTTCTTCCCACCGACGCACCTGGGTTGAGTTACCAAGATTGAAAAGCGCTGCCGTGGCTCTAAACGAAAGCTGGTCGCGCCACTTGCGGTGAAGGACTGACTGTTTGAACTCGCAGCTGTAGCGTCGGCCAGGCTTCTCAAAGCTGGCCTCTCCGTGCATCTGATAGGCGCTAACCCACCGGCGAAGCAAAGTCGGGTCGATGTGGAACTGGGCAGCAACATGGCGGAAGCCATAGCCTCGATCGAGGAAGGCTTGGATGGCTGACCGCTTGAAAGGTGTTGGATACTTGCTCATGAAAAACCCCAGGTGATGGACGGGTGTCCAACATCTGGGGCGCAGTTCA
>NZ_VWXK01000073.1 GCF_011752565.1 Pantoea sp. Ap-967
TGTAATTAAATGGACTCGCCCCCGCCGAGGCATCACAGTGCCACGGTGGCGTTCTAAGAAGCCAACGGCAGCGAGGGCGAGACCATGAAAAAGCTTACGACGAAACACGATTGTGCGCCTTGTGCAGATGTAAATCTGTGCGAAAACCTCTGTGTTGATCTGGCCAAGCAAGTTTTTCAGCTTGCGGGTGATGACGGCACGGGCCGCGTGATCTACGAGGCCCGTATCAAGTCCCGTCAGGCTTTTCATGATCTGCTGAGTAAACTGCCGACCACCGTCACAGTGCTGATGGAAAGCGGTCCCGGCGCGCAAGCCTGGGCCAGGCTGCTGCAGGCCAAAGGCAATCCTGTAAGAATTTTGCCCGCACAGCGAGTAGCCGAACATCGCAGCGGAGCGAAGAATGATCGCAACGATGCTCATGCCATTCTTCGCGCCGGTCGTGATAGCAGCATCGCTTCAGTGCCGATAAAAAGCACCTTATCGCTGGCAATTCAGGCCCTTCATCGTGTGCGGCGTGGCAACATCAAGCGGCACACGGCTCTAGGCAACCAGATACGAGGTTTGTTGCTTGAGCACGGTATAGCCTTGGCTCAAGGCGATGCATCAATCAGCCAGCGCGTACCGAGAGTGCTTGAAGATGCATCTCTGCCCTTACCAGAAATGCTTCGTGAGCTGCTCGATGAGTTGCTGGCCGAATGGCGCTATCTGGGCGAGCGCATCGCTGTGCTGAGCGGGCGGCTCGAAGCTGCGGCACGGGACGACGGCGTCGCACGGCGACTAATCACGATTCGTGGCGTCGGCCCAATCATCGCCACCGCCATCGTGGCGAAACAGACAGAGCCAAGCCGCTTTGCCAGCAGTCGCATGTACTCCGCTTACTTCGGAATCGTACCCGACCAGCACAGTAGCGGCAGCAAAGTCAGGCTGGGCAAGATGAGCAAACGAGGCGATGGTTACATACGCAGTCTGATGATCCAGGGTGCGCATGCTGTCTTGAGTCAGTTGAAACCTGATTCCGATCAGCCAGACGATCGCCGCCTCTTGCGCTGGTTATCTCGCCTTGGTCGCAAGGAGGCGGCGATCAGACTGGCCAATCGAAATCTGCGAATCATCTGGTCATTGCTGCAGAGCGATCAGGTTTACCAACACAAGCCAAACAGCCGTCCGGAGGCTGCTATGAGCCTCTGACCAACCGAGTTACGCCACCGGGGCGCGAGCGCCCCAACCCCTGCTAGTGAACATCGACCCCTGGTAAGACCGTCGCAGAAAGATGCCTACGCTCCTACGGGCCCTTGTGGCCTCAATGTAATCGGCACACTGCGAGCTCACCCCGATGATGGCCAGAAGCGAATAGCTTCCTCGAACAGGCCTGATACATAGATGCAACCGGGTAACCATGTTCAAAAGCAGCTAGACAATGTTGGCGAGTCCATACATAGGAGCGG
>NZ_VWXK01000074.1 GCF_011752565.1 Pantoea sp. Ap-967
TGTCCTGCACATCGGTAACGTTGGTGCTGACTTGTGACTTGTCGGCCACCAGATTCTCGTAGTTCCCGCCCGATACGTTGCTGATGCTGTTGGTGACGGGCGCATGGCCTTGGTAAACGTCATTGCTCACGACACCAGTAGCCGTGCCAGAGCTTTGGCCAACGGCAATGGTGATGGTTTGGCCATTGGTCAGGGTCACGATGACCGGGTTGCCGGTAACCGGGGCGCCAACCGTCGCGGTGTAGACGATGGTCCCGCCTTCGGCAACGCTTGGCGTGGCCGTCAAGGTGACGGTGGTAGTGTCTTGAACATCGGTGACGCTGGTGCTCACCGTGGCCGTGTTCGCCACCAGGTTTTCGTAATTGCCGCCACTGACGGCGGTGATGTTATTGGTGACCGGGGCGTGGCCCTGATAGACGTCATTGGTCACGGCGCCCGTCGCGGTGCCTGAACTCTGGCCAACCGGGATGGTGATGGCCTGGCCGTTGGCCAGGCTGACCACAACCGGGCTGCCGGTGACCGGGGCACCAACCGTGGCGGTGTAAATGATCGTACCGCCTTCGGCTACAGACGGCGTGGCGGTCAGCGTGACGGTGGTCGTGTCCTGCACATCGGTGACAGAAGTGCTGACCTGGGTTTTGTCAGCGACCAGATTTTCGTAGTTGCCACCGGACACGTTGTTGATGCTGTTGGTGACCGGCGCATGGCCTTGGTAGACGTCATTGCTGACGACACCGGTAGCGGTGCCGGAACTCTGACCGACCGGAATCGTGATGGTCTGGCCATTGGTCAGGGTCACGACGACCTGATTGCCGGTAACCGGGGCGCCAACGGTAGCGGTGTAAACGATGGTCCCGCCTTCGGCAACGCTTGGCGTAGCCGTCAGGGTAACCGTGGTCGTGTCCTGAACATCAGTGACCGTAGTGCTCACCGTGGCGGTGTTGGCCACCAAGTTTTCGTAGTTACCGCCGCTGACGGCGGTGATGTTGTTGGTAACCGGGGCATGGCCCTGGTACACGTCATTGGTCACGGCGCCAGTAGCGGTACCCGAACTCTGGCCAACTGGGATAGTGATGCTTTGGCCGTTGGCCAGAGTTACAACCACCGGTGTGCCCGTCACAGGAGCGCCAACCGTCGCGGTGTAGATGATCGTGCCCCCCTCAGCTACAGACGGGGTGGCGGTCAACGTGACCGTGGTGGTGTCCTGAACATCGCTCACGCTGGTGCTGACCTGGGTTTTGTCCGCAACCAGGTTCTCGTAGTTACCACCAGACACGTTGTTGATGCTGTTGGTGACCGGTGCATGGCCTTGGTAAACGTCATTGCTGACCACGCCGGTGGCGGTGCCGGAGCTCTGACCGACTGGAATGGTGATGGTCTGGCCATTGGTCAGGGTCACGACGACCGGATTGCCGGTAACCGGGGCGC
>NZ_VWXK01000075.1 GCF_011752565.1 Pantoea sp. Ap-967
TTCAACGCTACCGCCACCCCGTACGACCTGAACCAGACCGTGCACGGGCTGTTCGAGCAGCGTGTGCAGGCGACGCCTGACGCACCGGCTTTGCTGTTCGGTGAGCAGCAACTGAGCTATGCCGAACTCAACCAGCGGGCCAACCGCCTGGCGCACCGGCTGATCGCTGCCGGCGTAGGCGAAGATGTCCTGGTGGGCGTGGCGGCCGAGCGCAGCCTGGAGCTGGTAGTGGGCCTGTTGGCTGTGCTCAAGGCCGGCGGCGCCTACGTGCCGCTGGACCCCGAATACCCAGCCGAACGGCTGGCTTACCTGTTCGAAGACAGCGGTATCGGCCTGCTGCTGACCCAGCCCCAGCTGGGCCTGGAGGTGCCTGCGCAGGTGCAGGTGCTGGCCTTGGATGCGGCGTTGGACGATCAGCCGAGCCATGACCCGCAGGTTCCGGTGGCCGCCGAAGCGCTGGCCTACGTGATCTACACCTCTGGTTCCACTGGCCGGCCGAAGGGGGCGGGCAACCGCCATTCGGCCCTGACCAACCGCTTGCAGTGGATGCAGCAGGCCTACGGCCTGGGCAGTGATGACCGGGTGCTGCAGAAGACCCCGTTCAGTTTCGATGTGTCGGTGTGGGAGTTCTTCTGGCCGCTGATGACGGGTGCGCAACTGGTGGTGGCGGCGCCGGGCGATCACCGCGACCCGGCGCGCCTGGTGGCGCTGATCGAGCGCCATGGGGTGAGCACGCTGCACTTCGTGCCGTCGATGCTGCAGGTGTTCCTGCAAGATGGCGGCGTGGAGCGCTGCCGCAGCCTGCGGCGGATCATCTGCAGTGGCGAAGCGCTGCAGGAGCAGACCCAGCGCCAGGTGTTCGCACGGTTGCCGTGGGCGGGGCTTTACAACCTGTACGGGCCGACCGAAGCAGCGATCGACGTGACGCACTGGACATGCCGCGAAGAAGGGCTGGACCTGGTACCGATCGGCCAGCCGATCGCCAACCTGCGCACCTACGTGCTGGACAGCGGCTTGCAGCCGGTGCCGGTGGGTGTGCTGGGCGAGCTGTACCTGGCAGGCGCGGGCTTGGCACGCGGCTATCACCGCCGTGCGGGGCTGACCGCCGAACGTTTCCCAGCGGACCCGTTCGTGGCTGGTGAGCGGATGTACCGCACGGGGGACCTGGCGCGCTACCGGGCGGACGGCACGCTGGAATACGGCGGGCGTATCGACCACCAGGTGAAGCTGCGCGGGTTGCGTATCGAGCTTGGCGAGATCGAGGCCCGGCTGCTGGAGCAAGCGCAGGTGCGCGAGGCGGCGGTGTTGGTGGTGGAGCAGCAACTGGTGGCGTACGTGGT
>NZ_VWXK01000076.1 GCF_011752565.1 Pantoea sp. Ap-967
GGTGTACGACCGGAGACATCGTTTACATCGTAAACCGGGGACATGGTTTACACATTTGAGGCTTGGACGCGGTTTTCACCCCGTCCAAGCCTCCCCAGGAGATGGTCACACAGGAACACATCCCAAACATCATCTTCCACTTCTTTTAGGGCGATCCTCTCGCCGGAAAGGGCTTCGCTGATGAACAACAGCTTGCCTTTCCATTTGATCGACCCATTCTGCCTGACACTGCGGACCTCCATTCCGGCGGGATACTCCACGACAGGCAGGCATCCTGGGTAAATACGATCAGAGGGTACGTACAGCTCGGATGGCCGCTTCATCCCCAGCGCTTCGTGGGGCCGGACATAGTTGAACTCATGCCGAAAATGCTCGAGTAGCAGTTGCTGATCAATCAGGTTTTGTCCTATCGGCAGTTCCAGCTTCATGCTTCGATGCATTCGCTCATGACGACCATTCTGATCAGGTCGCGCGGGTGCGGTCCGCTCAGGAATGATGCCCAGGCGGATCAACCAAACCGCGATTGTAGACATCCTTGCCAAGCCAACCGAGGCAAATGGGCTGCCGTTATCAGAGCGGATGACCTCCGGCATGCCATGCTCCTGGAAAAGCCACTCAAGCGTCTGGATGACCGGCTGCGTCATGATGTTCTTGTGGGCTTTGCAGGCCAGGATGAGGCGCGAGGCGTGGTCAGTGACCGTCAAGGGATAGCACCATTGGCCATCGAGCATCTTGAACTGCCCCTTGTAGTCGATGCACCAGGTTTTGTTCGGCTCGTTGGCCTCCCGCATCTTCGTGGGACTCTTCCCGTATCGCCGTCTAGGGCCGCGCTTGTGAACCATGCCCATCCGATCCAGCCACTGGCCTGCCGTGCTTGGAGAGGGCCAATCAATCGTGGGATCTTCAAGGCGCAGCAGCTCGATAAGCTTTTTGGGGCCCCATTTGTCGTGCGCTTCTTTCATCGCAACAATGCGGGCCAGTAGCTCATCGCTGGTCTGGTTAGGGCTGTTGTTAGGGCGCCGCGAGGCATCGGACAGCGCCGCAAACCCACCCGCATCATATCGGGCTATCCACTTGTCAATCGTGGGACGGCTGACACTGTACCGGCACGCCAGTTGGCTCTTGGTGTAATCACCGGAAAGCCATTCACTGACCAGTCTGATTCGTTGATCCATGGGGGACTCTTGGTTCCAGGGCATGATCAGATACCTCCTGATCATGCGTATTAGCCTGTAAACCATGTCCCCGGTTTGGAATGTAAACGATGTCTCCGGTTTGTACCCGGG
>NZ_VWXK01000077.1 GCF_011752565.1 Pantoea sp. Ap-967
TGAACTGGCCTAATGATTTTGGACACCTTCATCGGGCGCTATGATGGCGCCCAATTGGAGGCAAAATCAGTGCGTAAATCTTACTCAAGAGAATACAAAGTCCAAGCCGCTGAAATGGTGCTGGACGGCGGCCAGTCAGTTCCTGAAGTCTGTGCGGCCCTCGGGCTGGGGCCTACGGCCCTTCGTCGTTGGGTTGAGCAGGTGCGTGAAGAGAGAGCAGGCAAGGTTCCGGTCGGAGCCAAAGCGATCACGCCGGAGCAGCAACGAATTGAAGAACTCGAAGCGCTGGTTCGGCAAAAAGATCGGGATATCGAAATCCTAAAAAAGGCCAGTGCTCTTCTGCTTCGGGACTCCAAAGATCGTTCTCGCTGATCAACGAGCTGAGTGAGCAATACCCTGTTATCGACTGCTGCCGCGTGCTTGGGGTCAAGCGCAGCAGCTTCTACGCCTGGCGCAAACGGCAAGGGCGCGAAGATCCAGCCAGGGATGCTCTGCGTCTGCTGGTGGTTAAGCACTTCAACGCGTCGCGAAGTGCCTCTGGCTCGCGAACGCTGGTGCAGGAATTGCGGCGTGAAAACCATGCAATCGGGCGATACAAGGTGCGCGCGTTAATGCGTGAAGCTGGCCTGAAGTGCAAACAGCGCAGGCCGCACCGGTATCGCTCGTCGGGGGCAGAAGCATTGATCGCGGAGAATCAGCTGAAGCGGAACTTCAAGGTTTCGACGATCAATGAGGTTTGGTGTGGTGATGTGACTTACATTCAGGTTGGCAGGCGCTGGTTGTACCTGGCCGCCGTGATTGATCTCTATGCCCGCCGAGTAGTGGGTTGGGCGTTCTCGATGATTGCAGATGCCAATTTGGCTTGTAACGCCCTGCGCATGGCAGCTGAATCGCGAGGTAGACCAGCGGGTGTAATGTTCCATTCAGACCAGGGCTGTCAGTATGCCAGCCATAAATTCAGAGCCACGCTCGATGAGTACAACTTGAACCAGAGCATGAGCCATCGAGGTCAATGCTGGGATAACGCAGCCATGGAGAGGTTCTTCGGGGCATTGAAGTCAGAGTGGATGCCCGCAGAGGGCTACGAGACCGAAGCGCAGGCACGAGTGGATATCCAGGCTTATCTGATGCGCTACAACCTCAAGCGCCTCCACAGCTACAACGGCTATGAAACACCGGTAGCCATGGAGGAAAAGCTCAAAGCGGCGGCATAAACCTTAATCGGTGTCCAAAATTACTTGACCAGATCA
>NZ_VWXK01000078.1 GCF_011752565.1 Pantoea sp. Ap-967
AGGTTGCCGTCGGCGCGGTGGCGGGCCAGGTCACCGGTGCGGTACAGGCGCCCACCTGGGGCGAACGGGTCGTCGAGGAAGCGTTCGGCGGTGAGCTCGGCGCGGTTGAGGTAGCCACGGGCGACCTGTACGCCGCCGATGAACAGCTCGCCGGTGACACCTTGGGGGACGGGTTGGCCCTGGGGGTCGAGGACGTACAGGGTGGTGTTGGCGATGGGTTTGCCGATGGGGGTGTTGTCCGGGGCGGTCAGGCAGTGCCAGGCACTGACATCGACGGCGGCTTCGGTTGGGCCGTAGAGGTTGTGCAGGTCGATGCCCGGGAGTTGCGTGTGGAAGCGACGGACCAGGCTGCCTGGTAGAGCTTCACCGCTGCACAGGACCCGTTTCAGGGGTGAAGCATGGAGGATGGCACCGGCTTCGCCGGTGATCGCGGGCAAGCCCGCTCCTACAGGGAGCGCGGTGGTATCGGGGGCGGAGGATAGGAAGACGTCCAGCATCGAGGGGACGAAATGCAGGGTGGTGATGGCTTCGTGCTCGATTACCTGGCGCAGGTAGTCTGGGTCGCGGTGGCCGCCGGGGCGGGCCATGACCAGGCGGGCGCCGGTTTGCAGTGGCCAGAGGAATTCCCATACCGACACATCGAAGCTGAACGGGGTTTTCTGCAGCACCACGTCTTCGGCATTCAAGCCGTAGGCGTCTTGCATCCACAGCAGGCGGTTCACCACACCGGCGTGTTCGTTCATCACCCCCTTGGGCAGGCCGGTGGAGCCGGAGGTATAGATCACGTAGGCCAGATGGCGTGGCGTCAGGGCCGCCACCACCGGGTTAGTTGAAGGTTGTTCGGCCCACGTTGGCTGGTCCAGGTCGATGATGCGGCCCGTTTCCGGCACATGCCGCGTTGCCGCATGCACCAGCACCGCCACCGGCGCGCTGTCGGTCAACATATGCCGGACCCGCTCAGCCGGGTAATCCGGATCGACCGGCACGTAGGCGCCGCCAGCCTTGAGAATGGCCAGCAAGCCAACCACCATCGACAGGCCGCGTTCCACGCAGATCGCCACGCGGTCATCAGGCTTGACGCCCAAATCGATGAGGTAGTGAGCCAGGCGGTTGGCCTGCTCGTTCAACGCGCGGTAGCTCAACTCGCCTTCTTCAGCGCGAACCGCCACCGCCTCGGGCGAACGCAGCACCTGCGCCTCGATCATCCCATGCAGGGTCTGCTCAAGGTCGTA
>NZ_VWXK01000079.1 GCF_011752565.1 Pantoea sp. Ap-967
GCATGGCCTTGGTAAACGTCATTGCTGACCACGCCGGTGGCGGTGCCGGAGCTCTGACCGACTGGAATGGTGATGGTCTGGCCATTGGTCAGGGTCACGACGACCGGATTGCCGGTAACCGGGGCGCCAACGGTGGCGGTGTAGACAATGGTTCCGCCCTCGGCAACAGACGGCGTAGCGGTCAGCGTAACAGTGGTGGTGTCCTGCACATCGGTGACGGTGGTGGTCACCGTACCGGTGTTGGCCACCAGGTTTTCGTAGTTACCACCGCTGACTGCAGTGATGTTGTTGGTAACCGGTGCATGGCCCTGGTACACGTCATTGGTCACCGCGCCAGTGGCCGTGCCCGAACTCTGGCCAACCGGGATAGTGATCGTCTGGCCGTTGGCCAAGCTGACCACGACCGGGCTACCGGTGACCGGTGCACCAACCGTGGCGGTGTAAATGATGGTGCCGCCTTCGGCTACAGACGGGGTGGCGGTCAACGTGACGGTGGTGGTGTCCTGAACATCGCTAACGCTGGTGCTGACCTGGGTTTTGTCCGCAACCAGGTTCTCGTAGTTACCACCAGACACGTTATTAATACTGTTGGTGACCGGTGCATGGCCTTGGTAAACGTCATTGCTGACCACGCCGGTAGCGGTGCCGGAGCTTTGGCCAACGGGGATGGTAATGGTCTGGCCATTGGTTAGCGTGACCACGACCGGATTACCGGTGACCGGAGCGCCAACGGTGGCGGTGTAGATGATGGTGCCGCCCTCGGCAACGCTTGGCGTAGCCGTCAGGCTAACCGTTGTAGTGTCCTGAACATCGGTGACCGTAGTGCTTACTGTCGCCGTGTTCGCCACCAGGTTTTCATAGTTCCCGCCACTAACGGCGGTGATGTTGTTAGTGACCGGTGCATGGCCCTGATACACGTCATTGCTGACGGCCCCGGTGGCGGTGCCCGAGCTTTGGCCAACGGGGATGGTGATGGTCTGGCCATTGGCCAGGCTGACCACAACCGGGCTGCCGGTGACGGGAGCGCCCACACTTGCCGTGTAGATGATGGTCCCGCCTTCGGCCACGCTTGGCGTAGCGGTCAGGGTAACCGTGGTCGTGTCCTGCACATCGGTGACAGAGGTGCTGACCTGCGACTTGTCGGCTACCAGATTCTCGTAATTGCCACCGGACACATTGCTGATGCTGTTGGTGACCGGTGCATGGCCTTGATAAACGTC
>NZ_VWXK01000007.1 GCF_011752565.1 Pantoea sp. Ap-967
TGCGAGCTCACCCCGATGATGGCCAGAAGCGAATAGCTTCCTCGAACAGGCCTGATACATAGATGCAACCGGGTAACCATGTTCAAAAGCAGCTAGACAATGTTGGCGAGTCCATACATAGGAGCGGGCTTGCCCCGCGAAGAGGCCCGCACAGCCCACCCAAACCCCAGCCCCCGAATTCGGGGAATGCAGCCACTCGATCCTCCCCACTGTTTTCGGTTCCCTCTATAACTACCTGAAAAACAACAACTTACTTCCTGGCATATCACTTGCAAAAGCCTGTCACAGAATCCTGAGACCTGTGGAGGTGCTACATGGTCGTCCCACCCGTTCAACGCCCCGGCAAGAGGGTGCTGCCATGACATTCGGACTTCGACCGGCCTACGCCGGCCTGCTGCTGAGCATGGCGCTCATCGGCCTGGGGGTTGCCTACGAAAAACTCTGGTGCGACCCGCGCGAGCTGCTGCAGGAGCCCGCCGACCCCCAGGCCCTGCACCGCCTGAGCCGCGACGGCGTGACCGTGGAATTCGAGGCACGGCCACTGGCCGGTGGCGAGCTGCGTGAAGGCGCGTTTGCCAATATCCGCTTTAAGGTCACCGACCAGGCCAGCGGCCAGCCCCTGTCGGGCATGGCCCCCGGCGCCTGGATTGACCCCGCCCAGTCGGCGCCGCTCGAAGGCGGCAACCGTGACCAGAGTTGCAAGGCGCGGGTGGCACTGTTCCTGAAAAGCAGCATCGGCGCGCGGCCCCTGCTGGACCTGAACAGCTACTTCCTGCTGGTGTTGAACAAGGACGCCAGCCTGACGGTGATCGACCCCACCGTGTCGGTGGGTGGCGTCACCAGCACCCTCACCAGCATCGACCTGCCGGGCCGGCCCATGGACTGGGCCGCCACCCGCGATGACAAGCAGGTGTTCGTTTCGGTCCCCGAGCGCGGCCAGGTAGCGGTGATCGACACCGAAACCTTCACCCGCGTGGCCAACCTTGAGGCCGGCGAGCTGCCCGTGCGCGTGGCCCTGCAGCCCGACCAACTGCGCCTGTGGGTGGGCAACAACAGCAGCGACCCGGCCAAGGGCGGGGTGACGGTGATCGACGTGCCCAGCCGCAGCACGCTGAAAAGCTTCGCCACCGGCTCCGGGCACCACGAGATCGCCTTTAGCGCCGACTCGCGCTATGCCTTCGTCAGCAACCGCGACGGCGGCACCCTGAGCATCATCGACATCCCCGAACTGCGCCTGGTGAAAACCCTGGAAGTGGGCCCACACCCACTGTCGGTGGCGTACTCGGCGTTGTCCCAGGCGGTGTACGTGGCCGATGGCGAGGCCGGCACGGTGCACGTGATCGATGCCCGCAGCCTCCAGCTGCGCCACGTGGTGAAGGCCGAGCAAGGCCTGGGGCCGATGCGTTTCAGTGGCGATGGCCGCTATGGCATCGTGCTCAACACCCTGGACAACCAGGCCCTGGTGATCGACGCCAGCAGCGACACGCTGATCCACCGCATTGCCGTGGCCGCCGAGCCCTACCAGCTGACCTTCACCAAAGGCTATGCCTATGTTCGCGGCCTGGCCTCGGCCAAGGTCAGCATGATCAACCTGGGCAGCCTGGGGGAGGGGCGCACGCCCATCGTCCAAGGCTTCGAAGCCGGCCCCGCGGCGCCGCGCCAGGCCGGTGACCTGCCGTTGGCCCAGGGCCTGGCGGTGTCGCGCGACGACAACTCGGTGTTCGTGGTCAACCCGGTGGACAACACCACCTACTTCTATGCCGAAGGCATGAACGCGCCGATGTCCGGCTACAACAACCGTGGCCACCAGGCCCGTGCGACCCTGGTGGTGGACCGCAGCCTGCGCGAGCTGGCACCGGGGGTGTACGGCTCGACGGTGAAGATGCCCGCCGCCGGCACCTTCGACGTGGCGTTCCTGCTCAACCAGCCGCAGATCATCCACTGCTTCAGCACCGAGGTCGCCGCCGCCCCCGCGGCCGCCCAGCGCCGGGTCGCTCATGCCGAGTTCATCGGCCTGGAACAGCCCCTGGCCCAGGACAGCGCCTTTACCGCCAAGGTGCGCATCATCGGCGACGATGGCCGGCCACGGTTGGGGCTGAACGACCTGAGCCTGCGCTACTTCCTGGCGCCCTCGTCGATGCCGCGCAACCTGCCGCTGACCGAGGTGGGCGAGGGCGTGTACCAGGCCGCCCTGGCGCTGCCCGAACCCGGTGCCTGGTACCTGCATGTGCAGTCGCCCTCGCTGGGGCGCACGTTCACCGAGGAAAACTACACCAGCCTGCGCGTCCTGCCAGCCGCCACGGCTACCGCTGCCCAGACCGACCTGAGGAATGTGCGATGAATGCCAAGCCTGCTTGCACACTGCTTGCCCTGAGCCTGGCCCTGGCCAGCCAGCTTGCCCTGGCCCACGCCGGCCATGACCACGGCGCCCCGGCCGGCGCACCGCCGGCGGCCCATCAGGAAAAGGCCAGCGTGCGCTTTGCCGACGTGTCGCTGCTCGACCAGGACGGCATGCCCGTGCGCCTGGAGCGCGACCTGGTGGGCGAGCACCTGGTGGTGATGGGCTTTATCTACACCAGTTGCACCACGGTGTGCCCGGTGGTGTCGTCGATCATGGGCAAGGTCCAGCAGCAGCTGGGTGGGCGTGTGGGCGAGGAGGTGCGGCTGGTGTCGATCAGCGTCGACCCGCAGCGCGACGATGCCAAGCGCCTGCAGCGCTACGCCAAGGCGTTCCAGCATGGCCCGGGGTGGAGCTGGCTGACCGGCTCGCCCTACGCCATCAGCGAAACCCTCAAGGGCCTGGGCAGCTTCAGCGCCGACCTTAGCCAGCACCCGCCGCTGATCCTGGTGGGGGACGGGCGCAGCGGCCACTGGACCCGCTACTACGGCTTCACCGACCCGGACGTGCTGGTGGGTGAAGTCAACCGCCTGAGCGCCCGCCGGGTGCATGCCAAAGGCACCGCCATTGCCGAACACCACGAGGTGCAACCATGAGCAGCATGCCCCGCCACACCACCCTGCGCCTGAGCGACTGGCTGGCCCTGGTGGCCTGCCTGCGGATCCTCACCTCGGTGGCCTTCGCCCACGAAGGCCATGCACCGGCAGGGCCCAGCCCGCAACCGGCACCGCCGGCCATGGCCAGCGGCGGCGGCACCCGCGACGCCCAGGCCTGGTTCACCGACACCGTGCTCACCGACCAGAACGGCCGTGCGCTGCGCTTCTACAGTGACGTGCTCAAGGGCCAGGTGGTGATGCTCAACGTGATCTTCACCCACTGCACCGACGCCTGCCCGCTGATTACCCGCAAGCTGCGCGAGGTGCGCAATGCCATGGGGCCGGCGCTGGCCAGCCAGGTGAGGTTCGTGTCGATCAGCAGCGACCCGCTCAATGACACCCCGGCGGTGCTCAAGGCCTACGCCGAGAAACAGGGTGTAGACAGCGCCAACTGGTTGTTTCTCACCGGCGACAAGGCCAGCGTTGACCTGGTGCTGGGCCGTATCGGCCAGTTCCTGCCCAGCCCCGAGCAGCACTCCACCCAGTTGATTGCCGGCGACGTGGCGGGCAAGCGCTGGAGCAAGATTCGCCCGGATGCACCGCCTGCCGCCATCGCCCAGCGCCTGCAGTTGCTGGCCCAACCTTTGGCTGGGCGTTGAGCCATGGATATCAGGACCGGCCCTTTCGCGGGGCAAGCCCGCTCCTACAAGCACCGCCTTTCCCCTGTAGGAGCGGGCTTGCCCCGCGAAAGGGCCGTTACAAGCACTGCAACTGTGCTGCTCCTACTCCTGAGCGTCTACCTCCCCGGTTCAGCTGTTGCCCTTGATCTCACACCCAATGAACAAGCCGGCAAACGTTTGTACCGCGAAGGCCTGCCCAGCGCCGACGCCCAGCTCACCGCCCGCGTCGGCGCCAGCGACATCCGCGTTCCTGCCAGCGTGCTGCCCTGCGCCAGTTGCCACGGCACCGACGGCCGGGGCCGGCCCGAGGGCAGCGTGCGCCCGCCGAGCCTGGACTGGCAGCGCCTGGCCCAAGGCCCAGGCCCCCGTCAGGCCAACAGCCGCAGCTACCCAGCCTACGACGAGCGCACCCTGGCCCGCGCCATCGCCCAGGGCGTCGACCCCGCCGGCAACCGGCTGGACCCGGCCATGCCACGGTTCGAACTGACCCTGGCCGACCAGCGCAACCTCACCGCCTACCTCAAGCGCCTGGGCCAGGAGCGCGACCCCGGCGTTGAAGACGATGTGCTGCGCCTGGGCACCCTGTTGCCGGCCAGTGGGCCGCTGGCCGAGGCAGGGCAGGTAGTACGTACGGTGCTCGAAGATGGCCTGGCCCAGCTCAACCAGCAGGGCGGCATCCATGGCCGGCGCCTGCAACTGGTGGTGGCCGACCCCGGCGCCGACCTTGCCAGCGCCGAGCGCGCCTTGCAGCGCCTGCTCGATGTGGACCAGGTGTTCAGCCTCGTCGCACCGCTGGCGCCGATGCTCGACCCACAGTTGCCCGCGTTGCTCGAACGCCACGGTGTGCCGCTGATCGGCAGCGCCCCCGGCAGCGGTGGCAGTTCACAGATTTTCGACCCATTGCCGGGTATTGCTAGCCAAATGCAAAGCCTGGCCAACCACGCCAGGAATGCCCTGGGCCTCGGCCCAGACGGCTTGCGCGTGGTGTACGCGGGCAACGACCAGGCGCTGCTGGCCGAGCAGGTGCGCGAACAACTGCGCCAGGGCGGTTGGGCAGTGCCGGTGAGCGAGGCATTCAACGGGCAAGCCGTGGCGGGGCAGGGCATCGTCTTCCTTGGCCACGCCCAGGCCTTCGCCGAGCTGGCCGCCGCGCTGCAGGCCGAGGGGCGTGAACCTTACCTGATGGCGGCCTCAAGCCAGGTTGCCAGCGCTGTGGCGGGCCTGCCGGCGCAGTGGTCACGGCGGGTGTTGCTGGCTTACCCGTTCGTGCCCAGCGACTGGACCGAACACGGCCGGGCGGCGCTGGCCGCCGTGCAGCGCCGACAGGGCCTGGAGCCCCGCCACGCGGCGCTGCAGGTCAAGACCTTGTGCGCCCTGCGCCTGCTGGGCGAGGCGCTGAAACAGATTGGCCGCGACGCCAGCCGCGAACAACTGGTGGCGGCCCTGGAGGGCCTGCACGGCGTCGAAACCGGCCTGACCCCGGCCCTGGGCTTCGGCCCCGGGCGGCGCCAGGGCATGGCCGGCGCCCATGTGGTGGCAGTGACGCTGCCTGGGCCACGCTTCACCGCTGTCGCACCTTACCAGCCGTTGCCGCTCAACCCCTGAAGGAGGCCACCATGCGAACCCTGTTGCTGTGCCTGTTGCTGCTGGTGGCCGAGGCCAGCCTTGCCGATGTACCGGCGGCGCGGGTCAATGGCGTGGCCATCGGGGTAATGCGCCTGGAGCGCTATTTCACCGAATACCTGGAAACCCAGCACCGGGCGGTGGCCAGCATTCGCAACCCCGGCCTGTACAAGCGCCTGCGCCAACAGGCCCTGGACGAGCTGATCGACAAGGAATTGCTCTGGCAGGAAGCCCAGCGCCAGGGTATTGATGCCACCGATGAACAGGTATCAGCGCAGGTGGGGCAAGTAGAGGCGGCTTTCCCCAGCCCGGCGGTGTTCGAGCGGCACCTGGCCGAGGCAGGTTTCGACCGGGCGGGTTACGCTGAGTACACGCGCCGCGAAATCGCCGCGCAGCAGGTTTACGCCCAACTGAGCGAGGTTGCCGCGCCCAGCGCAGCCGACGTTCAGGCCTTTTACGCGGCCAACCGGTTCACGTTGCAAGGAGCACAGAACCAAAGTGATAACCCTTCGGTCATACCCGAACAGGGCCTGGCATTGGCCAGGGCCGCGCTCATCGGGCAATTGCAGGCGCAGGCGCGCCAATCCGTGCGCCAACGTTTGCGCGATTCCGCTACAGTGGAAGTCGCGCGCTGACGGCCCGAAGCTGCGTTTCCCCAATACTGGGGAAGATCGGTTTGGCAATGTGCCATCACTTTCCCCGGATGTGGGGAAAGCCGCTGGCGCCTGCGCCCAGCGCAGTGGGGCAACCCAGCCAGATCAACGACTTACCGTGGTGCGACACGATTTTTTCACGCCTGGCACGAAGCCTGCTCAAGCCTTATCGAGGCCGCACTTCGCAGACCGGGAAACCGGGCAGTTTTTGGGAGTGGACCTTGGTGAACAGAGTATTGGTAGTCGATGACGAACAGACCCTTGCGCAGAACCTGCAAGCGTTCCTGCAGGTGCAAGGCCTGGATGTTCAAGTCGCCCACGACGGTGCCAGTGGTATCGAGCAGGCCTTGAGCCTGGCACCGCAAGTGATCGTGCTGGATTACCGCTTGCCCGACATGGAGGGGTTTCAGGTTCTGGAAACCGTGCGCAAGAACAGGCAGTGCCATTTCGTGCTGATCACCGCCCACCCGACCGCCGAGGTTCGTGAGCGGGCCGCCGACCTTGGCGTGACCCATGTCCTGTTCAAGCCGTTCCCGATGGTGGAACTGGCGCGCGTGGTCTTCGACCTGATGGGCATCGAGCGCCGGCACAGGGCCAATGAAGATCCAGCCGAAGGTTTCGTCGAACGACGCCAGAACAGGAACCAATCGTTCCCCCTGCAGTTGTACGACGGAAGCTGGGTGTTGGCCGACCGCCGCCGCAATGGCGCCAAGCCCCCCGAACCTGACGACGAACAACTGCTCACCGGGGAATAGCGGCGCCCGCTGCCCTGGCCCGACCAGCCTGCGACGCGCCCCTGAGCGGAGTCGCAGGCCATGTCCGATGTATTCGATGTAGGAGCGTATTTATCCGCGATGGGGCCTGCCCAGGCCTCCCGGCAGCTTGCCTACCCCCGTGAACTCCTGGCCCAGGCCCGCCAGCAAGCCGGTGATGAACGCCTGCTCGACTGCCTGCAGCGCCTGGCCGGCGACACCCCGGCCAGCTTCACCCAGCGCCTGGCCACCACCCTGCATTACCCGGTAATGGCCAGCCAGGCCCTGCTGGCCAGCACCCCACGCTTCGACAAGGTCAGCCTGGCCCTGTGCCTGAAGCGTGAGTTCGCCCTTGTCGAACAGGACGGCGCGCTGCTCGGCGTGTTCGCCGACCCCTTCGACCCAGCCCGCCTGGCCTGGATCGACGATGTGCTGCAAGGCGCGCCGCTGTACCTGGCCCACGCCGCAGACCTGGCCACCTTCCTGGCCCGCCACGAAGAAAGCTTCCATGCCGTCGATGCCCTCGACCACGACGCCGAGGCCAGCAGCGAGCACGACCCGCTGCAGCGCCTGTCGCTGGCCAGCATCAGCGAAGACCAGAGCAAGGTGGTCAAGCTGGTCAACTCGACCCTGTACGACGCCCTCAAGCAGCACGCCAGCGACATCCACCTGGGCATGACCGGCCAGGGGCTGACCATCAAGTACCGCATCGACGGCGTGCTCAACGGCGCCGGCAAGGCCAGCGGCAGCGCCTTCGCCGACCAGGTGATCTCGCGCATCAAGGTCATGGCCGAACTGGACATCGGCGAAAAGCGCGTGCCCCAGGACGGCCGCTTCAAGGTTGCCGTCGGTGACCGCCAGATCGATTTTCGGGTGTCGATCATGCCCAGCATCTTCGGTGAAGACGCCGTGCTGCGGGTGCTCGACAAGCAAGACCTTTCCGACCGCGTCAGCGGCGTGCAGCTGCAGGCCCTGGGCTTCGCCGAACACACCCTGCAGGCCCTGCGCCGCCTGGCCGCCGAGCCCTACGGCATGATCCTGGTCACCGGCCCCACCGGCAGCGGCAAGACCACCACCCTGTACGCGATGCTCAGCGAGATCAACCACGGCGTGGACAAGATCATCACCATCGAAGACCCGGTCGAGTACCAGCTGCCCGGCGTGCTGCAGATTCCGGTGAACGAGAAGAAGGGCCTGACCTTCGCCCGTGGCCTGCGTTCGATCCTGCGCCACGACCCGGACAAGATCCTGGTCGGTGAGATCCGCGACCCCGACACCGCGCAAATCGCCGTGCAATCGGCCCTGACCGGCCACCTGGTGTTCACCACCATCCACGCCAACAACGTGTTCGACGTGATCGGCCGCTTCAGCCAGATGCAAGTCGACCCCTACAGCTTCGTTTCCGCGCTCAACGCCGTGCTGGCCCAGCGTCTGATCCGCCTGGCCTGCCCGCATTGCTGCACGCCTGGTGAGGCCGACGACGCCACCCTGGCCGCCTCGGGCCTGACCCGCGAAGCGGTGGCCGGCTGGCACTTCGTGCGTGCCCAGGGCTGCGGCCAGTGCCGTGGCAGTGGCTACCGCGGCCGCAGTGCGATTGCCGAGCTGCTGCACCTGGACGACGACCTGCGGCAGATGATCGTCGAACGCCGCCCCCTGTCGCAGATCAAGCAGCTGGCTTGCCAGCGTGGCCTGCGCCTGCTGCGCGCTTCGGCCCTGGACCTGGTCCGTGAGGGCCGCACCACCCTTGAGGAGATCAACCGTGTCACATTTATCGCTTGATCGCGGCGTTAGCCAATACAGTGCGGTGCTTGGCGCCGAGGGTGTCGGCCTTGGGGGCGGGCACGCCAACCAGCAGCAGTGGCTGGGCAGCCGCGCGTTCGCCTGCGACGCGGCGCAACCGGCCTGGGAAGCGGCCCTGCAGGCGTTGCACGCACTGCTGGCCGAGCATGCGGTGAAGGGGGCTCAGCTGCGTGTGCTGCTGTCGGCGCGCTACAGCCGCTTCTGCCTGGTGCCGTGGAGCGATGCCATCAGCCACCCCCGTGAGCTGGACGCCTATGCCCGGGCCTGCTTCGAAAACCTCTACGGCCAGCCGCTGGACGACTGGCGCATCGTCCTCTCGCCCGAGCCTGCCGGCGCCGCGCGGATTGCCACGGCGCTGCCCGAGGCCCTGCTGCAAGGCCTGCAGGCCCTGGGCCGGGAAAGTCGCCTGAGCCTGCGCTCGGTGCAACCCTACCTGATGGCCGCCTACAACCGCTGCTCGGCGCAGTTGGGGCAGGGCGACTTCCTCTTCGTGTTGGCCGAACCGCGCCGCAGTGTGTTGCTGCTGGCCGCCGGCGGCGCCTGGCAGCAGGTGCTGGCACAGGGCTGCGCCGACACCGACCAGGCCCTGCAGGCGCTGATCGAGCGCACCTGCGAGCTGTACGGCGAGCAGGCCCCGCCGGTGTACCTGCATGCCCCTGGCCGTGGCGACGTGCCGCAACTGGCGGCAGTGCAGTTGTGCCAGCCGGCCGGCGACAGCGACCCGCTGTGCGCCATGTGGCGGGCGGTGGCCTGACATGCGCCGCCTGAACCTTGAATTTCAGCCCCGTCGCCGCCAGCCGCTGGCGTGGTCGCTGCTGGCCCTGGCCAGCGTCGCCGTCGCCGCGCTGGTGCTGGTTCAACAACACCTGCAAGCCGAGCAGGTAGGCCTGGAAGCACAGCTGCACCAGCTGGAACTGCAACTGGGCCGCCGCCCGGCCACCGTAGCCCCGCAGAACAGCGCCGCCAGCCGCGAGCAGGCCGAGCGCCTGGCGCAGATGCGCAGCGTGTCGCAGCAGCTGCAACGGCCCTGGCAACAGCTGTTCGCCATGCTCGAAGCACAGCCCCAGGAAGACGTGGCGTTGCTGACCCTGACCCCGGATGCACGCAAGGGCCAGGTGCGCATCAGCGCCGAGGCCCGCAGCCTGGAGGCAATGCTGCAGTACCACCAACGCCTGGAGCGCAGCGCCGAGCTCAGCGATGTGTCGCTGCTCAACCACGAAGTGGTGGCCGGGCAGCCTGAGCACCCGGTGCGCTTCACCCTCACCGCCACCTGGGAGACCGGCCATGCGCGCCCCTGATGCTTTCAACCGCCTGATCCTGCAAGAGCACCTGCGCCGCATCGGCCCGGTGGGCCTGGGCGCCGCCGCCGTTGCCGTGCTGGCGCTGGGCGTCGCCCTGGGCGGTGTGCTGCCCCAGTGGCAGGCGCTGCGCGAACTGCAGGCCAGCGAAGCCGATGCCAGCGTGCAGGTGCAGCGGGTCAAGCGTGGCGAGCTGAAGATTCCGGTCAAGCCTGAACAACAGGCGCTGGACAGCCTGCGCGAACAACTGCCTGGCCAGCCCGAGGCGAGCGACCTGATCGAGCGCCTGTACCAGTTGGCCAGCGCCCAGCGCATCAGCCTGGCCCGCGGTGAGTACGCCCTGGGCGTCGACCCCAAGACCCAGCTGGCGCGTTACCAGATCGTCTTGCCGGTGCGTGGCAGCTACCCGCAGATCCGCGGTTTCCTCGACGGCCTGATCGGGCAGTTGCCGACCCTGGTGCTCGAAGACCTCGAACTGCAGCGCAAACGCATTGCCGACACCGAACTCAATGGCCGAGTGCGGCTGACCCTTTACCTGTCGAGGTCGTGATGAACACTCAACGTGCCGTGATGTGGGCCGGGTTTCTTGGGGTGAGCGCCGCACTGGCGTGGGCGCCGGGGCATTGGTTCGAACAGCAGCAGGACAGTGCTGGCGCCATCGCAGGCAAGCCTGCTCCTACAGCGCCCACCCACCCTGTAGGAGCAGGCTTGCCTGCGATAAGGCCCGAACAAGCCTCCCGCGACCTGTTCCCCGCCCAGCAATGGACCAAGCCACAAGCCCTGGCCACGGTCACCGAACAACCGGTGGCCGCCGCCCCTGTGGCACCGGCCGCGCCCACCGCCCCGGCGCTGCCGTTCGCATTCATCGGCCGCCTGGGCGACCGCGACGACCTGCAGGTGTTCCTGCAAAGCGGTGAAAAGCTCTACGTCGTGCGCCAGGGCGATGTGATCGACGACACCTACCGCCTCGACAGAGTCTCGGCCAACGAGCTGGACCTGGTTTACCTGCCTTTGCATCAGTCACAGACCTTGTCTGTAGGGAGTGCACCATGAACGCTTCGAAGAAGTGCAGGCCAGCGCCGTTCCTGCTGCTGGCGCTGTGTGTGGCGATTGCCGGCTGTGGCACCAGCGCCGTGCGCAAGGACAGCGACCAGCTCATCAAGGAAGGCCAGTACGAGGCCGGCATCGCCCGCCTGGAAGAGGCCCTGGCCGACAACCCTCGCGACACCGAGCTGAACATCGCCCTGGCCCATGGCCGGCAGGCGGCGGTGGAAGCGCTGATCGGCCATGCCGACGCCGACCGCATTCGCCACGACTTCGCCGGTGCACGCATGGGTTATGGCCGGGTGCTGACCATCGAGCCGAACAACCGCCGCGCCCAGGAAGGCATTCGCCAGCTGGAGCTGATTCGCACCCTCGATGAGCGCGTGGCCCTGGGCCAGGCGGCGCTGCGCCAGGGCGACCTGTTCGGCGCCGAGCGCTACATGCGCGAAGTGCTGCGCCTGGACCCGCAGAACCAGAAAGGCGTCGCCTTGCGCACCGACATCGAGAACGTGCAGGCACGCACCGCGCAGCCGTACCCGCAACTGCGCAGCAAGCTGGAGCGCCCGGTGACCCTGGAGTTTCGCGATGCAGCGCTGAAAACCATCTTCGAAGTGCTGTCGCAGGTGGCCGGAGTGAACTTCATCTTCGACCGCGACCTGCGCCCGGACACCAAGGCCACCATCTTCGTGCGCGACGTGCGCATCGAGGATGCCATCGCCCTGCTGCTGGAGCAGAACCAGTTGCGCCAGAAGACCGTCAACGACAACACCCTGATGATCTACCCCGATTCGCCGCAAAAGACCAAGGACTACCAGGAACTGGTCATGCGCACCTTCTACCTCACCAGCATCGATGCCAACACCGCGTTGAACATGGTCAAGACCATGCTCAAGACCCGCGATGTGTTCGTTGACGAACGCCTCAACACTCTGACCATGCGCGACACCCCCGACGCCGTGCGCATGGCCGAGAAGCTGCTGCAGTCCCAGGATCAGTCCAACCCGGAAGTGGTGCTGGAAGTGGAGGTGATGGAAGTGGCCACCTCGCGCATCCTCGACCTTGGCCTGCAATGGCCCAGCACCTTCGGCGTGCTGAGCAACGATGGCAGCCCGGTCAGCGTGCTCGACCAACTGCGCGGCATCAACGCCAGCCGCATCAGCATCGCCCCGGCGCCCCAGGCCAAGATCAACGCCCAGGACAAGGACATCAACACCCTGGCAAGCCCGGTGATTCGCGTCAGCAACCGCGAGCAGGCGCGCATCCACATTGGCCAGCGGGTGCCAATCATCAGCGCCACCTCGGTGCCCTCGACCCAGGGGCCGGTAATCACCGAAAGCGTGACCTACCTGGACGTCGGCTTGAAGCTTGAAGTGCAGCCCACCGTGCACCTGAACAACGAGGTAGCGATCAAGATCGCGCTGGAGGTGAGCAACGCAACGCCGCTGGAAGCCACCCGCCAGGGCACCATCCCGGTTCAGGTCGACACCCGCAACGCACAAACCAGCTTGCGCCTGCACGACGGCGAAACCCAGGTGCTGGCAGGCCTGGTGCGCAACGACCACAACGCCAGCGGCAACAAGGTGCCCGGCCTTGGCGACATCCCAGGCTTGGGCCGGCTGTTCGGCAGCAACAAGGACGACATGAGCAAAAGCGAGCTGGTGCTGGCGATTACCCCGCGCATCGTGCGCAACCTGCCGTACCAAAGCCCGTCGGACATGGAGTTCGGCACCGGCACCGAGTCCAGCATGCAAGTGCGCCAGGCCACGCCGTTGCCGGCCCGCGAGGTGCCCGGCAACCTGCCCAGCGACGACCGCGAGCGTGCCCCGGTAGTCGACAGCCAGATGGCCAGCGTGCCGGTCACCGTGAGCCCACGGCCATGAAACGCCGCCAGCAGGGTTTCAGCCTCATCGAAGTGGTGCTGACCCTGGCCCTGCTCGGGCTGCTCGCCACCATGGCCGCGCCTTTGACCGAAACCGTGGTGCGCCGGGGCAAGGAGCAACAGCTGCGCGAGGCGCTGTACCAGATCCGCGATGCCATCGATGCCTACAAGCGTGCCTTCGACGCCGGCTACATCGAGAAGCGCCTGGACGCCAGCGGCTACCCACCGAACCTGCAGGTGCTGGTTGACGGCGTGCGCGACGTGCGCAGCGCCAAGGGCGCGAAGTTCTACTTTCTGCGGCGCATCCCCCACGACCCGCTGCTGGCGGCCAAGGGCGAGGACGGCGGTGGCTGGGGCCTGCGCAGCTACGACAGCAGCCCCGACAACCCGCGCGAAGGCGAGGACGTGTTCGATGTGTATTCCAAGGCCCGTGGCAAAGGCCTCAACGACATCCCCTACGGGCAATGGTGACGGCCATGAAACGCAGCAAAGGCTTCACCCTGATCGAACTGCTGGTGGTGCTGGCGATCATCGCCACGCTGATGACCATTGCCATGCCGCGCTACTTCAACAGCCTGGAAACCTCCCGCGAGGCCACCTTGCGCCAGAGCCTGGCGGTGCTGCGCGAGGCGTTGGACCACTACTACGGCGACACCGGCCACTACCCCGATTCGCTCGACCAGCTGGTGGAGCAGCGCTACCTGCGCAATGCCCCGGTCGACCCGATCACCGAGCGCAGCGATGCCTGGCAGCTGGTGCCACCGCCTGAAGGCGTGGCCGGCGGCGTGGCCGATATCAAGAGCGGTGCCACTGGGAGGGCGCGTGATGGCAGCCTCTATGCAGAGTGGTAAAACCAACGCCGGCTTCACCTACCTGGGCGTGCTGCTGCTGATTGCGGTCAGCAGCGTGGCCCTGGCGGCCACCGGAACGGTGTGGTCCAGCGTTGCCCAGCGCGAGCACGAGCGCCAGTTGCTGTGGGTGGGCGGCCAGTACGCCCAGGCCCTGCGCAGCTACTACCGGGCATCCCCAGGCCTTGCCCAGTACCCGCAAGACCTCGCCGACCTGCTGGACGACAACCGCTTCCCCCAGGCCAGGCACCACATTCGCAGGCTGTACCCAGACCCGATCACCAACAGTGACGAATGGGGCCTGCTGCGCTCGATCGATGGCCGCATCACCGGCGTGCACAGCCGCTCGCAGGCCGCGCCGTTCAAGCGCCACGGCTTCGACCCGCAGTTCTCCGGCTTCGAGGGCCTGGAACACTACAGCGACTGGCAGTTCGTCGCCGAGCAGGCCTTCAACGAAAGCGCAGGCGGCGCCCGCACCCATGCCGGCCCAGGGAGCACGCCATGAAACGCCTGTGCCTGCTCGGCCTGCTGCTGGCCGCCTGGTTGCCGCTGGCGGCCATGGCCGACGCCGAAGACGAGATGAAGGGCTTTATCGTCGACAACACCATCTCGCACATCGGCCACGATTTTTACTACTACTTCGCCGACCGCCTGCGCGCCACCAGCCGCCTGGATTTCAACCTGGTGGTGCGCGAGCGCCCGGATGCCCGCTGGGGCAGCCTGGTGACCGTGGAGTTCGACCGCGACGTGCTGTACCGCCGCTTCCTGCCGCCCAACGTCACCCAACTCAAAGAAGAGGCCGTTGCGGCCGCCGACCTGGTCAAGCAAGAGGTGCTTCAGCGCAAGCTGCAACGCCTGCTGCAGGACACCACTGATCTGGAGAGGGATGAGCTATGAGAACCTGCCTACCCCATTGCCTGGCCGCCTGCCTGCTGGCGGGCGCCTTTACCGCCCAGGCCACCGAGCTGGTCTACACCCCGGTCAACCCATCATTCGGCGGCAACCCGCTCAACGGCACCTGGCTGCTGAACAACGCCCAGGCGCAGAACGACTACGACGACCCCGACCTCAAGGACCGTACCTCGGCCTTCAGCGGCACCTCGGCCCTGGAGCGGTTCAGCAACCAGCTGGAGTCGCGGATGTTGTCGCAGCTGCTGGACAACATCAGCAACGGCCAGACCGGCAGCATGGCCACCGATGCGTTCCTGATCGATGTGATCGACGATTCCGGTGCGCTGAGCATCAAGGTGACCGACCGCGCCTCGGGCGAGATCTCGGTTATCCAGGTCAATGGCCTGAACCCCTGAGAGGGACTGGCCGCTTCGTTGGGGAGAGAACACCATGAAACGTCTGCTGAGTGCTTTGCTGATTTTCGCCACCCTGCAGGGCTGCGGCCTGCGCGAGCCGATGCCGGCCGAGCAGGACTCGGAAACCCCGACCCTGACGCCACGCGCCTCGACCTACTACGACCTGATCAACATGCCGCGCCCCAAAGGCCGGCTGATGGCCGTGGTGTATGGCTTCCGTGACCAGACCGGGCAATACAAGCCGACCCCGGCCAGTTCGTTCTCCACCAGCGTCACCCAGGGCGCGGCGAGCATGCTGATGGATGCCTTGAGTGCCAGTGGCTGGTTCGTGGTGCTCGAACGCGAAGGCCTGCAGAACCTGTTGACCGAGCGCAAGATCATCCGCGCTTCGCAGAAAAAGCCCGACGTGGCCGAGAACATCGCCGCCGAGCTGCCGCCGCTACAGGCTGCCAACCTGATGCTTGAAGGGGGCATCATCGCCTACGACACCAACGTGCGTAGCGGCGGCGAGGGTGCACGCTACCTCGGCATCGACATCTCCCGCGAATACCGGGTGGACCAGGTGACGGTGAACCTGCGTGCGGTGGATGTGCGCACCGGGCAAGTGCTGGCCAACGTGATGACCAGCAAGACCATCTACTCGGTAGGGCGCAGCGCCGGGGTGTTCAAGTTCATCGAGTTCAAGAAGCTGCTGGAGGCGGAGGTGGGGTACACCACCAACGAGCCGGCGCAGCTGTGCGTGCTGTCGGCGATCGAGGCGGCGGTGGGGCACCTGCTGGCCCAGGGCATCGAGCGGCGGTTGTGGCAGGTGGCCGGGGATGCGGGGGAGGGCAAGGCCGTGGTGGACAAGCTCCTTAGCCAGAGCCAGCCGCAGTGATGGTTTCTGGTGCCTGGGTTGAGGGTTGTGGCGCCTGTGAGATCGAGCGCCGCCCGCGCGGCGCATCTTCCACAGGACTCACTGGCCCGAAACAAACGTAGGAGCGACCGTAGGTCGCGATGCGCCGCGCGGGCGGCGCTCGATCTCATAGGCGCTGAGAATGCCAAGGCGAACACCTGCACGCCTCAACACCATTCCTCGCTCCCGAATCCCCCTGATGAACCTTTCATGACAAAAGTTCGGTAGCCATTAGCCACCCCCGTCAATGCCATGAACACGGACGCAGCACCCGGGCAACCACCGGGGGCCGCCGTAGGAACAGGCGGGGGAGTGGGGCGATGGGAACGATGGAACGCTACACGAAAGTCGGCATGCAGGAGCTCGACCAGCGCCTGTCGAAAATCGTCGAGGCCGCGCGCAAGCAGCCGGTTTCGGTGTACCGCTACGGTGCACCCTGGGTCTGGATCGTGTCCCAGGACGACTGGCAGGGCGCCTTGCACGAAGTGGCCAGCTGCGTGCCACCTGGGCACTCGCTGGCGGTGCTTCGCCCGCGTATCGAAGCCTTGCTCGACGCCGAGGGCGCCATGCTCGCACAGCTTGCCGACGAGCAAGGCATGAGCATCGCCCCCCACACCCTGATGCACGTGCTGCTGCTGCAGATCCTCTACTCGGTACCCAGCGAAAAGCAGCTGTACGAGCAGCTCAACTACAACCTGCTGTTTCGCTGGTTCACGGGCCTTGAGCTGAAGTCGCGGGTGTGGAACTTCAGCCTGTTCAGCCACGACCTGGGGGTGCTGCTGGGCAGTGCCATGGCCGTGGCGCTGCTGCAGCGCATGGTCGACGAAGTGCTTGGCAGCAGCGTGCAGGCGATGCCCGAGTTCAGCCTCAACCTGGCCCTGCTCAACAGCTGGGTGGCCCGGCACAACCCAGTCGGCGCAGCCGAAAACCACTAGCAATCAGACGAATTCCTGGCTCTTAAGGGGGCGGTGTGGAGCACTTGTTCTTCAAACGATGCGGCGTGGGCGCAGGGGTACTGTTGTGCCTGCTGGCCGGCCAGGCGGCTGCCCAGGCAGCGGAGCCTGCGCCCGAGCGCCGGGTGGAAATCAGCGAGTACGTGGTGCGCGGCAACACCGTGCTCGACGCCCAGGCCATCGAGGAGGCGGTGTACCCGTTCCTTGGCCCCGACAAGACCCTGGCCGACCTTGAAGGTGCCCGCGAGGCCCTGCAGAAACGCTACCAGGACCAAGGCTACCAGTCGGTGTTCGTCGAGCTGCCCGAGCAGAAGGTCGAGGGCGGGGTGGTCTACCTGCAGGTGACCGAAACCAAGGTTGGCCGGGTGCGGGTAGTGGGCGCCAAGCATTATTCGCCGGTCGAGATCCGCGAGCAGGTGCCGGCGCTGGAGGAGGGCAAGGTGCCCGATTTCGCCCAGGTGCAAGACGAGTTGGCCACCCTCAACCGCACGCCCAATCGCCAGGTGATGCCCCTGGTGCGCGAAGGCCAGCGCCCGGGAACCATGGACGTCGACCTGCAGGTCGAGGACAAGCAGCCCTGGCAACTGAGCCTGGGCCTGAACAACGACCACAGCGCCGATACCGAAAAACTGCGTTCGGTGGTGAGCCTTGGCTACAACAACCTCTGGCAGGCTGGCCACAGCGCCTCGCTGACCTGGTTCACCGCGCCCCAGGACCGCAACAACGCCGAGGTCTGGTCCGGCTCCTACGCCGCCCCGCTGAACGAGCACTGGACCGTGCAGTTCTCCGGTTACCACTCCGACAGCAACGTCGCCACCGTCGGCGGCACCAACGTGCTGGGCAAGGGCCATTCCTATGGGGTGTCGGCCATCTACAACCTGCCGGGTGTCGGCGCCTGGGCCCACGCCTTGTCGCTGGGCATCGACTTCAAGGACTTCGACGAGCAGGTTCAGCTCGGCGACAGCAACGACACCGTGCCGCTCAAGTACGCACCGATCAGCCTCGGCTACAGCGGCTACCGCTTCACCGAACAGGACCAGCTGAGCCTGGGCCTGAACCTGGTCGCCGGCACCCGCAAGCTGTTCGGCTATGGCAGCGACGACGCCGACTTCGACTACAAGCGCTACCGCGCCGACCCCAGCTTCCTGGTGCTCAAGGGCGACGCCAGCTACACCTTCGACTTCGCCGGCAGTTGGCAGAGCGCCTCGAAGCTTGCGTTCCAGCTGGCTTCGGGCCCGCTGGTGTCCAACGAACAGTTCGCCGCAGGCGGCGCCACCTCGGTGCGCGGCTACCTGGCCGCCGAGCGTACCGGCGATGACGGCGTGCTGTTCTCCCAGGAACTGCGCACGCCGTCCCTGGGCCGCTATGTCGGCAACTACATCAACGACTGGCGGTTCTACCTGTTCGCCGAGGGCGCGCAACTGCGCCTGCAGGACGCCCTGCCCGAACAGGACGACAGCTACAGCCTGGCCAGTGTCGGCATCGGCACCCGCGCCACGCTCACCGACTGGCTGTCCGGCAGCGTCGACTGGGCGCTGCCGCTCAAGGATGGCCCCAACACCGACAAGAACGACTCGCGTGTGCACTTCAGCGTGCAGGCGACCTTTTAAGCCCCACCTGGCCCACCGGCCCCGACCTGGAGACTTTCCATGCAACGCCTTATCTTGACCCTGCTGCTGTGCCTGGGCTTCGCCCTGCCCGGCAGTGCCAGTGCCTGGTGGCAGGACGACTGGATGTACCGCAAGCAGATCGCCGTGGACACCACCCCGCAAGGCGCCAGCCTCACCCAGGCGCTGGGCCGCACCGCCTTGCTGGTGCGCCTGCACACCGGCAACTTCACCTTTGACGGGGTGAATGAAACCGGCGCGGACATCCGCTTCGTCAGCGCCGACGACAAGACCGTGCTCAACCACCATATCGAGCAGTTCGACCCGCTGATGGGCATGGCGCTGATCTGGGTCGACGTGCCGCGCATCGAGGCGGGCCAGCGCCAGGACCTGTGGATGTACTACGGCAACCCCAAGGCCCAGGCACCTGCCGGCCAGCCAAGCTTCGATGCCGACTACACCGCGCTGTACCACTTCGATGGCGCCGCCCCGCGTGACGCCAGCCCCTACGCCAACCAATTGCAAGGCCCGGCAGTGGGCGTCGACGGCGTGATTGGCCGTGGCATCCAGCTCGGCGGCCAGCCGCTGCAGCTGCCGGCCAGTGCTTCGCTGCAATGGCCAGCAGGCGGTGCGTTCACCTTCAGCACCTGGCTGCGCCAGGACCAGGCCGTGGGCGAGCAGTTGCTGCTGGCCCGCCGCGAAGCCGGCCAGAGCCTGCTGCTGGGCCTGGCCCAGGGTGTGCCGTTCATCGAAGTCGACGGCCAGCGCTCGGCCGCCAACCAGGCCGTGGTCGGCGGGCAGTGGCAGCACCTGGCCCTGGTGGGCGAGGGTGGCAACCTGACGCTGCTGCTGGAAGGCCAACCGGTGGCCCGCCTGGCCGCCAGCCTGCCGGCCTTCACGGGCGCCCTGGGCATCGCCGGCGACCTGCCGGTGGCCGAAGGCCAGGCGCCAAGCCAGTACGTGCCGTTCGTGGGTGCCCTGGACGAGCTGCGCCTCTCCCGCGTGGCGCGCAGCCAGGCCAGCCTGCAGGCCGACGTGCTGGCCCAGGGCGCCGAGTCGCGCCTGGTGGCCTACGGCGTGGACGAGGAGCAGTCCGGCTTTGGTTTCGGCAGCCTCGGCTTCCTGCTCAAGGCAGTGCCGGTCGACGCCTGGGTGATCATCGCGGTGCTGGTGCTGATGATGGTGCAGTCGTGGGTCATCATGCTGCGCAAGCAACGCACCCTCAACCGCGTCACCGCTGCCAACGCCGAATTCCGCGAGCATTTCGCCACGGTGGGTACGCGCCTTGAGCAGTTCGCCGACGACCGCGGGCTGCACGATGCGCTGGGCAACTCGCCGCTGTGGCGCCTGTACCTGGTGGCGGTGCAGGAAATTCGCACCCGCCGTGCCCAGGGTGCCGACACCAGCGCTGTGTCCGCGGCCACCATCGAGGCCATCCGCTGCTCCATGGACGGTGTGCGCACCCGCGAGAACCAGGCGCTGTCGTCGAAGCTTTCGACCCTGTCCAACGCCATCGCCGGTGGCCCGTACATCGGCCTGCTCGGCACCGTGCTCGGGATCATGGTGGTGTTCCTCGGCACCGCCATGGCCGGCGACGTCAACATCAACGCCATTGCCCCGGGCATGGCCGCCGCCTTGCTGGCCACGGCCATGGGCCTGTTCGTGGCGATTCCGGCACTGTTCGGCTACAACCGCCTGACCACCCGCAACCGCGAAGTCAGCGCCGACATGCGGGTGTTCGTCGACGAGTTCATCACCCGCCTGGCCGAGCTGCACGGTGAAGGCCAGGCCGGTGAAGCGGCGCGCCCGGCCGGGCGTACCGTCAACCCGTCGGTTCCGGCGTAAGGAGTGGGCCATGGCTTCCGTCAACAACGCCCATGACGACGACACCGACGCGGCGGTCGACAGCATCAACATCACGCCGCTGGTGGATGTGCTGATGGTGGTGCTGGTGATGTTCATCCTCACCGCCACCGCCCAGGTTTCCGGCATCCAGGTGCAGCTGCCCAAGGCCAGCGCCACGGTGTCGCTGGCCCAGCCCAAGACCAAGGCGATTTCGATCAACGACGCAGGCCAGGTATTTCTCGACGCCTACCCGGTGACCTTGCAGGAGCTTGAAGACCGCCTGCGCAGCGAGAAGGCGCGTAACCCGGACTTCCCGCTGATCGTGCGCGGTGACGCCGGTGTGCAGTACCAGAAGGTGGTCGAGGTGCTCGACCTGTTGCGCCGCCTTGAACTGGCCCAGGTCGGGCTGGTTACCGGCAAGCCGAACCAGGGGTGAGGGCCGCCATGCAACGCACAGCCAACCCCCGCCGCCTGGTCACCTGGGCCGTGCTCGCCGTCGTTGGCGCGGGCTTGGCCTGGCTGCTCTGGCAGTGGGCCAACGACATGAGCGGTGTGCGCCGCGAGGCGCCGAAGATCCCCGCGATCATCCCGCTGCCGCCACCGCCGCCGCCACCACCCCCGGAGCCGCCCAAGGAGCCCGAACCACCGGTCGAGCAGAAGATCGCCGAGCCGGAACCGGTGCCGGAGGCCGAGGAGGTCAAGCCCGCCGAGGACGCCCCGGACCCGGCCCAGGACCTGGCCAACCCGATGCAGATGGACGGTGATGCGCAAGCCGGTGGCGACGCCTTCAACGTCGGCTCCGGCAAGGGCAGCGGCATGGGTGGCGGCGGCGGTGGCCTGGGTAATGGCACCTACAGCCAGTACCTGGCCTACGCCTTCCAGCGCCTGCTGCGCGACAACCCGGAACTGCGCAACCTGGCGTTCAACCTGCAGGCCGAGATCTGGCTCAGCGCGGCGGGGGAAATCACCCGCGTGGAGCTGCTGCGGCCCAGTGGCGACCCCGAGGTAGACAGCCAGGTGCTGGCCGCGCTGCGCGCCGCCCCCGCACTCGACCAGCGCCCACCGGCCAGCCTGACCCTGCCGGTGAAAGTCGCCCTGCAAGGGCGCCGGCCATGAACAACGACGCACGACTGACCCACAGGAGTTGCAACCCATGAAGTGCCCAGTGAACCGATTGACCCTGGCGATAGGCCTGCTGGCCGCCGCCACCGCGGTCGGTCCGACTGTCGCCAGCGCTGCCCCGTCGGACAACGCGACCGTCAACCTGATCCGCCTGCTGGTGGAGCAGGGCGTGCTCAAGCAGGACAAGGCCGATGCGCTGATTGCCCAGGCCGAGCGCGAGGCCCGTGAAGTACGCGCCGCCAACAGCGCCGCGCCCATCGTCGCCCAGGCGCCGGCGGCCAACGGCGAGGTGCGCGTGCAGTACGTACCGGCCGTGGTTCGCCAGCAGATTCGCGACGAAATCAAGGCCGAGGTGATGAACACCGCCAAGCAGGAAAACTGGGCCGCGCCCAATACCTTCCCCGACTGGGCCTCGCGCATCAGCTTCGACGGCGACCTGCGCCTGCGCGGCGAGTCGCGCTACTACGCTGACAACAACAGCGACAGGATCACCGACTTTGCCAAGCTCAACGAAAAGGGGCCGTTCGACGTCAACCCCGACAGCAGTTCGGACCTGCCGCCGCTGCTCAACACCCGCGAGGACCGCACCAGCATCCTGCGCCTGCGCGCCCGCTTCGGCCTCAAGGCGCAGCTGGCCGAAGACTGGGTGGCTGGCATTCGCGTGGCCACCGGTTCCAACGACAACCCGGTGTCGACCACCCAGAACCTCGGCGGCGGCTTCGGCAAGAAAGACATCTGGCTCGACCAGGGGTACGTCAGCTGGACGCCCAGCGAGCGCCTGACCCTGACCGGCGGGCGGATCGCCAACCCGTTCATGTCTACCGACATCCTGTATTCCCACGACCTCAACTTCGACGGCCTGGCGGCGCTCTTCGACCAGCCGGTGAACCGCGCTGTCAGCGTGTTCGGGACCGTTGGCGCGTTCCCGGTGCAGTACAGCGACGATGCCGCCACCAGCAACGGCTTCGACAAGGAAGGCAGCGAGAACAAGTGGCTGTATGGCGCCCAGGTGGGGGCCAAGTGGGCGATCAACGACCATCACCGGATCAAGGGCGCGGCGGCCTATTACCGCTTCGACGACATCGCCGGCGAGCGCTCCAGCACCTGTTCACCGTGGGACGGCGAGCCTGCCTGCGACACCGACGAAACCCGCCCGACCTTCATGCAGAAGGGCAACACCCTGTTCCAGTTGCGCAACAACACGCAAAACCCGGCCCTGGGCGACAACACCCCCGACCCGCAGTTCGTCGGCATCGCCTCGGAGTTCGAACTGCTGGACCTGAACCTGGTGTGGGACGCGGACCTGCCGGCCGACTTCAAGCTGCGCACCCAGGCCAACTACATCCACAACCTGGCCTACGACGAAGGCGACATGCGCAAGCGCTCGGCCGGCAAGTTTGTGAACAACGTCGACGAGAGCGGCAACCTCAAAAGTGGCGGCGACGCCTGGATGCTGCAGTTCACCTTGGGCAACGCCCTGGAAATGCGCAAGGCCGGCGACTGGAACCTGTTTGCCGGCTACAAGCGCATCGAGCCCGACGCCGTGCCTGATGGCTTCAACGATTCCAGCTTCCACCTCGGCGGCACCAACGCCAAGGGCTACATCCTCGGTGCCAACTACGGCCTGGCCGACAACGTCTACGCCACCGCGCGCTGGCTGAGCAGCGAGGCAGTGTACGGCGCGCCGTTCGACATCGACGTTCTCCAACTTGAAGTCAACACCCGGTTCTGACCATGACAACGGCCACTGTCACCCGATGAACCATTGCCAGAAGGGAGCATGCAGATGAATAAGCAAGCCTACCGCCGCTGTTGCACCTGGCTGCTGCTGGCCCTGGGCAGCAGCCTGGCGGCCTCGGCTTCGGCCGACACCCTGGAGGAGCGCCTGCGCGCCCAGTTGCGCAGCACCACCCAGCAACTGCAGGCGTTGCAGAGCGAACAGGCCCAGGCCAGCGCCGCCCGCCAGGCCGCCGAGCAGCAGCGTGACGCCGCCCAGGTGCAGGTCAAGCAGCTCACTGCTGAACTGGCCAAGGCCCGCGGCCAAAGCGAGCAACTGGCCGGCCAGCAGCAGGCCGTGCACAGCCAGGCCCAGGCCCTGGTGGCCAGCAGCAACGAGCAACTGGCCAAGTACAAGCAGGCCTACGACGAGCTGCTGGGCATGGCCCGGGCCAAGGAAAGCGAGCGTGCCACCCTGCAGGCCAGCCTGGCCGAGCGCGACACCCAGGTGCAGCAATGCCAGGCGCGCAACCAGCAAATGTACGGCACGGCCAAGGAGCTGCTGGCCGCCTACGAGAAAATCGACATCGCCGATGTGGTGCAGATGCGCCAGCCGTTTGCCGGCGGCGCCCGGGTCAAGTTCGAGGAAATGGCCCAGGCCTACGGCGACAAACTCTACGAAAGCCAGTTCGACGCGCCCACCCAAGCCCGTCAGTGAACTTTTTTTACAAGGAAGGCAAGACATGAGCGACATGAACCTGATCGAAACCGTGAGCGCCGATTCCCTGACCACGCTGCTGCAGGACGCCGGTTGCCGGGTCAACCGCAGCGAACAGAACGCCGTGGTGCAACTGCTCAGCGCCAGCCAGGGCGTCGGCTATGCCGTGCGCTTCGGCAACCTGGCCGCAGGCACTGATAACGAATTCCTCGATTTCACTTTCAGCTGTGCGCTGCGCATCCAGGGCGAACTGCCAGAGGGTTTGGCAGAGCGCTGGAACGCCAGCCGCCGCTTCGCCCGGTTGTCGGTGCAGGGTGAATTCCTGGTGATGGAAATGGACGTGGTGGTGGCGGACGGCGTCAGCCACAAGCACCTGCTCGGCAGCCTGATGCTGTGGGACCGCCTGCTGCAGGAATTCATCGTCTACCTGCGCGACTACAGCCGTAACCTGGCGGCGCAGCAGGCCCAGGTAACTGCGGAAAGCGCCTCGTGACAGTGCGGCGCCTGTGGGCCGGCGCGGGTGCGCTGGCGCTGCTCGCAGTGGCAGTCGCCCTGGCCTTGCGCCCGGGCGAGGAGCCGGTGGCGGCGGTGCACCCGGCGCCGTCCCCACTGGCCAGCGGGCAGGCGTTGGCGCGCTTGGGTGACCAGCAGGTGGGCAGTGACGAACTCAAGGCGTTGCTCGCGCAACTGCCCGAGCAGGCCCGGGCCAACCTGCGCGGCGACCGCCAGGCACTGGAGGCGTGGATCCGCTCGCGCCTGGCCGAGAAGGCGCTGTTCCAGCAGGCCGAGGCCCAGGGCTGGTTGCAGCGGGCCGACATTCAGGGGCAGGTACGGGCGGCCACCGAACAGATCGTCCTGCGTGACTACCTGGCATCGGTCAGCAAGGTGCCGGATGCCTACCCCAGCGACGCTGACCTGCAGCAGGCCTACGAGGCCGGCAAGGCTGCGTTGCAGGTGCCGGCGCGCTACCGCCTGAGCCAGATCTTCCTGCGCGTGGCCACTCCGGCCGACGACCTGGCCGTGCGCAAACAGGCCGAGGCCCTGGCCAAACAGGCCCAGGCCGCCAACGCCGACTTCGCCGCCTTGGCCCGCGCCAACTCGCAGGATGCGGGCAGCGCGGCGCAGGGCGGTGATAGCGGCCTGCAACCGCTGGCCCAGTTGCTGCCGCAGGTGCGCGGCGTGGTGCCCAAGCTCAAGGTCGGTAGCGTCAGCGACCCGGTGCAGAGCGAAGCCGGCTACCACATCATCAAACTGCTGGAGCAGCAACCGGCCCGCGCGGCTACCCTCGAAGAGGTCGCCCCGCGCCTGCGCCAGGTGTTGCGTGCCCAGCGCCAGGAACAGGTGGCCAAGGCCTACGTCGAGGGCATGTTCGACACCGCGACCTTGAGCATCGATGGTGCGGCGTTGAACCAGGTGCTCGACAACAACCGCTGACAACTCAATAACAAGGACGACCGGGCCCGCCAGCCGGGCCCGTGGGAGGCGAGGGATGCCGATCGATCTTCAACGGGGCCAGCGCGCCCTGGATACCAGCTTGCCGGTCATCCGGTCCCAGGTACCGCTGGCGCTGGATGAACAGGCCCTGGAGTGCTTCGTGGTCACCGCCCGCTGTGGCTGCTTCATGCAGGCGGCGCGGCGGCTCAACCTCAAGACCGTGGCCCTGCGCAAGCGCCTGGCTGCGCTGGAGGCGAGGCTTGGCTACAGCCTGTTCGTCAATGTGCACAACAACCCGGTACTCAGCCAGCAGGGCCGGCGTTTGCTGTTGGTCCTGCAGGCGCGTGAAACCGGCGCCACCAGCGCGCAGCCGCGTGACGAAGCCCTGCCGGTTCGCCTGGCAGTGGCGGCGCCACTGCTGCACGACCTGCTCGGGCGCAACCTGATCAACTTCGTTCGCCAGCACGCCGGCATGCGCTTGCAGGTGGCGAACCTGGAGGCGGGCGGGGAGGCCGACGTGACGTTGTGGTTGGGTGACCTGGCCACGCCCACCCGCCTGCACGCACCCGGCCAAGGCCAACCCCAAGCGCTGGGGACCTTGGATTATGTGGCGCATATCGCCAAGCGCTACGTGCGCGAAGCCAACCGGCCAACCTCCCTGGCCGACTTGCAGGACTACATGCTGGTGCATTGGCAGGGGGATGCGCAGGTGGCGGCGCTGGCGCCCTGGCATGCCGTGGTGCAGGCGCGCCAGGGCGGCGTGACGCTGATCGAGGATTACCCGATGTACAACCAGCTGATCAAGTGCAGCGCCTGCGTAGGGCTGTTGCCGCATTATGCCTCGCACCTGGACCGTGGCTTGCTGGCCTTGCCCGAGGTATTTCGCAAGCCGATGCGGCGACGGGTGTGGCTGGCGGTCAATGGCAAAGCCCAGGATGACCCGCTGGTGCAGGTGCTGGTGGGCGCGATCCGCGCGGCGTTCGATGAACGCCGGGAGTGGTTCGAGGGTTGATTAACCCGTACTAGGGTTCAGTACCCTGTAGGAGCGAGCGCAGCTCGCGATGCGCCGCCTCAGCGGCGCGCTCCCCCAGCCCTGCGCAAGGTCAGGTTGATCCGCCGCTCCCCCATCCGCGGGTGTACCCCGGGCTTTACCGGCAATACCCCATGAAAGCGCAACCGGTCCTCACCCCCCCACACCAGCACATCCCCATGGCTCAAGGGTATCCGCAGGGTTCGGTCCGCACGCTGCATGCCGCCAAACAGAAACACCGCCGGCAACCCCAGCGAAACCGAGACGATCGGCTGGGCGAAATCCTGTTCATCGCGGTCCTGGTGCAGGCTCAGGCGTGTGCCGGGCAGGTAATGGTTGACCAGGCAGGCATCGGGCACGAAGCCTTCGAACCCGGCCGCTGCCGCTGCGCGGGCGGCAAGGTCGAGCAGCACCTGTGGCAGTGCCGGCCAAGGCTTGCCGCTGAGCGGGTCGGTGGGGCTATAGCGATAACCTTTGGCATCACTCACCCAGCCCAGCGAACCACAGTTGGTCAAGGCCACCGCCATGTGCTGCCCGCCCGGTGTCTGCATGTGCCGAAACGGTGCGGCGCGCAGCACCGGGCGCAGGGCGTCGAGCAGCGGCTCGATGCCGGCCAGGGCGAAGCCGGGCAGCAGCACGGTGTGGCTGGCCAGGCGTTGTGGCTGCGGGCCGAACAGGTCGAGGTCGGACTGGATCATCGGGCGGTGGCGTGGGGTGGGTAGGTCGCCATTATAGCGCTGCTGACATTGCTGGCACCCGTACAGTGATTCCCTCGCGAATGCTGATTCCCTCGCGCACGCTGATTCCCTCGCGCACGCTGCACCTGTAGGAGCGAGCGCAGCTCGCGATGGGCTGCAAAGCAGCCCGGCTTTATGAGCCGCGAAGCTGGAGCCCTGGGACCGCTGCGCGCTCCATCGCGAGCTACGCTCGCTCCTACCGGGGCGAGGGGCAGCAGCAGGCCAGGGCTACGATAGGTGCATCGCGTTGCATTCCCGGCAGAAAAAAAGGAACCGCGACGCCAGGGAGCGGAGGCGCCGCGGTTCAAGGGGGAGCCGTCAATGTTGGGTGGCGGTGGCCATGTTGCCGTTGCCCATCTGGCTAATGGTGGCGCTCTGGTTGGCGCCGCTTTGGTTGACGAAGGCCTGGTTGGCCGTACCGCCCTGGGTCACGTAGGCAACGTTGGCGCTGTCAGCCTGCTTGATCGTGGCGCTGTTGCCACTGCCATACAGCTGGTTCACATAGCTCTGGTTGGCATAGCCGGACTGGTCCAGGGTGATGGTGTTGCCGCTGCCGTTGGTCGAGCCATAGGCATAGTTGTCGGTGCCACGCTGGTCGGCGACGAGGATGTTGTCGCTGCCGTTCTGCTCGAAATACAGCTCGTTGTTGTTGTCGGCCTGCTTGGTCTGCATCGAGTTGCCACTGCCTTTCTGGTTCAGCGTGGCCACTTGGTAGGCGCCGTTCTGGGTCAGGTTGACACTGTTGGCCGTGCCGTTCTGGTTGATCTTGGCGGTTTGGTTGTTGCCGAACTGCCCGCCCAGTTTCTCGCCCTTCCAGTTGCTGGCCAGCACCTTGTTGCCGGTGCCCTTGGTGGTGACGGTCAGGCTCTGGTTGTCGCCGGTCTGGTAGGTGAAGCTCTGGTTGCTGGTGCCGTTCTGGTTGATCGTGGTCGTGGCGTTGTGCGTCTCGAACTGGTCCGACCAGCTGGCGTTGGACTTGCCCTGCTGGAACAGGTTGGCGACGTTGCCCTGGCCGAAGCTCTGGTCGATGTAGCCTTCGTTGAGCTGGCCGGTTTGGTTGACGGTGGCGTGGCTGCCAGCCTGGGTATCCTGCCAAACCTCCACCGAGTGGCCGGTGCCGTACTGGTCGATGGCGAGGGTGCCGCCGCTGCCGTCGCGCTGGTCACCGTAGGCGAAGTTCTGCTTGCCCTGCTGGTAGATCTGGATGTAGCCGTCGTTGTGCAGCAGGTGCTCGGTGGCGGCGTAGTTGTCCTGGCCGTCCTGGTTGACCGTGCTGCGGTTGTTGCTGCCGCCGAACAACTGCTCGACGTAGGCCTCGTTGCGCTGGCCGCTCTGCTGGGTGGTGGCCTGGCTGGCGGTTTGGGTGTCCTGCCAGATGGTCGACTTGTTCTCGCTGCCATTTTGGTACTGGCTGGCCTGGTTGTTATCGCCCACCGACTGGCTGGCGAAGGCGTCGTTGTAGCTGCCCGCCGCCTGCTGGTTGATGTGGCTGGCGTTTTCGAACAGCTGCTCGGCGTAGCCTGCGTTGTACGAGCCGGTGGCGCTCTGGTTGATGTAGCTGGTGCTGGTGTCCTGCACCGCCAGGTGGTTATGGCCCTTGCCGGTCTGGGTTTGCGTGGCGGCGGCGAACGGGGCGACGGTTTGCTGCACCTCGGCAACGTTCTGGTTGCCGCTCTGCGACTGGTTCGAGGTGCTGTCGTCGGCCATGGCCTGGCCGGCCAGGGCCAGGACGATAGCGGCGCTTAGGGGAGCGAGCTTGAACATGGTGGTGCCTCCAGGTCTATCGGTATTGGGTGATCTGAACATGCTGGCCATTGCCGGCTTGGGTCACTGAACTGCTCAGGCCTGAGCCGGCCTGCTCGATACTGGCGCTGTTGCTGTTGCCGATCTGCTCGATGCTGGCACTGTTGCTGCTGCCGCTCTGGCGGATCGATGCGCTGTTGCCATTTCCCTGCTGGCGGATGCTGGCCATCAGGTCACTTCCCTCTTGAAGGATGTATGCCTCCTGCGCGCCCCCGGCCTGGACGATGCGGCCCAGCAGGGCCTGGCCGTTCTGGTCGAGGGCGGCGCGGTTGCCCGACCCTTGCTGCTCGATCACCGCCACCTGGCCGCTACCTGCGGGCAGCAGGCGGATGACCGGCGGCTCGCCCAGGTCGCTGCCGGCGGCGAGGTCGGCGTTGTCCATCAGGTCGTCGGCCTGTGCCAGGCCGGTGAGGGCCAGGCACAGCAGTAGGGGGTACAGGCGTTTCATGGCGTTCTCCCGGGCCTACTGCACGGTTACGTTGACGGTGCGGGTGCTGCCTTGGCTGCTGGTCACCGTGGCCGTCGGGCTGGCCGTCGGTATCACCGTGGTGCTGTTGCTGACCGTCAGCCGCCAGCGGCCGGTCACCGGTACCGTGGTGGTGCCGAGGGTCTGCACGCCCGTGGTGGTGGTGACTTGCACGGTGATGGTGTTGCCGGTGGTCACCGACGAGGTGCCGCTGATGTCCCAGTTGTAACGGTTGTTGGAACGGGCCAGTACCGTGGCGGCGGTGACCGCGAAGGTTTCGGCTGCCGGGCGTGGCTGGACGTTGACCGTGACCGTGGCGGGGGTCGACACCGCGCCGAGCGAGTCGCGCGCCTGGTAGGTGAAGGTGGTGGTGAACGCCGTGGTCACGCTGGTGGGCGGGGTGTAGGTGACGGTACTGCCGTCGGTGCTCACCGTGCCGCGCCCGGCCGCCGGTTGGGTGATGGCCGCCACGGCCAGCGGCACGTTGCCTTCTGGGTCGGTGTCGTTGGCCAGCACGTTGATGGTCAATGGCACGCCCAGGGTGGTCACGGTTTCGGGGTTGGCGGTCGGTGGCCGGTTGGGTGCGACATTGATGGTGACGTTGGCCGGGGCCGACTTCAGGCCCTTGGCGTCCATCGCCCGGTAGGTGAAGGTGGCCACCAGCGGCTGGGTGGCCCCGGCCGGTGGGGTGTAGGTGACCGCGGTGGTGCCGTTGAGCACCACGCCGCCAAGGCCTGTACCCGGCTGGGTGAGGTCGGTGATGGTCAGCGGTAGGTTGCCGTCCGGGTCGCTGTCGTTTTGCAGCAGGTTCAGGGTCAGCGGCACGCCGACGCTGGTGCTGCCGACATCGGCCTGGGCCACGGGCGGCTGGTTGGCCGCCTCGACCGGCGCGCTGCCGACCACCACCACCGGCTCCACATCGCTGCCGCCGTGGGCGGACTTGACCGTGATGCTGGCCGGTGGCTGGGTCAGGTCGTTGATTACCAGGCTCTGCAGGGTGCCGGCCTTGGACAGGCGGCCGTAGCCCTGGGCGAGCAGGTCGGGAATCACCACCTCGTCGCTGGAGCGAGCCTCGATGGTCAGGCGTTTGGTTGCCCATTCATAGCGCGCGGTGCTGACCTTGACCACGTCGGACAGCTTGCTCGACAGGGCGGTGGGCCGGGTGTTGGCGGCGCTGCTGCTGGCGGTGACCACCACCACGGGGGGCGGCGCGGCCTGGCTCAGCTGCTGGCTGAAGAACAACCCGTTGTTGTCGGCAAGCAGGCTGAACTGGCAGGGCGAAGGCGGCGAACCGACCAGCGCCAGGCCGTTGCGCAGGCACAGCGTGGCAGTGTTCGGCGCCTTGGCGAATACCTCTACGCGGGTACCGCTGCCGTTGCGTGAATAGGTGGCCCGTTCCAGGGTAACCGGGGTTTGCGCGCGTTGGTCGAGCACTTTGCCAGAGACGGTGAACAGGTTGGTTTCGATGCGCCCGGGCGGGCCGTCGATACGGATGAAGTTGGTATTGAATGGGCTGCCCACCACCGCTTCGGTGCGGTTCGGGTCGCCGACGAAGGTTTCGCTGGCGCCGGTGTCGGGGTTGACCTCCACATAGGGTGCGCCGACCCCGCGCAGGAACGGCCCGAGGGCACCGTTGAGAGCGCCGGTGAAGTTGCCCGGGGCGCCGATGCCGATGTCGCGGGTGATATTGATCGCCCGCCGGCCAGGGGTGGTGACGTTGACTGTCTCCACGCCATACGGGTGGGTGATGGTGTAGGTGCCGGCACGCGGCACCGATACGCGGATACGGATGCGGGCGAAGCTCTGCTGGTCGCCGTCCACCGGGTTTTCCGAGGCGAAGGCCGCTTCCAGCCCGGCGACGTAGGCATCCAGCTCGTAGCCACTGTTGCCCACGGCGGGAATGGTGGCTTCGGCCAGGAACCAGAACATCTCCGGTGGCCAGTTGTCGGGGAACACCAGCGGCAAGGCGTCATCGAAGATGCCCGGCTCCGGCAGCAGGGTGCACATGTAGGCAGGCGCACCCGGCGCACCGGCCACCCGCGAGCTGACGGCGTGGGAGCCGCACAGCTCCAGCGACAGGCCGTCGCTGTCCTTGTACCACATGGGGAACCCCCCGGTGGCGAAGGTGTAGGGGCCTGGGTCGACATCCGACAGGGCGGCCCAGGCCGCACTGCTGAGGGTGAGGGAGAAACCGGCGGCGAACAGCGCACGGCGCGGCCAAGTGTTCATGCTGCCTCCTTGAAGGCTGAGCCTTTGTCTGTTCATGGCACCAGCACCACGTCTTCGCTGTCGCTGCCGCCATTGGCGCTGGTGACTTGCACCGTGGCTGGTGGAATGGGCGAGAGGGTGGTGCTCAGGGTTTTCAGTGCGCCGTTGCCGCTGAGGTTGCCGATCACCGCGCCGTTGCCGGTGCGGGCAGTCAGCGTGGGCGGGCTGGTTTCGTCACTGCTGCTGGCCACCAGGGTGAGGGTGCCGTTGGCCAGGCTGTACTCGGCCTTGGTGATGGTCACCAGGTCGACCAGTGGCAGGCTGGCGGTGGTGACGCTGCTGCTGGGGATGGCCACGCTGTTGTCGGCGCTGAGCAGCAGGCTGGTGGGCAGCGCCGGGTTGAGCGCCGACTGGGTGTACCAGGTGCCGGTGCCATTGGCTTCGGTGAGGGGCAGGTTGGGCGTTTGGCTGGTCAGGGTAACGGTGGCCGGGCGTGGCGGGGCGAGTACGAACACATCCTGCTGGGCGCGCAGGTCGCCGTTTTCGGTATGCCGTGAATAGGTGCTGCGCAGCGGCACCAGCGGGGTAGGCCGGACCACGTCGGAAAGCTTGCCGGAAACCGAGAACACCTCGGTGCGCAGGTCGATGCCGTTGGGGCCTTCGATGCGCACGAAGTTGGTGTTGAACGGGCTGCCGGTGACGCGCTCGTCCAGGTTGGGGTCGCCGATGAAGCGTTCGCTGCCCTCGGTGTAGGGGCCGTTGACGCTGCGCAGGAACGGCCCGACATCGCCCTTGAGGGCACCGCTGAAATCACCGGCACCGGCGATGCCGATGTCGCGGGTCATGTTGATGGCCCGGCGCCCGGCGGCGGGCACATCGAACACTTCCACGCCGTAGGGGTGGGTGATGACGTAGGTGCCGGCGGCCGGTACGTCGACACGAATGCGCACCCGGGCGAAGCTGACCTGGTCGCCATCCACCGGTTCATCGGCGCTGAAGGCGGCTTCGATGGCGCTGCCGTAGCTCAGGTTGATGCCGCGTGTGGCGTCGGCGATGGCGGCATCGGCGGTGAACCAGAAGGCCTCATCGGGGAAGTTGCCGGGGAAGGTGACCGGCTGGGTGTCGTCGAACACGCCGGGGGTGGGCAGCAGCGTGCACATGTAGGACGGTGTGCCAGGCACGCCGGGCACCCGCGAGCTGACCGCCTTGCTCAGGCACAGGTCGAGGGTGCGGCCATGGCTGTCCTGGTACCAGGCCGGGAATTTGCCGTTGTTGCTGGCGTAGGGGCCGGTGTCGACCGCGTACAGCGCAGCGTGGGCTGGGAGCTGGAGCAAACCGGCGAGCATCGCCAGCGCCAGCGGGTTGGGTTTCGGTCGGTGCATGAGTCGATTCCTCCTGCAAACGGGCCCATGGCTTGGGGCGTCTGGGAGGAGATCGGCAACAGCCGTGCCAAGTGCTCGGGTTGTGGCTGGAGGGCTTGTGGGGCAAGGGGTTTGGTGTTTGGGCCGAGGGTTTTTCGGGATTGGGGGTTGGGCGCGGTTCCCCAGGTTTGGGGGTGATGGGGTTGGGCTTTGGAGGTGTGGCGCCTGGGAGATCGAGCGCCGCCCATGCGGCGCATCGCGACCTACGGTCGCTCCTACGTCTGGGCCAGCATCACCAGGAATAATTGGCCCGAAACAAACGTAGGAGCGAGCGCAGCTCGCGAAGCGCCGCGCGGGCGGCGCTCGATCGCCCAGGCGCCGCCCCCCCCAAGCCGAACACCTCGACGCCCAAACTTTTCTCCCGCACACTGCAAAAAAACAAGGCACAAGGCCCCCGCATAACCGGGCCACTGCTGGAGCGACCCATGGCGCGACAATTACCCATAACAACCGCCCAAGACCCTCTGCACGAATCCCGCCAGGCCCGCTTGCGCCTGGCCAGCGATGGCGAGCTGCCGCTGGGCATGCTGCGCGATGAAATCGACGCCTCCTGGCGCCGCAGCCTGGGCCACGGCCTGGACTGCCTGCAGGGCGAACAGGTTGGCCTGGGCCTGGAGCAGGGCCACGACCTGCGTACCTTGCTCGAACGCAACCGCCTGCTGCTGGACGCCGTCACCCCCGAACTGGACTACCTGGTTTCGCGCCAGGGCAAGGCCGGCATCGTCATCCTCGGCGACGCCCAGGCCAACGTGCTGGCCATCGAAGGCCAAACCCACGTGCTGCGCCGCGAAGGCCTGCGCGACCTGCACCCAGGCAGCTGCTGGAGCGAATCGCTGCGCGGCACCAACGCCATCGGCACTGCCGTGGTCGAAGGCCGCCCCACGCTGATCAACTGCGGCGAGCACTACCTCGACCGGCTCAGCCCCTTTTCCTGCACCTCGGTACCGCTGCGCGACCCCTGCGGCGAGGTGATCGGCGTGCTCGACATCACCCGCGAAGGCGTCATGGCCCAGCCCCAGGACAGCCTGTCGACCTTGATGCTGGCCGCCGGCAACATCGAAAGCCGGCTGTTCGGCCTGTGCCACCCGGCCCAGCTGGTGCTGGCCTTCCACAGCCGCCCGCAATACCTCAACAGTGCCTGGCATGGCCTGCTGGCGCTGAGCCTGGACGGTGAAGTGCTGGCCGCCAACGACAACGCCTGCCAGCTGCTGCAAGTGCCGCGCCAGGGCCTGATTGGCCGGCGCAGCAGCGACCTGCTTGGCGAACGCTCGCCGGCCTTTATCGCGCGCCTGTGGCAGGGCGGGGTAAGCAGCGTGCAAACCGCCAAGGGTGAGTTCTTCTTCCGCGCCCTGCAGCTGCCACGGCACAGCCCGGTCAGCGCCCAGCCAGCGCCGGCCAAGCCTGCCCAGGCAAAGGCGGCGCCGGAACTGGACGCCATGGCCGGTGGCGATACGCGCCTGGCGCGCAACCTGCGCATGGCCCGCCAGGGCCTGGGCAACGGCTTGCCGGTGTTGCTGCTGGGCGAAACCGGGACTGGTAAGGAGGTGGCTGCCCGCGCCTTGCACCAGGCCAGCCCACGGGCCGACAAGCCCTTTGTCGCGGTCAACTGCGCGGCCATCCCCGAAGGGCTGATCGAGTCGGAGCTGTTCGGTTACCGCGAAGGTGCCTTCACAGGCTCGCGCCGCGGCGGCATGGTCGGGCGGCTGATGCAGGCCCACGGCGGCACGCTGTTTCTCGACGAAATTGGCGACATGCCGCTGGCCCTGCAAGCGCGCCTGTTGCGCGTGCTGCAGGAGCGCCGGGTGGCACCGCTGGGCGCTGGTGAGGAGCAGGACATCGACGTAGCGCTGATCTGCGCCACCCACCGCGACCTCAAGCGCCTGGTGCAGGAACAGCGCTTTCGCGAAGACCTCTACTACCGGGTCAACGGCGTGTCGCTGCGCCTGCCTGCGCTGCGCGAGCGCGACGACCTGGCAAGCCTCATCGAAGGCCTGCTGGACAAGGCCGGGGCCAAGGGCGTAAGCCTGGACCCGGCGCTGGCCGGTTTGCTCGAAGGCTTCGATTGGCCGGGCAATATCCGTCAGCTGGACATGGTGCTGCGCACGGCCCTGGCCATGCGCGAGGACGGCGAGCCGGTACTGGGCCTGGACCACCTGACCGATTGCCTGCTCGATGAACTGGCCAGTGGCGGCGCGCCTTCCGGCAGCCTGCGGGACAACGAACTGGAGCTGATGCGCGGCGCGCTGGCGCGGCACCAGGGCAATGTGTCGGCGGCTGCACAGGCGCTGGGCATCAGCCGGGCGACGCTGTACCGCAAGCTCAAGCAGTTGCGCAACTGACATGGGCGGCCTGTTCGCCCGGCTGGTGGAGTCCGGCAACCCCGTGCTCATGCGCCAGGCCCTGGCCTGGCTGTATGGTTTCGTGCGCCCCCAGCGGCGCGCCATCGGCGTGCTGCTGGGCCTGTCCCTGGGCGCCTCGCTGCTGGCCCTGGCACAACCCTGGTTGGTCAAGACGCTGATCGACGAGGGCTTGCTGGCCAAGAACTACCAGACCCTCTGGCACATGGCCGCGATCATGATCGGCGCCGGCCTGCTCGGCACCGTGCTGGCCGGGGTCAACCGCTACCTGCACACGCGCCTGTCCGGGCGCATTCTGTTCGCCCTGCGTGACGACCTGTACCGGCACTTGCAGCAGCTCTCGCCGACCTTCTACGGGCGCCGGCGCACGGGGGACATCCTTTCGCGGCTGGACGGCGATGTGGCCGAGATCCAGCGCTTTGCCGTGGATTCGCTGTTCTCGGCCGTGTCGGCGGTGATCGGCCTGGTGGGGGCGGTGGCCTTGATGCTGATGCTGTCGTGGCAACTGTCACTGCTGCTGGCGTTGCTGGTGCCGGTGGAAGTGCTGTGGCTGCGCTGGATGCGGCGCAAGGTGGAGCGCGAGGTGCGCAGCCTGCGCGAGCGTTCGGCGGATGTGTCGTCGTTCCTGGTCGAGACGCTGCCGGCAATGAAGTTCATCCAGGCCGCTGGCCAGCAGGGCCGCGAGGCCGGGCGCCTGGACCAGCTCGGCCAGGGCTACATGCGCCAGTTGCTCAAGGTGCAGGTCACCGAATTCTTCACCCAGGCCATTCCCGGCACGCTGACATCCTGGTGCCGCGCCTGCGCGTTTCTGGTCGGCGGTTGGTGGGTGATCCAGGGCACCTGGCAACTCGGCGCGCTGATCGCCTTTTCCACCTACATGGGCATGGCCGTCGGCCCGGTACAGAGCCTGCTCGGGCTGTACGTGGCGGTGCAGCGCATGGCAGTGAGCCTGGGCCGGGTGATGGAACTCAAGCAGGAGCCGGTGGCAGTGCGTGAAGCGCAGGCGCCAAGGCCGATGCCCCAGGGGCCAGGCGAGCTGCGCCTGGAGGGCGTGCATTTTGCCCACGACGGGCGCCAGGGCGCGGTGCTGGCGGGGGTGGATGCCTGTATCGCCGGTGGGCTCAAGGTGGCCATCAGTGGGGCATCCGGGGTGGGCAAGTCGACCCTGATCGACCTGCTGCAACGCTTCTACGACCCCGACGCCGGGCGCATCCTGCTGGACGGCGCCGACCTGCGCGACCTGGGCCTGGCGGCCTTGCGCCAGCGCATTGCCGTGGTCAGCCAGGACATCGTGCTGTTTCGCGGCACCCTGGCGCAGAACCTGGCCTACGGTGCGCCCCACGCCAGCCGCGCCGACCTGGAACAAGTGGTGCACCTGGCGCAGCTGGACAGCCTGGTGCAGAGCCTGCCGCTGGGCCTGGACGGTGTGCTCGGCGAGCGTGGCCAGCAGCTTTCCGGTGGCCAGCGGCAACGTATCGCCATCGCCCGGGCGGTGCTCCAGGCACCGGCCATTCTGGTGCTGGACGAAGCGACATCGGCGGTGGACGAAGCCACCGAGCGTGAAGTGATCGCTGCTATCGACGTGCTGTTTGCCGGGCGCACGCGCATCCTTATCAGCCATCGCGCCTCGACCCTGGCCGATGCCGACCTGCACTTGCACCTGCAAGGCGGGCAACTGCGGGCGCTGCCCCTGGAGGCCGCCAAGCATGACGGGTGAGGTGCGGGTGGGGGTGATCGACAGTGGCTGCCCGGCTGGGCAGGCACTGGTGGCCGGGCGGCGGTTCTGGCTGCAGGACGGCAGGCTTTGCGAAGGCCAACTGCAGCCGGACCCGCTGGGCCACGGCAGCGCGGTGGTGGCCAGCCTGCAACGGGAAGCGGCCGGGGTGCCGCTGTTGCTGGCCCAAGTGTTCAGCGACCAGGCCAGCACCAGCGCCCTGCAGGTGGCGGCGGGGTTGTTCTGGCTGGCGGAGCAGGGCGTGGCCTTGGTCAACCTCAGCCTGGGCCTGCAGCAAGACCGGCCTGTGTTGCGCCAGGCCTGTGCCGAAGTGCAGGCCGCCGGTGTCGTGCTCTGCGCCTCAAGCCCGGCCCAAGGCACTGCGGTGTACCCCGCGCGCTACCCGGGTGTGATCCGAATCACCGGCGATGCGCGCTGCGCACCGGGCCAGTGGTCTTGGTTGGGCAGTGCCCAGGCCGATTTCGGTGGCTATGTGGGCGCACGCGGGCAGGCGGGTGCAAGCTTGGGCTGCGCGGCGGTGGCCGGGCGCATCGCCGCACTGATGCAGGCGCAGCCGGGGCTCGACCGCCAGCAGGTGTGTGCCTGGCTCAAGGCCCACGCCGCCTTCAGCGGCCCGGAGCGGCGGAGCATGCACGATGGCTGAACCGCGCATTCTGGTGCTGGGCGCAGGCCCCGCCGGCGCCGCCACGGCCATTGGCCTGCGGCGCTTGGGCTACCCGGTGACCGTGGTGTCTGACTGGCGGCGTTTCGCTGCCGTGGAAGGTATTTCCCAGCGGGTGCTGGAGGGGCTGCGCCATGCCGGGCTGGCGGGTGCCCTGGCCGAAGCGGCGGTGCCCGCCACCCGTCAGGTGCGCTGGAACGGCCAGCACATGCAGTTGAACCAGGAGTGTTTGCTGGACCGCCAGCGTTTCGACCTGGCCCTTCGCGACGACCTGCTGCGCGCAGGCGTGAGCGTGCTGCAAGGGCGGGTGCGTGAGGTGCTGCCGGGTTACGAAGTGCGGCTTGAGGACGGGCAGCGGTTGCACGGCGATTTTCTGGTCGAAGCCCGTGGCCGCCAGGCGCCGCTGGCCGGCGACCGTTTGCGCGGGCCGGAAACGGTCAGCCTGTTGAACCTGTGGCAGGGCGAGCCAGGGGCACCGGCCTCGGCGGTGCAAAGCCTGGAGGACGGCTGGGCGTGGATGGCGCGGCTGGCCGATGGGCGTTGCTACTGGCAGGTTACCCTCGATGCCCAGGGCTTGCCGGGCAAGGCGGCGCTGCCAGACTACTGCGCCGCCCGGCGACGGGCTTCGGCGCTGGTGGCCGAGCTGTTCGGTAGGCGCGCCGCTGAACCGGCGCAGGTGCATGCCCGCAGCAGCACGGCGATTCTGGCGGGCGAGTGCGTGGGCGATGACTGGCTGCGGGTGGGGGATGCGGCGATGGCGGTTGACCCATTGTCGGGGAATGGGATTTTCCAGTCGCTGTCATCGGCGCTGCAGGCGCCGGTGGTGATCAATACCTTGCTGCGCCGGCCTGGGCATGCGGCTTTAGCCAAGCAGTTCCATCAGCAGCGGATCGAGCAGTTGTTCCTGCGCTTTGCCCGCATCGGGCGGGATTTCTATGGGCAGGAACTTGAGCGCGCGGGGCAGCCATTCTGGGCGCGCCGTCGGGCGTGGCCGGATGCGCAGCCGCTGCATCTGGCGGCGGACTGGGCGCAGGTGCAGGTGGCGCGGCGGCCGGTGTTGCGCGATGGCTGGGTGGATGAGGCCGAAGTGGTGGTGACGGCGGATCAGCCGTTGGGGGTGTGGCATGTGCAGGGGGTGGCGTTGGCGCCGGTGGTCAGCGAGTTGAAGGCGGGGCGGGGGGAAGGGCATGCCCTGCGAGGGTTGACGCAGGGGCAGCGGGGGATGGTGATGCGTTGGTTGGGGGAGCAGGGGTATCGTTGAGATCGCAGGGCCGTTTCACGGCCCATCGCGACCTGCGGTCGCTCCTACCCAGGCCCAAATCCCTGGTAGGAGCGACCGCAGGTCGCGATAGGGCCGGCCCAGGCCAACCTCAGAGCTTGATCAACACCGATTTCAGCTCGGTGTAATGCTCGATCGCCGCCGCCCCCATTTCACGGCCAACCCCCGACATCTTGTACCCCCCGAACGGCAGTGCCGGGTCCAGCGCGCTGTGGCAGTTGACCCACACCGAGCCCGACTTGATGCGCGGAATCATCCGGTGCACCGCCGCCAGGTCGTTGGACCAGATGCTTGCCCCCAGCCCGTAGGGGTTGTCGTTGGCCATGCCGATCACCTCGTCCAGGTCATCGAATGGCATGGCCACCAGCACCGGCCCGAAAATCTCTTCCTGCACCAGGCGGTGGCGCTGGTCGACATCGACGATCACCGTCGGCTTGACGAAATAGCCCGGCCCGAACCCCTCGCCGCCGCAGGCGATGGTCGCGCCCAGCTCACGGCCCAGGTTGATATACCCGGTGACCCGGTCCTGCTGCTTGGCCGAGATCAGCGGGCCCATTTGCACCGTCGGGTCCAGGCCGCTGCCCAGCTTCATGCCGTTGGCGATGCCGGCGATGTCGGCCACCACGTTGTCGAAGTGCTTGCGGTGCACGTACAGGCGCGAGCCTGCGCAGCACACCTGGCCTTGGTTGAAGAAGATCGCGGTGGCGGCGCCGGCAGCGGCTTCCTGCAGGTTGGCATCGGGCATGACGATGGTGGGCGACTTGCCGCCCAGCTCCAGGGTGACGCGGGTCATGTTGTCCATGGCCGCCTTGCCGATCAGCTTGCCCACCTCGGTGGAGCCGGTGAAGGTCAGCTTGTCGACCCCCGGGTGACGGCTAAGCGCGGCGCCGGCGTTGAGCCCGGTGCCGGTGATGACGTTGAACACCCCAGCCGGGTAGCCGGCTTCGTCCACCAGTTCGGCCAGTTTCAGCGCGGTAAGCGGGGTTTCGTCGGCGGGCTTGAGCACCACGGTGCAGCCGGTGGCCAGCGCCGGGCCGAGTTTCCAGCAGGCCAGCAGCAGTGGGAAGTTCCAGGCAACGATGGCGCCCACCACACCCACCGCCTCGCGGCGCACGAAGCCGTGGAACTGGTCGTTGGGCATCAGCGGCATCGAGGCTTCCACCGTGCTGCCTTCGATCTTGGTGGCCCAGCCGGCCATGTAGCGCAGGAAATCGATGGCCAGCTGCACGTCCATCACCTGGGCCACGGCAGCGCTCTTGCCGTTGTTCAGGCATTCCAGCTCTGCCAGTTGCTGCGCGTCGCGCTCCATCAGGTCGGCCAGGCGCCACAGCAGGTTTTGCCGCTCACGTGGGCGCAGGCGGCTCCAGGGGGAATCGTCGAACGCTTGGCGGGCAGCCTGCACGGCGCGGTCGACATCGGCCTGCTCGGCGGCCGGCACTTCACCGAGGATGGCGCCGGTGGCCGGGTTGCGGAACGCCAGGGTGCGGCCACTGGCGGCGTCCAGCCAGTCGGCGCCGATGCGCATTTTCAGCTTGCGGTCGAGGAAGGCGCGGGTGGCGGGCAGGATGGGCAGGTCGGAAAGCATGGGGCTGTGCCTCTTGTCATTGGATGTGGCGGGCACTGGCGCAATGCCCGTGCCAACCGTTGCCGGTGGCTGCAAGGCATTGAATGGGCTAGGGTTTGCTGTGTTGCAAGGTTGCCATTGCATGGGTGCGCTGTTGCACATTGAGACGGTGTGAGACGGTGGTGACACAGTGGCTGTGCCGGCCCCTTCGCGGGGCAAGCCCGCTCCTACACAGGCGTCGCCCCCCTTTGTAGGCGCGGGCTTGCCCCGCGAATGGCTCGCAAAGCGGGCCCTGTCTCAGGATGAAACACCCTGTCGCGAAATGGCACGTTCCCGCTACCCAGGCAAGTGCTCATCACAACCCACTGAAACGGCTAATGGCCTGAAATACAACGCTTTTGTCCCACCTGGCACAGTTTCTGTATCGCAACTGTCACCTGCACACCGGCTGTACCCAAGCGTGCAAACAATCATAAGAACAACAACCGTGGAGGTCTGACCTTGAAGACGACTCGACTCCGGCGGCATGCGGGCAAACTGGCGCTGGTCGCCGCCGCGCTGCTGGGCACCCAGGCCATGGCGGCCGAGCAGGGCCCGAGCCTGTTGCAAAACAAGTGCATGGGGTGCCATCTCCCCGAAGGCAACGATACCTACAGCCGTATCAGCCACCAGCGCAAAACCCCGGAAGGCTGGCTGATGAGCATCGCCCGCATGCAGGTCATGCATGGCCTTTCGATCAGCGACGACGACCGCCGCACCCTGGTCAAGTACCTGGCCGACCAGCAGGGCCTGGCGCCCAGCGAAACCGATGGCGTGCGCTACGCCATGGAACGCCGGTTGAACACCGTCGAGCATTTCGACACCCAGCTCAGCGAAACCTGCGGCCGCTGCCACTCCGGTGCCCGCGTCGCCCTGCAGCGCCGCCCGGCGCAGGAATGGGAACACCTGGTCAACTTCCACCTCGGCCAGTGGCCGTCGCTGGAGTACCAGGCCCAGGCGCGCGACCGCGACTGGCTGGACATCGCCCTCAAGCAAGTGGTGCCGGAACTGGCCAGGCGCTTCCCACTGGACAGCCCAGCCTGGGCCGAGTGGCAGAAAGCCAAGCCCAAGGCCGATAGCCTGCCGGGGCAGTGGGCATTCAGCGGCCACATGTTGGCCAAGGGCGATGTGCGCGGGGTCATGAGTGTTACCGCCGCCGAAGGGGATACCTTCACGGTCGAGGTCAAAGGCAGCTATGCCGACGGCACGCCGTTCAACGGCACGGGCTCGGCCATCCTCTACAACGGTTATGAATGGCGCGGCAACGTCAAGGTTGGCGACAGCAACCTGCGCCAGGTGTTCGCCGCACTGGATGGCGAAATGAAAGGCCGCATGTTCGAAGCCGACCACGATGAGCGCGGCCTGGACTTCATCGCGGCCAAACAAGGCGCCGGGCGGCTGCTGGCGGTGCAACCGGGCTTTATCAAGGCCGGCGCTGAGAGCGAGATCACCCTGGTGGGCACCGACCTGTCCGGCACCCCGCAACTGGGTGCCGGGGTGCAGGTGACCGAGGTGCTGGAGCAAACCCCAACCCTGGTGCGGGTCAAGGCACGGGCTGCGGCCGATGCCACGCCAGGCCAGCGCGAGGTTACGGTCGGTACGCTCAAGGGCGCGACCCTTGCGGTGTACGACAAGGTCGAGCAGGTGAAGGTGGTGCCGGCGTTTTCCATCGCCCGCATCGGCGAGAACGGCGCCTCGGTGCCGAAGGTGCAGGGCCGCTTCGAGGCCGAGGCCTGGGGCAAGGACGCCAGCGGCCAGCCGCTGCGCATCGGCTACCTGCCGGCCAGCTGGAAGGTCGAGCCGTTCAACGAGCGCGCGGTGGAGGATGAAGACCTCAAGTTCGCCGGGCAGATGCAGTCCGACGGCGTATTCGTGCCCGGTGGGGCCGGCCCGAACCCGGCGCGCAAGATGATGACCAACAACGCCGGCAACCTGAAGGTGGTCGCTACCCTGGCCGACGGCGGCCAAAGCGGCGAAGGCCACATGATCGTCACCGTCCAGCGCTGGAACAACCCGCCGCTGCCATGACCGGCAGTGGGCAACGGTTTTCCAACGTATCGCTTATCGGGAGGTCGCCATGGGCGCACTACTGAACCTGGTCGAACGCAACTTGCATGAAGTGCAGGTCGATGCCGACCGCATGCTGTTCCATATCCCCAGCAGTTCGCTGTTCACCGCCGACGCGGTGACCGGCGGCATCATCGACACCCTGCGCCAGCACGGCTGCTCGGCTGAAGAGCTGATGCAGCGCCTGGGCCAATTTGCCGGGCAAGACATCGAAGATACCCTGCGCGAGCTGATCGCCCTGGAGCTGGTCAGCGACGGCTCGCCGCTGACCCCGGAGATCGCCCTCAAGCAGGTCGAGCGCACGGCGCTGAACACCGTGGTGCTCAACGTCAACACCGGCTGCAACCTCAGCTGCACCTACTGCTACAAGGAAGACCTGGACAAACCGTCGGCCGGCAGGAAGATGAGCACGGCCACCGCCGAGGCCTCGGTGGAGATGCTGCTCAAGGAATCGCCCGACGAGCAGCGCTACAGCGTGGTGTTCTTCGGCGGCGAACCGCTGTCCAACCGGCCGCTGATCGAGCACATGGTCGGCTACTGCGAGCGGCGTTTTGCCGAGGCCGGCAAGCAGGTGGAGTTCATCATGACCACCAACGCCACCTTGCTGACCGAGGAGATCGTCGACTGGCTCAACGCCCACCGCTTCGGCCTGTCGGTGAGCATCGACGGCCCCAAGACCGTGCACGACCGCAACCGCATCACCGTGGGCGGGCAGGGCACCTATGACGTGGTGCGGCGCAAGGCCGACATGCTGTTGTCGCGCTACAACAGCCGCCCGGTGGGCGCGCGGGTGACCCTGACCCGCGGCATCACCGATGTCGAAACCATCTGGAACCACCTGTTCAACGAGCTGGGCTTTGCCGAAGTCGGCTTTGCCCCGGTCACCTCGGGCGACCTAGCCGACTTCAACCTCACCGGTGACGAGCTGGTGCAAGTGTTCGCCAACATGAAGGCCCTGGGCCGGCGCTACCTGGAGGCGGCGCTGGAGCACCGCAACATCGGCTTTTCCAACCTGCACCAGCTGATTACCGATATCCACGAGGGCCACAAGAAGGCCCTGCCGTGCGGCGCCGGGCTGAAGATGCTGGCAGTGGACCACGAAGGTGAGCTGAACCTGTGCCACCGCTTCACCGGCTCCAGCCTGCCCACCTTCGGCAACGTGCACCAGGGGGTGAAGCAGGCGCAGCTCAACGACTTCCTGTCCCAGCGCCTGGACCGCAGCAACACCGGCTGCGAAAGCTGCCGCATCCGCAACCTGTGCTCGGGCGGCTGCTACCACGAAAGCTACGCGCGCTACGGCGACCCGCAGCACCCGACCTACCACTACTGCGAACTGATGCGCGACTGGGTGGACTTCGGCATCGAGGTCTACAGCCGCATCATGGCCGCCAACCCGGCCTTCATCGATCGCTACATCACCCCGCGCAAGGCACACTGACATGAAGCACTTGAAGCCCCTGAACAACAAGGCGCGCATCCTCGAACAGGCCGCCGCCGAAGAGCGCATCGAAGAAGTCATGGCCATGAGTGCGGTGGCCGGCTGCACCGCCACCACCGATCCGGGCTGGGAAGTGGACGCCTTTGGCGGGGTCAGCTCGCTGTGCCAGCCGATGGAGGCCGACCTGTATGGCTGCTCCGACCCTTGCTGGTGGCCGGCCCAGGTGCCGGACATGATGAGCACCTACCAGGACTGGAACGCCCAGGCCACCAATTCCCAGGACGACTGGCGCAACCTCGGCACCGTGTTCCCGAAAGACAAGTGACCGGGCAAACAAGAACGACAAGGGGAAACCGCATGAATGCTGGACGCTGCGCGCAACTTGCGCTGACCATCGCCGCCACGGCCTGCGCCGGGTTGGCCCAGGCCGACGAGACCGGCCCGGAACTACAAGCCGGCCACGAATACATGATCGTGACCAACTACCCGAACAACCTGCACGTGGTCGATGTGGCCAGCGATACGCTGTTCAAGAGCTGCGTGATGCCCGACCGCTTCGGCCCCGGCACCGCGATGATGGCGCCGGACCACCGCACCGCCTACGTGCTCAACAACCACTATGGCGATATCTACGGCATCGACCTGGACACCTGCAAAACTACCTTCCACGCCAACTTGTCCAGCGTGCCGGGCGAGATTGGCCGGTCGATGTACTCGTTCGCCATCAGCCCCAATGGCAAGGAAGTGTATGCCACGGTGAACCCCACCCAGCGGCTGAACGACCACTATGTGGTCAAGCCGCCGCGCCTGGAGGTGTTCAGTACCGCAGACGGCCTTGAGGCCAAGCCGGTGCGCACCTTCCCGATGCCGCGCCAGGTGTACCTGATGCGCGCCGCCGACGACGGCAGCCTGTTCGTGGCAGGGCCGGACATCTACAAGATGGACGTCAAGACCGGCAAGTACACGGTAGCCTTGCCGCTGCGCAACTGGCACCGCAAGGGCTACAGCGCCCCGGACGTGCTGTACTTCTGGCCGCACCAGAGCCCGCGCCACGAATTCTCGATGCTGTACACCATCGCCAAGTTCAAGGATGGCAAACAAGACCCGGCCACCGCCGAGCCGCTGTATGGCTACCTGAGCGTCGACCTGAAGACCGGCAAGACCCACACCCAGGAATTTGCAGACCTCACCGAGCTGTACTTCACCGGCCTGCGTTCGCCCAAGGACCCGAACCAGATCTACGGCGTACTCAACCGCCTGGCCAAGTACGACATCAAGCAACGCAAGCTGATCAAGGCGGCGAACCTGGACCACACTTACTACTGTGTGACCTTCGATACCAAGGGCGACAAGCTGTACCTGGGCGGGACGTTCAATGATTTGGCGGTGTTCGACCCGCAGACCCTGGAGAAGGTTGGCAATATCAAGTTGCCTGGCGGGGATATGTCCACCACCACGCCGCAGGTGTTCATCCGTTAGTGCAGCGCTGGGCCCTTCGCGGGCAAGCCCGCTCCCACAGGAAACGCGCAACCTTTGTAGGAGCGGGCTTGCCCCGCGAAGAGGCCGGCACAGATAACACAAAAACAACAAGAGAACGCCCATGCCCCAGCCAAGCTATTCCCAGGGCAATCAAGACAAAGCCCTGCTCACCCAATGCATCGGCGACGCCTTCGACACCACCGTCGCCCGTTTCCCCACCCGCGAGGCGCTGGTGGTGCGCCACCAGGCCCTGCGCTACACCTGGCAGCAACTGGCCGAAGCCGTCGACCAGCACGCCCGCGCGCTGATGGCCCTGGGCGTGCAAGCCGGCGAGCGCCTGGGCATCTGGGCGCCCAACTGCGCCGAGTGGTGCATCACCCAGTTCGCCAGCGCCAAGGTGGGTGCGATTCTGGTCAACATCAACCCAGCCTACCGCGCCAGCGAGCTTGACTATGCCCTGGGCCAGGCCGGCTGCCGCTGGGTGATCTGCGCCGATGCCTTCAAAACCTCCGATTACCACGCCATGCTGCAAGGCCTGATCCCGGCCCTTGCCAACGGCCAGCCCGGCGCGCTGGCTTGCGAGCGCTTTCCCCAGCTGCGTGGCGTCATCAGCCTGGCAGCCACACCGCCCCCGGGCTTTCTGGCCTGGCACGACCTGCAGGCCCGCGCTGCGGCCGTCAGCCCGCAGGCCCTGGCCGAACGCCAGGCGCAGCTGCGCAGCGACGACCCGATCAACATTCAGTACACCTCCGGCACCACTGGCTTTCCCAAGGGCGCGACGCTCAGCCACGGCAATATCCTCAACAATGGCTACATGGTCGGCGAGAGCCTGGGCCTGACCGAGCACGATCGCCTGGTGGTACCGGTGCCGCTGTACCACTGCTTTGGCATGGTCATGGCCAACCTCGGCTGCATGACCCACGGCAGCACGCTGATCTACCCCAACGACGCCTTCGACCCGCTGGCTACCCTGCGCGCCGTGGCCGAGGAAAAGGCCACGGTGTTGTACGGCGTGCCGACCATGTTCATTGCCCAGCTCGACCACCCCCAGCGCGGCGAATTCGACCTGTCGAGCCTGCGCACCGGCATCATGGCGGGCGCCACGTGCCCGATCGAAGTCATGCGCCGGGTGATGGGGGAAATGCACATGGCCGAAGTGCAGATCGCCTACGGCATGACCGAAACCAGCCCGGTGTCGCTGCAAACCGGCCCGGACGATGACCTGGAGCGCCGGGTGACCAGTGTTGGCCGTACCCAGCCACGGCTGGAGAACAAGGTGGTCGACAGCGCTGGCAACACCGTGCCCCGTGGCCAGATTGGCGAGCTGTGCACGCGCGGTTACAGCGTGATGCTCGGTTACTGGAACAACTCCAAGGCCACCGCTGAGAGCATCGACGGAGAGGGCTGGATGCATACCGGCGACCTGGCGGTGATGGATGAGCAGGGCTATGTGCGTATTGTCGGGCGCAGCAAGGACATGATCATTCGCGGCGGCGAGAACATCTACCCACGGGAGTTGGAGGAATTCTTCTTCAGCCACCCGGCGGTGGCCGATGTGCAGGTGATCGGTGTGCCGTGCAGCAAGTATGGCGAGGAGATCGTTGCCTGGATCAAGCTGCACCCTGGGCACCGTGCCACGGCCGAGGAGCTGCAGGCCTGGAGCAAGGCGCGGATCGCGCATTTCAAGGTGCCGCGGTATTTTCGGTTTGTCGATGAGTTTCCCATGACGGTGACCGGCAAGGTGCAGAAGTTTCGGATGCGTGAGATCAGTATCGAGGAGCTGGCGGCGGGGTGATGTGTTGTTTGTACCGGCCTCTTCGCGGGGCAAGCCCGCTCCTACAACGACCGCGCGTTACCTTGTAGGAGCGGGCTTGCCCCGCGAAGAGGCCGGCACAGCGAATAAAATACTCAGCCGTTTAACAAATCCGGGCTGTTGAAATTGCTCAACCGCCTATCCCCCTCGGAACACTCCAACGCACCCACCGCCTCACGCAACAGGGCCTTCTGCAAACTCCGCTCACCGGCCGCCCAGGCCTGCTCCAGCACCGGCAGCACCCTGCGCGGCAGCACACTGAACATCGGCTGCCAGAACCCACCCTGGCGCACCATCGCAGCGCTGCCTGCCGCCACCGCCACCTGCCGCAAGGCGTCGACCAGTGCCCGGTCCACCAACGGCGCATCGCATGCCAGCAACACCACCCAGTCATGCCTGGCCACCTGCAAGCCGGCAATCACCCCGGCCAGCGGCCCGGGGTAGTCCGCTTCGGCATCGCCCACCAGTTGGTCGGCATAGGCCGCGTACGCCCCTTGGTTGCGGTTGCAGGAAATCACCAGGTCGTCGCTCAGCGGCCGAACCGCCCGCTGCACATGCGCCACCAAGGGTTCGCCGCGCCACGCGACCAGGCCCTTGTCGCGCCCACCCATGCGCTGGCCACGGCCACCGGCAAGGATCAGGACAGAGCAGGGGGGCAGGGTATCAGGCATGAAAAAGGGCTCCGGGCAGTCAATGCCCGGAACCCTCTCATTCAATGCCTGGCTTGTCCAGTCAGGCTTCGGCTGGCGTTGCCTGCGCAGCCTTGGCCCGGCCACGCCCGGCCAGGCGCATCACCACCACGAAGAACACCGGCACGAACACCACCGCCAAGGTGGCGCTGAGCATGCCGCCGATCACCCCCGTGCCGATGGCCTGCTGGCTGGCCGAGCTGGCGCCGGTGGCGATGGCCAGGGGCACCACGCCAAGGATGAAGGCCAGCGAGGTCATCACGATTGGCCGCAGGCGCAGGCGGGCAGCCTGCACGGCGGCGTCGGTGGCGTCCACGCCCTGGTCGACCAGGTGCTTGGCGAACTCGATGATCAGGATGGCGTTCTTCGCCGACAGGCCGATCAGGGTAATCAGGCCCACCTTGAAGAACACGTCGTTGGGCATGCCGCGCAAGGTCACCGCCAGCACTGCGCCCAGCACGCCCAGCGGCACCACCAGCAGCACGGCGGTGGGGATCGACCAGCTTTCGTACAAGGCTGCCAGGCACAGGAACACCACCAGCAACGACAGGGCCATCAGCAAGGGGGCCTGGCTGCCGGACAAGCGCTCCTGCAGCGACAGGCCGGTCCACTCCAGGCCCGTGCCGGCCGGCAGCTGGGCCACCAGGTGCTCGATTTCGGCCATGGCCTCGCCCGAACTGTAGCCTGCAGCCGGCTCACCGGAAATCGACACCGCCGGGTAGCCGTTGTAGCGGGTCAGCTGCACCGGGCCGCTGACCCACTTGGCCTGCACGAACGCGCCCAGGGGCACCATCTTGCCGCTGCTGTTGCGCACATGGATCTTCAGCAGGTCTTCCACCTGCGCGCGCTGATCGCCTTCGGCCTGCACCACCACCCGCTGCATGCGGCCCTGGTTGGGGAAGTCGTTGACATAGCTGGAACCCACCGCCACATCCAGCACCGAGCCGATGTCGGCAAACGACACGCCCAGGGCGTTGGCCTGGCGGCGGTCGATTTCCAGCTGCACCTGGGGGCTTTCGGCCAGCGACGACTCGCGCACGTTGGTCAGCACCTTGCTTTTGCGTGCACCGGCCAACAGTTGGTCACGCGCGGCCATCAGGGCTTCATGGCCCATGCCGGCGCGGTCCTGCAGGCGAAACTCGAAGCCGGTCGACTCGCCCAGGCCATCGATTGGCGGCGGCAGCACAGAGTAGGCCACGGCATCCTTGAGCTGGGTAAAGGCCAGCGTGGCGCGGTCGGCGATCGACTGGGCGCTGTCATCGCTGCCGCGTGCGGACCAGTCCTTGAGCGTGGTGAAGGCCAGTGCGGCGTTCTGGCCGCTGCCGGAGAAACTGAAGCCCAGGATCATCGTGGTGTTGCCCACGCCGGGCTCTTGGGCATTGTGCGCCTCGATCTGTGCGGCCACCTGTTCGGTGCGCATGCGGCTGGCGCCCGGCGGCAACTGGATGTCGGTGATGGTGTAGCCCTGGTCTTCGGTGGGCAGGAACGCCGTCGGCAGCTGGCTGAAGCCATAGCCGAGCAGCGCCAGCAGCAGGCCGTACAGCAGCAGGTAGCGGCCACTGCGCTTGAGTGCCGACAGCACCCAGTGCTGGTAGCCGTTGCTCATGGCCTCGAAGCGGCGGTTGAACCAGCCGAAGAAGCCCTTGCGCGCATGGTGCTCACCCTTGGCCAGCGGCTTGAGCAGGGTGGCGCACAGCGCCGGGGTGAGGCTCAGGGCAAGGAACGCCGAGAACAGGATCGACACCGCCATCGACAGCGAGAACTGCTGGTAGATCACCCCCACCGAGCCCTTCATGAAGGCCATCGGCAGGAACACCGCCACCAGCACCAGGGTGATGCCGATGATCGCGCCGCTGATCTGGCCCATGGCCTTGCGCGTGGCCTCCCTGGGCGGCAGGCCTTCTTCGGCCATGATCCGCTCCACGTTCTCCACCACCACGATGGCATCGTCGACCAGGATGCCGATGGCCAGCACCATGCCGAACAGGGTCAGCACGTTGACCGAGAAGCCCAGGGCCAGCATCACGGCGAAGGTGCCCATCAGCGCCACCGGCACCACCAGGGTAGGAATCAAGGTGTAGCGCAGGTTCTGCAGGAACAGGAACATCACCGCGAACACCAGCAGCATCGCTTCGAACAGGGTACTGACCACCTGCTGGATCGACACCTTGACGAACGGCGAGGTGTCGTAGGGGATGTCGTACTGGACACCTTCGGGGAAGTAGCGCGACAGCTCGTGCATTTTCGCCCGCACCAGGGTGGCGGTTTCCATGGCGTTGGCGCCGGGGGCCAGCTGCACGCTGAAGGCGGTGGCCGGCTTGCCGTTCAGGCGCGTGCCGTACTGGTATTCCTGGGCGCCGATTTCCACCCGGGCGACGTCGCCGACGGTTACGCTGGAGCCGTCGGGGTTGGCGCGCAGGACGATGGCGGCGAATTCCTCGGGGGTGCTCAGCTGGCCCTTGACCACCACGTTGGCGGTGATTTCCTGGGAACCGCGGGCGGGCAGGTCGCCAATGCTGCCGGGGGCGACCTGGGCGTTCTGCGCGGCGATGGCGTCGCTGACGTCATTGGGCGTGAGGTTGAAACCGATCAGCTTGCGTGGGTCGATCCAGATGCGCATGGCGCGCTCGGAGCCATACAACTGGGCCTTGCCCACGCCCTTGAGGCGGCGGATTTCATTCATCACGTTGCGCGCGAGGATGTCCGACAGCGCAGTTTCATCGAGGTTGCCGTCGGTGGAGGTGAGCGTGCCGAGCAGCAGAAAGCCGGTGGATACCTTTTCCACCTGCAAACCTTGCTGGGTCACCTGGCGCGGCAGGCGCGACTCCACCACCTTGAGGCGGTTCTGCACGTCGACCTGGGCCAGGTCCGGGTGGGTGCCGGGCTCGAAGGTGGCGGTGATGGTGGCGCTGCCCAGGCTACTCTGGGACGAGAAGTACAGCAGCTTGTCGGCGCCGTTGAGCTCTTGCTCGATCAGGCTGACCACGCTCTCGTCGAGGGTCGCCGCCGAAGCGCCGGGGTACGCGGCGTAGATTTCCACCTGGGGCGGTGCCACGTTGGGGTACTGGGCCACCGGCAGCTGGGGGATGGCCAGGGCGCCGGCGAGCAGGATGAACAGCGCGATCACCCAGGCGAACACCGGGCGGTCGATGAAGAACTGCGGCATGGGTCAGGCCCTCACTGGCCGGTGTGCTGAACGATGGGCGCGGTGGCGGCGTCGACCTGAACCTGGTCGCCAGCCTTGACATGCTGCAGGCCCTCGACCACCACACGCTCGCCGGCAGCCAGGCCTTCGCTGACCACCCAGCGGTCGCCCTGGGCACTGCCCAGCACCACTTGGCGTTCGGTGATACGGGCCTGGTCGTCGACCACCAGCACCTTCGGCACCCCGGCACTGTCGCGCAGGATGGCCCGCTGCGGCACACTCAGGCCCTTGGGCTGCACGGCCTGTTCCAGGCGCACGCGCACGTAGCTGCCGGGCAGCAGGTCGAGGTCGGGGTTGGGGAACTCGCTGCGCAGGGTGATCTGGTTGGTGCTGGGGTCGACGCTGATGTCGGAGAACAGCAGCTTGCCGGGCAGCGGGTAGGCACTGCCATCGTCCTGAATCAGCGTGGCACGGGCCTGGCCGTCGCCTACCTGCTGCAACTCGCCGGCACGCAAGGCGCGGCGCAGGGCGTTGAGCTCGCGGGTGGACTGGGTGACGTCGGCGTGGATCGGGTTGAGTTGCTGGATGGTCGCCAGGGGCGTGGTTTCATTCTGCCCAACCAGCGCACCTTCGGTGACCTGCGCCCGGCCGATGCGCCCGGCAATCGGCGCGGTGACCGTGGCATAACCCAGGTTCAGGCGCGCGCGCTCCAGTGCCGCGCGGGCCTCGGCAACGGCAGCGTCGGCCTGGAGGAAGGCGGCGCGGGCATTGTCGTATTCCTGGCGGCTGACGGCCTTGTCGTCGACCAACTGGCGGTAGCGCTGCTCCTGCAGGCGCGCCTGGTACAGGGTGGCTTCGGCCTTGGCCAGGGTGGCGCGGGCGCTGTCGTGGTCGGCCTTGAACGGGGCAGGGTCGATCAGGAACAGCACATCGCCCTGCTTGACGTCGCTGCCTTCACGGTACACCCGCTTGAGCACCACACCGGCGACCCGTGCGCGGACTTCGGCGGTGCGCGGGGCGAGCAGCCGGCCGCTGAGCTCGGTGCTGATGGCCAGCGGTTGCAGTTGCAGGGTTTCGACGCGCACCTGGGGGGTGGGTTGTTGGTCGTCCTGTTCGCTGGCGTCGTTGCAGCCGGCCAGGGTCAGGGACAACAGCGCCAGAAGCGCCACGGGGCGCAGGCGCGGGGAAAGGATGGTAGGCATGCGGATCTTCCGATGATGAGCCGGCATATCCTAAGGTGACGGCGATTAGCTGGCTGTTAACAGCTGTTGGGCGTGTGTGAAAAAGTGTTAAGAAGAGGCCTGGCGCTTGGTAGGGTTCTATATTCTGCATGAACCTGTTCCGGCCTTTTCCATTTGCCTGTAAACCCTATGCCCAACATTCTCCTGGTCGAAGACGACAGCGCCCTGTCCGAGCTGATCGCCAGCTACCTGCAACGCAACGAATTCCACGTCCGGGTCATCGCCCGGGGCGACCATGTGCTCGCGGCCTTCACCCAGGAAAAGCCCGACCTGGTCATCCTCGACCTGATGCTGCCCGGCATCGATGGCCTGCAACTGTGTCGCCTGCTGCGCCAGGCCTCGCAAAGCCTGCCGATCCTGATGCTGACCGCCCGCGACGACAGCCACGACCAGGTGCTGGGCCTGGAAATGGGCGCCGACGACTACGTGACCAAACCCTGCGAACCCCGTGTGCTGTTGGCCCGGGTGCGCACCTTGCTGCGCCGCAGCAGCGTCCATGAACCCCGGCTGGACAGCCACCAGATCCTGATTGGCGGCTTGCGCATCGACCTGGCCGAACGCCTGGTCAGCTGGCGTGGCGAGGAAGTGGAGCTGTCCAGCGGCGAATACAACCTGCTGGTGGTACTGGCGCGCAACGCAGGCGTGGTGCTAAGCCGCGACCGTATCCTGCAGCAGCTGCGCGGCATCGAGTTCAATGGCACCGACCGTTCGGTGGACGTGGCCATTTCCAAGCTGCGCCGCAAGTTCGACGACAGCGCCGGCGAGGCGCGCAAGATCAAGACCGTGTGGGGCAAGGGTTACCTGTTCAGCCGCGTCGAGTGGGAGTGCTGACCGAGCATGCTGAAAATCCTGGTGCGCCTGTACCTGGTGATCATCGTCGCCTATGCCGGGGCCTTGCTGTTCATTCCCGACACCATCGTTGGCCTGTTCCACGACCGCTTCATGGCCTACAACCTCGACCAGGCCAAGGGCGTGCAGTCGCTGATCGTTCGCCAGTTCCGGCAAACCCCGCAGGCGCAGTGGCCGGCGGTGGAGCAGGACCTGGCCAAGGTCTTCGCGCCGTTGGAAGTCAAGCTGCTGCGTACCGGCCAGGCCGGGTTGAGCCCACAGGAACAGGCGCGCCTGGAGCATGGCCTGTACGCGGTGCGCATCGGCGACTGGGGCTACTACGAAACGGTGCTGGCGCCGCTGGGCGAGGGCTGGCTGGTGAGCCTGCATTCCCCGCCAGACCCGCTGGACATCAATGTGCTGTCGTGGGGCGTTACCGTGTTGATCGGCGCTGCCATGCTCGGCTGCCTGCTGCTGTGGGTATGGCCGCACTGGCGCGACCTGGAGCGGCTGAAGGAAACCGCCAGGCGCCTGGGCCAGGGGCAGATGGCCGAGCGCACGCACATTTCGGCGCATTCCAACATTGGCGAGCTGGCCGGGGTGTTCGACACCATGGCCAGCGACCTGGAGCGCCACGTCAACCAGCAGCGTGAACTGCTCAACGCCGTTTCCCATGAACTGCGCACGCCGCTTACCCGGCTGGATTTCGGCCTGGTGCTGCTGTTCGACGAAGTGCCGCCCACCAGCCGCAAGCGCTTGCTGGAGCTGGTGGGGCATGTGCGCGAGCTGGACGAGCTGGTGCTTGAACTGCTGTCGTACAGCCGGCTGTACAACGCCGACCAGGCGCGGGAGCGGGTCGAGGTGTCGTTGCTGGAGCTGGTCGACAGCGTGCTGGGCGGTTTTGCCGAGGAGCTCGATACCCGGGGTATCCAGTGGGAAGTACGGGCCGAAGGCAACCTGCCGCGCTTCGTCCTCGACCCGCGCTTGACCGCCCGGGCGGTGCAGAACCTGGTGCGCAATGCCATGCGCTACTGTGACCAGAGCCTGTTGTTGCGCTTGCGCCTTGAACAGGACGGCGCTTGCCTGTTGACGGTGGAGGATGACGGCATTGGTATTCCGGTGCAGGAGCGGGAGCGGATTTTCCAGCCGTTTTACCGCTTGGACCGCAGCCGCGACCGCAATACCGGCGGGTTCGGGCTGGGGCTTGCGATCAGCCGGCGGGCGATCGAGGGGCAGGGCGGGACCTTGACCGTGGCGCAATCGGCATTGGGTGGGGCACAGTTCAGGATTCGGTTGCCTGCGGGTGGGTAGGTTGGCAGGCCCGGCCCCTTCGCTGTAGGAGCGGGCTTGCCCCGCGAAAGGGCCGGGCCTGCTAACTGCTTTCTGCAAGGCTAGCCGTCCACAACACAACCCGGTCCTTGCCACTGTGCTTGGCCTCATAAAGCGCCTGGTCCGCCCGCACCAGTGCCATGCTCAGGCTGTCACCGGCCTGCACCCGCGCCAAGCCGATGCTGATGGTGACCGGCGGCACCCCCAGGTCCTCGCGCACCTGTTGGCACAGCGCCGCCACCCGTTGTTCGGCCGTGCCCTCGTCCAGCCCCTGGAAAAAGATCGCGAATTCCTCGCCGCCCAACCGGGCGAATTCGTACCCGGCCACCACCGCCTTGATATTCACCGCCACGCGCTTGAGCACTTCATCGCCCACGTCATGGCCGAACTGGTCGTTGACCCGCTTGAAGTTGTCGATGTCGACCATCGCCAGAAACTGGCCCGAGGACGCCAGGCGAAGCTGGCGCTCAGCCTTGGCCATGAACGAGCGGCGGTTGGGGATTTCGGTGAGGGCGTCGACATAGGCCTGCTCCAGCAGCACCTTGGACAGGTAGAAGTTGTGCAGCTTGGCCTGGCGCATCTGCAGGTAGCTGTAGATCACCAGGGCGCTGAGGAACAGGGCATAGCTGAACAGCATGGCGCCTTCGAGCTCATCGGGTTCGATGCGGGTGTGAAAGAAGGGGTTGAGCACCGCCCAGGCAATGGCCATGGCGCAGAAGAACGACCAGCGCCGCACCGGCAGCACCGACACGGCATAGAGCACGGTCGACACCCCCAGCACCAGCCACACTGGGCGTAGAGTGACCGGGATGCCTTCGATCACCAGGCGCATGCCCAAGGTGATGACGGCCACGAACAGCAGGTTGAGCACGTCGAAGTGGTGGCTGCGGCGGGTGAAGTGCAGCACCACGGTGAGGCAGCCGAGCAGGGCGATGAACAGGTAGGAGAGCCAGGTGAAGCCTTGGCCGCCGAGGAAGCTGACGATCAGGTCGAAGACCAGCCAGATCAGGGTGCTGACGCAGAACACCAGCTTGCAGAATGGGCGCATTGCGTCGAATTCGTGCTGGCGAAATTCAGCGCGCAGGGCGGCGGGGGCGACCTGTTGGCGGATGTGGTCCTCGATGGTTTTGAACATTGGTGGGCTCCTTGAGAGCGGCTTGGGCAGGGCCGGCCTCTTCGCGGGGCAAGCCCGCTCCTACAAGGACCGCACAACACCGGGGGCCCTGTAGGAGCGGGCTTGCCCCGCGAAAGGGCCGGAACAGGCTAGCTCAATTCAGTGGCAACAACCCCCGGGCCCAAGGCCGGTAACGCAAGGCAAACACCGCTTCGGCATGGCACCCCGCAGCGAGCTTCGGTTCCGCGGGCTCGGCCCGAAACGCCTGCCCCGGCGCGCTCACCTGGCGAAACGCCTCGCGTACCACGCCCACCCGGCACGGCAGCGCCTGCTCATAGCCCTGGCGCACCAGCGCCGGCAAGCGCCCCGTCCCGGCGCCGTCCTGCCACCACACCCTCAAGCCCAGCCCGGCCAGTTGGTCCAGCCAGGCACCATTGACCCGCGGCGCTAGTTTCCCTGCACTGAACGCACTGAGGTGCAGCGGCTTGTCCAGTTGCCGGTTGAACGCCTGTAATTGGCTGAACAGCGCTTGGCGGCGGTCGCTGTCACGAAAATGCAGGTCATCCAGCTCCATCGGCAGGTACCACCCTGCCACCGGCAACTGCCACTGCTCACGCACCTGCCGGTACTGACCGAGCGAGCGCCCCAACTGTGATTTCCAGTAGCTGCCCAGGCCGTCAGCGTCGAGCTCGCCAATGCGCTGGTAATAGGCCGGGTCCATGTACAGCCCAAGCACCAGTTCCAGGCCTTGGGCATGGGCTTGGCGCAGGCTGTTGGCCAGCCACCCTTGGGCGCCGCCAAAGTCGCTGTCGCCGTAGGCGCTCCATTGCACGATCAACGTGGCGACGCCTTGCGCCCTGGTCGCGCGCCACAGTTGCTGCCACTGTGCTGGGGTGACGGCGGCGTCGGCATTGAGCGGCTGGTAGAACAGGCGCTGGTCGGCCATGGCCGGCAGGCAGAGGGCAAGCATGCAAATGGCCAGCAAGGTACGCATCAGAAGGTCATCTCCACGCCAACCAGCACGCCATTGGCCTGCTCGTAAAGGTTGCCACCCAGTGACTGCTGGTACTCGGCGCGTACTTTCAACGAACCGCGGTAGGCGTTGTAGCGGTCGTCATCGAACCACCATTGCCAGCGCATGCCCACCCCGGTGCGGGCGTCCTGGCGCCAATCGTTGCTTGGGTCCTGGCTTGCGAATTCGAAGAAGCCGTAGGGCATGATCGTCTGCGGCGACTGGGTGGGCAGCTTCCAGGCGTGGCCCTGCTGGTAGCGCGACAGCCAGGCGTGGTCGCCGGCGCGGGTCCACCAGGCGGCGTCGAGGTACAGGAAGCGTTCGTTCCAGTCATCTTCGTCGACCCGCCAGTCGTTGCGCCAACGGCCCTGGTCGAGGAACGAGGCGGTGGCGCGCAACAGCAGGTCGTTGCTCGATTCGGCGTGATGGCGCAGGTCGCCCCAGTTGCCGCCGACCTTGGCCGGGCTCAGCAGCTCGCCCAGGCTCAGGCCATTGTAGTGGGTGTCGTCGATTTGCCGCTGGTGGTACAGCTCGGCGTACAGGTTGAGGTTGGCCTGGCCGAACGGCTTGTAGCGCAGCCCCACGCCGGTGCCCATGCTTTGCGCATACTCGCTGCGGCCCTGGCCGCCGAACAATACCCGACCGTAGACCGACAAGGTGCTGCCATTGCGGCTGGGTTCTTCCCCCAGGGCGTGGTCCCACATCGCCAGTTGCACGTTTTGCGATTGCGCCCGGCGGGATGCCCCGCTGCGCTGGCCGTTGTCGAGGAACTTGTCGTTGGTCGAGGTGCCGGCCGGTGACCAGGTGCTGGCCAAGGTGACCGTGTCGCGCCGTGACAAGGCTTCGTGGGCGCGGCGCTGGCGGTACTTGCGCGCCTCCAGGCTGCCGTATTCGTCGTCGCCGTCGACCAGGTCCTGCTCCACGTCCAGTACCCGGCGCAGTTCGCGGCGGGCAGCGGCGCTTTGCTCGGTTTCGTCGTAGCGCAGGGCGAGGGTTTCACCGAGCCGGTAGTCCTCGGGGAAGTCGTGGGTGGCGCGTTCCAGGTAGGGGATCGACTGGCGGCGTTGGGCCGCGTCCTGCGAACCGGCCAGGCGCATGCCATAGTCGGCGCGGTAGCGTGGCTGGTCGGGGGCCAGGCGCACGGCGTCTGCCAACCAGGCAGTGCTTTGCTCGCTGTCGCCGGCCAGCTGTGCGGTGCTGGCGGCGGCGTAGTAGTGCTCGGCACGCGGGTTGTGGGCCAGGGCCTGGCGCTGGAAACCCAGGGCCGCCTGCAGGTCGCCCTGGCGCTGGGCAATGGCGGCGCCCAGTGCCCAGTCGTCGGCACTGTGGTGCGCAGCAGCATCCCAGTAGCGGCGGGCTGCCTGGGCATCGCCGGCGTTGAGTGCGCCGCGTGCGGCGGTCAGGCGGGCGTTGTCGGTCCAGGCGCTGTCGGGCAGGTTGCGCCAGATCGGCAAAGCTGTTTCGGAATCGCCGGCGGCCTCCAGGGCATAGGCCAGGGGCAGACGGTTATCGCGGTCGCCCAGGCGTTCGGCGGCTTGGTAGTAGACCACGGCCTCGCCAGGCTGGTCGGGCATGGCGCAGCGGCCCAGGGCGCGGTACTGGCCGGCTTCGCTGGGGGATGCCGGTATCGCCTTGCGCACCGCATCGCACTGGCCGTTTTCGGCCAGGCGGGCTAGCAGTTGCGCGCGGGTGGCGCTGTTGACGCGCGGGATCAGGGCAAGCATGCGGCGGCTGTCCAATGGGCCGTCGTTGCGTGCATAACTATCACCCAGGCGTTGCAACAGCGAGGGTGTCAGGCGGCCTTGGCGGCGCTCGAAGGCCTGCTCCAGCAACGCGCGGGCGCGCTCGCCCTGGCCCTGCTGCACCAGCAGGTAGGTGGCCTGCTCCAGTGCGGCCAGGTCACCGCTCTGGCGATAGCGCTGTTGCCATTCGCCGGCTGTGCGTGGCTGGGGCGGCCGCACTGGGTCGCCGTACAGGCGCTGCTGGAGCACCGCGTAGGCACGCGGGTCGGCAGTGGCAGGGCAGCCCTTGAACTGCTCCCGGGCGACCTCGGGGTCATGGCGCGACAGCCAGTCGACGGTTTCCAGGCAGGGGCGCTGCACTTCATTGCTCAGGCGCCGCACCAGCGGCGCATCGTCGCCTTCACGGGCCAGTTCCCACAGTTGCTGGCGCTGCTCGGGCTGTTGCAACTGCTCGGTGGGCAGGGTTTGCATCCAGCGCTGGGCCTGTTGGTTATGGCCCATGGCAATGGCCCGGTTGGCCATGGCCAGGCGCGTCTGGTTGGCGACTTCGGGGGAGGGAGCGCTCGGCAGCAGCCTGCTCAGGCCTTTCTCATCCAGCTGTTGCACGTAGGCATTGGCCAGCCGTTGCCAGTCCTGCGGCGGCAACTGGCCTTGCTCGGCCAAGGGTTGCAACTGTTCGATGGTTTCCTTCCAGTTGCGCAACTGCTCGGCAAAGTTGGCCCGGGCCAGGCGCAGCACCTGGCCGTCATCCCGTGGCGGCAAATGGTTGAGCCAGGCCAGCGCCTTGCCGGCGCCGCCGAACTTGGCAAGGCTCAGGCTGTAGGCCTGCCACAGGCGAATGCGCTGCATGCTGCCTGAGCTGGCCAACCAGGCCTCCACCTGGCTGGCGGCAGGAGGGTCCTGCTCGATCCAGGTCAGGCGCAACTCCAGCAAGGCATCGGCATATTCCGGGCCATCGCCGAGCTGTTCGGCCAGGGCCTGGGCTTCCTTGTAGCGGCGTTGGTGGGCCAGGGCCTCGACCAACAGGGCGCGGGCTTCATCGTTGTTGGGCACGCGACCGAGCACATGGCGGGTCAGGCGTTCGACTTCGGCCCAGTTGTTCTGCTTCGCCTCGCGGTAGCTGCGTTCCATGAACGGGTAGCTGGTGAAGCGCTGGAAATCGGTCATCGGCGCCGCCAGCGCCGTGGAGCACAGCAACAAGCCGGGCAGGATCAGGGACAGGCGCGCTTTCATGCCACCTCCCGGGTCAGGTCGTAGGCGGCCTGCTGCTCGCTGGCCTGTTCTTCCAGGGCCTGCTGCAGCACCTCTTCGGTGATGATGCCGCGGGCGATCAGGTGGTCGCCGAGGCTGTGGCGCTCGGGGTCGAAGTCGATCAGCGCCTGGTTGAACAAGGTGACCGGCACCATGCCGCGCACCTGCAGCAGGGCGCCGAGCATCACCTGGTGCTTACTGACCCGATCGAGCAGGTCGGCGTCGTCCTGGTGGCGTTCCAGCACGGCCAGCATGTCGCGGGTTTCGTCCTTCTGCCAGGGGCTTGGGTAGTGGTGGCGCAGGCCGAGGGTGACCCGGCCCTGGGGTGCCAGGCGGCAACGGACCGGGCGCTTGAGTTGGCGGCTGATGACCCCCAGCGAAACCTGGCTGACCGGGCTCTCGCTGGCCAGGATCAACGTGTCGCCGTCTTCCTCCACGGGCAGCACGCCATAGTGGGTGGCCAGGCGCCGGGGCAGCTTGGCGATCAGCTGCGGGTCGAGCTTGAATGGGTTGAGCGGCGCCCATGGCAGGTCCAGTTGTTCGGCCAGGGTCTGCACCAGTTGCTCGCTGGTCAGCCAGCCGCGCAACAGCAGCTCGCGGCCCAGGCGGCGGCGTACCGGGCTGGTGATCGCCTGCTCCAGTTGCGCCTCGGTGATGTAGCCTTTTTCCACCAGGCGATGGCCCAACGGCGTGCGTGCGGGGGAGGTTAATGCCGGGAATTCGTGGGTGGTCTTGTCCCAGGCCACCCGCCGCGAATCGCCCATTTCCATCACCTGGCGCAGGGCACGCAGGTTGGCGAAGAAGTTGACGAAGTTGCTCCACATCATGCGCGGCGCCGACAGCAGGCCTTCGAAGATGCCGTAGTAGCGGGTCACGAACCAGCCGCGCTGGAACAAGCGGTTGGCCAGCATCAGGCCGTTGAGCCAGAGCAGTGCGCTGAGCAGCCGGCTGTCGCTGAGAATCGACATGAACCGCCACGACTCGGGGGCGATCACCGTCACCAGCCACATGGCCAGCAGCACCAGCAGCAACAGGTTGACCAGGAAGCTGAGCAGGTAGGCGAACAACCCGCGGCGGTCGCGCCAGAGGAAGTAATTGAGCGCGCCGGTGCGGCTCCAGCCCAGGTTGCTGGTGCCCTGGAAGACGATACCCACGATCCATCGTGACTTCTGCCGAATGGCGTGCTGCCAGTCACGCGGGAAGTGCTCGCGCACGCAGATCACCTGGGCGAAGGCGCGGCTCATGCCGGGGCGCCATTCGTGCTTGAGGGCCAGGGCTGGGTCGGTGATGGAATAGCGGGCGAAGATGCACTTCATGCCTTTTTGCTTCAAGCGAAAACCGATGTCGTAGTCTTCGGTAAGGCTCTGCACGTCAAAGGCGATGCCGTCGCCGTCTTCGAGCAGGGCGCTGATGGCGCGGCGGCTGAAGCAGGTGCCGACGCCGGCGCTGGGCACCTGGCCGGTCAGCGCCTCGCGCACGATCACGTCCTTGCCGTGGTTCTCGGCGAACTCGTCCACATAGTGGCCGGCCGTGAAGCCCTTCCATTCCGGGGCGTAGGGGTACACCGGGATCTGGATCATGTCCTTGTTCGGCAGCAGGTAGTTGAACAGGCGCAGTTCCATGGGCGAGATGACGTCTTCGGCGTCGTGCAGGATGAAACCTGCGAATTCGATGCGGGCATCCTCTTGGAAGCGCAGGATGGCGTCGATGATGTTGTTCAGGCAGTCGGCTTTGCTGGTCGGGCCTGGGCGGGCGCACACCACCTTGTGCACATTGGGGTAGTGCAGGCACACGGCGTCGACGTCAGCCTGGGTTTGCGGGTCGTTGGGGTAGGTGCCGACGAAGATCTGGTAGTTCTCGTAGTCGATGGTCGAGGCCGCCAGGCGGGCCATTTCGCCAACCACGCCCACTTCGTTCCAGGCCGGCACCATGATCGCCAGCGGTTTTTCCGGCACCTCGAACAGGCGTTTCTCATCGGCCCGTTGGTACTTGTCGTAGATGCGAAAACGCCGGTAGAGCTTGCGCGTCCAGTAGCACAGGTCGATGAACAGGTCGTCCAGGCCGAGCAGGAACATCAGGCTGGCGAGCACGATCGCGAGGATTTTCAGGCCGAACAGCACATAGGTCAGGAAGTCGATGAAGGCCAGGCTCATGCGTCGTCTCGCAGGGCGGCGCGTTCCTCGAACCAGCGGCTCAGGCGCTGGGCAATGCGCTGGCTGGCGGTGCCGTCGCCGAACGGCGTGTACACCTGGGCCATGCGCGCGTAGGCAACCGGGTCATCGAGCAGGCGGCTGGTTTCCTCGACGATGGTTTCGGTCTGGGTGCCCACCAGCTTGACCGTGCCGCCCTTGAGCACCGATGGCCGTTCGGTGACCGTGCGCAGCACCAGCACCGGCTTGCCCAAGGCGGGCGCTTCTTCCTGTACGCCGCCTGAGTCGGTGAGAATGACATGGGCACGGTTCATCAGCCAGACGAAGTGCGGGTAGTCCTGGGGGGCGACCAGGTAGATGTTGGTGCGGCTCGACAGCACCCCGTACACGGCCTTCTGCACCTGTGGGTTGAGGTGCACCGGGTAGACGAACTGCACGTCGGGGTAGCGCTCGGCCAGCTGTGCCAGGGCCTGGCAGATGCGCTCGAAGCCTGGGCCGAAGTTTTCCCGGCGATGGCCGGTGACCAGCACCATGCGCTGGTTTTCGCGCAGCACGTTCAGTGGCGAGTCGGCGGCCGGTTGCCACTGCCGCTCGGCCAGGTGGTCGCGCATCCACAGCAAGGCATCGATCACCGTGTTGCCGGTGACTTCGATATGCTCGGGCGGCACGCCTTCGCGGATCAGGTTGGCGTCGGAAGCGCGGGTGGGGGTGAAGTGCAAGTCGGCCAGCACCCCGGTCAGGCGCCGGTTGGCCTCCTCGGGCCAGGGCTGCTGGAGGTTGCCGGTGCGTAGGCCGGCTTCGACATGGCCGATGGGAATGTGCCGGTGGAAGGCGGCCAGGCTGGCGATGAAGCTGGTGGTGGTGTCGCCGTGGACCAACACGATATCAGGTTTGATTTGGTCGTAGGCCTGGTCGAGGGTGTTCAGCAGGTCGCGGGCCAGGCCGTTGAGGGTCTGGTTCTGGGTCATCACCTTGAGGTCCTGGTCGACCTCCAGGCCAAAGGCAGTAAGCACCTGCCCGAGCATTTCGCGGTGCTGGCCGGTGGAGCAGATATGCAGGTTGATACCGGGCCAGGCGCGCAACACGCGGGCCAGCGGGGCCATCTTGATTGCTTCGGGGCGAGTGCCGAATACCATCATGACGCAGTACGCCATCGTCTTGTTCCTCATTCGATTCCCTGGACGAAGTGCTGCTACGTGTCACCGCTTGCGAGTGAATAGATACAAGCAGCCGGAGGCGGAGTTGTCCAATACGCGGCGGGGGGGTGGCCAGCGGCTATTACGCGGCAGCGCTGCGCTGGGCGGCCAGGGGGAGTGGTTGTTGCGGAAACGATTATGCTAGGCGATCTTGATTGAACGGTCAGTCAATAATGTATTTCTTACTTTTTCTTGTAGGACACTTCTTGTAAGTTGATAGGCCATTTTTCCAGGGAGCTGAACATGCAAGGCAAGGCGCGCAAGATCGTCCAGGCCATTCTCTACGAAGCCATCGCCGTGGCCTGCGTGGCGCCGGCACTGGAGCTGGCGTTCGGTGCCGGCATGGCCCAATCGACGGTGCTGTCGGTGCTGATGTCGGGCATCGCCATGAGCTGGAACATGGCCTACAACTGGGCCTTCGAGCGCTGGGAGGCGCGCCAGCGCCAGCGCCAGCGCACGGTGCTGCGGCGCGTGCTGCATGCCCTGGGCTTCGAAGGGGGGCTGGTGCTGATCTTGTTGCCGCTGGTGGCTTACTGGCTGGGTGTCAGCCTGTGGGCGGCGCTGCTCACCAACCTGGCGTTGTTCGTGTTCTTCTTCGTCTACGCCTTCGTGTTCCAGTGGGGCTTCGACAAGGTGTTCGACGTGCCGCTGTCGGCGCAGCAAGCCAAGTGTTGACTTGGCCAGGCGAGGCGGGATAAGTTCCTACCCCATGAATACCTTCCTGCACGTGAACGCCATTATTATTACCGCCATTATCAGCTTGGCGGGCTAGCGCGTACGTGCACTGAACCCGCCCTGGAGGCGGGTTTCTTCTCTCTGACTCCTGGGCAACACGAAAAAAGCCAAGGAGTTGCACCCGATGACCAGCCTCAACGTCAGCCCACGTTCGCCGTCCACCCCCCAGCAATTGCTGACCGAACAGGTGCGCCGCATTCTCAGCGCGCCGGTCTACGACCTGGCCATCGAAACGCCCCTGCAAGCGGCACCTGCGCTGTCGGCCAGCCTGGGCAACCAGGTGCTGCTCAAGCGTGAAGACCTGCAGCCAACCTTCTCGTTCAAGATTCGCGGCGCCTACACCCGGCTGTCGCGCCTGACCACGGCCCAGCGCGATCGCGGGGTAATCACCGCCTCGGCCGGCAACCACGCCCAGGGCGTGGCCCTGGCGGCTTCGCACCTGGGCATGAAGGCAACCATCGTCATGCCTACCACCACCCCGTCGCTGAAGGTGGAAGGGGTGCGCTCGCGGGGCGGGCATGTGGTGCTGCACGGCGAAAGCTTCCCCCATGCCCTGGCCCATGCCTTGAAGCTGGCCGACAGCGAGGGCGCGACCTTCGTGCCGCCGTTCGATGACCCGGACGTGATCGCCGGGCAGGGCACCGTTGGCATGGAGATCCTGCGCCAGCAGCCTGGCGCGCTGGACGCGATCTTCGTGCCGGTGGGTGGTGGTGGGCTGGTGGCGGGCATTGCCGCCTATGTGAAGTACCTGCGCCCGGAGGTGAAGGTGATCGGCGTCGAGCCGGAAGACTCCAACTGCCTGCAGGCCGCCATGGCCGCGGGTGAGCGGGTGATCCTGCCGCAGGTGGGCACCTTTGCCGATGGTGTGGCGGTGGCGCAGGTCGGTGCCCACTGTTTCGAATTGTGCCGCCATTTCGTCGATGAGGTGGTCACGGTCAGCAGCGATGAGCTGTGCGCCGCGATCAAGGACATCTATGACGACACCCGCTCGATCACCGAGCCGTCCGGTGCCTTGGCCGTGGCCGGGATCAAGAAGTACGTGGCCCGCGAGGGCGTGCAGGGCCAGACGCTGGTGGCCATCGACTCGGGCGCCAACGTCAATTTCGACCGCCTGCGCCATGTGGCTGAGCGCGCTGAACTGGGTGAGCAGCGCGAAGCGATCATCGCCGTGACCATCCCCGAGCAGCCGGGCAGCTTCCGTGCCTTCTGCCAGGCGCTGGGCAAGCGGCAGATCACCGAGTTCAACTACCGTTACTACCCGGGCAAGGAAGCCCGGCTGTTCGTTGGCGTGCAGACCCACCCGCTGCACGACCCGCGCGAACAGTTGCTGGCCAACCTACGCGAGCAGGGCTACAACGTGCTCGACCTGACCGACAACGAACTGGCCAAGCTGCACGTGCGCCATACCGTGGGTGGGCATGCCGCGCCGGGGGCTGATGAGCGGGTGCTGCGTTTCGAGTTCCCCGAGCGCCCGGGTGCGTTGCTGGGCTTCCTTGAGCGGTTGGGCAAGCGCTGGAATATCAGTTTGTTCCACTACCGCAACCATGGTGCGGCTGAGGCACGGGTGTTTGCGGCACTGGAGGTGCCGGCCGACGAGCAGGCCAGCCTGCCCCAGGCGCTGGATGAAATGGGCTATCGCTACTGGGACGAAACCGCCAATCCGGCTTATCAGCTGTTCCTTGGCTGATTTTCGTGACGGCCAGGCCGCTGGGTAGGAGCGAGCGCTAGCTCGCGATGCGATCTAGCAGGCGCAACCTGCCTCAAGGTAGCGATCCGACTTTTGCACCGCATCGCGAGCTGCGCTCGCTCCTACCAGGGCCAGTACCCGCCTGTGCAGCCGGGCCGCTGGGTAGGAGCGAGCGCTAGCTCGCGATGCGATCTGGCAGGCGCAACCTGCCTCAAGGTAGCGATCCGCCTTTGGCACCGCATCGCGAGCTACGCTCGCTCCTACCAGGGCCAGTACCCGCCTGTGCAGTCGGGCCGCTGGGTAGGAGCGAGCGCTAGCTCGCGATGCGATCTAGCAAGCCAACCCTAGCGCTCGCGCATGAAGAACCCGGCCACGAACTTGCGGAACGTCTCCAGGCTCTTGAAGTCGGCGTAGCGCTTGAAATTCTCGGCATCCGGCTCGGGCCCGATGGGTTGCTCCAGCAACGACACCGACAGCACGCGGTCCTGGTCCGAGGTCAGCACCAGTTCATCCATCACCTGCCCACCGATCACCGGCCTGCGCATCTGCACCTTCACGCCCTTGCTGGCCATCCAGTCGATCAGCGACACCAACGCCTTGAGCGGTTCGCGCTCTTCATCGCGGTACACCGGGAACAGGTGCGCCCGCGACAGCACTGGCACGCTGGCCACGTGGATCAATTCATAGAAATGGCTGCCGGCCGTCGCCGGGGAATACAGGGCCAGTGCCAGCAGCGGCCCAGATGCGCGGCTGCCGCCCCAGTACAGGTGATGCCCCTGGAAGTCGAAGCCATCCTCGCTGCGGTTGTTGAACAGCTTGCGGCCCTTGATCTGGTCGACGCAGTCGAGCATCAGCCCATGCCGGCGATGGTTGCCGAACACCGTGGCTTCGCGCAGGCGGGCCTTGAGCATCATCATGTGCTTCATGTCCAGGCGCGTTTCCAGGTAGTTGCTGGCCGGCACCCGCTCAAGCAGCGGGTAGCGGCTGGCAACGCTGCGCAGTTCGGCGAACTGGCCGGTCAGGTCCTTTTTCAGGTGCGTGGCGTAGAGGTTCAGGCCGCTGGTTTCAACCCACGTCAGCAGCAACGACAGCAGGCGCTGCTGCTCGCGTCGTTCACTGCCCTCGACGCCGCTGCCAGCGGTGTCGCCGGCCTTGCGATAGTCGCCAATCAGCCGCAGCGGTGTATCCGGGGCCAGCCAGGCGGCGGGTGGGGCCGGGTCGTGCGGCTGCTCGCTGGCCTCGCGCTCGTCCTTGGTGAATGGGCAGCCGGGGGCATGCTCGGCGGTTCCGGGGTTGTTCTTGAGAAACAGAGTGCCGGTGCTGCCATTCAAGGTGACATTGAGCACTGGCAAGGCATCTTTGCGGCAATCGCAGGCCAACCACTGATTGGCGCTGCGCACCTTCATCAGCAACTGGTTGGCCTGCAACAGGCGAGGGCCGGCGAGGTTGCCGGTGGCAAACCCGACCAGCAGTTCCTCTTCGGTCGGGGTAAGGCTGCGCACCTGTGCGGCGGTTTTGTCGATGATACGCATGAAGCAGCTCCAAGCTACGAGCCCCAAGCTTCAAGCAAACGCGCCGCGCTTTCAACTCACCGCTTACCCGGCGCTGAACATCTTGGCGGCGCGGGCGCGGATTTCCTCGGGGGTCAGGTCTTCCTTGTGGGTGGAAACGAACCAGATATTGCCGAACGGGTCCTTGAGGGTGCCGCTGCGGTCGCCATAGAACTGGTCGGTGACCGGGTGCAGCGCGGTGGCGCCAGCCGCCAGGGCCTGGGCGTAGACCTTGTCGCAGTCTTCCACATACAAATGCAAGCCAACGCCAGCACCGGCCAGCTTCTGGCTGGCGGTCAGGCCACCTTCGCGGTCGCACGGGTCGCCCAGCATCAGCGAGGAGTCACCAATGCGCAGTTCGGCGTGGCCAACGGTGCCGTCCGGGCCTTCCAGGCGGAACATTTCCGTGGCGCCAAAGGCCTGCTGGTAGAACGCGATGGCCTTGGCGGCGTTGTTGATGGCCAGGTACGGGGTAATGCTGTGCTGGCCATCGGGAATGGGTTTGGCAGCCATGTTCGACGCTCCTGTGGGTGGGGCGCCGGTTGGCGCCCTGTTGCTTAGAGTCGTTCACGGCGATGGAAAATCGACGTGGCTGCTAGAACGATTTCCTATAAGCGCGGCCCTTAGAAGATGTAGTCGGTGGTCAGGAAGCTGGATTGGCGATTGCGAATGATCTCGCTGATCAGTGCCTTGTTGGCTTCCTGGAAACGGGTGGCCACCAAGGTACGGATGGAGAACACGCGCAAGGCGTCATGCACCGACAGGGTGCCTTCGGCGCTGTTCTTGCGGCCGTTGAACGGGTAGGTGTCCGGCCCGCGTTGGCACTGGGCGTTGAGGTTGATGCGCCCGACCTGGTTGGCGAAGGTGTCCACCAGCTGGCCGATGGTCGCCGGGTCGTTGCCGAACAGGCTCAGTTGTTGGCCATAGTCGGAGTCGAGCACGTAGTCGATCACCGTTTGCAGGTCGCGGTAGGGCACCACCGGCACCAGCGGGCCGAATTGCTCTTCGTGGTACACGCGCATGTCGCGGTTAACCGGGTAGAGCAGGGCTGGGTAGAAGAACGAGCCACGGCTGCTGCCGCCGCCTTCGTTGAGCACCCGTGCGCCCTTGGCCGTGGCATCGGCCACCAGGCCATCGAGGTAGGCGAGCTTGCCCGGTTCCGGCAGTGGGGTCAGGGCCACGCCTGGCTCCCAGGGCATGCCGGGCTTGAGCGCGGCGAGCTTGCGCTGGAACTTGTCGAGGAACGGCTCGACCACATCCTCGTGGACGAACAGGATCTTCAGTGCGGTGCAACGCTGGCCGTTGAACGACAGGGCGCCGGTGATGGCTTCCTCCACGGCATTGTCCAGGTCCACCTGGGGCAGCACGATACCCGGGTTCTTGGCATCCAGGCCCAGGGCCGCGCGCAGGCGGTGCGGGCGTGGGTGGAGCTTCTTCAGGTCGGCGGCCGCCTTGTGGGTGCCGATGAAGGCGAACACATCGATATTGCCGCTGGCCATCAGTGCGCTGACGGTTTCGCGGCCACGGCCGTAGATGACGTTTATCACTCCCGGCGGGAAACTGTCACGGAACGCTTCGAGCAGCGGGCGAATCAGCAGCACGCCGAACTTGGCCGGCTTGAACACCACGGTGTTGCCCATGATCAGCGCCGGAATCAGCGTGGTGAAGGTTTCGTTCAGGGGGTAGTTGTAGGGCCCCATGCACAGCGCCACGCCCAGTGGCGCGCGGCGGATCTGGCCGAGGGTGCCTTGTTCGAGCTCGAAGCGGCTGGAGCGGCGGTCGAGGTCTTTGAGGGCATTGATGGTATCGACGATGTAGTCGCAGGTGCGGTCGAATTCCTTCTCCGAATCCTTGAGGTTCTTGCCGATTTCCCACATCAGCAGCTTGACCACGGCCGTGCGTTGCTCACGCATGCGGGCGAGGAAGGTTTCCACATGCTGGATGCGTTCGGCCACGCGCATGTTCGGCCAGGCGCCGCGGCCCTTGTCGTAGGCCTGCACCGCCGCGTCCAGGGCGGTGAGCGCGGTGCCTGCGTCGAGCAATGGCGCGCTGCCAAGAATCACCTGGCGCTCGCCATCGGCCTCCTTGAGCCATACCGGGCTGCGCACGGTGGCCAGCGGGCCGTCCCAATGCCGCAGCTCGCCGTTGACGAGGTAGTCGCGCTGCTCCAGCGGCGCGCCCAGGCGCCAGTTCTCGGGAATGTCTTCGGCCTTGGGAAACAGCGAATCGAGCAGGGCATCCATGGGTACTGCACCTCACAGGTCTGGTTAGGTGAAACGCTTCAGCGTCGAGCATGCGCCTGGCAAAAGAAAAACACCAGTCTGGCTCAATATTGCCTACGCTGCGCCGATACAGAATCAATCGCACTCGCCTGCAGGCCTATGACCCCCACAAATTCCCAGCTACCCGTTGAGCAGACCCCGGCCCCCGGCTCGCTGCGCCAGACCCTATACCGCTTGCTGCCGGTAGGTTTTGCCGTGGCCGGCATCGCCACCTCGGTGGCGCTGGGGCATATGGATGTGCAGCGCCAAAACGCGGCGCAGGCGTTGAGCCTGTTCGATTCGCCGGTGTTCTGGTTCGGCCTGAGCTGCACCGGCCTGTTCAGCCTGTTCACGGCGCAGATCAACCGCAAGCAGCGCCAGCTGCACCAGCGCAACCAGGAACTGCGCCGTTCCCAGCAGCAACTGGAGCGCCTGGCTCATTACGACACCATCACCGGCTTGCCCAACCGGGTGCTGTTCCAGCAGCAATTGGCCGAGGCCAGCGCCAAGGGCCATGGCCTGGCCGTGCTGCTGCTGGACATCGACGGCTTCAAGCAGGTCAATGACAGCCTGGGCCATGCCATGGGCGACCTGTTGCTGCAGCAGGCCACCGCGCGCTTCCTGCAGGAGCTGGACAGCGCCGACCGGGTGTGCCGCCTGGGCGGCGATGAGTTCGTGTTCATGCTCCAAGGCACCCAGGGCCAGGTCAGCCACCAGGTGCGGCACCTGTTGCGCTGCCTGCAGCGGCCATTCGACCTCAATGGCAATGCCGCGCTGGTGACCGGCAGCATTGGCCTGGCCTGGTGCCCGCAACATGGCGAGGACGTTGGCAGCCTGCTGCGCCATGCCGACACGGCGATGTACGCGGCCAAGGAGGGCGGGCGCAACGCCTGGCGCCCCTACCACCCGGACATGACCGCACGCCTGCACCAGCGCCTGGAGCTTGAGCGCAACCTGCGCCGGGCCTTGCAGGACAACGAGTTCGAGCTGTGGTACCAGCCCAAGGTCGACCTGTTCAGCGGCCAGCTGGAAGGTGTCGAGGCGCTGCTGCGCTGGCGCGACCCGGAACATGGCTTGATTCCGCCGGGCGAGTTCATTCCACTGGCCGAGCGCAGCGGCCTGATCATTCCCCTGGGCGAGCGGATTCTGGAACTCGCCTGCGCGCAACTGGCTGCCTGGCACGCCGCCGATTGCTTGCCAGGGCCGCTGGCGGTCAACGTGGCGGCGCTGCAGATCGAGCGCAGCGACTTCGTTTCGAGCCTGGCCATGGCCTTGGAGCGTCACGGCCTGGCGCCCAACCTGCTGGAAGTGGAAATCACCGAAAGCCTGCTGATGGAAAGCCAGCAACAGGCCTGCGCGGCCCTGGCGCAATTGCAGGCCATGGGCGTGGCCACGGCGGTGGACGACTTCGGCACCGGCTATTCGTCGCTGGCGTACCTGCGTGCCTTGCCGATCGACCACTTGAAGATCGACCGCGCCTTCATCAAGGACCTGCCCGACGACGATGACGCCGTGGCGATCGCCCGGGCGATCATCGACCTGGGCCATGCCTTGGGCTACCGCATCACCGCCGAGGGCATCGAAACCCAGGAACAGTACGACTTCTTGCGCAATGCCGGCTGCGACCAGGGGCAGGGCTACCTGCTCGGGCGGCCGATGCCGGCGGCCGAGTTGCAGGGCTGGATTGCGCGTAACCCGCTCAGGGTTCGGTTGCCGGGCTAGGGGCTGGGGCCGTGAAGGTCATGTTGCATTCAATGGCGATATAGAAAAAGCAATACACAACTATGTCGATAGATGGATAAATTGGCGCCATTAATTAAACTTGGATGCTGTCAAATTGCCGCTTGCCAATGCCAGCGCTTGCATCTTAAATTGTTTCTGAATGTGAATTTTGGCTTAAGCGTTGATTCGATGAATATCAACGCTTTATGCGTGCACTTGCAGTTTCATCATGTTCTTTCCCGATCAACCCCGTTGGTACATCAAAGGACGTTGAAAAGACATGAAAGCGAACCTGGCGGCCGTGGCGCGGCAATTCATCTCGCCTTCGATGCGGTACGAACTGCGTAATGTAACGGACAAGTTACGCCTGATGCTCGGCCGCGCCTGCTTCTGGCGCTGGGAAGTGGCGCGCTTTCGCCTGGAGCAGCAGGGCCGTTACGAATTCCTCTATATCGGCCGCAAGCAACAACGCGAAGTGGCCAGCCTGCTGATGGGCGGCAAGGACGTATCGGTGGTGGAGGTGGCCCCTGGCGCTACCCGCGACCAGGTGGTGCTGGTGAGCGAGTTGCCCACCGCCGGTGCCCTGTCGGTGCCGCATTTTGTCAGCGCCGTGGTACCGCTGGGGCGGCCACTTGACGAGATTATCGCCCGCTACGACAGCGAACTGCGCCGCAGCATTCGCAAGAACCGGGCGGCGTACCAGATGCGCCAGGCGCTGACGGACGCAGAGATCGCCATGGCCGACCGCGACCTGCTGCGCCCCTACGCCACGGCGCGCCAGGGCGACAAGGCCGCGCAGTTTTCCACCGAAGGCGTGTTTCGCCTTGCCAAGGGCGTTGGTCGGCTCGACCTGATTACCCTGAACGACGAGGTGGTGGCCTGCCACCTGGGGTGCGAGGTGATCCGTGGCGGCAAGCGTTACTGGAGCACCCTGCGTTTCGGCTATTGCGAGGCCGTGTTCTCGGACCCGAAAAAGCTCCGTGAAGTCAATTCCATGACCACGTTCATGACCCTGGAGTGGGCCCTGGCCAATGGCTTCGACTACCACGATATCGGCCTGTGCGTGGCGCGCCCGGATGACGGGCTGCTGCGCTGGAAGCGCCGGCGTGGCGGCGATGTGGACACCTTGAACAACCATGCCTGCCTGTTCGTGCGCCTGCCGCGCACCGGGGCGGCGGAATTTCTCTGGGAGACGCCGCTGTTCGCCATGGAAGGCAGCAAGGTCACGTTGCACCTGGGCTTGCCCGACACCGCCAGCGACGATGAGATTGCCAGCCGTTACCAGGAAATGGTGTTCGGCGGCCTGCACAAGATCTACCTCTACAGCGCCAAGCGCGCGGGCGAAGCCTTCGTGCAGACCCTGCGCAGCCGCTATGCGGGGTTCCCCAGCACGCCGATCCTCGAACATGTCGCCTGCCGCTGAGCGGCAACCATCCGAACCTGTATTGACCTGGCCTTCAGCGGAGGGCACGCAATGGGTACTGAGGCTTTGCAATTTGGCACCCCAGCCGCGATCGAGCGGCCGCGCTGGACGCTGGCAGCCTACCGCAACATGGTCAGGAAGCACCTGGGCCATCGGGCCGAACTGGAACTCAAGAGCCTGGCACACAAGACCTGGGACATTGCCCCGGCCGAGCAGGGCGGGGTAACGCCGCCGGCGATCTTCCTGCCTGGGCAGATGGAGCGGGTGACGGGCTGGCAGGAAGGGCTGTTTTTCCCCTACGTTTACCCAGGCCCAACCATGCAGGGCGGGCTACCCGTCGAGCATGGGCCGACCCGAGCTTTTCTGCTGAAGGATGTCTGGTTGATCGAGGGCGCCTTGTATAAAGGCAATGCCAGCCAGTGGCTGTCGCTGCGCCACGCCACCTTTCCGCCGCTGCGGGTTGAGCATGAGATCGAGCGGGCGGCGGTTTATTGTTCGCACAATGGCAACCGCTGGTTCGGCACCTGGATGATGGAAGACTGCCCGACCTATGCGCTGGCTTGCAACGAAGGCACACCGGTGACCACTGCGCCCTCGGCCCGCCACCCGCTGTTCGGCCAGGCGCCGGCCTATGAGGCCTGGCTGGGCATGCAGCCGCTGCGCCTGCGCACCGCATTCTTCCGCGAGCTGGTGCTGTTCGACGACATGAGCAACAACCGCAACCGCTACCAACGCTATCGCGACATGGGCAACAAATTGCTGGCCCACGTGGCCCATGCACCGCACCCTGGCATTTTCATCCTGCGCGGCAGTGACGGCGAGCGGCGCATGCTGCGCAACGAACTGGCGTTGGCCGAGCACCTGCGCGTCAGCCGTGGCTTTCGGGTGATCGACCCGATGCGCATGAGCGTGTCCGAGATCGTCACGGCATGCGCCGGCGCCCGGGTGGTCATGGGGGTGGAAGGCAGCCAGCTGGTGCACGGCGTCAATGTTCTGCAACCGGGGGGCACGGTGTTCGCCTTGCAGCCGCCAAACCGCTTTGTCAGCTACTACAAGTTCCTCACCGACCGTGATGGCCAGCAGTTCGCCTTTGTGGTTGGCACGCCGGATGGCGAGGGTTACACCATCGACATCGACGAAGTCGAGCGTACCCTTGACCTGCTGCCGGCCTGACGCCGTTATTTCACGGCTGCAACACGATTGGCGGCGCATGCCTTGACGGGTGTCACCCTCGCAAGCGCCGCCAGCAGCATCCCTTCCTGTTTTTCTCCTAAGTTGAAACCCGCATGCTAGAGGGCTCGCGCCAAACGTCGAAAGCCCGGTTAGCGCGACAATATCGGGCGGCGGGTTCTTGACGCATTGGCGAGATCTCCATTGATTTTTATTATGGTGTCGGATCATTGACGTAGTGTCACTCTGCCCATAAGCTCAAATCAGCAAACAGCAAATCTTTTGACACACCCCCTAATCGTTAACTTTCCTCTTTGCAGGAGGGGATCATGCGCTCAACGCTCTTCATCAAATCGATTTTTCTGTTGGTGTTGTTGAGTGGTGCTGCACGTGCTGCAGACTCTTATATGAGTCAGACCAATATCGTGCCCTTGGCCACGGCGGGCTGGTTGTTTGCATTTGCTGTAATCGGGTTTGTCGCCGTTGCCAATAGAAAGAAAATTTAATTCCCCCTGAAGTTATCGCGATGCCAATGGCTTGACGCTGAATAATGGGCATTTGCGTTTTTCCCGCCCACCAGTGCTTGTCAATTTTACAACCGTTGCTATATTCCACAGACCAGCGCCCGGTGGGCGCGAATCGGCAGCAGCAGGTGTGCTGGCATCGCGGTAACAGGGCCCCTGGGACGATCGGGGCCCATGCAGCGCAAACGCCGCTGCAACGTAGAGCGAGAGGTTTGCGGTTGTACTCATTCAGTGCTCTTCACCTGGGCCGCCCGGCCGGAGGGACCCCTCATGAAACGTTTGCCGATGTCCGTCCTCTGCGTACTGTTCGCCTGGTGCGGTGCTGCCGCCGCTGACCCGGCCACGTCCTCTTATTTACTCAGCCCCGGCGACAAGCTGATGGTTTCGGTGTGGCAGGAAGATACCCTGCGCCAGGAAACCGTCGTACTGCCCGATGGCAGCATCACCTTCCCCTTGGCCGGCCGCGTCGATGTGGCAGGCCTGGATGCCACCGCCGCGGCGAAAAAAGTCGAGACGGCGCTCAAACCTTACCTTGCCCAGCCCAATGTCAGCGTGGTGGTGACCAGCACCGCCGGCAACCTGGTGTACGTGCAGGGCAAGGTGCTCAAGCCCGGCCCGGTGCCGATGGCCGGCCCCACGGCCGTGCTGCAGGCCTTGAGCATGTCGGGTGGAATGGACAAATTCGCCGATGAAAGTGCCATCAAGGTGATTCGTGGGCAAAAAGTGATGCCGGTGCGATACAAGGATCTGGTTTCCGGGCGTGACATGTCCACCAACTTCCAACTTCAGGCTGGCGATACGCTGGTCGTACCTTGAACTTGCAATCAACTAAGAACGACTTGTGCCTATTAATAAAACGACGAGTGTTGTTACGGCAATCATGATGATGCCGTTCTCCGGGGCGGTCAGTGCCGCCAATTGGCAGTCTTCCGTCGTGGCCCCCACGACGGTCGAGTACGACAGCAACCCATTGCTCCTGACGTCCAAGGAGAAAGGTGTTATGCGTACCATCATTGCGCCCGACTACAACCTGATCGGCCAGTTCGATCAAGACCAGCTGCGTTTGGGCATGGGGCTGCGGGTATTGCATTCCTCCGACCGTTCAGTGGTGGGCAACCGCGAAGACCCCAACCTCAGCCTGGGCTGGCAGCGGACCACGGAAACCGGCGGTTTTGGCCTGCTGGCGCAGTATGTGGAAAGCTCGACCTTGTCGGGCGCGGTGCAGCAGACCGGTGTGGTGACCAGCGTCGACGGCACCCAGAAGATGTCGACCCTGACCGGCAACTGGAGCAGTGCGATCAGCGAGCGCAGTACCCTGGCCAACCAGTTGCGCTACAACCACGCCCGCTACGACACCGCCACGCTGACCGGTTACGACGAGTATGCCAACGACTTCACCTGGACCTACGCCTGGAGCGAGCGCACCGACATCATCACAGGCTTCGAGGCCCGGCGTTACGAGCCACAGATCACCAGCACCACCACCGCCATTGCCACCAACAGCTACATTCCCAGTATCGGCTTGAAGCATCAGTTCACCGACCAGCTGGAAGGCAAGGTGCATATTGGCGTGAACAAGACCAGCGGCTCGGGCGGTGGCCAGCGTGGCGAGGGTGGGGCGTCGTTGTTCTACCGCGGTGAACGCGCCGAGGCCAACCTGAACGCCGAGCGCAGCACGGTGGCCAGCGCCGAGGGCGGTTTCGCCCAGCTGGACATGGTCAGCGGCGCCTGGAGCTACAGGCTTACCGAGCTGAACCGGGTGGGCGTCGAGGCGTCCTGGCAGGACAGCAAGGGCCAGACGCCAAACACCCTGTACACCTATGGCGTATGGGCCAGCCGCGAATTTTCGCCCGCCTGGGACCTGCGCCTGTCGTTGCAGTACAAGGAGCGTCAGCAAAAAGGCTTGCCCGATGCTGAGGCCACGATTGCTGGTTTGACACTGACGTACCGATACCCCGACATCTGATCATCGGACTGGTGGCCACTATGAAAGCTGAGTACGAGCTGTCGCTGAAGGATTACGTCGCCATCATCAAGGGCCGCGCGCTGCTACTGGCAGTGGTGGTCGTGGTGGTGCTGGCGGCGACCATCGGGGTTGCGATCAGTGTGCCACCCATCTACCAGGCCACCGGGACCATTCTGGTGGAGTCCCAGCAGATTTCCCCGGACCTGGTTTCCGAAGGCAACACCACCTATGCCGACGAGCGTATCGAGGTGATCCGCCAGCGGGTGATGACCCGCGAGAACCTGCTGCGGATCATCGATAAATACGGGTTGTTCGCCGACAAGGGCGGGCGCCTGAGCGAAACCGACAAGATCGACCAGATGCGCAATGCCATCGTGGTCAACACCCTCAGCACCTTCATCAAGGGCCGCGGCGAGGCGACCGTGGCCTTCACGGTTTCCTATGAGGACAAGCGGGCGGACGTGGCCAAGGAAGTGGCAGACGAACTGGTGGGCCTGTTCCTCAACGAGAACGTCAAGCAACGTACCGAACGCGCCACCGAAACCACCGAATTCCTCACCCAGGAGGCCGACAAGCTGGGCGCCGAACTGGCCACGCTGGAAAACCAGCTGGCTGACTTCAAGCAGGCCCACGCCAACGCCCTGCCGGAAAACCAGCAGCTGCGCATGAGCATGCTGTCGCGTGCCGAGCTTGATTTCCGCGAAGTCGACCGGGACTACAAGGCGGCCCAGGAGGAGTTGCGTTACCTGGACCTGGAGCTGTCGGCGGCCAATTCCGGTGCCTCGACCCAGGCGGCCAACGGCAAGGCAGCGACGCCCGACCCGCAGGACCTGCCCAGCCTCAAGGCCGAGTACGCGCGCCTGCTGACCAAGTACACCGAAGCCCACCCTGACGTGGTGGCGATCAAGCGCAAGATCCAGGTACTGCAAGCCTCGGGCGAGAAGGGCATCGCCGCCGCTGCATCGATGAACCTGGATGCGGCCCGGGTACGCACCAAAATGGCCGCCACCCAATCGAACATTGCTTCGCTGGCTGAGCAGAAGCGCGAGATTTCCCAGAAAATTTCCGCCTACGAGGCCGACATTCTCGAGGCGCCGCAAGTGGAGCGTGGGCTGGTATCGCTGCTGCGCGACCATGACAACGCCAAGAAGAAGTACGAGGAAATTCGCGCCAAGGAAATGAACGCGAAGATCACCGAAAGCCTGGAACAGGAAAACAAGGCCGAGCGCTTCGTGCTGCTGGAGCCGCCGCTGATGCCGGAAAAACCGGTCAAGCCCAACCGCAAGAAAATCGTCGCCGTGGGCGTGGTGCTGGCACCGGCGGCTGGGGCAGGGCTGGTGATGCTGCTGGAGATGCTGAACCAGCGCATTCGCGGTGTGGGGGCGCTGGAGAGCGTGCTGGGCAAGCGGGTGCTGGTAGCGGTGCCGTACATCGCCACCCAGGCTGACCAGGCGCGGCGGCGCAGATGGCTGATGCTGCTGGCAGGTGCCGTGGTGCTGGGCCTGCTGGTGTTGCTGGTCCTGGTCCACCTGTTCTACATGCCGTTGGACCTTTTGCTGTACAAGGCCATGGCGCGGTTTGCATAGGGAGCGCAGTAATGGACAGACATCCGCAGTCTTCAGGCAAGAACATTCATCAGGTTTCGCCTTCGACCACGCCGGCCGCCCCCGTGCAGGACAAGCCCGAGGCCTTGGGCCAGTTCGACTACGTGCAAACCAAGGTGGTGCCGCTGCGTGCGGAGCACCTGGAGCGTAACCGCATCGTCTCGTTCAACAAGAACTCGAACATGAACGGCCCGATCGACCTGCTGCGCACCCAGGTGCTGCAGGCCATGGAAGAGAATGGCTGGCGCACGCTGGCAATCACCTCGCCCACACCCGAGGCGGGCAAGACGGTGCTGGCGGTCAACCTGGCAATGAGCATCGCCCACCACACCACCAAGACCGCCTTGCTGGCGGATTTCGACCTGCGCCGGCCGCGGGTGGGCGCCACCTTGGGTTTGCCGATGGACAAGGCGCTCAACGAGCTGCTGAGCGAAAAGGCGTGGCTGGAGGAGGTGCTGGTGAACCCGACCTTGCCGCGCTTCGTGGTGCTGCCGACACGCGAGCCGATTCCGATGTCGACCGAGGTGCTGTCCTCGCCCAAGGTCAGTCACCTGATCACGGAGTTGCGCGACCGATATGATTCGCGGATCTGCATCTTCGACCTGCCACCGCTGTTGAGTTCGGACGATGCGATCACGGTGTTGCCGAAGTTCGATTGTGTGTTGTTGGTGGTGGCCAATGGGGTGAACAGCAAGAAGGACATCGAGGATTGCCTGTACCACCTGGCAGGGGCGAATTTGATTGGGGCCGTGCTGAACAAGGCCGATGAGCAGCCGCGCACCTATTATTGACTGCGCGTTGCCTGTGCCGGCCCTTCGCGAGCTGCGCTCGCTCCTACCAGGATTTGTGCAGGCCCGGTAGGAGATCCTGTGTAGGAGCGGGCTTGCCCCGCGAAGCAGGCACCGCGATGCATGGCACCGGCTTCGCCGGTGTTCGCGGGGCAAGCCCGCTCCTACAGGGGGGGGTAGTTTTGTGTAGGCCTGGTAGGAGCGAGCGCAGCTCGCGATGCGCCGCAACGCGGCGCCTGTTGTTCACTTCCAGGGGTACTTCAATTCCCACTGCCAGGCATGGCGCACAATCTCCTCCAGGGCACTGAACGCTGGCTGCCAGCCGAGCACACTCTGCGCCTTGCCAGCATCGGCCACCAGCCGCGGTGGGGAGTGCGTTGCCTGTGCCGGCCCTTCGCGAGCTGCGCTCGCTCCTACCAGGATTTGTGCAGGCCCGGTAGGAGATCCTTTGTAGGAGCGGGGTAGTTTTGTGTAGGCCTGGTAGGAGCGAGCGCAGCTCGCGATGCGCCGCAACGCGGCGCCTGTTGTTCACTTCCAGGGGTACTTCAATTCCCACTGCCAGGCATGCCGCACAATCTCCTCCAGGGCACTGAATGCAGGCTGCCAGCCAAGCACGCTCAGCGCCTTGCCAGCATCGGCCACCAGCCGCGGTGGGTCGCCAGCACGGCGGGGGGCCTCGACCACCTTGATCGGCCGCCCGGTCACCGCCCGCGCCGTGTCGATCACCGCCTGCACCGAAAACCCCACCCCGTTGCCCAGGTTGAATGCAGTACTCTCGCCGCCGCCCTGCAGGTACGCCACGGCCAGGGCATGGGCCGAGGCCAGGTCCTCGACGTGCACGTAATCGCGAATGCAACTGCCATCGGGTGTGTCGTAGTCGTGGCCAAACACCGTGACCGCCTCGCGGCGCCCGGAAGCGGCCTGCAGGATCAACGGAATCAGATGGGTTTCCGGCTCGTGGCACTCGCCCAGCTGGCCCTGCGGGTCGGCACCGGCGGCATTGAAGTAGCGCAGGCAGACCGACTTCAAGCCATAGGCCCGGTCATAGTCTTCGAGGATCTGCTCGACCATCCACTTGCTGCGCCCGTAAGGGTTGATCGGCGCCTTGGCATGCTGCTCATCGATGGGCGTGTACTGCGGGTTGCCGTACACCGCGGCGCTGGAAGAGAAAATCAGATGCCCGATACCGGCGCGAACCATGGCATCGAGCAGGCTGAGCGTGGCCGTGACGTTGTTGCGGTAATACTTGGCAGGGGCGAGCACCGATTCGCCCACCTGGATGTACGATGCGAAATGAAACACGGCATCGAAGGCATAGTCGCTGAACAAGGCGTCCAGCGCGCGGCTGTCGGCGATGTCCAGCGCTACCCGTTCAACCCCTGGGGTTGCCGGGTCGACGTCCGCCACCACCACCTCATGGCCGGCCTGCAGCAGGTACTTGACCATGTGCGAACCGATATAACCTGCACCCCCGACAACCAAATACTTCATCCAATCCTCCTGGAACAGACGTAGCGTCGAATGCCCTGCGATACAGGCTGACTTGACTCTAGATGGCTATTTCAGGAACAGCCAGTTGGCCATGTGCTGGCCGTCGAAGGTAATCAGGTAGTGGCCATCCTTGTACGCCGCCGGTAACGTGCTTTCCTTGCCCTCGGCGCTGCGGCTGTACAGTTTCAGCCCCGCCGGCGCTGCGATGCTCAGGCTGCCCTGCAACGGCTCCACATGAAACGGCGTAACGTCCTCGGGCCTGGGCACGGCGCGGCTGCCGAGGGAAATCAGCAGGTGGCGCGACTGGCCGAGCGGCTTGGCCTCAAGGCTTTGCACCACGACACTGGCATAGGGCGTTTGCAACTGCACCTCGATGGCGGCCAGCTTCACCGGGTGCCCACCCAGCCAACCGGTGGCGGCCTGGGTCAGCGGGGTGTCGAGGGTGTACAGGCCCTGTTGCCAATTGCGCCGGATCTCGCCGGTATCGGTGACCGATTCACTGGCAGTGGACTCCAGCAGCGCCTGGTCCGGGTCGCTGAGCAGCTGGGCATCCTGGGGCACCACGGCGGGCTGCAGCCAAGGCAGCTCTGGGGTCTGCGGCATGGCGACCTGCAAGCGGCCCTTTTCCATGGCGGTGCGCAGCATCACCGAGTTGGCCGGGGTAATGGCCTTGCCGAACAGCTGCGCGGGGGTTGGCGCGAACACGTAGCGGGTTTTCGCCAGGTGCACGTCCTCGCGGCGGTAGAGCAGGGCGGCGGCGGGCATCGTGGCCATCATGGCCGGGTCGTTGTAGGCATTCCAATTGTCGGCGCGGCGCCAGCCTTCAAGGAACGCCTGCTGGCTGTAGGCATACTGCATGATCGCCGCCCAGCCCTGGTGGCTGGCCGTGGCCGCCACGTACAGCGGCAGGGAGTGGCGGTCGGGCAGGGGGAACGGCTCGGCGTTCCACTCGGTCACCGTCATCGGCAAGCCCACCACCTGGGCTGCACCCAGCCAGTGCACCATGCCATCGCTGGTCAGCGGGTTCTTTTCCAGCTGGCCGATGCCGCCGTAGCTGTGGGCATCGATCAGGTTGCCGGTGGTCAGCGCCGGCAGGGCGGCCAGGCCGTTGCCCCCCCAGGTGCTGGTGGTGACGATCGGCACCTTGACCCCAAGCCCGCGCAGGTGCTCGATCATGTCGACATTGAAGCGGTGCTCCAGGTCGTTGAGAAACAGCTTGCCGGGGCCCGGCTCCCAGGCCCGCCAGGTCTTGTCTGCGGGCAGTTGGCTGCGCGCGGCGAAGGCCTTGGCCTGGTCCATGTATAGGCGGGTGTGCAGCGGCACGCCCTTGTCCGGTAGCAGGGCGTTGCCAAAGTGCTGGGTAACGTCGTTCTCATTGGTGATCAGCACGGCGGCGATGGCCGGGTCGTCCTTGTAGGCAAGGCCGGTGAAGCTGTTCACGTGGGTCAGGTACTGCTGGGCAAAGCGCTTCATTGCCTGTTGCACCGTCACGTTGACGTAGGCATAGCCCTTGATGCCGGCGTACTGCTCGCCCTTGGCCAGTTCGTCGAAGGCGTAGATGTCATCGCCGGCGGTGACCACCCGCTCCACGTGCATGTCGAGCCACACGTAGATGCCTTCATCCTTGAGGCACTTGATCCACCAGTCGAGCTTCTTCAGCGCCTCGGCGCTCAACTCCCGGGTGTTGCGCAGGCTTTTTGGCTCGCCAAACACGTTCGGGCTGACCCAGGGCGAGTCGTGGTGGTGCAGCCGCACCAGGTTGAACCCCAGTGCCGACAGGCGCTTGGCTTGTAGCTTCACTTCTTCGTCAGGGGTGGTGAACAGCGCATAGGCCGCAAGGTTTGTGCCCCAGAAGCGTACCGGGGTGTTGTCGGCAAACTGCAGCTGCTCGCCTACGGCCTTCACGAAGCCGCGCTTGCCGGCTGGCTTCTCCCCGGCATTGAGGAACGACAGGTCCACCGGCGAGGTGCGCCAAGGCAGTTGGTCGTCTGGCCAGGTGGCAGGGTCGGCCAGGCCGAAGCGTTCGCTGGGCGTGGGGGCAAGTTCGATATCGCCGGTTACGTTCAGGGTGGCCTTGATCTGCTGCTGGCCTCCACGAATCGGGTCGGTATAGAAAAAGGCGCGCACCTCGGAGGTGTCGCCGCGCTCGAAGTACACCTTCGCCAACCCGGGCTCAAAGCGCATCTCCACGCGCCTTGGGCCGTTGCCCCAGGCCCAGCCACGGTTGCCGGGCAGCAGGGCGGGTTCGCCCATGTCCTTGAACAGCGACGGGTCGAAGGTGAACACCATTCCGCCGCCCATCACCCCGCTTTTATCGCGGTGGGCATCCAGGTCGAAGTCCCAGCTCAAGGTCTGTGCCTGGGGCTTGGCGATGGTGGCCGTAAGGTCGAACTCCAGCTGCGGGTTCTTGCCCTTGAGGCTGTACTGGAAGGGCCCATCGACCTTGAATTCGGTGCCCATGCCGGTCCAGCTCCAGTCACTGCCCCAGAAGTCGAAGCGCGCCACCATGGCCGGGCCGCCGCCACGGGTGACGCTGGGCAGGCCGTTGCGTTCGTCAACGCTGGCGGTCCATGGCGTGGCCCAGGCTGCCAACGGCAGCAGCAGGGCAAGCAGTACCGAGGCGCGCATCCTCGGGCGCAGCGAGGCGACAGTCATGGCGGTTACCTGGGTTGAAGGGCGGGGCTGGCGAGGGCCGCGGCTTCGCTGTTGCGCAGGCGGCGCACCAGCTGCATGTAGGCCATGCCCAGGCCGCCGGCCGAGTAATACACCACCGGAATCACCGTGATGCTGCTGACCGTGAAGATGATCACCATGATGCCCAGCAGCGTGGCCAGCAGCGCCCGGCCAAGCCTTCGGTGTTCGTCATCCTTGTCGGGGAAGGCGCGCATCGCCTTGTGGATGCCGAGCATGATGCTGAAGAAGAAACCCACGAACAGCCCCAGGCCGACCAGGCCAAAGCGCAAGGCCAGGCTGATGTAGCTGTTGACGATGTCGATGATGCCTTCGCCCTGGATCATCGCCTGCATTTCCGGGGTATTGCGAAAATCGAACGAGCCAAAGAACGGGTAGCGCTGGATGACGATCCACGAGTTGTCCAGCAGGCGCTCGCGGTAGGTGATGTTCTCCTTGTCGACGTTGCCGACGTACGGCAGCAGGTCGATGACTTTTTCGCCCCCCGGCACCACCGCCAGCAACGGTAACGCCAGCAGGCCGGCGCAGGCCAGCAGGCTCAGGCGCTTGACCGCGCCCTTGCCGGTGGCGATGAACACCGCAATGATCACCCCGGTGCCAATCCAGGGGCCGCGCGACAGCGGTACCACCAGGCCAGCGGCCAGCAGCAGGGCACCCATGTAGCGCTGCAGCTTGCTGCGCACATAACCCTGGACGAATAGGAAAAAGCCGATCGCCACGCTGATCACATAGGCCAGGGCGATGGCCTGGCCCGTGGTGGCGCTGGCCCGCAGCGAGCCGCCGCGGCTGAGGTAGCTGGACATGCTCCAGTCAATGCCCAGCGCTGCGATCAGGCCGTTGTACAGCAGCCAGTGGCGGGCGAATTCGGCCATGGCGATGATCGACAGCAAGAAGGCCGCGATGACGAAGGCGAGCAATGCCGCCTTGAAGTCTTGCACGGTCTTCAGGGCGCGGCTGGCGACGTAATACGGCAGCACCACGTCGATGTACAGCGACACGGCCTGGCGCAGGGTGTCGGTGAGCGTGGTTTCACGCAGGTACAGCAAGGTCATCAGCACCACGCCGCCCAGCAACCACTTGTCGGGGCCGGTACGCCCCAGGCGCACCGTGTCGCCTTGCTTGCTCAGGGCCAGCGCGGCAGGCAGCAGCACGCACAGGGTGAGGATGCGGATATGGTTGACTTCGATCAGGTAGTTGATCACCCCGAACCCTGGAATCTGCACCATCGCCGGCGGAATGGCGAACACCAGCATGAAGAACAGCGCCATGACGTTGTGCTCGCGGCGCCCGGCCAGGAACAGGGTGATCGTCGCTGCAGCGGCATACACCCAGAAGCCGAAGGAAAAGAACGCCACCAGGGTAACCAGGAACCACAGGTTGCGCCGGCGCTTGAAGTCGCGGTCGGGAATCAGGTCGGCGGCCGGCTTGCGGGCGAGCACGAACACCACGCAGGCGAGGAACAGAATGACGATCAACGCACGAAATTGTTCAGGCATGGGCTCTGGGCACCTATCCCTCGGTGGACGACGGCTAGCGGCATGGCTAATTGAAACTATAGTGACTTCTAGCCATTTCAGTCAGAGATCGTAGCGATGCCGTCGATTGATGTGTCAGCAGCTGGAAGTCTGCGCAAGCGCGCGCTGGGCGCCGGGGCATGGAACCTGGTGTCGCTGCTGGCCTCGCAGGTGATGCGGCTGGGCGGCAACCTGATCATGGCCCGTTTGCTGTTACCGGAAATGTTCGGGGTGATGGTCATTGCCACCACCGCCTCGGTGCTGTTGCAGCTGCTGTCGGATGTGGGCCTGCGGCAGAACATCATTCAGAGCCCGCGTGGCGACGACCCGCTGTTCCTCAATACCGCCTGGACCGTGCAGATCGTGCGCGGTTTGCTGCTGTTCGGCGTCACCTTGCTGCTGGCGCTGGGCGCCTGGCTGTCGCAATTGGCCAACCTGTGGCCAGCCGGCTCCACCTACGCCGCGCCGGAACTGCCCCTGGTGTTGGCGATTACCGGCCTGCAGGCGGTGATCTGGGGGTTTGGGTCAACCAAGATGGATGTGGCCGTGCGCACCTTCCAGCAGAAACGGGTGGTGCTGGTCGACCTGGCCTCGCAAGTTGCCGGTTTGCTGGTGATGCTGGTCGTCGGCTGGCTGACCCGCTCGATCTGGTCGCTGGTGGCCGCGAGCCTGGTGGCCGCGCTGGTGGGGACGGTATTGGGCCACACCGCGCTGCAAGGGCCGAGCAATCGCTTGCAGTGGGACCGTAGCGCGCTGGACGAGCTGGTCAGTTTTGGCCGCTGGATCCTGTTGTCGTCGATTGTTGGCGTACTGGCCATGTACGGCGACCGCATCTGGTTCGGCGCCAGCATGTCGGTGGCAGAACTTGGGGTGTACTCGATTGCCGTGCTGATTCTGGGTTCAATCCAGACCGGGCTGATGAAGCTGTTTGGCGCCGTGGCCCTGCCAGCGTTCAGCGAGGCCACCCGGGAAGGCGACCACGACCGCCTGCGTACCCTGTACGACCGCTTCAAGCTGCTGGTCGACGTGGTGACGCTGTTCATCTGCGGGGGCTTTCTGACCGCAAGCCCGCTGCTGATCAGCTGGATGTACGACGCCCGCTATGCCGAGGCCGGGCCGATGCTGGCAATTCTTTCGCTGTCGTTCCTCACCTTGCGCTATACCTTGACCCATCAGGTGTGGATTGCCCTGGGCCATACCAAGTACCAGGCCATGGACAACATCATCCGCCTGGTGTCCCTGTGGGTGGCGCTGCCGCTGTTGCTGGCGATTGGCGGGCCGCACCTGGCGATCTGGGGGGTCGCCTTGCACCCGTTGCCCACCTTGGTGCTGATCGTCTACGTCAACCGCAAGCTGGGCCTGCTCAACCTCAAGCGCGAACTGCTGGTGTTGCCGATGGTGGCTGTCGGTGCGCTGTGCGGCCAGTTGCTGACCTGGTTTTTCCATTGGCTGTGAAATGATCGTGGCATGCCGTGCGGCAAGGTGATGGGCAGGGTAGCGCATCGCGGATAAGTGGCTAGGATTCTTAGAAAATCGGCAGGGAACTGGGACCATGGGGAAGCTTACGTTCTTTACGCCGCTTTTGGATCGCCGGGGCTTTCTGCGTAACTGTGTGCTGCTGGGTGCGGGCGGCGCCCTGTTCGGCGCCGCCGTGCAGGTGCCACGCAAGGCGGCGGTGCCTGAGGGCTTCGTGGTAATCAATGGCTGGGTAATACCCTCCCGGCATTTACGGAACGGCCAGGCATGATCAAGGATTATCAGGCGCAGAAAACGCTGCGCGATGCCTATGATTTCTGCATTGTCGGCGCAGGGCCGGCCGGTATCACGCTGGGTTTGCGCCTGGCGGCAGCCGGCTGGAGCGTGGCCCTGGTCGAAGGCGGTGGCACCACCTTCGAACCCCGTTCCCAAGACTTGTACAAAACCAACTCCTCGGGGCTGGAGCTGTATGCCGAGGAAACCCGCCTGCGCTACCTGGGCGGCACCTCCAACCACTGGGCGGGCCGCTGCCGGCCATTCACCGCCTCGGACTTCGCCGTGCAACCACCGGTGGGCATGCCGGGCTGGCCGATTCCCTATTCGGAAATAGAACCCTACCTGCCGGCGGCCATGGCCATCGTCGACCTGCCCCTGAACGGTGAATTTCGCGCAGTGAACGCGACCCTGGACGGCGGCGACTTCGATGCCGACCATTTTCTGCTGAGCCCGCCCACACGCTTTGCCCAGAAGTATGCCGATGCCCTCGACCACACCGCCGGGCTGGAAGTGTTCATCAACTGCAACTGCATCGACCTGGAGTTCGACAAGGCCTCGGGCAGCCTCAAGGCCATCAAGGTGACGGACTACGACAAGCACCATCAACGGCTGCAGGCGAAGAACTTCATCCTCGCCACCGGTTCGATCGAAAATGCCCGCCAGCTGCTCAACAGCCAGTCGTTGCGCGAGGCGGGTGTCATCAGCCCCGACGGCCTGGTGGGCCGCTGCTTCATGGAACACCTGAACGTCGAGATGGGCACCTTCATCCTCAAGGGCGAGCAGTACAGCGAACCGCACCAGTACTACACCACCGATGCCTTCGTTGCCGAGTACCACGCCGGCAAGGGCAACGTCACCATGACCATCCTCGACCAGGTGGTGACCTACGGCCGCACGGCCGAGGTGAAGCACTTTCTGGAAAACCTCGCCTGCGAATGGGGCGTGGCCAGCAAGATCGAGTTCGTGGCCAAGTTCAGCTGCCCTGGCGATGGCGTGATCAGCACCATGATCGAGCAGTTTCCCGATCCGCAAAGCCATATCACCTTGCTGGCGGAAAAGGATGCGCTGGGCCTGCCCAAGGTCAATGTCAACTGGGTGGTCAACGAGGCCGACCGCCACACCATCAAGTGCATCGGTGCCGAGCTTGCCAAGCAGTTCGCCGAGGCCGACCTGGGCTTCGTCAAGCTCAACGACTTCGTCTACGACAGCAGCGTGCCGCTGAAAGTCTCGCCGCACGCGCACCACATGGGCACCACGCGCATGGCCGCCTCACCGGACTTCGGCGTGGTGGACACCGACTGCAAGGTGTTCGGCACCCAGAACCTGTACGTCGCCGGCAGCAGTATCTTCGCCACCGGCGGTGCCTCCAACCCGACCATGCCGTTGTTGCAGTTCGCCCTGCGGCTGGCCGACCACCTGGATCAGAAGATGAAGGCGGGCAGCAGCAAGGTGGCATGAAGCGGCAAGGGGTTGAGCGTGAACCGGCCAAGCACCTAGAAGAACGACGCCAGTTCGCCTCAGGGACAGTCCAGGAAGGCTCTATTCGCGAGGCAAGCAGTATGTATGGATGGCTAAGGAGCGCAATCACCCACTACGTCAACGCGACCGGGCGCGGCAGCGCGATGTACAAGAAGCTGTGCAACCCTACCGCGCGTGAATGGGGCCTGTACCTGTCGCGCTGGGGCAAGTTTCACTCGGTGGGCAGCAACGTGCACATCAACCCAGGTTGCTGCATCACCGACCCGGAGCTGCTGCGCATCGGCAGCTGCGTGGGGCTGTCGGACTGTACCTTGATCGGCCATGACGCGGTGGTGGCGCTGATCGAGGTGCGCTACGGCAAGCACCTGGATTCGGTGGGCTTCATCGATATCCGCGACAACTGCTTCATTGGCCACGGCGCCATCGTCATGCCGCGGGTCACCATCGGCCCGGATGCCGTGGTGGCCGCTGGCGCCGTGGTGACCAAGGACGTGCCGCCGGGCACGGTGGTGGGCGGTAACCCGGCCAAGGTCATCTGCACCACCGAGCAATTGATCGAGCGGGTCGAGCAGCGCTGCAACGCCTACCCGTGGATCGACTTGGTCAAGCAGCGCAAGGGCGCCTACGACGCGGCGCTGGAACCCACGCTCACGGCCGTGCGCCAGCAGTATTTCTTCGGGGATGGCAACCATGGATAGCAAACCGGTCGATGTGATGGTGGTCAACTTCAACACCGCCGCACTGCTGCAGCCGATGTTCGATGCCTTGCGCCGGGCCGACAGCGAGCGGCTGGCCAGCTACCTGGTGGTGGACAACGCCTCGGTGGACGACTCGGTGGCACGCATGGCCACGGTGTGCCCCGAGGCGCTGTTGCTGAGCAACAAGCACAACGTCGGGTTCGGCCGGGCCAACAACCAGTTGCTCGCCCACCTGCAGGGCCGCTACGCCTTGCTGCTCAACACCGACGCCTTCGTTGCCAGCGATTCACTGGAAAAGACCATCGCCTACATGGACGCCCACCCCGAGTGCGGTGTGCTGGGGGTGCGCCTGGAAGGGCGCGAGGGCGACCTGCAGCCGTCCTGCCGCTATTTCCCCACACCCCTCAACATTTTCGTGGCCCGCACCGGCCTTGCGCGGTTCTTCCCGGGCTTGCAGATGGTCGATGAAATGAACTGGGACCACGGCTCGGTGCGCGAATGCGACTGGCTGCCGGGGTGTTTCTACCTGGTACGCCGCGAAGTGCTGGACCGGGTGGGGCTGTTCGACCCGCGCTACTTCCTCTATTACGAGGAAGTGGACCACTGCAAGCGGGTCAAGGAAGCGGGCTGGAAGGTGGTGTTCTACCCGCACACCACCGTGGTGCACATCGGCGGCGAAAGCTCCAAGTCAGTGGCCGAACTGGAGGCGGCCAGCCGGCAGATCTCCACCTACCAGATCGAAAGCGAACTGCTCTATTTTCGCAAGCATCACGGCGTGGCAGGGCTGGCCTGGCACATGTGCCTGGTGTGCCTGGGCGACCTGATCCTGGCGCTCAAGGCCTTGCTCAAGGGCCGTGGCCGCGAGGCGATCAAGGCCTGCTGGCGGCATGCCAGCACTACTTGGTCAATACTGTTCAAGACCCGTTATGCAACCCAACCCACGCGGTAGGTGAAGCCATGTTCGAGAACATCCGCGCAGACCTGCGCGCATACGGTGGTGACTGGGGTGCCCAAGGCTTCTGGGTGATGCTGGTGTACCGCTTTGGCCGCTGGCGCTACGGCGTGCGCCCGGCGCTGCTGCGCAAGGTGTTTTCCTTCGTTTACAAGGTGCTGTTCAAGTTCGTGCAGATCATCACCGGCATCGAACTGCCCTGCGAGGTGGTGGTGGGGCGCAACTTCGTCATCGACCACTTCGGCGGCATCGTCATCAGCGGCTATGCCCGCTTTGGCGACGATTGCCGTATCCGCAATGGCGTGGTGATCGGCCTTAAGAATGTCAGCGAACCGATTGCGCCGGTGATTGGCGACAACGTCGACATCGGCGCCGGGGCCAAGGTGCTGGGCAATATTCGTATCGGCAACAACGTGGTGATCGGCTCCAATGCCGTGGTGCTGATCGACGTGCCGGACAATTGCCTGGCGGTAGGGGTGCCGGCCACCATCAAGCAACGGGCACCGCGCGACACCGCGTGCGCGGCCCAAGGTGTCGAGTGAGGCCCATGATGAACGGCATCGGCGTGGTGGTGATCGGCCGCAACGAAGGCCTGCGCCTGGAGCGTTGTCTGGCTTCGCTTGCCGACAGTGCCCAACAGATCGTCTACGTCGACTCGGGCTCCACCGACGGTTCGGTGCACAAGGCACAGGGCCTGGGTATCGAAGTCGTGGCACTGGACATGGCCCAGCCGTTCACCGCGGCGCGGGCGCGCAACGAGGGCTTTGCCCGGTTGCTGCAGCTGGCGCCGACGCTGCAATACGTGCAATTCGTCGATGGCGATTGCGAAGTGGTGGCCGGCTGGCTGGCGCGGGGGCAGGCGTTTCTTGACCAGCACCCGGACGTGGCCGTGGTGTGCGGGCGGCGCCGCGAGCGCTTTCCAGAACGTTCGGTGTACAACCTGCTGTGCGACCTGGAGTGGGACACACCGGTGGGGCAGGCCAAGGCCTGCGGGGGGGATGCACTGATGCGCGTCGAGGCCTTCCAGGGCGTGTCCGGTTTCCGCCCAGGGTTGATCGCCGGCGAAGAGCCGGAGCTGTGCGTGCGCCTGCGTGCGCGCGGCTGGAAGATTTGGCGGCTGGGCGAGGAGATGACCTTGCACGACGCCGCCATGACCCGTTTCAGCCAGTGGTGGCGGCGCAGTGTGCGCGGTGGCTACGCCTTTGCCGAAGGTGCCTACCTGCATGGCGACCCACCCGAACGGCACTGGCGGCGCGAGTCGCGCAGGGCCTGGCTGTGGGGGTTGGCGTTGCCCGTGGTGATCCTGCTGGCCTGCACCTTGTTCGACGGCTGGGGGCTGTTGTTGTTGCTGGTGTACCCGCTGCAAGCGGTGCGCCTGGCCAGGCGTGGCGACCGCTCCGCGCGCGAGAACTGGCTGCAGGGCATTTTCCTGGTGCTGTCGAAGTTTCCCGAGATGGTCGGGCAGGTCAAATTCGCGCTGGACAGGTTCACTGCCAGCAAGACTGCATTGATCGAGTACAAGTGACATGTCGATGAGCTTCCGATCGTTGGCCCGTAGCTTGCTCCGCTTGCAGCCGGGGTACTCGCTGCGGGCACTGAACAACCTGCGCAAATTGCTGGTGATGGTGGTCAGGCACTGGCCGGCGCTGCAGCGGTTTTTGCAGCGCATGTCGCGCTCGCTGGGCGACGATGGCTTCGCCGCGCTTGGCTACGACTGCATTGGCGTGGTGCAGTGGCCCTACATCTGCAAGCAGTGGGACGCGCCGGTGCGCCTGGACGTGCTGGCCACCCATTACGAAGTGGTGGCCGCGCAGTTCCCCGCACTGGTGCTGCTGGGGCGCGAGGACAGCCGCACCCTGTGTGACCTGTCGGCCTACTCGGCAGGCTGCACCCTGGTGCTGGACCGGCCGATCTGGTTCAAGCGCGAGGGTGAGCTGGTGTTGAACCTGTTCCAGGGCGAGCTGCGCGTGGCCTCGGTGGCATTCACCCTAGGCCGCATGGCAGGCGAGCTGTGCCTGTACGTGGGCGCGGTGCAAGGCATTCACAAGGGCGTGGACAGCGAGACATCGCTGAACATCTACCGTGACCTGACCAAGGACTTCGAAGGGCTGCGCCCGCGCAGCCTGGTGATCGAGGCGTTGAAGTTCCTGGCGCGCAGCCTGGGCGCCGGGCGCATCTACGCAGTGGCCGACGACAACCGGCACCACCGCCACCCGTATTTCGGCGCCGACAAGGCCCAGGCCCTGGCCGCCAACTATGACGTGATCTGGAGTGAAAGCGGGGCAGAGCCGTCGGAGCTTGAGGGCTTCTTCCGCATCCCCCTGGCCGCCACCCAGCGTGCGGCCGAGGACATCGCGCCGAAGAAACGGGCGATGTATCGCCGCCGCCAGGCCATGCTCGACGACCTGTTCGCGCAGCTGGCCGTGGCCTTGCCGCTAAGCGGGCGCGAGCATCAGGTGCAAGCGCACCGTGCGCGCCTGGGCAGCGCCATGCTGATCCGCCAGCCGGCGCTGGCCACTTCGAAGTCGGCGGCCCTGCACGCCAAGCTTGCCGGGGTGTTGCGTCAGCTGTTGACCGAGCCGCGGGCAGACCAGCGGTTCAGGGCCTACTTGCGCAAGGCCGGGTTGTACCCGACCCTGAAAAAGGCCTGCCGCGAACTGCTCAAGCATGGCCCTGGGCTGTTCCTCAAGCCTGGCGACAGCAAGCGCAAAAGCTTGCCACTGATCAGCCCCGGGGTGCCCGCCAGCGAGCTGTTCCCCCGTGAGGTGCTGTTGATTGGCGAATTCGACCCCGCACAGCCCCTGGATGGGCGCCTGGGCTGGCTGCAGCAGCAGGTGTGCGCGCTGGGCTACGGGTGCCAGGTAGTCGACTGGCGCGAGCACAGTGCGTGCCTGAGTGCCTTGCAGGTGTGCGGCACGCTGATCCTGCACCGGGTGCCGGGTGTTGCCAGGGTGGTGCAGCTGGTGGAGGAGGCCAGGCGGCTGAAGGTGACCTCGTTCTGGGATTGCGACGAACTGGTGTTCGACCCGCAGGCCTACCGGCAACGCGACGACATGAGCGAGCTGGGCGACGACGCCGTGCTGGCGGTGATGATGGCCGTGGCCCAGTACCAGCTGGCGATGTTGTCGTGCGAGCGTGCGATCGCGTCCACGCCCAACTTGGCCATGGCCATGAGCGACCTGGGCACGGCGCATGTCTGCGTGGTGGGCAGCCAGGCAGACGGTGACGCCCAGGCCCGCGAACAGCTTGGCAAGGTGCTGCCGGCCTTGAGTATCGAGCGTGGGCGACGGGTATTGGCGGCCAATATTTTCTTCGCCCCGCGCAGTTTCGGTGGCGCAACCGTGGTGGCCGAGCAGATGGCGCGGCTGGTGGTGGCGGCGTCGCCGTTCCAGCAGTTCATTCTCACCTCGCTGCCGCAAGCCGATGCCGAGCCTTACAGCCTGTACCGTTATGAAGCCCATGGCGCGGTGGTGCTGGGCATGGGCTTGCCAGACCAGCGCTCGGCCCAGGAGGACTTCGACAACCCGGCCACAGTGGCAGTGTTCGACGCCGTGCTGGCGCGCGTGGCGCCGGACCTTGTGCACCTGCACTCGATTCAGGGCCTGGGCGTACAGCTGGCCGAGCGCTGCCGGCAGGCGCAGATACCCTTCGTGGTGACCCTGCACGACACCTGGTGGGTGTGCGGGCGCCAGTTCATGATCGACCGAGATGGCCACTACTGCGGGCAGACCACCGTCGACCTGCAGGTGTGCGCCCAGTGCGTCGATGACCCGGCGCTGAACACCTATCGCCAGGCGCTCTTGGCCAACACCCTGGAGCAGGCCAGCCTGCTGCTGGCACCCAGTGCGTTCTGCCGCAACCTGTACATCGCCAATGGCTTCGAGGCCGCCAGGATTCGCGTCAACCGCAACGGCATCCTGCCGCCCGCCGCAGGCTATCACCGCCACCCTGGCAAAACCCTGCGCTTTGGTTTCGTGGGCGGCAATGCCGCGATCAAGGGCATCGACGTGATCGCCCGGGCATTTGCCTCGCTGGCACGCTCGGACTACGAGCTGAAGGTGGTCGACAACCTGCTGCACCTGGGGTTTCGCTCGTTCAACCGGCACAGCCTGAAAATCCCCGGTACGGTGAGCATCGTGCCCGGCTATACCCAGGCGAACATCGACGAGTTCTTCGCCGGCATCGACGTGTTGCTGTTCCCCACCCAGTCGAAGGAAACCTTTGGCCTTGCGGTGCGCGAGGCACTGGTACGCGACGTCTGGGTCATCAGCACCCACGCTGGCGGCACGGTCGAGGACATCGTCGATGGGGTGAACGGCACGCTGATTCCCTTGAGTGCAGACGAAGCCTACCTGCGCGAGGCGCTGCTGGACATTCTCGAACACCCGGCGCGCTACCAGCAGCACCGCAACAGCTTCAAGCAAGGCATCACCTTGTGCAGTGACCAGGCCCTGGAGTTGCTGGGGATCTATGAGGAGGTGCTTGGCACAACGACGCCCAATGCCCCTGCAATTCATGCCCTTTCGCAAGAGGGCCCAGCGCCCTGTTCGCGGGCCAACTCGATGCCACAGGTGGGTGACTGACCCGGTGCAGGCGGATTGCGCCGCGAACAGGCCGCCAGGCCCTCTCTCAAGCAAGCTTTGAATGGATTTCCAATGCGCATTGCTTACTTCATCAATCAGTACCCGAAAGTCAGCCACAGCTTCATCCGCCGCGAAATACTTGCCCTGGAACGCCAGGGCGTGGTGGTGCAACGCATCGCCCTGCGCGGCTGGGACGGCGAGTTGCAGGACAGCGAGGACCTTGCCGAGCGCGACAAGACCCAGTACGTGCTGCAAGCCGGCATCAAGGGCCTGCTCACGCCGCTGTGGCAGCTGCTGCGCGCCCAGCCCCGGCGCTTTGGCGCGGCCTTGTGGCTGGCCATGCGCCTGGGCCTGCGGGCCGACCGGCCGTTGCCGTACCACCTGGTCTACCTGGCCGAGGCGTGCCAGGTGGTGCAGTGGTTGCAGGCGTTTGGCGCCGAACACGTGCATGCCCATTTCGGCACCAATTCCGCCGAGGTGGTGATGCTGGCCAACGCCCTGGGTGGCCCGGCCTTCAGCTTTACCGTGCATGGGCCTGAGGAGTTCGACAAGCCGCAATTCCTGCAGGTGGGCGAGAAGGTGCGGCGGGCCGCGTTCGTCGCAGCGGTAAGCTCCTACGGGCGCAGCCAGCTGTACCGCTGGGTGGACCACGAGCATTGGCCCAAGGTCAAGGTCGTGCATTGCGGCCTGGAGCGGGCCTTCCATGAGATCCCGGCGGTTGCCATTCCCTCGGCGCCACGGCTGGTGTGCGTGGGCAGGTTGTGCGAGCAGAAGGGCCAGTTGCTGCTGCTGGAGGCGGCGCGCAGGCTGGCCGTGCAAGGCATCGCCTTCGAGCTGGTGCTGGCCGGCGACGGCGAGATGCGCCCGCAGATCGAGGCCTTGGTCACCCGCCATGGGCTGCAGGCCCAGGTGCGCATCACCGGCTGGATCAGCAGCGCCCAGGTGCGTGAGGAAATACTCGCGGCCCGCGCGCTGGTGCTGCCGAGCTTCGCTGAAGGCTTGCCGGTGGTGATCATGGAGGCCATGGCCCTGCGCCGCCCGGTATTGACCACCTATGTGGCGGGCATTCCCGAGCTGGTGCGGCCGAACGAGAATGGCTGGCTGTTCCCCGCCGGAGCGGTGGACGAGCTGGCGGCCGCCATGGCCGACTGCCTGGCGCAGCCGCTGGAGGTGCTGCAACGCATGGGCGAGGCGGCCCGCCAGCGGGTGCTGGAACGCCACGATATCGACACCGAGGCGGCCAAGCTGGCGCGCTACTTCGAGGCTTGCGCATGATTACGCTCCTGGCTTGGCTATTGACCGCGCTGGCCCTGCTGATGCTGGTGCCGGTGCTGGTGCTGTTCACCGAGGTGCTGCTGGCCTGCCTGGCCGCACGCCCCTTGCCTGTGCCGCGTGGGCCACGCCCGCGCCTGGCGGTGCTGGTGCCGGCGCACAATGAAGCGACGGTGCTCGGCGCGACGCTGGCCAGCATCCAGGAGCAATTGGGCGAGGGCGACCAACTGCTGGTGGTGGCCGACAACTGCAGCGACGACACCGCTGCCCTGGCCCGCGCGGCGGGCGCCCAGGTCACCGAACGCCAGCACGCCGAACTGCGCGGCAAGGGCTATGCGTTGGACCATGGCGTTCGGCACCTGGCCGCTTCACCGCCGCAGGTGGTGGTTATCATCGATGCCGATTGCAAGCTTACCGCAGGCTCGCTCGATCACCTGGCGCACCTGTGCGTTGCCACCGCGCGCCCGGTGCAGGCCCTGGACCTGATGCGTGCGCCAGCCGGCGCCGGGCTGAAAATCCAGGTGGCCGAGTTTGCCTGGCGCATGAAGAACCTGGTGCGGCCACGGGGTATGGCGCGCGCCGGGTTGCCCTGCCAGCTGATGGGGACGGGCATGGCGTTTCGCTGGGAAGAGCTGGCCACGGCCAACCTGGCCACCGGGCACCTGGCCGAAGACCTCAAGCTGGGCCTGGAGTTCTGCCGCCAAGGCAAGCCGCCACTGTTCTGCCCAGAGGCTGAGGTGACCAGCCTGTTTCCGCTTAACCCCGAAGGCCTGAGCAACCAGCGCACCCGATGGGAACATGGCCACCTGGGGGTGCTGGTCAGCGACGGGCCGAAACTGCTCGGCAGTGCCCTGGCGCGGCGCCAGCTGCCGCTGCTGGCCATGGCGCTCGATTTGCTGGTGCCACCGCTGGCGCTGCTGACCCTGGCGCTGTCGGCGCTGTTCGTGGTGGCCTGGCTGGCCGGCCTGTGGCTGGGTGTGTGGGGCGCGGCGGTGCTGGCCAGTATTGGCATGGCCTTGCTGGTGGCTGCGGTGCTGCTGGCCTGGGGGCGTTTCTCCCGGGAAGTGATCCCGTTCTCGGTGCTGATCTATGCACCGTTGTATGCGACCAAGAAAATTCCCCTGTACCTGGGCTTCCTGATCCGCCGCCAGGTGCAGTGGGTGCGTTCCAAGCGGGATGACCAATGATGGCAGAGCAAACCTGGCAGGCCCGCTGGCACAGCGTGATCGGCAACATGCATGTGGTCAGTGACCCGGCCGAGGAGCAGCGCCTGCTGGCGCTGCTCGGCGCGCCCAAGCAAGCGACGGTGCTGGCGTTCGTCAATGCCCATGGCTTCAACATGGCCACCGGGCATGCGGCCTTCAGCCATACCCTGGCAAACGCCGACTTGCTGCTGCGCGATGGTTCGGGGGTGGCGATTCTGTGTCGGCGCCTGGGGCTCGACCCAGGGCTGAACATGAACGGCACCGATTTCATTCCGCGCCTGCTGGCAGCCTACAAAGGCCGGCGCGTGGCGTTCTGGGGCACACGCGAGCCGGTGCTTGGCGAAGCTGCCCGGCGTTGCGAGGCGCTGTACGGTGTTGCGCCGGTGTCGGTGCACGACGGCTTTGCCGAGGTTGACCGCTACGTGGCGCTGGCCCAGGCCGTACAACCGGAACTGATCGTGCTGGGCATGGGCATGCCCAAGCAGGAAGCCGTGGCCGCGCGGCTGCAGGCAACGACCGGGCCGTGCCTGATCGTCTGCGGTGGGGCGGTGCTGGATTTTCTCGGCGGCAAAGTGAGCCGGGCGCCGCGCTGGCTACGGCGCCTGGGCGGTGAATGGGCCTACCGCTTGTTGAAGGAGCCGCGGCGGTTGTTCATGCGTTATGTGGTGGGCAACCCGCTGTTTCTGCTGCGCACCTGGCGACTGGGACGCGCCGCTGGCCAAACCGCCAGTAATACGTCGCAGGGCGGGCGACAGAAACAGCGGCAGCGCTAAATTACGCCGCCGTGCTGACTCATGGCTGCTACAGTGATATCAACGCCGCGAGGGCATGAACAGGCCCGGGCCTTGTTGAGCTTAGTGTGAAAAGTGTGTGAGTTAATTGTTCCAGCCAGGTGAAAAACAATTGCTGCGCTAACTTTGATGAGGCCTGACAATGGTGTTCGAACCCAGAAGCAGTCGTTCCTTACTTCAGCGCCGGAGCAGCGTCAGCAACGCCATCCAGGCCGGCCTCGACGGCATCGCGGTGACCGGTGTGGCCTGGTACCTGATCTACGACCAGATCGGCTACATCACCTCCGACTACGTCATCATGCTGCTGCTGTTGATCGGCGCCCTGGCGGTGATCTACGACCATTACGCGATCTACCGGACCAACGTGGGGCTCTCGATCAAGGCGTTCCGGCTGTTCAAGGCGTGGTCGGCGACGTTCTGCTTCCTGGTGGTGCTGGCGTTCCTGACCAAGCAGAGCGAAACCTATTCGCGGATGGTGGTCGGGCAGTTATTTATATTTGGTTACATTGCCCAGTTGTTTCTGCACTTCGCCGTGCGTGAAGTACAGAAGCGTTTTACCGCCCATGCCCGGCTGGACAATGCGCTGATTATCGGGGAAGGCGACCTGGCCAACTTTCTGTATCAGAAGATCAGTAATAACCCGTGGTTTGGCGAGCGCGTAGTCGGTTGTGTCAGCCTCGATGAAGTTCCCGGTTCGGAACAGGAAAGTGCAGACGGTAAAACGCATTTGGCCATATTGGGTTCTATTAAGAAGTTGGACGAAATTGTCGCGCAACATGCCATTCGCACTGTCTACCTGGTGACCCCACTGGGCGGCTCTGAGCTGATCAACGATGTCTACCTGAAGCTGCTCGACAAGTGCATTGCGGTGAACTGGGTGCCGGACATCTTCTCGCTGCGCCTGATCAACCACAGTGTGCGGGAAATTGCCGGGATTCCGGTACTGACCCTGTCGGAAACGCCGCTGACCGGCATGAGCCTGTTCCTCAAGAACCTCGAAGACCGGGTGCTGGCGGCGCTGATCGTATTGTGCGCGTCACCGGTGTTGCTGGCCGTTGCCCTGGCCATCAAGCTCGACAGCCCGGGGCCGGTGTTCTTTCGCCAGGAGCGTACTGGCTGGACGGGCGAATCGTTCCGCATCTGGAAGTTCAGAAGCATGCATGTTCATCAGCCGGAAAACGGCGTGGTCAAGCAGGCCGAGAAGAACGACCCGCGCTTGACCAAGGTTGGCGCCTTCATTCGCCGCACCAGCCTGGATGAACTGCCGCAGCTGTTCAATGTGCTGACCGGGGAAATGTCCCTGGTCGGCCCGCGCCCGCATGCACTGCAACATGACTCGTTGTACTCCCAGGACATCGTCGAGTACTTCGCCCGCCACAACATCAAGCCGGGCATGACCGGCCTTGCCCAGGTGCGCGGGTTCAGGGGTGAAACCAAGTCGGTTGCGCAGATGATCCAGCGGGTCGATTCGGACATCGAGTACATCAACAACTGGTCGTTGTGGCTCGACTTCGTGATCCTGGTGCGAACGCTCAATGCCTTTACCGGCAAGCAGGCTTATTGAAGCCAGGCCAACGTGCAGCATGATGCCTGGCGCAGGGGTATACTCGAGGCCCGTTTCACTGTAATCCGAGTATTCCGATGGGTCTTTCCGTTACCGCCACACCCGAACCGCGCCGCCTCGGCGCGCCGTTGATCGCCCTGGCCCTGTTGCTGGCCGGGGCCTGGTTCCTCAACCTCAATGCCGGCTTCAAGCAGATGTTGCTGCTGATCGTCGGCGCCGCCCTGGGCCTGACCCTGTACCACGCCGCCTTCGGCTTTACCTCGGCCTGGCGTGTGTTCATCAACGAACGCCGGGGCGCGGGCCTGCGCGCGCAGATGGTCATGCTGACCCTGGCCGTGCTGCTGTTCTTCCCGGCGTTGTCGGCGGGCAGCCTGTTCGGCACGCCGGTCACCGGGCTGGTCGCACCTGCCGGTGTGTCGGTGGTGTTCGGCGCCTTCATCTTTGGCATTGGCATGCAACTGGGCGGCGGCTGCGCGTCGGGCACGCTGTTCACGGTGGGTGGCGGTAACGCGCGGATGCTGGTGACCTTGCTGTTCTTCATCATTGGCTCGGTGACGGCCACCCATCACGCCGACTGGTGGTTTGCCTTGCCGTCGTTCCCGGCGACGTCGATCGTCCAGGCCTGGGGCGTGGCCCCGGCGTTGCTGGCGAGCGTTGCGCTGTTCGCGGTCATCGCCTGGGCCAGCGTGGTGCTGGAAAAGCGCCGCCATGGCACCCTGGAGGCTCCCGTGAGCAGCGAGCACCAGGGCCTGCGCCGTTTCCTGCGTGGCCCGTGGCCGCTTCTGTGGGGCGCCATTGCCCTGGCCCTGCTGAACTACGCCACCCTGGCCCTGGCGGGGCGCCCGTGGGGCATCACCTCGGCATTTGCCCTGTGGGGGGCGAAGACCCTGGCCAGCTTCGGCGTGGACGTGGGCAACTGGGTGTTCTGGCAGGCCCCGGCCAACGCCAAGGCCCTGGCAGCGCCGCTGTGGCAGGACATCACCACGGTGATGGACCTGGGCATCGTGCTCGGCGCGTTGCTGGCAGCGGGCCTGGCCGGGCGCTTCGCACCCAGCCTGAAGATTCCGCTGCCGTCGCTGATTGCCGCGGTGATCGGTGGCCTGCTGCTGGGGTATGGCTCGCGCCTGGCATACGGTTGCAACATCGGCGCCTACTTCAGCGGCATCGCCTCGGGCAGCCTGCATGGCTGGCTGTGGCTGGTGGCGGCGTATGGCGGCAACCTGATCGGCGTGCGCCTGCGCCCGCTGTTCTTTGCCGGTGAACGCCGGGCTGCGACGCTCAGCGGCTGCTGACAGCCGGGTGGCTTGAGCTGGGAGAAAGCTCAAGTGATTTCTTAAATAAGTTAGATCACATATGCGGTCTAACTTATTGAATTGTTAAGATTATTTCTTCGCAACGGCATGCTGGACGCACTGCTCGTAGTACGTCTGCTTGATTGCCGCAGGCTGCAGCCGCGAGCGGCTGTTGTAGGTTTGCTCGGTGATGCCGAAGGCGGTCATGCGCATCCACGGCTTGGGGAAGCGCCGCACTTGCAGCTTCTTGCGGGTCGCGTACAGGGTGACCCCGGAAAGCTTGGCGTGCTGGGCCTCGGCGGCGATCTGCGAGCCCCAGCCACAGACGTTGCGGTCGTTCTGGTCTAGTGCCCGAGCCTGGGCGGCGAAGGCGACGGTGGCAAGCAGGCAACCGGCCATCGCTGCTAGAAATGTTCGCATGTTGCTGTCCTAAGCATCTGAAGATGAACGAAGTTTGCCCGCGCTTCGCAGGCCTGGGGGCCAGTATCTTGCTGGCATTGTTACCCCGAGCGATAACGCAACCTTGGTAGGAGCGAGCGTAGCTCGCGATGCGATCTCACAGACGGGCCCATACCTCAAGGCATGTGGCGCCTGGTAGATCGCATCGCGAGCTACGCTCGCTCCTACCACCGTTTTCGGGTCAGGCGGGGGCTTTATCCCGGCGCATCTGGGTTACCAGGGTGAAGCGGTCATCCGGGTGCACCGTCTCGGACACGGCCATCAACTCGCCGCTGTCGTCGCGGTAATGACGCAGAATCTTCAACCCAGGCGAACCCGCCTCGGCCTTTAACACCCGCGCCAACTCCACCGGCAGCAACACCGCCCGTACCTGCTGGTCGACCACGGCAATGGCACGCCCGTAATGCTGCTCGATCAGGCTGGCGATCAATTGGCCTGGCTGCGCGCGGGCGAGGTCGATGACCTCGGCGTAGTCACGCTGGGCGTAGACATCCGTCCAGCACAGCGGGGCGGCATTGTGCTGGCGGTCGACCCGGATGCTCGACACGCAGAAGTAATGCTCGCCCGGCACCAGCCCCAGGCGCGCCGCCTCGCCCAGGTCGGCCACGAAATGGCGCACGTCCTGAATTTCCCGCTGCTGGGTTTCCGCCAGGTGGGCAAGGTCCGCCACCGTTGCCAGCGACTGGGAGTAGCCACCCCGTGGGCTGCTGGCCTCAACCCGCGTACCGACCCGCTTGCGGCGTGACACCAGGCCCTGGTTGAGCAACTGGTTGATGGCCGCCCGCACCGTGTGGCGGCTCACGTCGTACAAATCGCACAGCTCGAACTCGGTAGGCAGCAGGCTGCCCACGGGGTAACGGCCACTGGCGATGCCTTCCATCAAGTCCTTGGCCACCACGGCGTATCGCGTTTCGTTCATGCCTTCGGTCTGTCCCGTCAAATGCACCGGTTGACAGTGTATCAGCGCTGGGGCAAGAATTATGTACGGACATATAAAATATGTACGCTCAATAACAGCATTTCAGGATGGCCGCCCATGTCCACCACCGTTTTCGACTCCACCCTGTTCCGCGACATGTTCGGCACCGCCGAAATGCGTGCGGTGTTCTCTGACCAGGCGCTGATCGAGCGCTATATCGAAGTTGAAGTGGCCCTGGCCAGGGCCGAGGCCCGCTGCGGGGTGATTCCGGCCGAGGCTGCGGCGCAGATTGCCGAGCTGTCGCGCTACGACGCGCTGGACCTGGCGCTGATGCAGCACGAAACCGAGATCGTCGGCTACCCGATCCTGCCGCTGGTCGAGCAGCTGTCCAAACTGTGCGGCGAGGCTGGCCGCTACGTGCACTGGGGGGCTACCACCCAGGACATCATGGACACCGCCGTGGTGCTGCAGGTGCGCGCCGCCCTGGCCATCGTCGAGCGCGACGTGCAGGCCGTGCGTGGCCTGCTGGCCGAACTGGCGCAGCGCTACCGCGACACGCCGATGGCCGGCCGTACCCACCTGCAGCACGCGCTGCCAATCACCTTCGGCTACAAGTGCGCGGTGTGGCTGAGCATGTTCGACCGCCACGCCGAGCGCCTGGTCGAACTGCGCCCGCGGGTGGAAGTGGGGCAGTTCGCCGGGGCCGCCGGCACCCTGGCATCACTGGGTGACAAGGGCCTGCAGGTGCAGGCGGCGTTGATGGCCGAACTGGGCCTGGGCGTACCCCAGGCGACCTGGCACGTGGCCCGTGACGGCCTGGCCGAAACCCTGAATTTCCTGGGCCTGGTCAGCGCCTCGCTGGGCAAGGTGGCGCTGGACATCATGATGATGATGACCAGCGAGTTGGGCGAAGCCTACGAGCCATTCGTCAAGGGCCGTGGTGCCAGCAGCACCATGCCGCAGAAGCGCAACCCCATCTCCTGCGAGCTGATGTATGCCGCTGCCAAGGGCGTGCGCCAGCAAGCCGGGCTGATGCTCGATGCGATGATCCAGGACTTCGAGCGCTCCACTGGCCCCTGGCAGGCGGAGTGGATCGCCATTCCCGAGGCCTTCGCCCTCACTGCCGCCTCGCTGGGCCAGGCGCGCTTCATGCTCGCCGGGCTGGACGTGCGCACCGAGCGCATGCGCAAGAACCTCGACATGACCCAGGGCCTGATCGTTGCCGAGGCGGTGATGATGGGCCTGGCACCGGCCTTGGGCCGCCAGGTGGCCCACGACGTGGTGTACGCCGCCTGCCGCCTGGCCAACGACCAGGGCATCAGCCTGCTCGAAGCGCTGCAGGCCCAGGGTGAAGCCACCGCAAGCCTGGACCTGGCCACCCTCCAGGGGTTGTGCGACCCGGCCAACTACCTGGGCATGGCGCCGCAGATGGTCGACCTGGCCCTGGCCCGCCCGGGCGCCGTCGCCCGCTGATGTGCACCGCGGCCCGGCGAATGGCCGGGCCACGGCGTGTTTTTCTACAAGAACAATGAGAATGCAGCCATGTCTTCCACGTTGAAAAAACCGCTCTACAAGGACCTGACCTTCCAGGTTGTGGCGGCGATGCTGCTGGGCATCGCCTTTGGTTTCATCGCGCCCGAGCTCGCTGCCAGTTTCAAGGTGCTCGGGGATATCTTTCTCAAGCTGATCAAGACGGCCGTTGCGCCGCTGGTGTTCTTTACCGTGGTGCACGGCATTGCCTCGGCCGGTGACATCAAGCGGGTGGGCAAGGTTGGCTGGCGTGCCCTGGTGTACTTCGAGGTGCTGTCGACCCTGGCCCTGGCCATTGGCCTGCTGTGGGGCAACCTGATCGGCATCGGCTCAGGCATGCACGGTGCCCACGCCAGCAGCGCCGCCTCGGCAGCGGCGTCGGCTGCGGTCGCCAAGGGCCACGCGCCGACCTCGACCATGGACTTCATCTACGGCATCTTCCCGGACAATTTCGTCGGCGCCTTCGCGGGTGGCCAGCTGTTGCAGGTGCTGGTGATTGCCGTGCTGTTCGGCTTCGCCTTGCTGGCCTTGAAGCAGGAACGCCGGGAGGTGATCGAGGACGGCCTCAACCGCGTTTCGGAATGCTTCTTCGAGTTCATCAACCTGATCATGAAGTTCGCCCCGCTGGGCGCCTTCGGTTCGGTGGCCTATGCCGTGGGCAGCAACGGCTCGGCGGTGCTGATGTCGCTGGCCAACCTGGTGCTGATGTTCTACGTGGCGGTGGCGTTCTTCCTGTTCGTGGTGCTGGGCGCGGTGTGCCGCCTGTCGGGCTTCAGCTTCCTGCGCTTTCTGGCGTACATCAAGGACGAGATATTCATCGTGCTGGGCACGGCGTCGTCGGAAAGCGCCTTGCCGCGCCTGCTGCAGAAACTGGAGCGGTTCGGCTGCTCGAAGCAGAGCGTGGGGCTGGTGCTGCCAACCGGTTATGCCTTCAACCTCGATGGCACGTTGCTGTACATGTCGCTGAGCGTGCTGTTCATCGCCAATGCCTACGGCGTGCCGCTGGGTTGGGAGCAGCAGTTGGGCATCCTGGCCATCATGCTGGTGACGTCCAAGGGCGCTGCGGCAGTGTCGGGCGGCAGTTTCGTGGTGTTCGCCGCCACCGTCACGGCCATTGGCGTGCTGCCGGTGGAGGGCCTGGCATTGCTGTTTGGCGTGTACCGGTTCATGTCCATGGCCATGGCTGCGTGCAACACCATCGGCAACAGCGTGGCCACTGTGGTGGTGGCCAAGTGGGCAGGGGAGTTCACCGAGCAGCATGCACGTGACGAATACGCCCGGGTGCTGGGGCGTGCGCCAACGGCGGCTTTGTAAGAAATAGCGCACCGGGTGTATGTGATCGTACAACTGCTTGCGCTATCATGACGGCTGTCTTTCAAGGTGAAACACAGGGCATGACAGAGCAGCAGGTACAGGCAAAGACCCGGCGCAAGCCACGCAGTCTGGCCCAGGAACTGGTCACGGTACTGACCGAGCGGATTCGCAGCGGCCAGCTCAAGCGCGGCGACAAACTGCCGACCGAGTCGCAGATCATGGCCGAGGAGGGCGTCAGCCGCACCGTGGTGCGTGAGGCGATCTCGCGGCTGCAGGCTGCCGGGCAGGTCGAGACGCGCCATGGCATCGGCACCTTCGTGCTCGACGCCCCGGCAACCGGGGGTTTCCGTATCGACCCGGCCACGGTGGTGACGCTGCGCGAAGTGCTGGCGGTGCTGGAGCTGCGCATTGCCTTGGAGATCGAGTCGGCAGGCCTTGCCGCGCAGCGGCGCAGTGACGAGGAGCTGGCGGGCATGCGTGCCGCGCTCGATGAGCTCAACGAAGGGGCCGCCCATGCCCTGGATGCGGTGTCGGCGGATTTTCAGTTCCACCTGCGCATCGCCCAGGCCAGCGGCAACCATTACTTCGCCGATATCATCAACCACCTGGGCACCAGCATCATTCCGCGTACCCGGTTGAATTCGGCGCGCCTGGCCCATGATGACCAGGCGCACTACATGAGCCGGCTGATGCACGAGCACGAGGCCATCTACGAAGCCATTGCCCGGCGCGACAGCGAAGGGGCGAAGATGGCCATGCGCATGCACCTGAGCAACAGCCGCGAGCGTCTGCGCCAGGCCCATGAAGAGGCCGAGGCGCTGGGGGCCTGAGGCCTGTGTAGGCAGGGCTGGCCCTTTACCGTTTCACCCGTTGCCGATGGCCTGGTAGGAGCGAGCGTAGCTCGCGATGGGCTGCAAGGCAGCCCCAGCATCATGTGCCGCGAAGCTGAAACCCCTGGGTCCGCTGCGCGGCCCTTCGCGAGCTACGCTCGCTCCTACCAGGTTGGCGTAACCGCCGTAGGCACAAGCTACACCAAAGAAAAGCCCCGCAGATGCGGGGCTTTGTTGTCTTAGGGCAATCAGACCGCCCCTTCGCTCCACTGCCCGTTGACCAGGCGGCGCAGGCCCAGCGGGTTGCTGTCACGCAGTGCCTCGGGCAACAGCGCCTGCGGGTAGTTCTGGTAGCACACCGGGCGCAGGAAACGGTCGATGGCCAGGGTGCCGACCGAGGTGCCACGGGCATCGGAGGTGGCAGGATACGGCCCGCCGTGAACCATGGCGTCACACACTTCTACACCGGTCGGGTAGCCATTGACCAGAATCCGGCCGACTTTCTCTTCCAGCAACGGCACCAGCCAGGCGAAGGCCTGGAAGTCCTCTGGCTCGCCAATCAGCGTGGCCGTCAGCTGGCCGCGCAGGCCGAGCAGGGCGGCTCGCAGTTGTGCGGTGTCTGCCACTTCCACGGCAACGGTAGTCGGGCCGAATACTTCTTCCTGCAACAGCGGGTCGGCGTCTACCAGCAGGCGGGCGTCGGCCTTGAACAGCTGGGCGCGGGCCTGGCTGCTTTGCTGGGCCTGGCCGGCCAGGTGCTCGATGCCCGCATGGGCGTGCAGGTGCTCAAGCCCACCCACGTAGCTGCGCAGGCCGCCCGCGTTGAGCAGGGTTTGGCCGGCTTGCTGGTCCAGGTGCTGGCCGAGGTCGGCGAGCAGTTGGCTGAACGATGCTGACTGCAGGCCGATGACCAGGCCCGGGTTGGTGCAGAACTGCCCGGCACCCAGGCACACGGAACCGGCCAGTTCGCGGGCAATGGCTTCGCCACGCTTGGCCAGGGCGCCCGGCAGGATGATCACCGGGTTGATGCTGGACATCTCGGCGAATACCGGGATCGGCTGTGGCCGCTCGGCGGCCATGCGGCACAGGGCGTCGCCGCCCTTGAGCGAACCGGTGAAGCCAACGGCCTGGATGGCCGGGTGCTTGACCAGCGGCTCGCCCACGCCACCGCCGAACACCATGTTGAACACGCCCTTGGGCATGCCGGTGCGCTCGGCAGCGCGAACGATGGCGCAACCGACCAGGTCGGCGGTGGCCATGTGGCCGCTGTGTGCCTTGAACACCACCGGGCAGCCGGCGGCCAGGGCGGCAGCGGTGTCGCCACCGGCGGTGGAGAAGGCCAGCGGGAAGTTGCTGGCGCCGAACACGGCCACCGGGCCAACGCCGATGCGCATCTGGCGCAGGTCGACGCGCGGCAGCGGCTGGCGTTCGGGCAGGGCCAGGTCGATGCGTGCGCCGAGGAAGTCACCCCGGCGCAGCACCTGGGCGAACAGGCGCATCTGGCCGCTGGTGCGGCCACGCTCGCCCTGGATGCGTGCGGCGGGCAGGGCGGTTTCACGGCAGACGATGGCGACGAAGGCGTCGTCCAGTTCGTCCAGTTCGGCGGCAATGGCGTCGAGGAATTCGGCGCGCCGCGCCGGGGCCAGTTGGCGGAACTCGGCGAAGGCGGCGGCGGCGGCCTGGGCGGCCTGGTCCACTTCGGCCTCGGTGGCCTGGGCGAAGCTGTAGGGCAGGGCCTCGCCGGTGCTGGCGTCCAGGCTCTGCAGGCGCTGTGGGCCGGCGGCGCTGCGCTGGCCGGCGATGAAGTTGTGGCCGAGGATCTCAGGCATGGGGTGCTCCTGTAGAGAGGGGTGAACAAAAAAGTGATCCGGCCGGCTCGATTGGCCCCTGTAGGAGCGGCCTTGTGCCGCGAAGCAGGCGACGCGGTGCATGGCACCGGCTTTGCCGGTGTTCGCGGGCAAGCCCGCTCCTACAGGGAGTTGCCATAGGCGTGAACATCGAGCTGGCCTTGGTCATCAGGTAATCGGTGCCGGGTTGAACAGGGTGATGTCGTTGTGCAGGCGGTGCCGTTCGGCCCAGGTCTGCTTGCGGCCGCTGGCCACGTCCAGGTAGTAGTGGAACAGCTCCCAGCCCAGCTCCTCGATGCTCGAACGGCCACTGGCGATGCGCCCGGCGTCGATGTCGATCAGGTCGGGCCAGCGCTGGGCCAGTTCGCTGCGGGTGCACACCTTGACCACCGGGGCCATGGCCAGGCCATAGGGGGTGCCGCGGCCGGTGGTGAACACGTGCAGGTTCATGCCGGCAGCCAGTTGCAGCGTGCCGCAGACGAAGTCGCTGGCCGGGGTGGCGCAGAAGATCAGGCCCTTGCGGTCGACCCGCTCGCCAGGCCCGAGCACGCCCTGGATGGCGCCACTGCCGGACTTGACGATCGAGCCCAGGGACTTCTCGACGATATTGGACAACCCGCCTTTCTTGTTGCCAGGCGTTGTGTTGGCGCTACGGTCGGCGGCGCCTTGCTGCAGGTAGCGGTCGTACCAGTCCATCTCGCGCACCAGGGCGCCTGCCACGTCCTGGTTTTCGGCGCGGGAGGTGAGCATGTAGATGGCGTCGCGCACCTCGGTCACTTCCGAGAACAGCACGGTGGCGCCGGCGCGTACCAGCAGGTCGGCGGCATAGCCCAGCGCCGGGTTGGCGGTGATGCCGGAGAAGGCGTCGCTGCCACCGCACTGCATACCCAGGATCAGTTCGCTGGCCGGCACCGTTTCGCGGCGGCGCTGGTTGAGTTTCTTCAGGCGGGTATCGGCCAGGCCCATGATCTGCTCGATCATTTCGGCAAAGCCCAGGCTTGCGTCCTGCAGGCGGTACAGCCAGGGTTCGCTGAGGTCCACCGACGGGTCGCCTTCGTGCATCACCTGGCCGGCCTGGAGTTTTTCGCAGCCCAGGCTGATCACCAGCGCTTCGCCACCGAGGTTCGGGTTGCGCGCCAGGTTGCGCACGGTACGGATCGGGATATAGGCGTCACGGGCGTTGATCGCCACGCCGCAACCGTAGCTGTGGGTGAGGGCGACCACGTCGTCGACGTTGGGGTATTGGGGCAGCAGTTCGCTGCGGATGCGCTTGACCGCATGCTCCAGCACGCCGGTTACGCATTGCACGGTGGTGGTGATGCCAAGGATGTTGCGCGTGCCGACGGTGCCATCGGCGTTGCGGTAGCCTTCGAAGGTGAAGCCCTCCAGCGGCGGCAGGGGGGCTGGCACTGCGTCGCAGCGTGGCAGGCTGTCCAGCTCCGGGGCAGCCGGCATGGCCAGTTGGGTTTCCTGCACCCAGCTGCCCTGGCGCAGGTTTTCGAGTGCGTAACCGATGATTTGCCCATAGCGGCGCACGGGCTCGCCCTTGGCAATCGCAACGGTGGCCACCTTGTGGCTTTGCGGCACGCCTTCGACCAAGGTCAGGCCGTCGGCGAAGCGGGCGCCTTCGCCCAGGCCGCCGTCGTTGACCACCACCACGACATTGTCGTCATCGTGCAGGCGGACGTAGCGGGGCGAGTCGGAATGTTCGATCAACTGCATGGTTTGGCCCTACTTGTCAGGTTCTCAGGCTTTTTGTACATCCGCCCGCGCAGGCTGTGGCCCGCGCGGGCGTGTTCACTCAGTGGCGCGAGCTGGCCAGTTCGCCTGGGGCGACGGGCTCAGCCTGTGGCTTGGGGGCGTCTTCGAGCAGCTCGATTCGCTTGATCGGGCCGACGATCACCAGGTAGCTGAACACCGCCACCAAGGCGTTGGCGCCCACGTACACCAAGGCCCACTTGAACGAGCCGGTGGCGCTGATGATGTAGCCGATGACGATGGGCGTGGTGATCGAGGCGATGTTGCCGAAGGTGTTGAACAGGCCGCCCGACAGCCCGGCGATCTGCTTGGGCGAGGTGTCTGCCACCACCGCCCAGCCCAGCGCGCCGATGCCTTTGCCGAAGAAGGCCAGGGTCATGAAACCGACCACCATCCATTCGGCATCCACGTAGTTGCAGAAGACCATGGTGGTCGACAGCAACAGGCCGCAGACGATCGGCAGCTTGCGCGAGAAGGTCAGCGAGTTGCCACGGCGCAGCAGCCAGTCCGAGATCACCCCGCCCAGCACGCCACCGATGAAACCGCACACCGCCGGCAGCGAGGCGATGAAGCCTGCCTTGAGGATGGTCATGCCGCGCTCCTGCACCAGGTACACCGGGAACCAGGTGAGGAAGAAGTAGGTGATGGCGTTGATGCAATACTGGCCCAGGTACACGCCCAGCAGCATGCGGCTGGTCAGCAGTTGCTTGATGTAGCCCCATTTCGGGCCGTCGTTGCCGCGTTTCTGGTCCATGTCGACCAGGCCGCCGTTCTGCTCGATGTGGTCGAGTTCGCTTTGGCTGATGCGCGGGTGTTGGCGTGGGTTGTAGATGGTCTTGAGCCACACCATGGAGAACACGATCCCCAGGCCACCCATCACCACGAACACGTGTTCCCAGCCGAAGCTGAACACGATCCAGCCCATGATCGGGGCGAACAGGGCGGTGGCGAAGTATTGCGCCGAGTTGAAGATCGCCGAGGCAGTGCCGCGCTCCTGGGTTGGGAACCAGGCCGCGACCACACGGGCGTTGCCCGGGAACGACGGGGCTTCGGCGAACCCGACCAGAAAGCGCAGGGTGAACAGGGTGACCACGGCCCAGGCCACTGGCAGGCCGCCGACAAAGCCCTGCAGCAGGGTGAACAGTGACCAGGTGAAGATGCTGAAGGCGTAGACGTTCTTCGAACCGAAGCGGTCCAGCAACCAGCCGCCGGGAATTTGCCCGGCCACGTAAGCCCATCCGAAGGCGGAGAAGATATAACCGAGGGTAACGGCGTCGATGCCGAGGTCTTTCTGCAGGCTGGAGCCTGCGATGGCGATGGTGGCTCGGTCTGCGTAGTTGATCGTGGTCACCAGGAACAGCATGAACAGGATCAGGTAGCGCACATGCGTCTTTTTAGTCGCTTGCATGCTGGTAATACTCCCACTAGTTATTTTTGTGCGGGCTCACGAGTTGTAGCCGGAGTGGGGCAGGCCCACTCCGGAGGCGGCATTGGCAGGCCGCGGGGTGCGCTTATTGCGGGCCCATCTTGTCCATCAGGGCGGCGAGCATTTCATATTCTTCGGCGGTGAGGTCGGTCAGTGGCGTGCGAACCGGGCCTGCATCGTAACCGGCAATCTTGGCGCCGGCCTTGACGATGCTCACGGCGTAGCCTGCCTTGCGGTTGCGGATGTCCAGGTACGGCAGGAAGAAATCGTCGATCAGCTTGGCCACGGTGGCGTGATCGTCGCGGGCGATGGCGTGGTAGAAGTCCATCGCGGTCTTGGGAATGAAGTTGAACACCGCCGAGGAGTACACCGGCACACCGAGGGCCTTGTAAGCGGCAGCATACACCTCGGCGGTCGGCAGGCCACCCAGGTAGCTGAAACGGTCACCCAGGCGGCGACGGATCGACACCATCAGTTCGATGTCGCCCAGGCCATCCTTGTAGCCGATCAGGTTCGGGCAGCGCTCGGCCAGTTGTTCGAGCAGGTTGGCGTTCAGGCGGCAGACGTTGCGGTTGTACACCACTACGCCGATCTTCACCGATTTGCACACGGCTTCGACGTGGGCGGCAACGCCGTCCTGGCTGGCTTCGGTCAGGTAGTGTGGCAGCAGCAGCAGGCCCTTGGCCCCCAGGCGCTCGGCTTCTTGCGCGTATTCGATGGCCTGGCGGGTGGAGCCGCCCACGCCGGCGAGAATCGGAACCGACTTGGCGCAGGTGTCGACGGCGGTCTTGATTACCTGGCTGTACTCGCTGGCGGCCAGGGAGAAGAACTCACCGGTGCCACCGGCGGCGAACAGCGCGCTGGCGCCGTAGGGGGCCAGCCATTCCAGGCGCTTGATGTAGCCGGCCTGGTGGAAGTCGCCCTGGGCGTTGAAGTCGGTGACCGGGAAAGACAGCAGGCCGTGGGAGAGGATGGATTTCAGTTCTTGTGGAGTCATTGTTGTTGGCATCCTGTGGCGCTTGGGGTGAAGGGTGTTGTTCTGTGTTGGAGGTAAGTTATCGTACAACCTGCTTGATGGCTAGTCCCCCTTGGCAGAAAATTTTTGTGTGGGTGTCTGGGTGGGCGGGTGATCGGTTTGAGTTTTGCGGTGGTGCGGATATCGAGCGCCGCCCGCGCGGCGCATCGCGACCTACGGTCGCTCCTACGTTTGTTTCCGGCAGGAATAATTGGCCCGAAAAAAACGTAGGAGCGAGCGCAGTTCGCGAAGCGCCGCGCGGGCGGCGCTCGATCTCCCAGGCGCAGAAAATCCCAAGACAACCACCTGAGCAGTCATCGTATCTCTAACAAAGGGAAATAAAAAAACGATCGCGGAGACAGGCACAAGCCCGCCGCCCGCTTCCACGGGAGGTGTTCTGGGACCAGCAGAGGGTGACCGGGAAAACGGGGGCGGCCTTGCGCCGCCCCGCGATCAAAACTAACGAAGCTGAAACCGGGCGATCAGGCTGCCTGTTGGCGCTTGATCTGGGCTTTGCGCACCTGGGCGCGGCAGGCGTCGCCGAAGGCCTGGAACATCTTGATCGAGTCCGGGTTCTTCGCCGCTTGCCATTCCGGGTGCCACTGCACGGCAAACAGGAACGGCGAAATGCTTGGCGCATGAATCGCCTCGACCAGGCCGTCCTCGGCATGGGCGATTGGCTCGATACCGGCGCCCAGGTTACGCAGGCCCTGGCCATGCAGCGAGTTGACGCGAATTTCGTCGGTGCCCAGGGTGTCGCGCAGCCAGCTGCCCGGCTTGATTTTCACGCCATGCACCTGCGCGTACTGCACCTCAACCGGATCTTCCGGGTTTTCCCGGTGGTCGTTGAAGCCTGGCTCGGCATACACCTTCTGGTAGATGTCACCGCCCAAGGCCACGTTGATTTCCTGCATGCCGCGGCAGATGCCGAAGATCGGCAGGCCACGCTTGATCGCCGCCTTGACCAGCGGAATGTCGAACAGGTCGCGGTTCTGGTCCTGGCCCTTGCCGGGGGTTTGGTTCTCCTGGCCGTACAGCGCCGGGTCGATGTTGCTGCCCGCGCCGGTCAGGTACACGCCGTCGGCCATGTCCAGGTAGGTGTCCAGGTCGTCGATGCCACAGCAGGTGGGCACCAGAACCGGCACGCAATCGGCGAAGTCGACCAGCGGGGTGATGTATTTGTGGGTCATGACCTGGTAGTCATGGCCTTTGCGCTCTTGGCTGCCCATGGTCATCAGGACGACGGGTTTGCGCAGGGAAGGTTGCTTGTTGCCAATGTTGCTGTTGGACATATGTCACCTTATGACAGGGCTCTGCCTGTCGTTGTTGTGCAGGTGCACGGCCTTGGCCTCGATGTGCTACCTGAAGTCCCGAGCACTGCCGGCTCGTCAGTGGGCGATGCCGGTCGGGGCTTGTGGATAGCTTGCCAGAGCCGTTCGATATGTCAAACGAGCAAAAACGCCTCCGGGCGCCTAAATACGGGGCTTAAACCCTTGCGAGCCTCAGCCGGCAAGGGTTTGGCAGGGGGCTTGGTCAATAATATTTAACGATGCAAGCGGCTCATTGCAGCCGCGCAATGATCGGGCAGCCCTTGCTGGGCAGGCCTGGTCATGCAAAGGTTTGCTTGCCTCACCTGTCGCCAGTCCAATTCCAACAAAGGAGCTACAGATGTCTGCATCGTCTTCCGGCCCGTCCTTGCGCATGCCCCTGGCTGAGTTGCAAGGGTTGTTGCAGGCCATTTTCCAGCGCCACGGCTGCAGCGAGGCGGTGGCCGCAGTGCTGGCCGACAACTGCGCCAGCGCCCAGCGCGATGGCGCCCACAGCCACGGGGTGTTTCGCATGCCCGGTTACGTGTCGACCCTGGCCAGCGGCTGGGTCGATGGCCGCGCTGTACCCCAGGTGAGCGATGTGGCGCCGGGGTTCGTGCGTGTGGATGCACGCGGCGGCTTTGCCCAGCCGGCGCTGGCGGCGGCGCGCGCCTTGCTGGTGGAAAAAGCCCGCAACGCCGGCATCGCCGTGCTGGCGATTCACAACTCGCACCATTTCGCCGCGCTGTGGCCGGATGTCGAGCCGTTCGCCGAGCAGGGCCTGGTGGCCCTGAGCGTGGTCAACAGCATGACCTGCGTGGTGCCCCACGGTGCACGCAAGCCGCTGTTCGGCACCAACCCAATTGCCTTTGCCGCGCCGTGCGCGGGGCATGAGCCGATTGTCTTCGACATGGCCACCAGCGCCATGGCCCACGGCGATGTGCAGATTGCGGCGCGCGAGGGCCAGCAACTGCCCGCAGGCATGGGCGTGGATGCCGATGGGCAGCCCACCACCGACCCCAAGGCCATTCTGGAAGGCGGCGCGTTGTTGCCGTTTGGCGAGCACAAGGGCTCGGCGCTGTCGATGATGGTCGAGCTGCTGGCGGCGGCGTTGACCGGCGGGCATTTCTCCTGGGAATTCGACTGGTCGGGGCATCCCGGGGCGAAGACGCCGTGGACCGGGCAGCTGATTATCGTCATCGACCCGAGCAAGGCCGAAGGGGATCGGTTTGCCCAGCGCAGCCGGGAGCTGGTTGAGCAGATGCAGGCGGCGGGGTTGTCGCGGATGCCAGGAGAGCGGCGCTATCGTGAGCGTGAAGTGGCAGGGCGTGAGGGGGTGGCGGTGAGTGAAGGGGAGTTGCAAGGGTTGCGGGCGTTGCTTGGCTGAACGGGCCCACTGATTGAAAGGAGCGGGCTTGACCCGCGAAGCAGGCACCGCGATGCATGGCACCGGCTCTGCCGGTGTTCGCGGGGCAAGCCCGCTCCTACAAGAGGATCGCAGCGTGCAATGTTGCATAGACAACCTTGCACTTATGTGATGTTCCTCGGGCGCAACTGCGGGTATCCTCGGGGCAGCCTTTCCGAACTGTCCTGATCCAAGGAGCTGCACGCTGTGTTCAAACATGTCGATGCCTATGCCGGCGACCCGATCCTCTCGTTGATGGAAACCTTCAAGGCCGACCCGCGCGCCAACAAGGTCAACCTGAGTATTGGCCTGTATTACGATGAGGCTGGCGTGGTGCCGCAGTTGGCGGCGGTGGATGCGGTGGAAAAACGCATCGCCAGCCAAGCCCACGAAGCCTCGCTGTACCTGCCCATGGAAGGCCTGGCCAGCTACCGCCAGGCTATCCAGGCGCTGCTGTTTGGCAATGACCACCCGGCCGTGACCGGCAAGCGCGTGGCCACCGTGCAGACCGTTGGCGGCTCCGGCGCGCTGAAGGTGGGTGCCGATTTCCTCAAGCGTTACTTCCCGCAGTCGGAAGTCTGGGTCAGCAACCCGACCTGGGACAACCACCGCGCGATCTTCGAAGGTGCCGGGTTCAAGGTGCACAGCTACCCGTACTTCGACCAGGCCAGCCGTGGCGTCGACTTTGCCGGCATGCTGCAAGCCCTGCAGGGCCTGCCGGCCAACAGCATCGTGCTGCTGCACCCGTGCTGCCATAACCCCACCGGTGCCGACCTGGAACCGCAGCAGTGGCAGCAAGTGGTGGAAGTGGTCAAGGCGCGCCAGCTGATTCCGTTCCTCGACATCGCCTACCAGGGCTTCGGCGAAGGCCTGGTCGAAGACGCCTATGCCATTCGCGAAATGGCCCGTGCCGGCGTGCCGTGCCTGGTCAGCAACTCGTTCTCCAAGATCTTCTCGCTGTACGGCGAGCGGGTAGGGGGCCTGTCGGTGGTCTGCGACGACGAAGCCACCACCCAGAGCGTGCTCGGCCAGCTCAAGGCGACCGTGCGCCGCAACTACTCCAGCCCGCCCAACTTCGGTGCCCAACTGGTTGCCGGCGTGCTCGGCGATGCGGCCCTGAACGCCCAGTGGGCGGCGGAAGTGGAAGTGATGCGCAAGCGTATCCTCGACATGCGCCAGGCGCTGGTCGACGCCCTGGCGGTGCTGCTGCCGGGCCAGGACTTCCAGTTCTTCCTGCGCCAGCGCGGCATGTTCAGCTACACCGGGTTCAGCGTCGAGCAGGTGCGTCGCCTGCGTGACGAGTTCGGCGTGTACCTGATCGACAGCGGCCGGGTGTGCATGTCGGGCTTGCGCCCTGACAACCTCAAGCAGGTCGCCGAAGCGTTCGCCGCCGTTCAACGATAACCCAGGTGCCATGTGTAGGGGCGGGCTTGCCCCGCGAAGCAGGCGCCTCGGTGCCTGGCACGGGCTTGGCCCGTGTTCGCGGGGCAAGCCCGCTCCTACACAATTGGGTGCAGGCACAACCTGCTTGTAAAGACAAGTGCAACCGCCCCTCGGATTGGGGCTTCGCAAGTGCAACCTTTCCGTGCACAATCGCGCCCCTCTTTTCCGGTTGAGTTGGGCGAGCGCACTGTTTCGCCATTCTCAGCCTGTTGCAGTCTTGCGAGTGGAGCTTCACCCGGAATGAATGAGCAGGCCCCAAGCGTTGAACAACGCTTTGCAGAATCGACCCCCGCCACCCTCGGCAGCTGGTCGCGTCACGACACTACCTGGATGCTGGGCCTGTTTGGCACAGCCATTGGCGCCGGAACCCTGTTCCTGCCGATCAACGCCGGCCTCGGCGGCTTCTGGCCGCTGCTGATCCTGGCGGCGCTGGCCTTCCCCATGACCTACTTCTCCCACCGTGCACTGACCCGTTTCGTGCTGTCCGGGCGCAGCGGTGGCGACATCACCCAGGTGGTCGAGGAGCATTTCGGCATCAAGGCCGGTGCGCTGATCACGGTGCTGTACTTCTTCGCCATCTTCCCGATCCTGCTGATCTACAGCGTGGCACTGACCAACACCGTCAGCAGCTTCATGGAGCACCAGTTGCACATGGCGCCACCGCCACGGGCGATCCTGTCGTTCGTGCTGATTCTCGGCCTGCTGGCGATCGTGCGCTGCGGCGAGCAAGCCACGGTCAAGGTGATGAGCCTGCTGGTCTACCCGTTCATCGTTGCCCTGGCGCTGCTGGGCCTGTACCTGGTGCCGCACTGGACCGGCGGCATCCTCGACAGCGCCGCCCAGGTGCCGTCGGGCTCGGCCTTCCTGCATACCCTGTGGCTGGCGATTCCGGTGATGGTGTTCTCGTTCAACCATTCGCCGATCATCTCGGCCTTCGCGGTGGACCAGAAGCGCAGCTACGGCGAGCACGCCGACCAGCGTAGCGGCCAGATCCTGCGCCGTGCCCACCTGCTGATGGTGGTGATGGTGCTGTTCTTCGTGTTCAGCTGCGTACTGACCCTCGACAGCGCCCAACTGGCCGAAGCCAAGGCGCAGAACCTGTCGATCCTGTCGTACCTGGCCAACCACTTCAGCAACCCGACCATCGCCTTTGCCGCACCGTTGATCGCGTTCGTGGCCATTGCCAAGTCGTTCCTGGGCCACTACATCGGCGCCAGCGAAGGCCTCAAGGGCATCATTGCCAAGACCGGCGCGCGTCCGGGCGCCAAGGCCCTGGACCGTGTGGTTGCCGCGCTGATGCTGGTGGTGTGCTGGGTGGTTGCCACGCTCAACCCAAGCATCCTGGGCATGATCGAGTCGCTGGGCGGCCCGATTCTCGCCGTGCTGCTGTTCCTGATGCCGATGTACGCCATTCGTCGCGTGCCGTCGATGCGCAAGTACAGCGGTGCGCTGTCCAACGTGTTCGTGGTCGTGATCGGCGTCGTGGCGCTGACCTCGGTGGTGTACGGCCTGATCCCGTGATACACCGCGCCAGATGAGCAATGTCCGGGTCGGCTGTCGCCACCCGGACATTTTTTTGTCCACAATAATTGTCCGGCAATAAAACAATTTCACGTTTGCTTATAGGCACTTGCGCTGCTTCATGCTTAACTCAGGGTCCTTTTCAAACCCCGCATAAGGATTTCCGCCATGGCTCAAGTGACTCTCAAAGGCAACCCGGTACAGGTCAAGGGCGAGCTGCCGAAGGCTGGCGCCCAGGCACCTGCTTTCTCCCTGGTAGCCGGCGACCTGGCCGACACCACGCTGGAAAGCTTCGCTGGCAAGCGCAAGGTGCTGAACATCTTCCCAAGCGTTGACACCCCAACCTGCGCCACCTCCGTGCGCAAGTTCAACGCCCAGGCCAACGACGTGGCCAACACCGTGGTGCTGTGCATCTCGGCCGACCTGCCGTTCGCCCAGGCGCGCTTCTGCGGTGCTGAAGGCCTGGAGAACGTGAAGAACCTGTCGACCCTGCGCGGTGCCGAGTTCCTGCAGAACTACGGCGTTGCCATTGCCGACGGCCCGCTGGCTGGCCTGGCTGCCCGTGCGGTGGTGGTGCTGGACGAGAACGACAAGGTGCTGCACAGCGAGCTGGTTGGCGAAATCGCCCACGAGCCGAACTACGAGGCAGCCCTGGCGGTGCTGAAGTAAGGATGGGCTGGGGCAGGGCGGGTTGTTGCAGCCTGTGCCGGCCCTTTCGCGGGGCAAGCCCGCTCCTACACGGCGCATTCCGTTGGGGATGTGACATCCCAGTGGGAGCGGGTTTACCCGCGAAAGGGCTGCGGTAGGTTAAGGAACTCGTCAGCCCGCCATCGCTCCAAGCAACACCCTGTAACGGCCCGGAACCTTTTCCGGGCCGTTTTCATTTAAAGTTCAGCGTCTTGGCAACGTCAGGCAAAGGTAAACCTCTGGTAAAGGGACTTTGCTATAACGGTGCCAGTGCTTATCGTTCACATCCCCCAGCCGCCATTTCTGAACAAGGTTCGTTCAACCCATGCAAGTGTCCAATTCCCGATCCCCTCGTCGCTGGCTCGTCGGCCTGCTGATCCTGCTTCTGGTGGCGTTGCTCGCCTGGTGGTTGTGGCCCGCAGCAACAGCGCCCGAGCACAAGGCCGCCGGTGGCGGGCGTGGCGGCAAGGGCGCAGGCATGGGCATGGGCGGGCGCCCGGGCTTTGGCGGCTCCACGGACCCGGTGCCGGTGCGTGTGGAACCTGTGAAAGTGGGTGACTTCCCGCTGTACTACAAGGCCCTGGGCACGGTCACCGCCACCAACACCGTCAACGTGCGTAGCCGCGTGGCCGGTGAGCTGGTCAAGATCCACTTCAAGGAAGGCCAGCAGGTCAAGGCCGGCGACCTGCTCGCCGAAATCGACCCGCGTTCCTACCGTATCGCCCTGCAGCAGGCCGAAGGCACGCTGGCACAGAACCAGGCGCAGCTGAAAAACGCCCAGGTCGACCTGGCGCGCTATAAAGGCCTGTTCGACCAGGACAGCATCGCCAAGCAGACCCTCGACACCGCCGAAGCCCAGGTAGGGCAGTTCCAGGGGCTGGTCAAGACCAACCAGGCGCAGGTCAACGATGCCCGCCTGAACCTCGATTTCACCCAGATCCGCGCACCCATCAGCGGCCGTGTGGGCCTGCGCCAGCTCGACCTGGGCAACCTGGTGGCAGCCAACGACACCACCGCGCTGGTGATAATCACCCAGACCGAGCCGATCAACGTGGCCTTCACCTTGCCGGAAACCGAGCTGAGCACCGTGCTTGAGCGCTACCGCAGCGGCGCCAGCCTGCCGGTCGAAGCCTGGGACCGCAGTGACAGCAAGCTGCAGGCCAGCGGCGTGCTGGGCAGCATCGACAACCAGATCGACACCACCACCGGCACCCTGAAGTTCAAGGGCCGCTTCGAGAACAAGGACCTGGCCCTGTTCCCCAACCAGTTCGTCAACGTGCGCCTGCTGGCCGACACCCTCAAGCAAGTGGTACTGGCCCCGGCGGCGGCCGTACAGTTCGGCAACGACGGCACCTTCGCCTATGTGGTGAACGCGCAGAACACCGTCAACGTTCGCAAGCTCAAGGTCGGCGCCAGCGACGGCCAGAACAGCGTGATCCTCGACGGCCTCAAGGCCGGTGACCGCCTGGTGCTCGAAGGCACCGACCGCCTGCGCGAAGGCACCAAGGTCGAAGTGGTCGAAGACAGCTCGCAGGTGCCCACCACCCCTGGCCAGCACTTGCAGGGCCAGGACGCCAAGGGCTCGGCCCAGGCCGATGAGCGGCCTTCGGCTAAAGCGGCAGCCAAGGCGGGCGCATGAACCTGTCCCGCCTGTTCATCCTGCGCCCGGTCGCCACCACGCTGACCATGCTGGCCATCGTCCTGGCCGGCCTGATCGCCTACAAGCTGCTGCCGGTGTCGGCCTTGCCCCAGGTCGACTACCCGACCATCCGGGTCATGACCCTGTACCCCGGCGCCAGCCCACAGGTGATGACCAGCGCCGTCACCGCCCCGCTGGAGCGCCAGTTCGGCCAGATGCCGGGCCTGGAGCAGATGGCTTCGACCAGCTCCGGCGGCGCCTCGGTGCTGACCCTGCGCTTCAGCCTGGACATGAACATGGACGTTGCCGAGCAGCAGGTGCAGGCGGCCATCAACGCCGCCAGCAACTTGCTGCCCAGCGACCTGCCGGCGCCGCCGGTTTACAACAAGGTCAACCCGGCCGACACCCCGGTGCTGACCCTGGCGATTTCCAGCAAGACCATGCCGCTGCCCAAGCTCAACGACCTGGTCGACACCCGCGTGGCGCAGAAGCTTGCGCAGATCAGCGGCGTGGGCATGGTCAGCATTGCCGGTGGCCAGCGCCAGGCGGTGCGGATCAAGGTCAATGTCGATGCCCTGGCGGCCAATGGCCTGAACCTTGACGATGTGCGCACCCTGATCGGCGCTTCCAACGTCAACCAGCCCAAGGGCAACTTCGACGGCCCGACCCGGGTGTCGATGCTCGATGCCAATGACCAGCTGCGTTCCCCCGAGGAGTACGCCAACCTGATCCTGGCCTACACCAACGGTGCGCCCCTGCGCCTGAAGGATGTGGCCGAGATCGTCGATGGCGCCGAGAACGAGCGCCTGGCGGCCTGGGCCAACCAGAACCAGGCAGTGCTGTTGAATATCCAGCGCCAGCCCGGTGCCAACGTGATCGAGGTGGTCGACCGCATCAAGCAGCTGCTGCCGTCGATCACCGACAACCTGCCGGCAGGCCTTGACGTGTCGGTGCTCACCGACCGCACCCAGACCATTCGCGCGGCGGTCAAGGATGTCCAGCATGAACTGCTGATCGCCATCGTGCTGGTGGTGATGGTCACCTTCGTATTCCTGCGCCGCTTCAGCGCTACCCTGATTCCGTCGATTGCCGTGCCGCTGTCGCTGATCGGCACCTTCGGCGTGATGTACCTGGCCGGTTTCTCGATCAACAACCTGACCCTGATGGCGCTGACCATCGCCACCGGCTTCGTGGTCGACGACGCCATCGTCATGCTGGAGAACATCTCGCGGCACATCGAGGAGGGCGAGACGCCGATGCAGGCCGCGCTCAAGGGCGCCCGGCAGATCGGCTTCACCCTGATCTCGCTGACCTTCTCGCTGATTGCGGTACTGATCCCGCTGCTGTTCATGGCCGATGTGGTCGGGCGCCTGTTCCGCGAGTTCGCCATCACCTTGGCGGTGGCGATCCTGATTTCCCTGGTGGTGTCGCTGACCCTGACGCCGATGATGTGCGCGCGCCTGCTCAAGCGCGAGCCCGAGGCCCACGAGCAGGGCCGCTTCTACCGCGCCAGCGGTGCCTGGATCGACTGGCTGATCGAACACTATGGCCGCGGCCTGCAGTGGGTGCTCCGGCACCAGCCGCTGACCCTGCTGGTGGCCGTGGCCAGCCTGGCGCTGACCGTGGTGCTGTACATGGCGGTGCCCAAAGGTTTCTTCCCGGTGCAGGACACCGGGGTGATCCAGGGTATTTCCGAGGCCCCGCAGTCGACCTCGTTCGCCGCCATGAGCGAGCGCCAGCAGGCGCTGAGCCAGCTGATTCTCAAGGACCCGGCGGTGCAGAGCCTGTCGTCGTACATTGGCGTGGACGGCGATAACGCCACGCTCAACAGCGGCCGCTTGCTGATCAACCTCAAGCCACACGGCGAGCGCGACGTCACCGCCAGCGAAGTCATCAGCCGCCTGCAGCCGCAGCTCGACAAACTGGTGGGCATCCGCCTGTACATGCAGCCGGTGCAGGACCTGAGCATCGAGGACCGGGTCAGCCGCACCCAATACCAGTTCAGCCTGTCGTCGCCCGACGCCGACCTGCTGGCGCAGTGGAGTGGCACGCTGGTGCGGGCCCTGCAGGCGCGCCCCGAACTGCAGGATGTGGCCAGTGACCTGCAGGACAAAGGCCTGCAGGTGTACCTGGTGATCGACCGCGACATGGCCAGCCGCCTGGGCATCAGCGTGTCGCAGATCACCAACGCCCTGTACGACGCCTTCGGCCAGCGGCAGATTTCCACCATCTACACCCAGGCCAGCCAATACCGCGTGGTGCTGCAGGCGCGGGATGCCGCGGTCATTGGCCCGGCGGCGCTGGAGTCGATCCACGTCAAGGCCACCGATGGCAGCCAGGTGCGCTTGTCGGCGCTGGCGCGCATCGAGCAGCGCCAGGCCCAGTTGGCCATCTCCCATATCGGCCAGTTCCCGGCAGTGACCCTGTCGTTCAACCTGGCCCATGGCGCCTCCCTGGGCGAGGCGGTGAAGGTGATCGAACAGGTGCAGCAGGACATCGGCATGCCGTTGGGCGTGCAAACCCGCTTCCAGGGTGCGGCCGACGCCTTCCAGGCGTCGCTGTCGAGCACCTTGCTGCTGATTCTTGCCGCCGTGGTGACCATGTACATCGTGCTGGGTGTGCTCTACGAGAGCTACATTCACCCGGTGACCATCCTCTCGACCCTGCCGTCGGCGGCGGTCGGCGCCTTGCTGGCGCTGATCCTCAGCGGCAACGACCTGGGCATGATCGCGATCATCGGTATCATCCTGCTGATCGGCATCGTCAAGAAGAACGCGATCATGATGATCGACTTCGCCCTGGAAGCCGAACGCCACCAAGGCATGAGCCCGCGCGACGCCATCTACCAGGCGGCGTTGCTGCGCTTCCGGCCAATCCTGATGACCACCCTGGCCGCGCTGTTCGGCGCCGTGCCGCTGATGCTTGCCACCGGTTCCGGTGCCGAGTTGCGCCAGCCACTGGGCCTGGTGATGGTCGGTGGGCTGCTGGTGAGCCAGGTGCTGACGCTGTTCACCACGCCGGTCATCTACCTGTACTTCGACCGCCTGAGCCGCCGCTGGCGCCCGGCCACTGACGCACGGCAGGCCGAGGCATGAACCTGTCCGCACCGTTTATTCGCCGCCCGGTGGCGACCATGCTGCTGAGCCTGGCGATCATGTTGCTGGGCGGGGTCAGCTTCGGCCTTCTGCCGGTGTCGCCGCTGCCGCAAATGGACTTCCCGGTGATCGTGGTGTCGGCCAACCTGTCCGGGGCAAGCCCCGAGGTCATGGCCGCTACCGTGGCCACGCCGCTGGAGCGCAAGCTCGGCAGCATCGCTGGCGTCACTACCCTGACCAGCAGTTCCAACCAGGGCTCGACCCGGGTGGTGATCGGCTTCGAGATGGGGCGCGACATCGACGGCGCCGCGCGCGAGGTGCAGGCGGCGATCAACGCCACCCGCAACCTGCTGCCCAGCGGCATGCGCAGCATGCCCACCTACCGCAAGATCAACCCGGCGCAGGCACCGATCATGGTGCTGTCACTGACCTCCGACGTGCTGCAGAAAGGCCAGCTCTACGACCTGGCCGACACCATCCTGTCGCAGAGCCTGGCCCAGGTCAGCGGGGTAGGGGAAGTGCAGATCGGTGGCAGTTCGCTGCCAGCGGTGCGCATCGCGGTGGAGCCGCAGTTGCTCAACCAGTACGGTGTGTCGCTGGACGATGTGCGCACTGCGGTGGCCAACGCCAACCAGCGCCGGCCCATGGGCTTCGTCGAGGACGCCGAACGCAACTGGCAGGTACGGGCCAACGACCAGCTGGAAAAAGCCAAGGACTACCAGCCGATCGTGATCCGCCAGGAAAACGGCACCATCCTGCGCCTGTCGGACGTTGCAACCATCACCGATGGCGTGGAGAACCGCTACAACAGTGGCTTCTTCAACGACCAGAATGCCGTGTTGCTGGTGGTCAACCGGCAAACCGGCGCCAACATCATCGAAACCGTCGACCAGATCAAGGCGCAATTGCCGGCCCTGGAGTCGCTGCTGCCGGCCAATGTGCAATTGAACGTGGCCATGGACCGCTCGCCGGTGATCAAGGCCACCCTCAAGGAGGCCGAGCATACCCTGCTGATCGCCGTGGGGCTGGTGATCCTGGTAGTCTACCTGTTCCTGGGCAGCCTGCGCGCCTCGCTGATCCCCAGCCTGGCGGTGCCGGTGTCGCTGGTGGGCACCTTTGCGGTGATGTACCTGTGCGGCTTCTCGCTGAACAACTTGTCGCTGATGGCGCTGATCCTGGCCACGGGGCTGGTGGTGGACGATGCCATCGTGGTGCTGGAGAACATCTCGCGGCATATCGAGGATGGCCAGCCGCCCATGCGCGCAGCCTTCCTGGGGGCCAAGGAGGTCGGCTTCACCCTGCTGTCGATGAACGTTTCGCTGGTGGCGGTGTTCGTCTCGATCCTGTTCATGGGCGGCATCGTGCGCAACCTGTTCCAGGAGTTCTCGATCACCCTGGCAGCGGCGATCATCGTCTCCCTGGTGGTGTCGCTGACCCTCACGCCCATGCTCTGCGCGCGTTGGCTGCAGCCACACCGTGCCGAGCCGTCGCGCCTGCAGCGCTGGAGCGACAGGCAGCACCAGCGCCTGGTCAATGCCTATGACCGCAGCCTGGGCTGGGCCTTGCGCCATCGGCGCCTGACCCTGGTCAGCCTGCTGGCGACCATTGCCTTGAACATCGCCCTGTACGTGCTGGTGCCCAAGACCCTGATGCCGCAGCAGGACACCGGCCAGCTGATGGGCTTTATCCGCGGCGACGATGGCCTGTCGTTCGGCGTGATGCAGCCGAAGATGGACATCTACCGCCGTGCCTTGCTCGCCGACCCAGCGGTGCAGAGCGTGGCGGGCTTCATCGGCGGCAACAGCGGCACCAACAACGCCATGGTGCTGGTACGCCTGAAGCCGATCAGCGAGCGCAAGCTCGATGCGCAGAAAGTGATCGAGCGCCTGCGCAAGGAAATGCCCAAGGTCCCTGGCGGCAGGCTGTTCCTGCAGGCCGACCAGGACCTGCAGCTGGGCGGCGGCGGCCGCGACCAGACCTCTTCGCAATACCTGTACACCCTGCAGAGCGGTGACTTGGCGGCCTTGCGCCAGTGGTTCCCGAAAGTGGTGGCGGCCATGCGTGCGCTGCCCGAGCTGACGGCCATCGACGCCCGCGACGGCTCCGGCACCCAGCAGGTGACCCTGGTGGTCGACCGCGACCAGGCCAAGCGCCTGGGCATCGACATGGACATGGTCACGGCGGTGCTCAACAACGCCTACAGCCAGCGGCAGATCTCGACCATCTACGACAGCCTCAACCAGTACCAGGTGGTGCTGGAAATCAACCCGAAATACGCCTGGGACCCCAGCACCCTGGAGCAGGTGCAGGTGATTACCAGTGACGGTGCGCGGGTGCCGCTGTCGACCATCGCCCATTACGAGAACAGCCTGGCCAACGACCGCGTCAGCCATGAAGGCCAATTCGCTTCCGAGGACATCGCCTTCGATGTTGCCGAAGGCTACAGCCCTGACCAGGCCATGGCCGCGGTGGAGCGCGAAGTCGCCAAGCTCGGCCTGCCCGAGGAAGTGATCGCCAAGCTGGGCGGCACCGCCAGTGCCTTCGCCAAGACCCAGGAAGGCCAGCCGTTCATGATTCTCGGCGCGCTGGTGCTGGTGTACCTGGTGCTGGGTATTCTGTACGAAAGCTACATTCACCCCCTGACCATCCTCTCGACCTTGCCGTCGGCCGGGGTCGGCGCGTTGCTTGCGCTGTACGCCACGGGCGGTGAGTTCAGCCTGATTTCGCTGCTGGGGCTGTTCCTGCTGATTGGCGTGGTGAAGAAGAACGCGATCCTGATGATCGACCTGGCGCTGCAGTTGGAGCGTCACCAGGGGCTGACCCCGGAGGAGTCGATTCGCCGAGCCTGCCTGCTGCGCCTGCGGCCGATCCTGATGACCACGCTGGCCGCCATGCTCGGTGCCTTGCCGCTGCTGATCAGCAGCGCCGAGGGGGCGGAAATGCGCCGGCCGTTGGGCATTACCATTATTGGCGGCCTGGTGTTCAGCCAGGTCCTGACCCTTTACACGACGCCGGTGGTGTACCTGTACCTCGACCGCCTGCGCCATCGATTCAACCGTTGGCGCGGTGTGCGCACCGACGCCGCCCTGGAAACCCCGCTATGACCTTTGCCCAGACTCCACTTCACCGTGCCTTGCAGCAGCTGACCCGCGGGCGTGGCTCGCGCCTGGTCGGTGCCGGGCTGTGCGCGGTGATGCTCAGCGCCTGTACCCTGAGCCCGGATTACCACCGGCCTGAGTTGAGCAGCCCGGCGCAGTTTAAGCAGGCCGAAGGCTGGACCCAGGCCAACCCGTCCGACGCCATCGCCCGTGGCGCCTGGTGGGAAATCTATGGGGACAGCGAGCTCAATGCGCTGGTCGAGCAGCTTAACCGCAGCAACCAGACCGTCGCCCAGTCCGAAGCCCAGTACCGCCAGGCCCAGGCGCTGGTGCGCAGCAGCCGCGCTTCGCTGTTTCCAAGCCTGGACCTGACCACCAGCAGGAACCGTTCGGCGCAGGGAACCGGCAGCTCCAGTTCCAGCCTGTCGAACAACAGCAGCGGTATCCGCGACACCTATAACGCCCAGCTTGGCGTGAGTTGGGAAATCGACCTGTGGGGCAAGTTGCGCGAAGCCATGAACGCCAACCAGGCCAGCGCCGAGGCAAGCTTTGCCGACCTGGCCGCGATTCGCCTGAGCCAACAGTCGGAATTAGTGCAGAACTACCTGCAGCTGCGGGTTATCGATGAACAGAAGCGCCTGCTGGAACGCACCGTGGCCACCTACGAGCGTTCGCTGCAGATGAACCAGAACCAGTACCAGGCCGGGGTGGCCGGCCCGGATGCGGTGGCCCAGGCACGCACCCAGCTCAAAAGCACCCAGGCCGACTTGATCGACCTGGCCTGGCAGCGGGCGCAATTCGAGAACGCCATTGCGGTGTTGTTGGGCAAGGCGCCGGCCGAGTTCTCCCTGGCCGACAGCAAGCAGGTGCCGGCGCTGCCGCAGGTGCCGGTGATGCTGCCCTCGCAACTGCTTGAGCGGCGCCCCGACATCGCCTCGGCCGAGCGCAACGTGATGGCTGCCAACGCCAATATCGGTGTGGCCCGAGCCGCCTATTTCCCGGATTTGAGCCTGAGCATGAACGGCGGCTATTCCAGCAGCAGTTTCAGCAACTGGATCGAGTTGCCCAACCGCTACTGGTCGGTGGGGCCGCAACTGGCGCTGACCTTGTTCGATGCCGGCAAGCGCAGCGCCGAGGTGGACCGTACCCGGGCGGTGTATGACCAGACGGTGGCGAAGTACCGCCAGACCGTGCTGGACGGTTTCAAGGAAGTGGAGAACTACCTGGTGCAGTTGAAGGTGTACGGCGACGAAGCGGTGGTGCGCCAGGAAGCGCTGGACGCTGCGCGGGACTCGTTGCGCCTGACCGAGAACCAGTACCGGGCAGGGCTGATCGGCTACCTCGATGTGGTGAACGTACAAACCACGGCGCTTAGCAATGAGCGCAGCGTGTTGAACCTGCTGCAAGGGCGCCTGGTGGCCAGCGTGCAGCTGATTGCCGCCCTGGGCGGCGGTTGGCAGGCCGAGCAGGCGTTTGCCCAGCAAGAGTGATAGCCGCAGCGCACACGCTGCACCCGTAGGAGCGAGCGCAGCTCGCGATGGGCTGCAAAGCAGCCCCGGCGTTATCAGCCGCGAAGCTGAAACCTGGGGCCGCGGCGCGCCCCATCGCGAGCTTTGCTCGCTCCTACCAACTCGGTGTCGTTCTGCTGTCAGGCGACAAGTGGCAATGTGCCGCCATTCGCCGCTGCACGGGCTCTAGCCCAAGCGCCACAGCGCCCAGGTACACCGGTTGGATCCATTCCCATTCGCAGAAACCCCGTGCGTTTCGCCAAAGCTTGAGTACAATCGTCAGTTTTTCCCGGGCCCCCTGTCCCGATGTTGGAACTGCCAATGCTGACCGGTAGCTACTCTTCCTCGCTGGTGTTGATCTCACTGTGTGTGGCCATCCTGGCGTCCTATACCGCCCTGGATCTCACGGGCCGCATCGCCACGGCGAAGGGACGCGCCGTGTACCTATGGATGGGCGGCGGCGCGCTGGCCATGGGGATTGGCGTCTGGTCGATGCATTTCATCGGCATGCTCGCCTTCAGCCTGCCCATCAGCCTGGGCTACGACATCGGCCTGACGGCGTTTTCGTTGCTGATCGCCGTCTTGTCCTCTGGCTTTGCCCTCTGGTTGGTCAGCCAGCCGAGCCTGCCCAGCCTGCAACTGGGCCTGGGCGCGTTGATCATGGGCGCAGGCATTGCCTGTATGCACTACACCGGCATGGCCGCCATGCGCATGCTGCCTGGCATCGACTACGACCCCACCCTGTTCGGTGCCTCGCTGGCCATAGCGGTTGGGGCTTCGGCCGCTGCCTTGTGGATCGCCTTCCGCCTGCGCCAGCATACGCCTTACGTGCGGCAGATCCGCGGCCTGGCGGCGATGTTGATGGGGGTTGCCATCGTCGGCATGCACTACACCGGCATGGCCGCGGCGAATTTCCCCGAAGGCAGCTTCTGCGGCGCGCTGGCCGGCGGCGTGCAAGGCGAGGGCCTGGTCTACCTGGTGCTGATCACCACCCTGGCGGTGTTGGCGGTGGCGCTGCTGACCTCGGTGCTGGATGCACGCCTGGAGGCGCGCACCGCCGAGCTTGCCCATTCGCTGACCCTGGCCAACCAGGAACTGACCCAGTTGGCCCTGCACGACACCCTCACCGGGTTGCCCAACCGCACGTTGCTGTCCGACCGGATCGACCAGGCCATTGGCAAGGTGGCGGAGCAGGGTGGCTGTTTTGCCCTGATGTTCATCGACCTGGATGGCTTCAAGCCGGTCAACGATGCCTTCGGCCACCATGTCGGCGACCTGCTGCTCAAGGCCGTGGCGGCGCGCCTGCGGGGCCACCTGCACAGCCAGGATACCCTGGCGCGCATCGGCGGCGATGAGTTCGTGCTGCTGGTGGAGTTGCAGGAACCGGACGATGCCATGGATGTGGCGGTCAAGCAGGTGAACCTGGTGTCGCGTACCTTCCGCGTTGCCGAGCACGACCTGCAGCTGACCGCGAGCCTGGGCATCGTCCTGTACCCCGGTAATGGCCAGGACCAGCTTGAGTTGCTGCGCAATGCCGACGCCGCCATGTACCATGCCAAGAGCGCGGGCAAGAACGGCTACAGCTTCTTCGACGCCTCGATGAACAGCAACGCGCGCCAGCAACTGCAGCTGCTGCAGGACTTGCGCCAGGCCCTGGAGCACAAGCAGTTCCGCTTGCACTACCAGCCCAAGTTCGACGCCCAGGCCTGCCAGCCAATCGGTGCCGAGGCCTTGCTGCGTTGGGAGCACCCCCAGCATGGGTTGCTGTTGCCCGACCGTTTCATCGGCCTTGCGGAAAAGACCGGCCTGATCATCCCGATTGGTGAGTGGGTACTGGATGAAGCCTGCCGGCAGATGCGCCAGTGGGTGGACCAGGGCCACGCCGAATGGCGCATGGCGGTTAACCTGTCGGCCATCCAGTTCTGCCATGCCAGCCTGGTCGACAGCGTTGCCCGCGCCCTTGCCGATAACGGCCTGCCGGCCAACCGGCTGACCCTGGAAATTACCGAAACCACTGCCATGCATGACGCCGATGCCAGCCTGATGGTGCTGCAGCGTTTGTCCGACATGGGTGTGGACCTGTCGATCGATGATTTTGGCACCGGGTATTCGAGCCTGATGTACCTCAAGCGCCTGCCGGCCAACGAGCTGAAGATCGACCGCGGCTTCGTGCGCGACCTGGAGCAGGACAGCGACGATGCGGCGATCGTTTCGGCGATTGTCGCTCTTGGCCAGGCGCTGGGCCTGCGAATTGTTGCCGAAGGGGTGGAAACCGACCGCCAGCAGGCATTCCTGACACGGCTGGGCTGTGATTCGCTACAAGGCTACTTGCTTGGGCAGCCGGTACCTGCGGAGGCGTTCATGGGTAATTTGCAGGCGTTGCGCGTGCAAAGCGAGTTGGCTGTCTAGCCTGCATCGCGCAGGCTGAAGGCCGGGGCGAAGGTTTCCATTTCGGCCTCGACGGCTTCGATGATGCGTTCCACATCCGCCGCGGCCATGATCGCCGTGCAGGGAATGCCGGCAATGGCCAGCAGGGTTTCACCGGTGGCCCGGTCGAACAGGCGTGCGACCATGCTGCGCGGCGCATCCATGCTGGCTTCGAAGCCCAGCGGGTGGAAATGCCAGCGCATCACCTGGCAGGCGTTGGGGAACGTCAGTTTGTTCATGCCAGCCTCCTTGCCCGTCCTGGGCAGGGTGATCGGGGCCACAGCGCGGCACCGGGATAGTAAACATAGCACTCGGCGCCGTTGAGAATGATGGGCGAATAAGACAAATGTACTAATGCATGACGGTGTTCACAGGCTTGTCATGCAAGGCGCTTGGGCGGCATGTGCGCAGGCAAACGTTTTCCATGGTGGTTACCGGCGGAAAAGGTGCTTAGCTGGCTATCTGATCGCAAGCGGGCGGGAGGGGCTGTTTCGGACGAACGGCTAGAGCGTGCGCAAGGTGCCAATTCCCTGTAGGAGCGGGCTTGCCCCGCGAACACCGGCGAAGCCGGTGCCATGCACCGCGGTGCCTGTTTCGCGGGGCAAGCCCGTTCCTACAAGGGGTTGAGGCGCCCAACCGCTCACCCCAACAACCCAGCCGCAATATTGATGGTAAACCCCAGAATCGCTGTATTGAACACGAACCCCACCAACGAATGGGCCAACACCACCCGGCGCATGCCACGCCCACCCACGCCGATGTCGGACGTTTGCACGGCAACGCTGATGGTGAACGAGAAGTAGTGGAAATCCCAATAATCCGGGTTGCGTTCACCGTCGGCGAAGCGCAGTGCCGGCTCATGGCGGTCGCCGGTATAGAACAGCCGGGCGTAATGCAGGCTGAAGATGCAGCCGATCAGCAACCATGAGCCGGCGACCGTCAACCCGGTGTACAGGTAGTGCAGCGCCAGCGCACCACCCTGCAGGCCGCGGCTGGACACCAACTGCAAGGTGACGGCGGCAAGGCTGGCGATGGCAGCGATGCACACGGTGAACAACACCAACCCCGCGTTCTCGTCCTCGACCCGGGCCACCTTGCGCACGGTTTCCGGGCTGGCCCGGCAGGTCAACCACAGCACCAGCAACAAGTAGAGCCAGACGCCGACGTTCCAGCCGCTGAGCACTCGCTGCACGGTGTCGTCGGCGGGTATCAGCCAGGCGCCGATCACGCCGGCGAGGGCGGCAATGCTCAGGCGGGGGTGGGTACGGGTGAGGCGATGAAGAACCATAGGGGCTCGCTGGCGTTTGCTTGGCTTGAACTCTAGACCACAGATCGCCCAGGCAGTGCGGGTTCGATCAACCGCCGCGCTTTGCGGTACCATTGCGCGCAGTCGTTTCGCTTCAGGATTCACGTTTTGTCCGATCTTTCGCACAGCCCCTTGCTGCAATACCTCGCCCGCCTGGCCCCCTCCAGCCAGCAAACCATGCGCTACGTGCTCCAGGACGCCGCCGACCGGCTCGGCTTCGTCGAATGCAACCTGGCCGACATGCCCTGGCACCTGCTGGAACCCGGCCACCTGATCGGCCTGGTGGCCGCCTTGCGCACCGATGGCTATGCGCCCAACAGCTCGTCGTTGTATGTCAATGCGGTGCGCGGGGTGATGAACGAAGCCTGGCGCATGGGCCTGATCGACCACGAGCGCCTGTTGCGCATCCGCGAGGTCAAGCCGGCCAGCGGTAGCCGCCTGCCGCCTGGGCGCAACCTGCGCCGTAGCCTGATTCGCGAGCTGATGGACGTGTGCGCCGCCGACCCAAGGCCCCAGGGCGTTCGCGATGCGGCGATCATTGCGTTGCTGTATGGCACCGGCATGCGCAAGTCCGAATCGGTGGACATCGACCTGAGCCAAGTGGATTTCCAGGCCCGTAGCCTGCAGGTTACCGGCAAGGGCAACCGGCAGTTGATCAAGTACGCGCCGCCCTGGGCCTTCGACAAGCTGCAAGCCTGGCTCGACCTGCGCCGCCAGGACCTGCCCGAAGGCGCATCGGACGACCCGTTCCTGTTCAACCGGATCCGCCGTGGCAGCCACATCACCCGTGCGCGCATCACCAAGCATGCGATCTACTACATCGCCCGCCAGCGCGGGGCGCAGGTGGGGGTGAAAATCATGCCCCACGATTTTCGCCGGGCGTTCATCACCCGGGTGATCGAGGAGCACGACCTGTCGATTGCACAGAAACTGGCCCACCATGCCAATATCCAGACCACGGCCAGCTATGACCGGCGCGATGACAATGAGCGGCGGCGGGCGGTGGACCGCTTCGACTATTGAGCTTACGGCCACAGGCTAGTGGATGCTCGACGCCAGCTCGAAGATCGGCATGTACATCAGAATCACGATAAAGCCGATCAGCAAGCCAATGAAGGTCATCAGCAGGGGTTCGAACAGCTTGACGAACCACTCCACCCAGCGGCCGATTTCCTGGTCGTGGAAATCCGCGCAGCGCTCAAGCATCTCGCCCAGGTTCCCTGACTGCTCGCCGGCGCGCAGCAGCCGTAGCGACACTGGGGTCACCAATTGCCCCTGTTCCAGTGCATCGGACAGCGAGAGCCCTTCGCCCACCCGCCGGCTGGCCTGCTCCAGGCCCTGGGCCGAGGTGCTGCCGAGCAGGCCGCGGGCCATGCCCATGGCGGTGAGGATCGGAATGCCGCCCTGCAGCAGGATGCCCAGGGAGCGGTAGAAGCGTGCCAGCTCATACATCACCAGCCGCTGGTGCAGGGCCGGCAGGCGCCGCAACTGGCGCGAGCCAAAGCGCCGCAGTTGGGGGTTGCGCCGCAACACCACCAAGGCGCCAATGCCGCCTGCCGTGGCCAGGGCCAGGGGTAGCTGTTGGGCATGCAGGAACAGGCCGATATCCATCAAAACCCGCGACAGCCAGGGCAGTTCGCTGCCCATGCCCTCGAACACCAGGCTGAAGCGCGGTACCACGTAGCCCAGCAGAAACAGCACCACGCCGCCGCCTACCAGCAACAGCAGCAGGGGGTAGACCGAGGCGCCCAGCAGTTTCTGCCGCACCAGGTCCAGGCGCTGGCGGTAGCCGATATAGCGGGCCAGGGCATCGCCCAGCGCGCCGGTGCGCTCGCTCGATTGCACCAGCGCCACATACAAGGGGGGAAATACCCGTGGCTGCTGGGCCAACGCCTGCGACAGCGAACGGCCTTCGTACAGCTGGCGCACCAGCTCGCTCAGCACCTTGCGCGGCGTGCCCAGGGGGGCCTTTTCCGCCAGGCTTTCCAGCGCGTCGATCAAGGGCAGGCCGGCGCGCAGCAAGGTGGTCAGCTCCTGACTGAACAGCACCAGGTCGAACACCGTTGCCCGGCGCCAGGCCAATGCCCGCCAGTTGCGGCCCTGGCCGCGCACGCTGACCACCCGCAAGCCTTGGTCCTGGGCCTGGCGGCGGGCCTGCTCGGCGTCTTCGGCGTCGATCTGGATCTGCACCACGCCCTGTCTGCCCAGGGCCTTGAGGCTATAGCGCATGGTCGTTCTCCTTATTGCCAGCTGGTGATTTCGGCGTTTTCGCCTTCGCCGCCGGGTTGGCCATCCTTGCCCAGCGACAGCAAGTCGTACTCGCCGCCGTTCTCGCCGGGTTGCCGGTAGATGTACGGGCGGCCCCAAGGGTCCTGGGGCACCGCCTTCTGCAGGTACGGCCCGGTCCAGCGCGGCTCGCCGCTGGGGGCGGCCACCAGGGCCTGCAGGCCTTGCTCACTGTTGGGGTAATGCCCCACTTCCAGGCGGTACAGGTCCAGGGCCTTGCCCAGGCCCTCGATCTGCGCCCGCGCCACCTTGGCTTCGGAACGGCCGAGCTGGCTGAAGTACTTGGGGGCGACGATGCCGGCCAACAGGCCGAGCACCACCAGCACGACCAGAAGTTCGAGCAGGGTAAAGCCGCGTTGGGGGTTGGGTTTGCGCTGCATGGTGTAGACCTCCGCTGCTGGGGACAGGCTTTTCACAGCCCCATGCAACAGCCGTGCACGTCTGCCTCGGGGCCTTGCGCCATGCGCCATGGCAAGCGGCACAGTGCTTGCGGTGTATCAGCAAAGCCCGGGTTTTCCGGGGCATTTCCCCCACAACGGGGGCACGGCGGGGAGGCGACCGACATGCGCGCGATGATCCTGGTGATGCTGTGGCTGGCGGCGGCAAGCGCCCAGGCCGATGTGTACATTTCCATCGATGCCAAGGGCGGCTACGTACTGAGCAACGTTCACCGGCCGGGGCGCCATTACGACCGGGTGATCAGCGAACCTGTGGCCCAGGCCGGCCCCCGCGATGCGCAGCTGATCACCGGCCGGCCCTATGCCGACCTGGTGGCGGCGGCGGCACGTGCGCACAATGTGCCCCAGGCGCTGTTGCATGCGTTGATCAAGGCTGAGTCCGGCTACAACCCCAAGGCCCGCTCACGGGCCGGCGCCGTGGGCTTGATGCAACTGATGCCCGACACGGCCCGGGAAATGGGCGTGGAGGATATCCTCGACCCCGAGGACAACGTGCAGGGCGGTGCGCGCTACCTCAAGCGCATGCTGACCTTGTTCGACAACGACATTACCCTGGCCGTGGCCGCCTACAACGCAGGCCCCGACGCGGTGCTGCGCCGCGGCGCGGTGCCGCCGTTCGCCGAAACCCGGCGCTACGTGCCGGCGGTGTTGCGCGAGTACCGCAAGCTGCAGGGGCTGGCCGACGATTCACCGCTGTAACCGGGGAGGGCTGCATAAAGCGCGCATTTCGTCCTGAACCACGCGGGGTTTCCCCAACACTGGGCTATAACCTTCAACAGGTGCCCAGCCGTGGAGTCCGACATGGACATCGCCCCCCGTCACGCCATGCCAGCGCCGCCTGCCGGCAGCGAGGCCAGCGCCGCGCGCAAGCCATTCGACCTGTTGCGCTGGTACGCCTGGGTCAGCCTGGCATTCATCCTCTCGGTGGCGGCAGGGCTGGGGCTGATCTCCAGCCGCTTCATCATCGATGAGAGCATCGAGCGCGACGCCTTGCTCACGGCGCAGTTCATCACCTCGATTGCCGATGCCGAGGTGCGCCATGTGTCGATCCCCGATATACGCACCATGGGCGAACTGCTCGACCCGCGCACCGACCATACGGCCATGCCGGGTGTCGACCCCCAGGCGCGGCGCAAGGCCCGTGGCGAGTTCCTGGACCATATCGCCCATCTGCCCGACATGCTGCTGGTGAACATCTATGCCCCGGACCGCACGGTGATCTGGTCGAGCAACCCGGCGTTGATGGGCAAGCTGATCGAAGGCGACGAGGACCTGGACCGGGCCTTCGAGTATCGCCTGCGGGTGTCGGCGAGCTACCACTCTGTCGAGCAGGCGCGCAGCGAGCAGAAGTTCATCACGCCCCCCGAGCAATTGTTCATCGAAAACTACATACCGCTGCTCGATGCCGACGCCGACGAGGTCATGGCCATGGTGGAGATCTACAAGGAGCCCCACGACCTGATCGTGCGTATCGAGCATGGCCTGATCCTGCTTTGGGTGGCCATCGCCGTTGGTGCTGCGCTGGTGTATGTCGGCCTGTACACCATCATGCGCCGGGCCGTGCGGTTGATGGCGGTGCAACAGAAACGCTTGATCGGCAGTGAAACCTATGTGGCCCTGGGCGAGGTGTCGTCGGCCGTGGCCCACAGCCTGCGCAACCCGCTGGCCAGCATTCGCTCCAGCGCAGAGCTGGCCCAGGCCTTCGACGAGGGCCCGGCGCAACGCAACATCAACGAAATCATCAGCCAGGTCGACCGCATGTCGCAGTGGATTCGCCAGCTGTTGCAGTCGCTGCGCCCGCTCAATGACGAGACGGTGCCGGTGGAGTTGTCCCAGGCCCTGCAAGAAAGCCTGCAGGCCTTCGCCGTGCCGTTGGCCCGTGCGGGTGTGGCCCTGGATGTTCCCGCGTTGCCGGCGGTTCAGGTGCTGGCTCAGCCGGCGTTGCTCGCGCAGGTGTTCAGCAGCTTGATCGACAACGCGCTGGAGTCGATGGGCGAGGGCGGGCGGCTGAAGGTGGAGCTGGTGAAGCGCGACCGGCGCAGCGTTACCCTGCGCCTGTCCGACAACGGCAAGGGCATGAGCGAGCAGCAGCAACGCATGGCCTTCAGGCCATTTTTCAGTACCAAGCAGGGCGGCCTGGGTGTGGGGCTGGTGCTGGTGCGGCGGATCATGGAGCGCTTCGGCGGCTCGGTCAGGTTGAGCAGCAGCCAGGGGCACGGCACCCGGGTATCGCTGACCTTTCGCTTGGCGAATAAAGGATAATTTGCATCAAGTATTTCTTGTAAATAACTGATAAATAAAGGCTTATGGTTTTTGGGTGAAAAATACCCAAATGTGGGGAATTTTCATGATAAGGAATCTAGGATGTAGTAGTAATGCATTGATATTTATGGATATTTAAATTGGGTTTACCGTTGGCTGATTTTTTGCTTTTACCCATGTGCGACACACGGCCGTTACGTCAGTCAGGGACAGCGCCACCCTATCGCTACCAGTCGTAGCAGTGAGTGGGTGGCCTTCTGAATAACATCCCCAAGCGGGAGCCATGCGATGCAGATGCTGGGAAACGACCTTCCAGGCAAAACGGCAAGCCTGCCTGCCAGTGGCCTTGCCGCGCCGTTTCAGCCGTTCAACCTGCTGCGCTGGTTCTCGCTGATCAGCCTGCTGATCATCACGGCGGTGGCCGGTGGCCTGGGCTATGTTTCCACCCGTTTCGTCGTGCGCGACAGCGTGCAGCGCGACGCCATGCTCACCGCCCAGTTCATCCAGGCCATGGCCCAGGCCGAGGTGCGCCACTCGCAGCTGCCGCCAGGTACCACCATGGGCGAGCTGATCGACGCGCGCTTTGACCAGCAGCACCTGCAGTTCAGCCCGGCCTTGGCCGAGTCGACACGGGAGGAATTCCTCGACCATGTCGCGCACCTGCCCGACGCCTTGCTGGCCAATGTCTATGCCAGGGACCGCAGTATCGTCTGGTCGACCAACCCGTCACTGGTGGGCAAGCGCATCAGCGATGACGATGACCTGGAGCACGCCTTCCGCTCGCGCAAGTCGGTTTCCGCCAGTTACCACAAGCCTGAGGAAGACCGCGAGGAGCAGCAGTTCGAGCGTGAGCCGCGCCACCTGTTCATCGAGAACTACATTCCGCTGTTCGACAGCCAGGGCGAGCAGGTGCTGGCCATGGTCGAGATCTATAAAGAGCCCCAGGACCTGATTCGCCGCATCCAGCGCGGCTATGTGCTGATCTGGGCCTCGACCCTGGTGGGTGGGGCGCTGATCTACTTCGGCCTGTTCTGGATCGTGCGCCGGGCATCGCTGATGCTGCAGCACCAGCAGGAGCGGTTGGTGGCCAGCGAAACCTATGTGGCGCTGGGGGAAATGTCCTCGGCGGTGGCCCACAGCCTGCGCAACCCGCTGGCCAACATTCGCTCCAGCGCCGAGCTGGCGCAGGAAATCGCCAGCCCGCTGGCGCAGAAGAACATCACCGACATCATCAGCCAGGTCGACCGCATGTCGCGCTGGGTGCGCGAGCTGCTGGTGTCGCTGCGCCCGACCAGCGACAACCCCGAAGTGGTGGACCTGGTGGCGGCCATCGAAGACACCTACCTGGCGTTCGCCCAGCAGATCGAGCGCAATGGCGTGCGGTTCACCTTCGAAGGGCCGCAGCTGCAATGGGTGGCCAGCCAGTCGCTGCAGCTTACGCAGATTCTCAACAGCTTGTTCTCCAACGCCCTGGAAGCCATGCCCAAGGGTGGCGAGCTGCGTGCCCAGGTGACTGTGCAGGACGGTGGGCGCGCGCAGTTGCTGTTGAGCGATACCGGCAAGGGCATGACCCAGCAACAGGAGCGGATGGTGTTCAAGCCGTTCTTCACCACCAAGCAGGGCGGCCTGGGCGTGGGCCTTGCCCTGGTCAAACGCATCATGGAACGTTTCGGCGGCTCGGTCAGCCTGAGCAGCCGTGAAGAGGAAGGAACCCGCGTCAGCCTCACTTTCAATATTGCAGCGGGAGGGGACCATGGACCACAGCATTCTGGTCGTTGAGGACGATGAGGTTCTCGGCGAGAACATTCGCACCTACCTGAGCCTCAAGGGCTACGAAGTGGTGCTCTGCGACACCGCGGAACTTGCCTTGGAGCAGATCAAGCGGGCGCAGCCCGACGCGGTGCTCACCGACAACTCGCTGCCCGGCATGAGCGGCCACGACCTGCTGCGTACACTGGTGGCGCAGGCGCCGGAGTTGAAGGTGATCATGATGACCGGCTACGGCAACGTCGAGGATGCCGTGCAGGCCATGAAGGAGGGCGCCTTTCACTACCTGACCAAGCCGGTGGTGCTGGCCGAGCTAAAGCTGACCCTGGACAAAGCGCTGGCCACCGAGCGCATGGAACGGACCTTGTCGTTCTACCAGGAGCGCGAGGCGCAGAAGTCGGGCTTGCAGGCGTTGATTGGCGAGTCGCCGGCGATGGTCAGCCTCAAGCACACCCTGCAGCAGGTGCTCGACGCCGAGCGGCGCATGGCCAGCGACGACTTGCCGCCGGTGCTGGTGGAGGGTGAAACCGGCACCGGCAAGGAGCTGGTCGCCCGGGCCCTGCATTTCGATGGCTCGCGTGCCAAGGGGCCGTTCATCGAGTTCAACTGTGCGTCGATCCCGGCCAACCTGCTGGAAGCCGAGCTGTTCGGCCATGAGAAGGGCGCCTTTACCGATGCCAAGGAGCGTCGCGTCGGGCTGGTGGAGGCGGCCGATGGTGGCACCTTGTTCCTCGATGAAATCGGCGAGATGGACCTGGTGCTCCAGGCCAAGCTGCTCAAGTTGCTGGAGGACCGCAGCATTCGCCGGATTGGTGCGGTGAAGGAGCGCAAGGTCGACCTGCGGGTCATCAGTGCCACCAACTGCAACCTGGAGCAGATGGTGCAGCAGGGCAAGTTTCGCCGCGACTTGTTCTTCCGCCTGCGCATCATTGCCCTGAAGGTGCCGCGCCTGCATGCGCGTGGGCAGGATGTGCTGTTGCTGGCCCGGCATTTCCTGGCCCACCACGGGCGCCGCTACGGCAAGCCGAACTTGCGCTTCAGTGCCGAGGCCGAAGCGCTGATGCTCAGTTACACCTGGCCCGGCAATGTGCGTGAACTGCGCAACATGCTGGAGCAAACGGTGCTGTTGGCGCCCAACGAGGTGGTGCAGGCGCACCAGCTAAACCTGTGCATGACGCTGGTTGACGAGCCGCTGGCGCAGCCCACGGCGACCGTGTACGAGATGCCCCGCTACGAGCCGCAAGCGTGCACCAGCTTGCCGGACATGGAGCGGGACCTGGTGTGCAAGACCCTGGACCGCACCGACTGGAACGTGACCAAGTCGGCGCGGATTTTGGGGCTTTCGCGGGATATGCTGCGTTACCGGATTGAAAAGCTCGGGTTGAGCCGGCCCGACAAGCGGCAGTGGTGAGCGCTCTGATTTAACGAAGCATCCTGTAGAAGATAACCCAGCCCCTGCGGGCTGCGCTGTCGCGCAGGGAACATTGCACGTAGGCGCGCCGCCATCCTTTGTAGGAGCGGGCTTGCCCCGCGAACACCGGCGCAGCCATGCACCGCGGTGCTTGCTTCGCGGGTCAAGCCCGCTCCTACAGGATTCTCCGTTAAATCAGATATTTGCGGTTTGTTCCATAGGGGCGGGGTGAGAGGGGCAACCTGTTAGCGCTGTGTTTCGCCGCTACCCTGGCCGCCCATGCCCTCCGAGCCACTGCCATCCATTCCCGGCAGGTCGCGGTCATCGTTCAGCTTGGCCGGCGGATTCTCGGGGGCGTCACCCTGTATGCGCGGGTCGGTGTCCCGTGGCATGGGCTTTTCGATCGGGTTCAGGGTGCTGTCGACCCCAGGCTGTGGCGCCGGGTTGTGCGGGTCGTCGGGGTAGACAGCACACGCCAGGCCAACGCCGCCCCGGTAGGAGCGAGCGTAGCTCGCGATGGGCTGCAGAGCAGCCCCGGCGGTAAGCGCCGCGAAGCTGAGAGCTAGGGGCCGCTGCGCGCCCCATCGCGAGCTGCGCTCGCTCCTACAGGGAATTCGCGATGCAATTAGGCTGGTGCGGCGAGGGGATAGGCTATCAGCGCTGTGTGTCGCCGCTACCCTGACGGCCCATGCCCTCCGAGCCACTGCCATCCATTCCCGGCAGGTCGCGGGGATCGTTCAGCTTGGCCGGCGGATTCTCGGGGTCGTCACCCTGTATGCGCGGGTCGGTGTCCCGTGGCATGGGCTTTTCGATCGGGTTCAGGGTGCTGTCGACCCCGGGCTGTGGCGCCGGGTTGTGGGGGGCGTCGGGGTAGACAGCGCACGCCAGGCCAACGCCGCCCCGGTAGGAGCGAGCGTAGCTCGCGATGGGCTGCAGAGCAGCCCCGGCGGTAAGCGCCGCGAAGCTGAGACGTTGGGGCCGCTGCGCGCCCCATCGCGAGCTGCGCTCGCTCCTACAGGGAATTCGCGATGCAGTTAGGCTGCCGCGGCGAGGGGATAGGCTATCAGCGCTGTGTGTCGCCGCTACCCTGGCGGCCCATGCCCTCCGAGCCGCTGCCATCCATCCCCGGCAGGTCGCGGTCATCGTTCAGCTTGGCCGGCGGATTCTCGGGGTCGTCACCCTGTATGCGCGGGTCGGTGTCCCGTGGCATGGGCTTTTCGATCGGGTTCAGGGTGCTGTCGACCCCAGGCTGTGGCGCCGGGTTGTGCGGGTCGTCGGGGTAGGTTGGCCCGGTGCCGATGGCCAGGGCCAGCGGCGAGGCGAGCAGGGCGGCAAGCAGAAGACTTGAACGGGTCATGGCAGGCTCCTTTGCTTCGGGCAGGGCATGTACCCCTTTTGTCCCTGCCCGAAGCCGCAACGTGCCAGACCGCCGATCAGCGGTCACACCACCGTGGAAAGGGCCATGATCAGGATGATGCCGACGATCGACAGGATCGTCTCCATCATGCTCCAGGTCTTGAAGGTTTCGGCCACGGTCATGTTGAAATACTGCTTCACCAGCCAGAAGCCGGCATCGTTGACGTGGGACAGAATCAGCGACCCCGCGCCAGTGGCCAGCACCAGCAGTTCACGGTTCACCCCCGGCACCAGGTCGATCACCGGCGCGACGATGCCAGCACCGGTGATGGTGGCCACAGTGGCAGAACCGGTGGCGATGCGGATCACCGCCGCCACCAGCCAGGCCAGCAGGATGGGCGAAATCTGGGCTTGCACGGCCATTTGCCCGATCACGTTGCCCACGCCGGTGTCCACCAACATCTGCTTGAAGCCGCCACCGGCGCCGACGATCAGCACGATCGCGGCGGTTGGCGCCAGGCTCTGGTCGAGCATCTTCATGATCTGCTGGCGGCTGAAGCCGCGCGCCGAACCAAAGGTGTAGAAGGCCAGCAGCAGGGCCGCGAGCAGGGCCGTGATCGGGTGGCCGATCAGGTCCATCCACTGGCGCACGATGTGCTCGGCAGGCAACACCACGTCGGCGAAGGTCTTGAGCAGCATCAGCACCACCGGCAGCAGCACGGTCACCAGGGTGATGGTGAAGCTGGGCAGGTTGCTTTGGTCGGACTCCTTGGCGATCTGCTCCATCAGTTCCTGGGACGGGTTGCCCGGGATATGGCGGGCGATGAAGCTGCCGAACAGCGGGCCGGCAATGATCGCGGTAGGCAGCGCCACCAGCAGCCCATAGAAGATGGTTTTACCGATGTCGGCGTGGAAAATGCCGATCGCCAGCAGTGGGCCCGGGTGCGGTGGAACCAGGCCGTGGACCACCGACAGGCCGGCCAGCAGCGGGATGCCGATCTTGATCAGCGACACGCCAGAGCGCCGGGCGACGATGAACACCAGCGGCACCAGCAGCACGAAGCCGATTTCGAAGAACAGCGGGATGCCGACCAGGAAGGCGGCGCACATCATGGCCCAGTGCACGTTCTTCTTGCCAAAGGCGCGGATCAGCGTCTGCGCGATCTGGTCGGCGCCGCCGGAGTCGGCCATCAGCTTGCCAAGCATGGTGCCCAGGGCGAGGACGATGCCGACGAAGCCGAGCACGCCGCCGAAGCCGTCCTGGAACGACTTCATCACCTTGGCCACCGGCATGCCGGAGGTCAGGCCGAGGAACCCGGCAGCGAGGGTCAGGGCGACGAAGGGGTGAACCTTGAAATGGGTGATCAGCAGAATCAGCCCGACGATGGTTACCAGGGCGTCGAGCAGCAGGTAGGTGTCTGTAGCCAGTCCGAACATGGTTTTGAGGCCTCGGTCTTATCGTTGTTTTTGGCGTTGCGTTAATAGAGCAGTTTTTTGGAACTTTCGCCGCGCTTTGGCGTCGAGACAGCGCTGTCTTTGGTGAGCGGGAAAACCGCCGGGTCAGGCAGTGTGCGCCAGGTCCTGCTCACCGCAGGGCTTTAGCCAGGTGTCGACCGAGGCGGCGAGTTCAATGATCGGCCGGGTAGCGTCCAGGGCCAGGGTCAGCGGCTCGCCGTGGGGCGCTTCGAGGGCCGCGAACTGGCTGTCGATGAGGCTGGCCGGCATGAAGTGGCCGGGGCGGGCCAGCACGCGTTTCTCTGCTTCGGCGGGGGTCAGTTCGAGGAACACGAAGGCCAGTTCCGGCATGGCGGCGCGCAAGGTGTCGCGGTAACGGCGCTTGAGCGCCGAGCAGGTGAGGATTGGCCGTTCGCCAGCCTTCACCGTGGCTTGCAATTCCTGGCCCAGGCGTACCAGCCAGCCGGCACGGTCGTCGTCGTCCAGGGGAATGCCGGCGCTCATCTTGCGAATGTTTTCGGCAGGGTGGAATGCGTCGCCTTCGATCAGGCGACCGCCGCTCTTGTGGGCAATGGCCTCGCCGACGCAGCTTTTGCCGCAGCCGGCCACGCCCATCACCACGATGGCGGACAGGGGAGAATTCATCAGTACCTCCTGCGGGGTGAGACAGCGCTGTCTCGCTATGAACGAAACGCCGCCTCCCCGGTGTTATTGGTCTTGTCCTCACGCAGTATGGACGCTTGGCAGGGTGCGTGTAGTCGCCACTACCAAAGATTACATTGCCTGCATCCTGAGACAGCGCTACCTTAGTGGCCGTTCCCCATTCCTGCAAGTAGTAAAATTACAACATTCATGTCGCGCACAGGCTCTCGCACCACCGGTCGTCCCACTCTGGCGGAAGTTGCCAGGCTTTCCGGGGTTTCCCCGATTACCGCTTCGCGCGCGCTGCGCGGGGTGAGCACGGTTGCCCCGGAGCTGGCGGAAAAAGTCGCTGCAGCCGCGGCGGCGCTGGGCTATGTCGCCAACCCTGCAGCGCGGGCACTGGCCTCGGCGCGCAGCCATTCGGTGGTGGTGTTGATCCCGTCGCTGTCCAACCAGCTGTTCATCGACACCCTGGAGGCCATTCACGAAGTGATGCGCCCGCGCGGGCTGGAAGTGCTGATTGGTAACTATCACTACGACAGCGAGGAAGAAGAAAACCTCATCCGCAACTACCTGGCCTACCAGCCCTGCGGCATGCTGCTCACCGGCTTCGACCGAAGCGACGCGGCGCGGCAGATGCTCGCCGCCAGCGGCGTACCCTGCGTGCACATGATGGAGCTGGGCGGCGAGGCGGGCGCCTTGTCGGTGGGCTTCTCCCAGCAACAGGCCGGCCGCGCCGCAGCGCAGCACCTGATCGAGCGTGGCCGGCGGCGCCTGGCGTTCATCGCCGCCCAGCTCGACCCGCGGGTGATGCAGCGCGCCGAGGGTTTCCGCCAGGCACTGGCCGAGGCCGGCTTGCAGGCCACCGAGCTGGAGATGCTGACGCCGCAACCGTCATCCATTGCCCTGGGCAGCGAGCTGTTCAGCCAACTGCTGGCCCAGGCACCGGACGTCGACGGCATTTTCTTCTGCAACGACGACCTGGCCCAGGGCGCGGTGCTGCAGGCGTTGCGCCAGGGCGTGGAGGTGCCACGCCAGGTCGCCATGGTCGGTTTCAACGACTTGCCAGCGTCGGCGCACATGGTGCCGCGCCTGACCTCGATCCGCACGCCCCGGGCCGCCGTTGGCCGGGGTGCAGCCCAGGCCTTGCTGGCCTTGCTCGATGGCAAGCGGGTGGCCACCGAACAGCAGGACCTGGGGTTCGAGCTGATGGTGCGGGAAAGCTCATGAGCCTTTTATCGCCTGGGCGGAGCAGACTAATTACAAGGTGATATTAGATTGCTTGCATGGCGACGGCGCCGATCTATGCTCAGGAAACCCTGCGCATAGAGGATGCCGGCGTCATGTTCGACTTCCACAATAAATCCGACTTGCTTGAGCTTCAGCGTGCTCGCCAAGCCCTGGCCGACAGCCAGGCCAAACTGGCCGCGATCAGCCGTTCAATGGCGATGATCGAGTTCGCCCCTGACGGTACCATCCTCGATGCCAACAGCCAGTTCTGCCAGGCCATGGGCTACGCGGCCGATGAACTGCGCGGCAAGCATCACCGGCTGTTCTGCGACCCCACCTACACCAAGAGCGCCGAATACCAGCAGCTGTGGCGCGAACTGGGGCAGGGCAAGGCCATCAGCGGCACCTTCGAGCGGCTGAACAAGGCTGGCCGGGAGGTATGGCTGGAGGCCAGCTACATGCCCGTGCTCGACGAGCGCCAGCAGGTCACCAGCGTGATCAAGGTGGCGTCCGATATCACCCAGCGGGTGCAGCATGAGCACGAGAGCGAAAGCTTGCTCAAGGCCATTGGCCGCTCCATGGCGGTGGTGGAGTTCACCCCCGAAGGGCGGGTGATGAAAGCCAACGACAATTTCCTGCTGACCATGGGTTACCGCCTTGAGGAAGTGCTGGACCGCCATCACGGGTTGTTCTGCTTGCCCCATGAGCGCGAATCGAGCCACTACCGTGAGTTCTGGGCCTCGCTCAACCGCGGCGAATACCATTCGCACCGCTTCGAACGGGTCAACAAGCAGGGGCAGACGGTGTACCTCGAAGCCTCCTACAACCCCATCTTCGACAGCAAGGGCCGCCTGTACAAGGTGGTGAAGTTCGCCAGCGACATCACCGCGCAGGTCAGCACCCAGCAAAGCGCCGCAGAGGCGGCCCATGCCAGCTCCGTGCAAACCGATGCTTGCGCGCGCAAAGGCTCGGAAGTGGTGCAGCAGACAGTGGAAGTGATCGAGCAGATCTCCCATGAGCTCAATGACGCCGCGCGCACCATCGATGCGGTGAGCAAGCAGTCGGACGTGATCGGTCAGATCGTGCTGACCATTCGCGGTATTGCCGACCAGACCAACCTGCTGGCGCTCAATGCCGCCATCGAAGCGGCCCGCGCCGGGGAGCATGGCCGCGGCTTTGCGGTGGTCGCCGACGAAGTACGCAGCCTGGCCGCGCGCACCAGCAAGGCAACGCTGGAGATCGTCGACGTGGTGCGGCAGAACCATGACCTGTCACTGACCGCCGTGGCCAGCATGCAATCGAGCCTGACCCGTACCGGACGAGGGGTGGCGTTGGCCAACGAGGCCGGCACGGTGATCATGGAAATCCAGCAGGGGTCGCGGCATGTGGTCGATGCCATCAGCCAGATCAACTCGACGTTGCAATTGCACTAAGGGCTTCGGCCAGTTCCTGCTGCAGGGCCTGCAGGCTGGCATCCAGCCGCAGGTGCAGGGCATGGGTCGGCAAGCCGTTGGCCAGGGCCTGCTCCAACGCCTCGCAGTCATTGGCCAGGCCACGCACCCTGAGCATCTTGGCGCCGCCCTTGATGCGGTGGGTGATGGCATGCAGGGCGCCCTGCTCGGGCGCAGCGCCCAGGGCGCGCAGGGTGGCCAGGTCTTCACTGGCGCTTTGCGCCACCTGTTCGAGCAGGTGCCGCGTCAGTTGCAGGTCGCCTTGGGTCAGGTGCTGCAGTTCGTTGAGGTTGAAGCCGCTGGCCGTGGCCACTGGGGTGTCAGCAACCGGGTGTACCTGGGGTAGATGGGCTTTCAGGGTACGCAGGCCGATGGGCTTGAACAGGCAGTCGTCCATGCCACTGGCCAGGCAGCGTGCGCGCTCCTCGGCCTGGGCATTGGCGGTGACGCCGATGATCCGGCAGGCGCGCAGGCCAAGCGCCTTTTCCTGCTGGCGGATGGCACGGGCCAGCGCGTGGCCATCCATGACCGGCATGCTGCAGTCGGTCAACAGCAGGTCGAAGTGTTCGTTATGCCACAAGGCCAAGGCCACCTCGCCATTTTCGGCCAGCTTCACCTGGTGCCCCAGGCTCTTGAGCTGTTTCTCCAGCAGCATCAGGTTGGCCGGGTAGTCGTCCACCACCAGGATGTGCAGGGGTTCGGCGCTGCCTTCCTGCGCGGGTGCGTCCGCCTCGATGGGGGCCGGCGCCTGGCTGGCCGGCAGCTGCAGTTGGACTTCGACCCGGGTGCCGACGCCTTCGACGCTTTGCAGGGTCAGCGTGCCGCCCATCAGCTCGGCCAGCGAGCGGCTGATTACCAGCCCCAGGCCTGCGCCCTGGCTGGCCCGTGGCCCGTCGGCCTGGGTGAAGGCATTGAACAGCCGGGCCTGGTCGGCAGCGCCAATTCCTATGCCGCTGTCGCGCACATGCAGCACCAGGTGCAGGCTGTCGCCACGGCGGGTGCTTTGCAGGCAGGTGTGAACGTCGCCGCGGTCGCTGAACTTGATGGCATTGCTCAGCAGGTTGGACAGGATCTGCTTGAAACGCAAGGGGTCGGCCTGCACCCAGATCGGCTCGTCTGGCAGCTCGCTGCGCAGGTGCAGCCCCTTGGCCCGGGCGTTGCCGTCGAACACCCGCATGATGCTGCGCACCAGCTCGGCCAGGTCGGTGGCCACGGGGTGCAGGGTCATGTGGCCGGATTCGATGCGTGAAATATCCAAGGTGTCGCCGATCAGCCCTAGCAGGCCGACGGCCGAATCATGTGCGGTTTGCAAGGTTTGCGGGTCGCTGCGGCCGGCCTGGCTGTCTTCGACCGCCAGTTCCAGCAGGCCGATCACCGCGTTCATCGGCGTGCGGATTTCATGGCTCATGGTGGCCAGGAAGGTGCTTTTGGTCTGGCTGGCCTGTTCGGCTTCGTCCTTGGCCTGGCGCAGTTGTTCGAGCAGGCCGCGGCTCAGGCTTAATTGCGCCTGCAGTGCCCGTTGCGCCTCGGTGCGCTGGTGTATCAACTTGCGCAGGTAGCTGTTCCAGAACACCACGCCCGCCAGCAACAACGCCGACAGCACCAACACCTGCAAGGCCAGGGCGCGGTAATTGCGCCACGGCCCGTCGCTGACCAGGGTGCTGCTGCGCCAGCGGTTGACCAGTTGGTCCAGCTCCTCAGGCGGAATGCTCAGCAACGCCTTGTCGAGGATAGACTGCAGTTGCGGTTGGTCCGGCGCCACGGCAAACGCCGCAGTGGCCGGGTCGTCTCCCAGCACGCTGGCGATCTTCAGCCTGCCCTTGAACACGTGGTTGAGGTAGTAGCTGGCGTTGATGTAGCTACTGTAGGCGACATCGGCTTCGCCGTTGGCCACGGCTTCCATCAGGCCCAGGGGGTTGTTCACTTCCACCACCCGAGCGGTGGGGTACTGTTGTTGCACCTCGGCGCGCAACGGCGAACCGCGCAGCAAGGCGACCCGTTGCCCGTCCAGGCTGCTGCCGCGCAGTGGCCAGTTGGCCTGTTGCGCGGTTACCAGCACGCGCGGGCTGACCAGGTAGGGGCGGGTATAACGCAACAGGTTCGCACGCCCCTGGCCATAGCCCAGCGCACCGATCATCTGCGCGTCGCCGCGCCCTACCTGCTCGACCATCTGCTGCACCGAGTCACGGGTATGGAAGCTGAACTGCAGCCCGGTGCGCAGGCTGATCTGCTTGAGTAGGTCGACGGTGATGCCGCTTGGCTGCTGCTGCGCATCGTTGAAGGTCAGGGGGGCCAGCGCGGGGTCGATCAGTACGCTGACGGTCGGGTTGTGGCTGATCCAGGCCTGCTCTTCGGCGCTGAGCGCTGACAGGTGACGTTCCAGCAGCAGGCTGGTATTGCCGCTGGTCCAGCGGCGCAGGATACCCAGCCGCTCGCTTTCGCTGATTCTGCCCAGGGCAGCGTCCACCAGGCGGATCAGCCGGGGGTTGTCCTTGGCCATGGCGAACGAGAAGGCACCCGGCGGCGCGGGGGAGAAGTGATCGATCTTCATGGTGCCCTGGTAACTCTTGCCAATCAGGTAATCGGTACTGATGGCATCGCCCAGGTAAGCGTCCGCCTCCCCGAGCCCTACGGCGGCCAGCCCGGCCAAGGTCGAGCGGTACAGGCTCAATTGGGCAAGGGGGTAGAGCTTGCGCACGGCGTCGCTGGGCAAGTAGTGGTCAACCATCGCCAGGCGCAGGCCGGCCAGGGTCGGGTCATGCTCGAAGTCGCGGTCCTGGCGGGTGGCAATCACTGCCAGGTCGTCGGCGTAGGGCTGGCTGAGGCTGACATGGGCATCAGCGGCTTCGAAGGCATTGGAGCTACCCAACAGGTCGATCTTGCCTTCATGCAGGGCGGCCATGGCGTCGCTGCGGCTGGGGTAGCGCCTGACTTCGATGGGAATGCCCAATTGTTCGGCGATCAGCCCGGCGTAATCGGCAGTCAGGCCTTCATAGTCGCCCAGGCTGACGTTGATCTCGAACGGCGCGTAGTCCGGGCGCGAGCTGCCCAGGCGCAGGGCACCGCGTTGGGCCAGCCACTGCCGGTCGGCTTCGTTCAATTGCAGGGGCTGGGCGGCGCCGGTTGCGCGTGCCAGCAGGTGACGGGGTTCGCCATCGGCCGGGGCGGCCTGCGCCTGGCAGGCAAGGCCGATGGCCAGGAACAGGCTGGCCAGCAATCGCATCATGGCGGCCAACCGCTCAGTAAACGTGATTGCGTTTGGCCAGGTCTACCATCTCGACCAGTGATTCGGTCTTGAGTTTGTCCATGATGCGCCCACGGTAGGTGCTGATGGTCTTGGCGCTGAGGTTCATGCAGGCGCCGATGTTCTTGTTGTTCTCGCCGCGGGCCAGGCGCCTGAGCACTTCCATTTCACGGTTGGACAGGCTGCCCAGGCGCATGGGTTCGCTGTCGAGCGTGTTGCTGTTGACCGACATCTGCGGGAAGGTCGAATAGCCTTTGATCAGCGCCTTGAGGGCGAAGATCAGCGCGTCGTGGTCTTCATCCTTGGTAACGAACGCACCGATGCCGGCGTCCAGGCAGCGGCGCACATACAGGTCGGTGGCCTGGCCGGTCAGCACCATGATTCTGGGGGCCGATTCCAGTTGCTGCAGGCGCTTGATGACTTCCATGCCGTCCAGGCCAGGCAAGCCGATGTCGAGGATTACCACATCGGGGCGCAATTCCCGCGCAACCTGGGCAACTTCGCTGCCATTGCCGACTTCGCCAACCACCTTGAAACGCTCGCGCTCAAGCAGTAAACGCAGGGAAAGCCGCACGATGGGGTGGTCATCGACGATCAACACAGTGGTCATGTAGGTAACTCCTGTCGGAATGTGGTCCGCTTCCTGGGGTAATTCAGGAATACGTCTGCAAGTTCTTTCGCCTGTGCAGCACGATACGTCCATTCCGGCCCCGTGATAACGGCCAGTATAGTTCTGTTGATTAAGCGGCGGAGTTTGTGGAAAAGTCCTACAAAAAACAGGGGTAAGGCCCTGTTTGATGGCACAGGGCCGGTGTTTATACGGAATCAATTACACGCGGCATGGGGTTTCAAGGTGCGCTCGGTGGACGCCGGGTTGTTGCGCAGCGCTTGGCCAACCCGGGTAGGGCGTGCCACCAGCTGCCCAGCGCAGTTCGGGCAGCGGCCCTGGAAGCGGCCTTCGGCGCAGGTGCGGCAGAAGGTGCATTCAAACGAGCAGATCAGCGCATCGGGGCTGTCGCCGGGCAGGTCGAGGTCGCAGCATTCGCAGTTGGGGCGTAGCGCCAGCATGGGCATGACTCCGGTTCAGGGGGATGTCCGGAGTCTGCTACGGCGCCGCTTTACTTGGCAATGCTCAGTTGCCGGGGCGATAGAGGTGGGCGTGGCCGGCGCGGTAGAGGGCCGAGGCGGCGAAGGGGGCATCGCCCAGCACGTGCCCGACGAGAATCAGCGCAGTGCGCTTGAAGCCCTTGGCGGCCACTGCCTCGACGATGTTGGCCAGCGTGCCGCGTACCCAGTCCTGGTCGGGCCAGGTGGCGCGGTGCACCACGGCGATCGGGCAGTCGGCGCCGTAATGCGGCAGCAACTCGTCGACGATGCGCGGCAAGTGTTTCACCCCAAGGTGAATGGCCAGGGTGCTGCCATGGCGGGCCAGGTCGCCCAGTTGTTCGCCAGGCGGCATCGGTGAACTGTCACCGTAGCGGGTGAGGATTACGGTTTGCGCGATGTCCGGCAAGGTCAGCTCGCAGCCCAGTAAGGCGGCGCTGGCGGCGGTGGCGGTGACGCCGGGGATGATCTGGTAATCGATGTTGCGTTCGCGCAGCAGGCGAATCTGCTCGCCGATGGCGCCGTACAGGCTGGGGTCGCCACTGTGCACGCGGGCCACGTCCTGGCCTTTGGCATGGGCCAGGCTGATGGCCTCGATGATCTGTTCCAGGTGCAGCTCGGCGCTATTGATCACCGTCTCGGCCTGGTGCCCGTCGAGCACGGCAGCAGGCACCAGGGAGCCGGCATAGATGATCACCGGGCACTGACGGATCAGGCGCTGGCCTTTGACCGTAATCAGTTCCGGGTCGCCGGGGCCGGCGCCGATGAAGTAGACCGTCATGGAAAATCCTTGGGTAGATGAAGCGGACGATTATACGGCGCAGGCCAGGGCAACGGTCGCGTTGCCGGTCGCCTGGCGCGCGACTGCCAGCCTGGCGCTGCCGTGTTGCTGCTCGGCCAGGGCCAGTGCGCAGCTTTCGGCAACGCCCCAGCAGCCGCAGTGGGCGTAGGCGGTGGCAGAGCGGTGGCTGAGCAGGGGTTCGAAGGCTTGCAACTGGGCGGCGTCGAGCAGGACCAGGGGCAGGGCAAGGCGCTCGGCGAGCAGGCGCAGGCCGGGCTCGTCGGCTTTGCGGCTGAGGCTGGCGATGCCGCGCACAGCCGCCAGGGGCAGGCCGTGTTGGGCGAGGGCGTGCCGAAGCAGCGCGTCGAGGTCTTCCACCGGGCAGCCGCGGCGGCAACCAAAGCCGGCATATAGCGCTGGCTGCAGGTGTGAAGGTGTCATCTGCTTTTTCTATAGAGGGGCCCGGGGGGCGCAGGGCGTAAAGGAGAGCATGGGGCGGTGGGGGAGTCAAATGGCAGGTGGGGATTGGTTTTAGCCTTGTAGCGCCTGTGAAATCGAGCGCCGCCCGCGCGGCGCTTCGCGAGCTGCGCTCGCTCCTACGTTTGTTTCGGGCCAGTGAGTCCTGGGGGATTGGCGCGCGAACGCCTTGGCGCATGGCGCAATATCGCGTCGTACCAACAAGGCGGTCGCGCGCGCCTGTCACAGGCGTTACTGGCCAAAAACAAACGTAGGAGCGAGCGCAGCTCGCGATGCACCGCGCGGGCGGCGCTCGATCTCGCAGGCGCTGCATAGCTAAACCCAAACCCATCCCCAACCCCATCATTCAGTTGACCACCCGCCACCCCCCGCGTAGCCTTGCCGCTTCGAGGTTCTTCGGCCAGGCCGAAGCTAAGACGGGAACGCGGTTCAAGCCGCGGCTGCCCCCGCAACTGTAGGCACCGACAACGGATCGACACAGCCACTGCGCCCCCGGCGCGGGAAGGCGTCATCCCGCCAGCCCCTGTATTGCACAGCGGCGCTGGCACGGTGCAAGCCAGGAGACCTGCCTCGTCACGTTTTCGACTTTCAACCGGGCGGGGTGATCCGGTGGCGAACGAGCCCGGCCGGCCTGGCCCGAGGCTTTCGTCCCGCATGCCCGCGCCAACCTGCCAAGGGCAACGCGACATGAAAACACTGGCCAAGCTCCCCGTCACCATCGTTACCGGCTTCCTCGGCTCGGGCAAGACCACCTTGCTCCGCCATATGCTCGACAACGCCCAGGGCCGCCGCATCGCGGTCATCGTCAACGAGTTCGGCGAGCTCGGCATTGACGGCGAAATCCTCAAGCAGTGCAGCATTGGTTGCACCGAGGAAGAGGCCAGCGGCCGGGTCTACGAGCTGGCCAACGGCTGCCTGTGCTGCACCGTGCAGGAAGAATTCTTCCCGGTGATGCGCGAGCTGGTGGCGCGCCGCGGCGACCTCGACCACATCCTCATCGAAACCAGCGGCCTGGCACTGCCCAAACCCCTGGTCCAGGCCTTCCAATGGCCGGAAATTCGCAATGCCTGCACCGTCGATGCGGTGATCACCGTGGTCGACAGCCCGGCCGTGGCCGCCGGCACCTTCGCCGCCTACCCGGAGCAGGTCGATGCACAGCGCAAGCTCGACCCCAACCTGGACCACGAGTCGCCCCTGCACGAACTGTTCGCTGACCAACTGGCCAGCGCCGACCTGGTGGTGTTGAACAAGGCCGACCTGATCGATGCCGAGGGCCTGGCCAAGGTCCGCGCCGAAGTGGCCGAAGAGTTGCCGCCGGCGGTTAAGGTGATCGAGGCCAGCAGTGGCCGCCTGCCTCTGGACGTGCTGTTGGGTGTGGGCGCCGAGGCCGAAGCGCATATCGATGGCCGCCGTACCCACCACGATTCGCACCATGACGGTGATGACCACGACGACCACGACCACGACGCCTTCGACTCCATTTCCATCGACCTGCCAGAAGCCGACGAGCGCCTGCTGCTCGACGCCCTGAACCAGCTGGTGGTGGAGTTCGGCATCCTGCGCGCCAAAGGTTTCGCTGCGATTCCCGGCAAGCCGATGCGCCTGCTGGTGCAAGGCGTGGGTACCCGTTTCGACAAGCACTTCGACCGCGCCTGGCGCGCCGACGAGCCGCGTATCACCCGCCTGGTGCTGATTGGCCAGGACCTTGACGCCGCCCAACTGGAAGCGCGCCTGCGCCAAGCCCTGGGCGCCTGACCCATGCACCTGCTGCGGACCCAGCCCGGCGGCTTCGTGCCGGACGACAGCATTGCCGACCTCGGCCAGACACCCGCCGAGCTGGTGATCCTCTGCAGCGGCGACTCGCACCTGGCGCTGCTGGCCGAAACCGCCGAGCAGCTGCCGGCAGACTACCCCAGCCTGCGCCTGGCCAACCCGATGCAGGTGCAGAACCACGCCTCGGTCGACCTGTATGTCGACCAGGTGCTGCGCCATGCCAAGGTGATTCTGGTGTCGCTGCATGGCGGTGTCGGTTACTGGCGCTATGGCGTCGAGCAACTGGTTGAACTGGCCCCCCGCGGCGTGCAGGTGATCATGGTGCCCGGCGACGACCGCCCAGACCCGGAACTCACCGGGCTGGGCTCGGTGGCCGGGGCGCCCGCCGAACGGCTCTGGCACTACCTGCGCCAGGGCGGCAAGGCCAATGCGCTCAACCTGTTCAACTGCCTGGCCAACCAGTGGCTGGGGCGTGACTATGCCTGGGACGAGCCGCAGCCACTGCCGCGAACCTCGGTGTATCACCCGGCCAAGGCCGCCGCGCAGCTCAGCGACTGGTACAGCCAATGGCACCCGGAGCACCCGGTGGCACCGCTGCTGTTCTACCGCTCGCACCTGCAGGCGGCCAACACCGCGTTCATCGACGTGTTCTGCGAGCGCATGCTGGCCGCCGGGCTCAACCCATTGCCCATCGCCGTGGCCAGCCTGAAGGAAAGCGCCTGCCTCGAACAGGTTGAAAACTGGCTGGATGAGGTGGGTGCCGAGGTACTGGTCAATACCACCGGCTTTGCCCTGTCCAGCCCCGAACGCCCCAACCTGCGCCCGTTTCGCCGCGACATCCCGGTGTTGCAGGCGATCTGCGCGCAGGACAACCAGCCCGGCTGGGAGGCCAGCGAGCAGGGCCTCGGCGCCCGTGACCTGGCCATGCACATCGCCTTGCCGGAGCTGGACGGGCGCATCATCACCCGCCCGGTGAGCTTCAAGGACATGGCCTGGCGCAGTGAGCGCAGCCAGTCCGACGTGGTGTGCTACCGCGCCCACCCTGAGCGCATGGATTTCGTCGCCGAACTGGCCCGCCGCTGGGTCGAGCTGGCGCGCCTGCCCAATGCGCAGAAGCGCGTGGCGCTGGTGCTGGCCAACTACCCGACCCGGGATGGGCGCATTGGCAATGGCGTGGGCCTGGACACCCCGGCCGCTGCCTTGAACATCCTTCAAGCGCTGCAGGCCCAGGGTTACCCGGTGGCGGCGCTGCCGGGCACGGGCACGGCATTGATCCAGCAACTGCTGGGCGGGGTGACCAACGACCTCGACCACCTCGACCAGCGCCCCTGCGCCCAGAGCCTGGCCCTGGCCGATTACCAGGCTGCCTTCGCGCGCCTGCCTGAAGCCAACCGCCAGGCCGTGCTGGAGCGTTGGGGCCCCCCCGAGCAAGACCCGATGTACCGCGCAGGCCGGCTGATGGTGGCCGGCCTGCGCTTTGGCCTGACCTTCGTCGGCATACAGCCGGCACGCGGTTACCAGGTCGACCCCAGCGCGGTGTACCACGACCCCGACCTGGTGCCACCCCATGGCTACCTGGCCTTCCACTTCTGGTTGCGCCACACCTACGCCGCCGACGCGGTCATCCATGTGGGCAAGCACGGCAACCTTGAATGGTTGCCCGGCAAGGGGGTTGGTTTGTCCGCCACCTGCTGGCCAGACGCGCTGCTCGGGCCTTTGCCCAACATCTACCCGTTCATCGTCAACGACCCGGGCGAGGGCGCCCAGGCCAAGCGCCGCACCCAGGCCGTGATCATCGACCACTTGATGCCACCGTTGACCCGCGCTGAAACCTACGGGCCGCTGCGCCACCTGGAACAGCTGGCCGACGAGTTCTACGAAGCGCAGCTGCTCGACCCACGCCGTGCCCGCGAGCTGCAACGGGATATCCTGGAACTGGTCAAGGCCAACCACATTGATCGAGAACTGCAGCTCGAAGGGCAATTGGACGACGCCGCCGTCTGGCTGCCACGCCTGGATACCTACCTGTGTGACCTGAAGGAATCGCAGATTCGCGACGGCTTGCATGTGTTTGGCCAGTCGCCCGCGGGCCGCCTGCGCCTGGACACCTTGCTGGCCTTGCTGCGGGTGGAGCGTGGCGATGGCCGGGGCGGCAATGCCAGCCTGTTGCGCAGCCTGGCCAAGGCCCTGGTGCCGGGCTTCGACCCGTTGGACTGCGACCTCGGCCAACCTTGGCCGGGGCCGTTCCCGGCGCAGTTGCAGGCACTGAGCGCAGAGCCCTGGCGCAGCTGCGGGGACACCCGTGAACGCCTCGAACTGCTGGCCTTGCAGGTGATCGAGCAGGCGCTGGACGGCAGCCTGCAGCTGCCCGCCGAGGCCCAGTGGCAGCCCGTCAGCGACGTGGTGCTGGCCCTGCGCGAACAGGTGGCGCCAGACCTGGATGCTTGCGGCGGCGCCGAACTCAATGGCCTGCTTGCCGCGCTGGCGGGCCGTTTCGTGCCCGCTGGCCCAAGCGGCGCGCCCAGCCGTGGCCGCCTCGACGTGCTGCCTACCGGCCGCAACTTCTATACCGTGGATGTGCGCAACCTGCCCACCACCACAGCCTGGCGCCTGGGTTTCGCCTCGGCCAACCTGATCCTCGAACGCCACCTGCAGGACCACGGCGACCATCTGCGCCAGCTGGGCCTGTCGGTGTGGGGCACGGCAACCATGCGCACCGGCGGCGACGACATCGCCCAGGCCATGGCGCTGATGGGTGTGCGCCCGGTATGGGCGACCGGCAGCCAGCGGGTCGACGACTTCGAGATTCTGCCGCTGAGCCTGCTGGACCGCCCACGGGTAGACGTTACCCTGCGCGTCTCGGGCTTCTTCCGCGATGCCTTCGGGAACCTTATCCGCCTGTTCGACGCGGCGGTGCAGGCCGTGGCGGCGCTTGACGAACCGGCCGACCTCAACCCGCTGGCCGCCCGCGTGCGCAGCGAGCGCGAAGCGCTGCAGGCCCAGGGCCTGGCGGCCGATGACGCTGCCCGCCAGGCGGGCTGGCGGGTGTTCGGCGCCAAGCCCGGCGCCTATGGTGCGGGGGTGCAGAACGCCATTGACGGGCGCCTGTGGCACAGCCGCGACGACCTGGCCGAGGTGTACCTCAACCATGGCGGTTACGCCTATGGTGCCAAGGACGAGGGCACCCCGGCGCGCGCCCGCTTCGCCCAGCGCCTGAGCCAGGTGCAGGCGGTGCTGCAGAACCAGGACAACCACGAGCATGACCTGCTCGACTCCAACGATTACTACCAGTTCCAGGGCGGCATGCTGGCGGCGTCGGAAACCCTGGCCGGTGCCAGCGTGGCCAGTTACCACGGCGACCACAGCCAGGTCGACCGGCCACGCATCCGTACCCTGAAAGAAGAGCTGAACCGGGTCATCCGTGCCCGCGCCCTGAACCCCAAGTGGATCGAGGGGGCCAAGCGTCATGGCTATAAAGGTGCCTTCGAGATGGCAGCGACGGTCGACAACCTGTTCGCCTTCGACGCCACCACCCACCTGATCGACGACCATCATTACCAGGCGCTGGCCGATGCCTATGTGCTCGACCCAGCGACCCGCGACTTCATGCGCGAGCACAACCCCGAGGCCCTGCGCGACCTCACCGAGCGTTTGCTCGAAGCCCAGCAACGAGGGCTTTGGGAAGCGCCCGGCGATTACCGCGAGGCGCTTGAGGAACAACTGCTCGACGGCGAGGAACAGGCTTGAAATGAGTGAACCCGTGCAATTTCCCTTGGCTGCCGTGGTTGGCGCCGACGACCTCAAGCTGGCCCTGTGCCTGACGGCCATCGACCCGAAAATCGGTGGCGTGTTGATCGAAGGCCCGCGCGGCATGGCCAAGAGCACCCTGGCCCGGGGGCTGGCCGACCTGCTCGGCGAAGGGCCGTTCGTCACCTTGCCGCTGGGCGCCAGTGAAGAGCGCCTGGTCGGCACGCTGGACCTGGATGCAGCGCTGGGCCAGGGCAAGGCGCAGTTTTCCCCGGGGGTACTGGCCCATGCCGATGGGGGCGTGCTCTATGTGGACGAAGTCAACTTGCTGCCCGACACCCTGGTCGACCTGCTGCTGGACGTGGCCGCCAGCGGCACCAACCGCATCGAGCGGGATGGCATTTCCCACCGTCACAGCGCCCGTTTCGTGCTGATTGGCACGATGAACCCGGAAGAGGGCGAGTTGCGCCCGCAACTGCTTGACCGTTTTGGCCTGAACGTAGCCCTTGAAGGCCTGCCAGCCCCTGAGGCGCGGCAGCAGATCATCCGTCGCCGCCTGGCTTTTGACAGCGACCCGCAAGCCTTCTGCGCGCAGTGGGCTGAAGCGCAGGCGCAACTGCGTGCGCGCTGCCAGGCCGCGCGCCAGGGCTTGGCGGCGATTGCCCTGGACGACCAGGCCCTGGCCTGGATCACCGAGCGCTGCTTTGCCGCGGGCGTCGATGGCCTGCGCGCCGACCTGGTCTGGCTGCGCGCCGCCCGTGCGCATTGCGCCTGGCGGGGCGGGCAGGCGATCGAGGAGCAGGATGTGGACGCGGTGGCCGAATTCGCCCTGCGCCATCGCCGCCGCGTGGCGCCGGACGCCGCGCCACCCTCGGCACCGCCCCAGGGCGGGCAGGGTGAGGCCCAGGGCCAGGGCGGGCAGGGTGACTGGGGCGCATTGCCCACCCAACCTGTTGCCAGCGGTGCCCGGCGCGAGGTGCCGAACTGGGCAAAAAAGCCCTGAGCATCCGCCCACCAGGTAACCCACGGGCGGATGCCATGCCGCGCAAAGGCAAGCAGGCCGGTGCCAGCCGTGGCCGTGCGCGCACGGCCGCCAACGGGCGGGTAGCCTGGTTGCCAACCCTGCTCAAAGGCCGCCCGCAGCAACGCCAGGACCTGTGCTGGCAACAGCGCCAGGCACAGCCGACAGCACTGTGGTTGGTGATCGTCGATGCCTCGGCATCGACCCGTCGGCACCAGGCGTTGGCCCAGTGCAAGGGCCTGCTGGCCGAACTGTTCGACCAGGCCTATCGCCAGCGTGCCCGCCTGGCGCTACTCACCGCCAGTGGCGGTGCGCCCCAGTGGCAGCGCCACGGCCTGAAAGCCTCGGCGGCCTTGCAGCCTTGGCTGCAAGCCTTGGGCGCTGGTGGCGGAACGCCGCTGATCGCTGCACTGGAGCAGGCGCGTCGCTGGTTGCAGGCGCGGCAGAACGCTCACCCCCACGAGCCACAGCGTTGCCTGGTATTTACCGATGGTCGCCTGCAGCGCTGGGGCACGGTGCAACCGCTGCCGTGTTCAACCCTGTTGGTCGACATGGAATTGGCGCCAATTCGCCTGGGCCGCGCCAAGCAATTGGCCACGCAACTGCAGGCCGAGTATCAGCACCTGGAACAATTCAAGGTCAAGGAGTAAAGGAATAAGCGACACTTTGTCGCAAGGGGAAAGTTACCCAGCGGGCAAGTCGGATAGTTGCTCAAGTGCGTGGCGGGCACGCACTTGCAGGGAGCAGCGCTATTAGGTTGGCATCGACCAAGGCTGCAGGTCATAGCCCTTCTGCGACAATTCGGCGCGCACTTCCTCGATAAGGCTGGCCCATTGTGCCGGGTCCGAATAGATACGCGACGACACTTGCTTGCTACCGATGCGGGTGTTGGTCCGGTCGATCACTGCCAGGCTCAGTTCACCCGTACCGTTGGGGGCATCCCAGGCTACGCACTGGAACGGTTCAAAGGCGTGGTCGGCGATCAGCAAGGCTTCGTTGACACGGAGCGGGGCATTCATGGTTCGGTCTCTCTATGGTCCCAAACATCGACATTAAAGTCCGCGTGGCTGCGGGGTCGCATTAACCGAATGGCGATCTGCAGTGCGGGGTTACTCGTACTGATGCTCCAAGTTAGCGGTGGAGTCACACAGCCGTTATAAATTTTTTTTCAGGTCGCGCGACGGGCGTTGCCGTTTTGTTTCCTGCGCCGCCTGTGACGCCAATAACAATAAAAGATTCCCGCGGCCAATTGACGCGCCGGCGGCGGGCAGACCAACGGTCGTGGGCAGCGTCAAGTTCGTTGCTACTGTTAATTAGGCGCCGCAACTTACTGTTTTTCGTATAAAAACCAACTATTGGCGCCAAGGAACGGTCATGCACGAAACCGCCGCCCTTCGTCGCTTGCTGATCGTCGACCCGTGCGACGACTGCCACCGCTTGCTGCCAGGTTTGGAATCGGCCGGTTGGGATGTGCGCAGTTGCAGCCTGGACCTGGCCCTGGAGCATCGCTGCGATGTTGGCCTGCTGCGCCTGCAGGACTCGCACTTGCGCCACCCGGATGCGGTCAAGGACATGATCAAACGCAGCAACACCGAATGGATTGCGGTGCTCAATGCCGAGCAGTTGCGCATGCAGAATGTGGGTGACTTCGTTTGCGAGTGGTTTTTTGACTTCCACACGTTGCCATTCGACGTCTCCCGGGTACTGGTTACCCTGGGGCGCGCCTTTGGCATGGCGCGCCTGCGCGGCGGCAAGGGTGCCGTGCAGGTCGATGGCCTGGAGCATGAATTGCTGGGCGACAGCCGGCCGATCCTGGAGCTGCGCAAGCTGTTGGGCAAGCTGGCGCCCACCGAGTCGCCGGTGCTGATTCGCGGCGAGAGTGGCACGGGCAAGGAGTTGGTCGCGCGCACGCTGCACCGCCAGTCGCAACGCTGCGAGAAGCCGTTCATCGCGATCAATTGTGGCGCGATACCGGAGCACCTGATTCAGTCCGAGTTGTTCGGGCATGAAAAGGGCGCCTTCACCGGTGCGCACCAGCGCAAGGTCGGGCGAATCGAAGCGGCCCATGGCGGTACGCTGTTCCTGGATGAAATTGGTGACCTGCCGTTGGAGTTGCAGGCCAACCTGTTGCGCTTTCTGCAGGAAAAGCACATTGAGCGGGTGGGGGGCAGCCAGCCGATTCCGGTGGATGTGCGGGTACTGGCGGCGACTCACGTGGACCTTGAAAAGGCCATCGAGCAGGGGCGTTTTCGTGAAGACCTGTATTACCGCTTGAACGTGCTGCAGGTGGTCACCGCGCCGCTACGTGACCGGCACGGTGACCTGTCGATGCTGGCCAACCACTTTTCCCATTTCTACAGCCTGGAAACCGGCCGTCGGCCGCGTTCGTTCAGCGAGCATGCCTTGGCGGCGATGGGGCGGCACAACTGGCCCGGTAACGTGCGTGAACTGGCCAACCGGGTTCGACGTGGGCTGGTGCTGGCCGAAGGGCGGCAGATCGAGGCCCAGGACCTCGGCTTGCAGGGCTTGGAGCCTGAGGAGCAGCCGTTGGGCACCCTGGAAGACTACAAGCACCGGGCCGAGCGCCAGGCGCTGTGCGATGTGCTGGACCGGCACAGCAACAACCTGAGTGTTGCGGCCAAGGTTCTGGGGGTGTCGCGGCCCACCTTCTATCGGCTGCTGCACAAGCACCAGATTCGCTGAACCGGTGTTCGCGGCGGTTCGACAAGCCCGCTCCCACAGGACCCGGTAGGAGCGAGCGCAGCTCGCGATGGGCTGCAAAGCAGCCCCAGCACTATGAGCCGCGAGGCTGAAACCCTGGGGCCGCTGCGCGCCCCATCGCGAGCTGTGCTCGCTCCTACCGGGGGCGGCGCTGGCCTGGAGATGGGCGCTTGATCGGCAGCCCAGGGTTGAGGTGTAGGTCAAGCGCCGGTGTTCGCGTATCGCATTTTTGTGCGGCGCGGCTGCAGGCAATGTTCCCTCCTTGAACCTTACCCTTGCCGCCCCGGGCCAATCATGCTGATCTGTCGTTACCGCCCCACAGGTAACCAACCCCCATGCTGGTCGTCGAGCAACTGCAAAAAACCTTCCCCACTGCCCAAGGCCCGCTCCAGGTCCTGCGGGGTGTCGACCTGGCCCTGGCCCGCGGCGCCAGCCTGGCGCTGATGGGCGAGTCCGGCAGCGGTAAAAGCACCTTGCTGCACCTGCTGGCGGGCCTTGACCGCGCCGATGGTGGGCGCATCCTGATCGACGGCGAACCCCTCGACACCTATGGTGAAAACGCCCTGGCCCGCTGGCGGCGCGAGGGCATTGGCCTGGTATTCCAGCAATACAACCTCATCAGCAGCCTGGATGTGGCCGCCAACCTGGCCTTCCAGGCTCGGCTGGCCGGGCGCCACGACCCACACTGGGTGGCCTACCTGGCCGAACGCCTTGGGCTGGCCGGCCTGCTTGAGCGCTACCCGGAGCAATTGTCCGGCGGCCAGCAGCAACGGGTTGCCATTGGCCGGGCGCTGGCCAGCCGGCCCGCCTTGGTGCTGGCCGACGAGCCCACCGGCAGCCTGGACGAGGCCAGCAGCGACGAGGTATTGGCGCTGCTGCTGCAGTTGGTGGGCGAGGCGGGCAGCAGCGTGCTGATGGTCACCCACAGCCCGCGCCTGGCCGCTTGCCTGCAGCAGCGCTGCGTGCTGCACCAAGGCCGGGTGCAGGTGCCATGAGCCCGCTGACCATTGCCTTGCAGGCCCTGACCAGCCATTGGCGCCGCCACCGCCTGCAGTGCGTTGCCATCTTCACCGGCCTGTGGCTGGCCACGGCCCTGTGGACTGGCGTGCAGGCGCTCAACACCCAGGCCCGCAGTGACTATGCCCAGGCCCGCGCGGTGCTGGCCGGGCCGATGCAGGCGCAGATCGTGGCCCGCGATGGCCAGCGTTTCGACCAGGCGCTGTACGTGCAACTGCGCAGGCAGGGTTGGCAAGTGACGCCGGTGCTGGAAGGTCAGCTGCAGTTGGTTGGCGAGCAGGAGGCCAGCGTGCGGCTGATCGGCATCGAGCCTTTGAGCCTGCCACCGGGCATGGCGGTAGCAGGCGCCGACCCGGCCGGCTTCGACCTGCAGGCCTTTATCGAGGCGCCCGGGCAGGCCTGGGTGGGGCCTGATACCTTGCGCCAGCTGGGGCATGATGCCCACACGGCTGCGGGTAAGGCGCTGCCGCCGCTGGTCTTGAACGAGCACTTGGCGCCCGGTGTTGTGCTGGTCGACATCGGCCAGGCGCAAACATTGCTGGAGGCACCGGGGCAGTTGTCGCGGTTGTTGGGCGACAGTGACCGGCCACTGCCACAGGCATTGGCCGGTCGCCTGAAGGTACAGCCCGCGGAAGATGACACCGACCTGCAACGCCTGACCGAGAGCTTCCACCTCAACCTCACCGCCCTTGGCCTGCTGGCCTTCGTGGTGGGGCTGTTCATTGCCCATGCCGCGATTGGCCTGGCCCTGGAGCAGCGCCGAGGCCTGATCCGCACCTTGCGCGCCTGTGGCCTTAGCCTGAAGGTGCTGCTGACCGCGCTGGCCCTGGAGCTTGGTCTGTTCGCCCTGGCCGGTGGCATTGCGGGGGTGGTGCTGGGTTACTTGCTGGCGGCATCGCTGCTGCCCAACTTCGCCTCCAGCCTGCGCGGGTTGTATGGCGCCCAAGTGGCCGGGCAATTGCACTTGCCGCTGTACTGGTGGCTAGCCGGCATCGGCGTCAGCCTGCTGGGCGCGCTGCTGGCCGGCTTGGACAGCGTATTGCGTGCGGCACGGTTGCCGCTGCTTGCCCTGGCACAACCCCAGGCCTGGCGCCTGGCCCAGGTGCCCTGGTTGAGGCGCCAGGCGCTGGCCGGCGTGTTGTTGCTGGCAGCGGCCCTTGCATGCGGCTATGGGGGCAGCAACCTGGCCACTGCGTTCATGCTGCTGGCGACCCTGCTGCTGGGGGCTGCGCTGCTGTTGCCGACGGCGCTGGCGGGGTTGCTTGCGGGCCTTTCGCGCCATTGCCGGCGGCCTTTGGCACAGTGGTTCGTGGCCGACAGCCGCCAGCAATTGCCTGCGCTGAGCCTGGCGCTGATGGCCTTGCTGCTGGCGATGGCGGCCAGCGTTGGCGTGGGCGGCATGACCGAGGGTTTTCGCCGCACCTTTGTCGGCTGGCTGGACCAGCGGCTGGCCGCAGACCTGTATATCTCGCCCCGCGACAGCGCCCAGGGCCAGCAGATGCTGAGCGACTTGCAGGCCAACCCGGCGGTGCGTGCGCTGTTGCCTGCCTGGCGGGTGGAATGGCGCCTGCAGCGTTGGCCGGTGCAAGTTCAAGGGGTGGTCGATGATGGCTTCTACCGCAGCCATTGGCCCCTGCTGGCGCAAGCGCCCAACGCCTGGGAGCAATTGGCCGAAGGCCAGGGGGCGATGCTCAGCGAGCAGCTGGCGCGGCGCCTGGGGCTGGCCCTGGGCGACACCCTGCAACTGCCGAGCGAGCCGCCCCAGGCGCTGCCCGTGGTGGGCATCTATGCCGACTACGGCAACCCCAAGGGCCATGTGCTGGTCAATGCCAGCTGGCTGCGCGCGCACGCGCCGGGTGCAAGCCTCACGGGCCTGAGCCTGATGCTACAGCCTGGCCAGGCGTCGACAGTGGCTACCGAATTGCGCCAGCGCTTCGGCCTCGATGACCGCCAGGTGGTGGAGCAGGCCAGCCTCAAGGCCTGGTCTACCCAGGTGTTCAACCGCACCTTCGCGGTTACCGCCGCGCTCAACAGCCTGACCCTTGGCGTGGCCGGGGTGGCGCTGTTCATCGGCCAGCTGACCCTCGGCCAGCGCCGCCTGGGCCAGCTGGCGCCGTTGTGGGCACTGGGCGTGCCCAGGCACCGGCTGGCATGGCTGAGCCTGGGGCAGACGCTGATGCTCAGTGGCTTTACCGTGGCCCTGGCGTTGCCACTGGGCCTGCTACTGGCGTGGTGCCTGGTGGCGGTAGTGAACGTGCAGGCGTTTGGCTGGCGCCTGCCGTGGCAGGTGTTTGCCGGCCAATTGGTACAACTGGCGTTGCTTGGCCTGCTCACCAGCCTGCTGGCCAGCGCCTGGCCGTTGTGGCAACTGGCGCAGCGCCAGCCGGCCGACTTGCTGCGCAGGTTCGCCGATGAAAGCTGAAGCCTGCTGCCTGTTGGCCTGCCTGCTGCTGGTCGGCTGCGACGCGCCTGCGCCGCCGCCCAAGGGTTACGCCGGGCTTGGCGCCGAAGCGGCGGCGTTCAAAGCGGTGACGCCCGGCGTGGCGCTGGCATTCCCCCGCGACCATGGCGCCCATGACGGTTTTCGCATCGAGTGGTGGTACGTCACGGCCAACCTGCAGGATGCCCAGGGGCGCGACTGGGGTGTGCAATGGACGTTGTTCCGTTCCGCCTTGCGCCCTGGGCCGGACACTGCCGGCTGGAACAGCCCCAACCTGTGGATGGGCCACGCAGCGCTCACCGGGCCCGGCGGGCACCAGGTGGGCGAGCGCCTGGCCCGTGGTGGCATTGGCCAGGCAGGCGTCGAGGCCCAGCCGTTTCGCGCCTGGATCGACGACTGGTCGTTACAGGGCGAAAACCTCGACCACCTGCGCATGGCTGCCAGCGGCCAGGGCTTTCGCTACGCGCTGACGTTGGCCAGTGGCAGGCCGCTGGTGTTGCATGGCGCCCAGGGGTATAGCGAGAAGTCCGGCAAGGGGCAGGCGTCGTATTACTACAGCCAGCCGTTCTACCGTGTCAGCGGTGAGGTGGAGCGGGATGGCCAGCGCATACCGGTCACTGGCCAAGCCTGGCTGGACCGGGAATGGAGCAGCCAGCCCCTGGCGGCTGGGCAACGCGGTTGGGACTGGTTTTCCCTGCACCTGGAAAGCGGCGCCAAGTTGATGCTGTTCCAGGTGCGCGAAGACCAGGGCACCCCTTACCGGGCCGGTACCTGGGTGGGGCCCCAGGGGCAGGTGCGGGCGCTGCAGGGTGGTGAGGTGCAACTGACGCCATTGGCATGGACCCGGCAAGACAACGGCAAGCAGGTGCCGACCCGGTGGCGGGTACAGGTGCCGGCGGTGCAGGTGGATGTGCAGGTTGATGCCGTGCAGGGCAAGGCCTGGATGGGCACGCGGTTTCCCTACTGGGAGGGGCCGGTGCGGGTGAGTGGCGGTGGGCAGGGGCGGGGCTACCTGGAGATGACGGGGTACTAAGCCCGCACCGTGATCCCGCTCCTATGGAAAAAATCGTAACTATCTGATTTAACGGTGAATCCTGTAGGAGCGAGCGCAGCTCGCGATGGGCTGCAAAGCAGCCCCAGCACTATGAGCCGCGAGGCTGAAACCTTGGGGCCGCTGCGCGCCCCATCGCGAGCTGCGCTCGCTCCTACCGGGGCGGCGCTGGCCTGGAGATGGGCGCTTGATCGGCAGCCCAGGGTTGTGGTGTAGGTCAAGCGCCGGTGTTCGCGTATCGCATTTTTGGGCACCCACGCATTGCGGCGCGGCTGCTGGCACGGTTCCCTGCGCGACAGCGCAGCCCGCGAGGGCTGGGTTATCTCCTACAAGGCCTTGAAGCGCTGGATCAAGCCTTGTTGCCGCATGGCCAATCCATTGAGTTGCTGGCTGATGGCCGATGATTGCTCGGCCTGGCCCGACAGCGTGGTAACGACCGTGCGCACTGCCTCGACATTGCGGTTGATCTCTTCGGCAACGCTGCTCTGCTCTTCGGCTGCGCAGGCGATCTGCACGTTCATGTCGGTGATGATGCCCACGGCCTGGCGAATCTCTTCCAGCACCACCAGGGCTTGGCGGGTCTGTTCGACATTGTGGTGGGCCTGGCTGTTGCTGTGCTGCATGGCGGCGGTGACATCACGGGTGCCTTCGCGCAGGTTGTCGATCACCACCGCAATTTCTTCCACCGATGCCTGGGTGCGCTGGGCCAGCCCGCGCACTTCGTCGGCCACCACCGCGAAGCCGCGCCCGGCATCACCTGCGCGCGCGGCCTCGATGGCCGCGTTGAGCGCCAACAGGTTGGTTTGCCGGGCGATGGCGAGGATCACGTCAAGCACCGAGCCAATCTGCTCGCTGCTGGCCGCCAGTGCCTGCAGGCGCTGCATGGCATCGCCCATGCCAGCGGCCAGTTCGCCAATGCCTTGGGTGGAGCGTTCGATCACCTGCACGCCGTTGCCGGTGGCGCGTTCGGCATGGCGAGCGGCATCAGCGGCCTGGGCCGCACTGTGGGCGGCGGCTTGGGCGGTGGCAGACATTTCGTGCAGGGCGGTTGCCATCTGCTCGATTTCCTCCACCTGCTGCCGCATGCCCTGGCTGGTGCGGCTGGCGATGCGCTGGGACTGGTCGGCGGAGCCGTGCGTTTCGTGCACCGCCTGCTGCACCTGGGCAATCACCGGCTGCAGGCGGTCGAGAAAGCGGTCGAAGGCAGCGCTCAGGCGGCCCAGTTCATCGCGGCGCGGGTAAGCCAGGCGCCGGGTAAGGTCGCCTTCTCCATCGGCGATGTCGTCGAGCAGGGCGGCTACGTGCAGGATCGGCCGGGTGACGCTGCGCGCGGCCCAGGCCATCATCACGATACCGACCACCGCCAACAGCAGGCCCAGGGCAACTTCGCTGGCCAGGCTGCGCACCTGTTGCGCCTGCATCTGCTGCATTGCCAGCACCGGCGCTTCCAGCACCCGGCGGGGTACGCTGACCTGAACGTGCCAGGGCTGGGCATCGGCGATCGGCTGGATGGGCACCTGCACGGCCAGTTGCGCGGCATCGGCAACCGCCTGATCGTGCGCGGCCTTGCCCAGCCGTTGCGGGTTGGCGCTGTCGGCTGCCACAACGCCGGTGGGGCTGATGACCGACAGCGCGCCCTGGCCCTGGTAGAGCGCGGCGCTTGCCGCGCTGGCCGTGTCCTGCAGCGCATCCAGGCTGATGTCCAGCCCCAGCACGCCGAGCACCCGGCCTTCGACGATCAGTGGCACGGTAACGCTGGTGACCAGGTGTGGCGTGCCACTGGAGTCGTCCAGATACGGCTCCAGCACACAGGGCCGGGCACTTTGCCGTGAACAGGTGAAGAAGGCATTGAAGGGCGCACCGGTCGGCCCAGGCGTACCGTTGGCCAGTAGCGCCTCGGTGCCTGGCACTGCCTGGAACTGGCCGGGTTGCGGTTGGAGCCAGTAGAGGGTGAAGCGGCCGCTGTCGTTGCTGCCCAGGGCAGGCTGGTCGACGAAGGCGGCGTCGTGCCCGTCCAGGGCATTACGGTCGAAGGCGACGAACAGGCCGAGCAGGTCGTGGCGCTCGCCAATCGCCTCGCGCAGTACCTGGGCCAGGGTCTGGCGCAGTTGCCGGGAGGCCGCAAGGTCGGAACCGGCCTGGGTGCGCAGGTGCAGTACTTGCCGGGCCATGCCTTGGGCGAACTCGTAGGCCTGCCCGAAGCGTTGCTGCAGGTGCAGTGCTTGGGCCTGGCCTTCAGCGTGCAGGTTGTCTTGGGCGGCTGCACGCAGCAGGGCGCTGGAGGTGTCGACGATGGTTTGCGCGTCATCGCGCCGTTGTTCCAGTGAAAGCCCTGCCAACAGGCCGACGACCGTGACCAGGCAGGCGCTGGCCAGCAGGATGATCTTGTTCTGAATGCTCAAAGGCGAGGTTCCTTTCTTGTTTTATGCAGTGCCGGGCGTTGTCGCAGGCTACCGGGGCCGGGCGACAAACCCCATCACTGCAGGTGCCTTTGGCAAGCCGGCACAAGGGTACGGCAGGCTCGGACAAATTCACCGCCGAGCAAAGTGGCGCGGTATGTGCTTGCCCATCGTGCAACCGGGTTTTTGTTACCCAAAATCACGTGAATACTGCACTATTGTGGCGCGTGTTTTCGATAGAGGTGATTCATGAGCGGTCATGCAATGTCTGTCTGGAATGAGAGTGTCCACGCCATTTGCGGGCGCTTCGAAACCCGCTATGACCACTGCCAGAGCCTTTTCATCGGGGATTTTCGGCCCGCATTGTTAGGCAGTACGCGGGTGGCGCACATCCGCAGCAATGCCAATGCGATCGCTCGCTCAGGGCGTGAGGCGGGGCGGGACAACGACCCACATTGTTTCCTTGTGTTACAACACCACGGGGAAATGTCCATCGAACTGGGCGACCAGGTGATGGACCTGCGCGAGGGCGACATGGCACTGCTCGACTCGGCGCAGGCCATGAAGATGGTCCCGCGCGGGCTGTTCTCGCACGTGTCCATCCACCTGCCGCGCGAGCGCCTGAAAAACTGTGACCAGAGCCGTTTCGGCAAGCTTTCCACCGCCGGTGCGTGCGGGCAGTTGCTTGCCAGTATGGTGCGCCAGGTGGCCGAGGGCGAGCTTGAGCAGTGGGCCTGCGCCGAAGACGGCGATGGCCTGCAGGCCGCGCTGCTGGGGCTGCTAGGCTCGGTGCTGGAGTACCGGGCACGCGACAGCTCACCCGGGCTGTACCTGCACGAGGTGCAATCGCTGATTCTGCAGCGCCTGGACTCAGCGCGCCTGACCCCGGCCGCATTGGCGCAGGAGCTGGGTATTTCCAGCCGCCAGCTGTACCGCCTGTTCGAGGCCAGCGGCGACAGCGTGTGCCGTTACATCCTGCGCGAGCGCCTGCTCAAGGCCGCCCAGGATTTGCGCAACCCAGCCTATGGCCATCGCTCGATCACCGACATCGGCACCCGCTGGGGGTTTGCCGACTCTGCGCATTTCTCCAAAACCTTCAAGAAACAACTGGGGGTAACACCGCGCAGCTATCGCAGCCAGGGGCAGTAGGCGAGGGCTGACCGCCTTGCCGGCGTTGCATGCCTGGCGCTGGCAGGCACGAGCCAAAATGTGGCAGGGGTGAACCTGAACGGTCAGGGGCGTTGTTGCAGACTCAAGGCCTGGGGCAACAACGCCCACTACCGTAACGGTCACAGGAGATTTGACATGTCTGTCGCACACGTCGTCCAGCAATTGCAGGCAAGCTGCCAAGCCCACGATATCGAGGGTGTGCTGAAGAAATGTACCGCGGATTTCTGCGGCTTGGGCGAGTTCGAGGGCTGATGGCATGAGCGACATTCCCCTGCTTGCCAGCGTGCAGCGTTTTCTCGACAGCAACCCCGGCAGTTTCGTCGACGGCCACCCGGTCAGCGAGGCCGGCGCCGAGCGCTTCGACGTGTTCAACCCCTCAACCGCTGCAGTATTGACCCAGGTATCCCACGCCAGCGAGGCACTGGTGGAGCGGGCAATCGATGCGGCGCGCAACTGTTTCCAAGGCGACTGGGGCAGCACCACGCCTTACCTGCGCGGCGTGGCACTGAACCGCCTGGCCGACCTGATCGAGGCCCATGGTGAGGAACTGGCGCAACTGGAGTCGCTGAGCTCGGGCAAGTCGATTCACCTGACCCGGCAGCTGGAAGTGCCCCAGAGCGTGGTGTTCCTGCGCTATTTCGCAGGCTGGGCGACCAAGATCCACGGGCAGACCATGACCCCGTCGCTGCCCTCGTTCCAGGGCGAGCAGTATGCGGCGTTCACCCGGCGTGAAGCGGTGGGGGTGGTCGCGGGTATCACCCCGTGGAATTTCTCGCTGATGATCGGTATCTGGAAGATCGCCTCGGCCTTGACCTGCGGCTGTACCATCGTGCTCAAGCCCAGCGAGTTCACGCCCTTGTCGCTGCTGCGCATTGCCGAGCTGGCGGTGCAGGCCGGCATTCCGGCAGGCGCCCTGAATATCGTCAATGGCAGCGGGCGCATTGGCCAGCAACTGATTGGCCACGACGGCATCGCCAAAGTCTCGTTCACCGGTTCCGTGCCCACTGGAGTGGCGGTGGGCAAGGCTGCGCTCTGCGCCAACCTGACCCGGGTCACCCTGGAGCTGGGTGGCAAGAACCCGGCGGCATTCCTGGCCGACGTGGATGTCGATGCGGCGGTCGAGGGCATTCTGCAAACTGCCTATGTCCACCAGGGGCAGGTGTGCGCGGCCCCTGAGCGGTTGTACATCCACCGCAGCAAAGTCGACGCGATCTGCGCCAGGCTGGCCGAGCGCCTGGGCGCGCTGAAGGTGGGTGGTGCGCTGGACGAGGCGGCCCAGTTCGGGCCGTTGGCCAACAAGGCGCACCATGACAAGATCCTTGGCTTCTTCGCCCAGGCCAATGCGCGCGGCCAGGTGATCTGCGGTGGCCAGCCGCTGCCGGGGCCGGGCTACTTCGTGCAGCCGACCTTGCTCAAGGCGTTGGACGAGCACGACCCGTTCCTGCAGGAAGAAACCTTCGGCCCAATCGTCACCGTGCTGCCATTCGACGACGAGGATGAACTGGTGCGGCTGATGAACGATTCGCCGTTCGGCCTTGGCGCCAGTGTGTGGACCAACGACCTGGCCAAGGCCATGCGCCTGATTCCGCGTATCGAGGCGGGCACGGTGTGGGTCAACATGCACACCTTCCTCGACCCGGCGGTGCCATTTGGTGGGGTCAAGGGCTCGGGCATCGGGCGGGAGTTCGGCAGTGCGTTCATTGACGACTATACCGAGCTCAAGTCGGTGATGATGCGCTTCTAAGCCTCTGGTGAGGCACCTGCACGCAGATGGCAGCCCCTCCAGAGATAGGGTAGGAGCGAGCGATAGCTCGCGATGGGGCGCGTAGCGGCCCCGGGTTTTCGGCTTTGCGGCACAGGATGCCGGGGCTGCCTTGCAGCCCATCGCGAGCTGCGCTCGCTCCTACGAGGGCGGGGGGAGCGGCGCAAAATATGGCGTTCAGTATTGGTAGCGTAAGGTGACTGCGAAGTTACGCGGGTCACCGAAGTACAGGCCACCAAAGTTGTTGGAGGTGGGCAGGGACTGGTAGTAGACCTTGTCCAGCACGTTGTTGAGGTTGTACTGCACGCTGAACTGCTGGTTGATCTGATAATGGGCATGCAGGTTGAGCAAGGCGTAGCCGCCTTGCTTGATCGTGTACCCGCTGACATCGGCTGCGGTGCGGCTCTGGGCATACACATCGCCGCCCACGCGCCATTGGTCCAGGGCACCGGGCAAACGGTAGTCCGTCGACACCTTGAGCAGGCGGCGGGGGATCTTGCGGTAGTAGTCCGAGCCCTTGCTGCTGCCGGCCACATACTCGGGATCGCTGTAGGTGTACCCGGCGCTGACGTTCCAGTTCTCCAGGGGTTCGCCGGAAATCTCCAGTTCGAAGCCGCGGTTGCGCACTTTTGCGCCGGCTTCATAGCACTTGCTGGTGCCCGTCACGCCGCAGGTGGGCGACACCGACAGTGCCTCGGGCATGTTTTCCAGGTCGGTCTGGAAAATGGCCAGCGACGTGTTCAGGCGGCCATCGAAGTATTCACCCTTGATCCCGGTCTCGTAGTTTTCGCCTTCGATCGGGTCAAGCAAGGTGTTGCCGACACCGTAGTAACTTTGCGTCTTGTAGATCTCGGTATAGCTGGCATACCAAGTGTGGTGCTTGTCCAGGTCCAGTACCACCCCGGCATAGGGCACCAGCCGGCCATTTTCCCGGTATTGGTCATTGGTGTAGGGGCTGGCCACTTTGTAGTCCGACCAACTCACCCGCGTGCCGAGGATCAGGCTCAGGTCATCGGTGAGGCTCAAGCGCGTGGCACCATAGAGGCCGCGTTCCTTGCGCGTGTAGTTGTAGTCCGCGCCAATCGCGTTGAGGATCGGGGCGGGCAGGGCGCTGTAGTCGAAGCCGGTGATGGTGATCGTCGGGTTGTTGGTGGCGCTCTTGATTACCGCGTCGAACTCGTCCTGGCGGCTGTTGGCCCCCAGCATCAGTTGATGCTTGCGCTCGAACAGCTCGAAGGGCCCGGTGGCGTAGAGTTCCAGGGCGTATTGGGTGTCCTCGTAGTCGGCCTGGGAGACGGTCATGCGATAGTTGTCGCCCGATACCCGGCTTGGGTACGCGGACAGGAAGTCGGCGTTCGACCAGATCGCGTTCATGGCCAGGGTCAGCTTCCACTCGTTGTCAAAACGCTGGGTCACATCGCCGAACAGCGTGTAGTTGTTGCGGTCCAGGTGGGCCCATTTACCGTTGAGGTTGGTGGAGCGGGACAAGGGGTAGAAGGCGCCGTTGCTGCGAGTGTTCAAGCCACCCCAGTCGTAGCCGTTCTGATTGTCTTTCTGCACCGTGGCGCCGAGGGTCAGCACGGTGGAATCGGTGAGGTCCGCTTCCCCGACCAGGTACAGCAACTGGTTGTCCCGCTCGGCGCCGTCGCGGTAGCTGTTGGCATTGTTGTAGTAGGCCACGGCGCGGCCGCGCAGGTTGCCGGTGGCGGTCAATGGCCCGGAAATGTCGACCTGGCTGCGGTAGTTGTCCCAGGAGCCCGCACCGAGTTCCGCCCCTAGGCGAAAGTCCTGAGTCGGGCGCTTGCGCACCAGGTTGATCGCCGCTGACGGGTTGCCCGTGCCTTATCACCGTTACCGACTGCGGTATTTCGCGCAGGCTCAGGGCGAGCTTGGTCGCCGTATTGGTCGACCCCGTGGTGTACGACCCGGTGCCTTCGGTGGTTGCGCCTGCTGCGCTGCCGGAGCTGGTAACCGTCGTCAGTCGGTATTGCCACCAACCCCGAGCCCGCCAGTACCTGGGCAAAACCGGCTTCGGTGGTGAAGCTACCCCGCACACCGGGGCTGGTCAGCCCTTGCACTTGGCTGGACTGAAACGAAATCGGGGCGGCGCTGGCTTGGGCGTAGTGGCTCAGGACTTCTCCCAGGGGGCCTGCCGCGATGTCATAGCGCTGCACCCGTTGCTCGGCCAGGGCGCCGTGATCGATCCACAGCAGGCCAGGGTAGTGCCTCGACAGGCGGGTCAGCACCTCGCTCAGCGGCTGGTCCTCTGCCAGCAACTGGTGTTGGTGCCAGGCCTGCTCAAGGGTGCCTGCCTGCACCTGCTCAACCTCGCCTGGGCCTGTTGCGTCAAGGCGCACACGCTGGTTGGCGGTCAGGTTCAACGCGCGGCCTGCACTGCTGATGGCGGTGGTCGATTCGATCATGGTCACTTGCGTGGTGTCGCCCTGGCGTTCCACCGTAAAGCGCGTACCAAGGGCGCGGACACTGCCGTGGGCTGTGACCACCAGGAACGGGCGCGGGTCCTTGGCCACATCGACCAGCACTTCGCCACGCAGCAATTCGATTCTTCGCTCGCGTGCGTCGAAGCGCACGTTCACCGCCGAGCCCCCGTCCAGGTGGATCTGGCTGTTGTCATCCAGCCGGCGGTCAAGCCAGCTGCCCCCGGAGGTACTCAGGTCCGCCAGCCAATACCCCTGTTGCCAGCCCGTGGTGGTGAGCCACGCCGCTGGAACCAGTGCCAGCACCAAGGCCAGGGCCTGCACGCCGCTAAGCCTGGGCGCCCGTGGTGCGCGGCGCAGGGCCTTGCCTGCCGCTTGGCCGGGGAGTTGCTGCAATGCTCCCATGCGGCCCTGCAGGCGAGCCACCGCGGCGGCATGTTCAGGGGCTGCGTTCACCCAGGCCTGGAATTGCGCCTGTAATTGCGCGTCGGCCTGGTTGTCGAGCAGCACCAGCCATTGCGCGGCCTCGCGCAGGGCTGAATGGGCCGTGTGCTCAGCCACCGTTCACCGCCATTGCAGCGTCGCACGCCAGCATGGCTTCGACCAGGTCGGCCTGTACGGTCCTCACCGAGATGCCGTGGTGGCGGGCGATGTCATCCTGGGCCAAGCCGTCAAGGTGGCGCAGGATGAAGGTTTCTCGCACCCTGGGTTTCATGCGTGAAAGGGCCTGGTCGATACGTTCCAGCAGTTCGATGGCCTGCAGGATTTCTTCATGCCTGGCACGTCCCCCCGGCGGCGGGCAGCAAACTTCTCTCATTCCGTTACAAAATGCTGGGGCATTCCTAGTTTGGGCTTCTTGACTCTTGACTTGGCTGTAAATAGCATCGCCCACGAACTCTACCGACCGGTCGGTAGGTTTGCTTCCTTGTAGGAGCGGGCTTGCCCCGCGAAGCAGGCGACGCGGTGCATGGCACCGGCTGCGCCGGTGTTCGCGGGGCAAGCCCGCTCCTACAGGGTTATTAGTTAAATCATAGATTTACGATTTGTTTCTTAGAGGCGTTGTCATGAGTGAAGTCACCACCCGCGTGCCAGTTCGCATCGCGGTAGCGTTGGGATTGATCGGTGCCCTGGGGCCATCGGCCGTCGACATGTACCTGTCGAGCCTCCCAGAGATTGCACGTGAATTTGATACGAGCTTTGCCAGTGTGCAACTGACCCTGACGTTCTTCCTGTTGGCCATGGGCGCAGGGCAACTGGTGTTCGGGCCTGTGGTCGATGCTTACGGCCGGCGCCGGCCGCTGCTGGTCGGGCTGGCACTGTTCACCTTGTGCGCCTTCGGCGCCGCCTGGGCGCCGTCGCTGGACATGCTGATCGGGTTCAGGTTCGTGCAGGGCCTGGGCAGCGCACTGACCCTGGTGGTCATCATGAGCATGGTGCGCGATATCAGCACGGGCGTTGCCGCCGCCAAACTGTTTGCCATGTTGATGACCATCGAGGGCGTTGCCCCGATCCTGGCCCCGGCGGCGGGTGGCTTCATCGACACGCACTTCGGTTGGCGGGCGGTGATGCTGGTACTGGCTGCCCTGGGGATCATCGTTCTGCTCAACAGCTGGGTTGCACTTGCAGAGACGCTGGCGCCTGGTAAGCGCGTGGCATTGAGCGTTGGCGCGGCCTGCAGAACCTACCTGGCGATTGCCAGGGACCGGGCATTTCTGCTGCCAGCCCTGGCGGTGTCGGGGGTGTTCTTCTTCCTGTTTGCCTACATCGGCGGTGCGACGTTGGTTTACCAGGAAAGCTACGGTCTGACTGCCCAGCAATTCGGGCTGCTGTTCGGTGCTACGGGTATCACCATCATTCTGGGCGCCATGGTCGCGGGTAAAATGGTGAGCCGCCTTGGCCTTGGCAAGCTGTCGATGCTGGGCGTGCTCTGCATGGCCCTCGGTGCAACGGTTTCGCTGGTGTGCACGGCCACTGGGGTGGGCCTGGTGGGGGTTGTGGCCGGGATGGCTATCGCGCTGTTCGGCCTGGGTATCGCCGAGTCCACGCTGATGTCCCTGGTGATGTCATCGCAGGACACGGCGCTGGGTTCAACCGCAGCCTTGCTGGGGGCATTCCAGCTGTCTTTGTCCTCCACGGCCACACCGCTTGCCGGCCTGATCGTGCAACAGGGCCCGGTGGCGTGGGCGGCATTGCTGGCGGCCAGCGCGGTGGTGGTGTGCGTGCTTACCAAAGTCAGCGTACCGGCTTCGGATGCAGACACTTACAATCTTGCTGAACATTGAGTGGAGGAAGCATGGCTTTGAAAGATTTGAGCGCAGCGGCTGACCGGATCGCCCATCTGGCGCTCAACCATTTTGCCGAACATGGCTATGACGCGGCCTCCATGAATGACATCGCGGTGTTGGCGGGCCTGAAGAAAGCCTCGCTGTACGCCCATTTTCCCAGCAAGGATGCGCTGTACGTCACCGCGCTTGAGATGGCCCTGGAAGCGGAAATCACCTATGTGCGCACGCATTTTTCCAAGGCCCCGCAAGTGAACAGTGTGCCCGGTGAGGGGTACTGGTTCGAGCTGCGCGATCGCTACACGCAAAACGACTCGCTGCGCTTTTTATTGAGGGCGGCGTTCTACCCGCCCCATGCGCTGAGAACCACCGTGATGTCCGGCTTCGATGGCTACCTGGAGGTGCTGCGAGGCTGTTTCACCGAAGCGCGCGTGGTGGGGCAGCAGCGGCTTGCGCCTGAACTGGACGCCTGGCTGGTGGATGCCTACATGGCGGTCATCGACAGCTTGACGGTTGAGCTGATCTACGGGAACGACGAAGGCTACCGCCGTCGCCTTGACGCCTTTACCGGCTTGTATCGCTGGGCGATGAACGCGGCAACAGCGCAGTTGGTGTGATGGAAAGGGACCTCATGGAAAGTACAATTTTCCGCTCGTAACGTGCATTTCAGCGGCGGGGCCGCGCTCACATACTGGATGGGTCATCAAGTACACGGCTGGCTGATCGGCCCCTGGCAAACAGGGTGAGGCGATCAGGCGCCTGGAACGAATTCTCCAATAATAAAGAGACCATCCATGAAAAAGTCCAACCCGCTGCTTGAAGACCTGAAGGCTGTGCTGCCTGCCATTGCAGCCAATGCCACGCAGGCGGAAAAAGACCGTAGCGTGCCGGCCGAGAACATCGCCCTGCTCAAGGGCATTGGCATGCACCGCGCCTTCTTGCCGAAAAAATTCGGCGGCATGGAGATTTCATTGCCTGAGTTTGCCCAGTGCATCGCCGTGCTTGCCGGTTCCTGTGCCAGCACTGCCTGGGCCATGAGCCTGCTGTGCACCCACTCCCACCAGATGGCGATGTTCCCGGCCAAGCTTCAGGAGGAAGTGTGGGGCCGCGACCCCGACGCAACTGCCAGCAGCAGCATCGCGCCGTTTGGGCGCACGGAGGAAGTGCCGGGTGGGGTGACCTTCAGTGGTGAAATGGGCTGGAGCTCGGGGTGTGACCACGCCGAGTGGGCCATTCTGGGGTTCCGCCGCAAAAATGCCGAAGGCACCCAGGACTACTGCTTCGCCATCCTTCCGCGCAGTGACTACCAGATCCGTGACGACTGGTTCGCCATTGGCATGCGCGGCAGCGGCAGCAAGACGCTGATAGTTGAAAATGCCTTCGTTCCTGAGCACCGTATCCAGAAAGCCAAGGACATGATGGAAGGTAAGTCCGCAGGCTTCGGCCTCTACCCGGACAGCAAGATTTTCTATGCACCTTACCGCCCGTACTTCGCCAGTGGCTTCTCCACCATCAGCCTGGGCGTTGCCGAGCGCATGCTCGACGTGTTCCGCGAGAAGACCAAGAACCGTGTTCGCGCCTACACCGGCGCGGCGGTTGGCGCGGCGACCCCGGCACTGATGCGCCTGGCAGAATCCACGCACCAGGTGGCAGCGGCACGGGCGCTGCTTGAGAAAAGCTGGAACGAGATCGCCGAACACAGTGAGCGTCATGAGTACCCTAGCCGCGGCACACTGGCGTTCTGGCGCACCAACCAGGGCTACGCCACCAAGATGTGCATCCAGGCGGTAGACCGGTTGATGGAAGCGGCGGGCGGTGGTGCCTGGTTCGAAAGCAATGAACTGCAGCGCCTGTTCCGCGACGCCCACATGACCGGCGCCCATGCCTATTCCGATTACGACGTTTGCGCACAGATTCTTGGCCGTGAACTGATGGGCCTGGAGCCCGACCCTGCGATGGTCTGAATACCCTTCAACGCCCCAACTGCCGATAAAAACAATCAGAGCAAGCCCTGGGTGGCTTGCTTGGGAGTCTTGCATGTCTACTGAAAGCCAAGCACTTGAATTCGATGCGCGCGCATTCCGCCGCGCCCTGGGTAACTTCGCCACTGGGGTGACCGTTGTCACGGCCCGCGACGCAGACGGGCGCCAGGTGGGCGTGACGGCCAACAGCTTCAACTCGGTATCGCTGGATCCGCCCTTGATCCTGTGGAGCATCGACAAGCGCTCGACCAGCCATGAGGTATTTGAAGCCGCGTCGCATTTTGCGGTCAACGTGCTGGCAGCCGACCAGATCGACGTGTCCAACAATTTCGCCCGGCCCCGGGATGACCGCTTCGCAGGCATCGCCCATGAAGCAGGCGCTGGCGGGGCACCGGTGCTGGAAGATTGCGCTGCGCGGTTCCATTGTGAGAAGTACCAGCAACTCGATGGTGGCGATCACTGGATTTTGGTGGGCAAGGTGGTGGCGTTCGACGACCTTGGCCGCGCGCCGCTGCTCTATCACCAGGGCGCCTATTCGATGGTGCTGCCGCACACGCGCATGACCAAGCGCGAAGAAGGCCAGGCGCCCAGTAGCCACTTCCAGGGCCGGTTGAGCCACAACCTTTATTACCTGATGACCCAAGCGCTGCGTGCCTACCAGGCCAGTTACCAGCCGCGCCAACTGTCGACCGGCCTGCGCACCAGTGAGGCGCGCATGCTGATGGTGCTTGAGAACGACGCAGGCCTGGGCCTTGCCGACCTGCAGCGGGAAGTTGCGATGCCTGCCCGGGAGATCGAGGAAGCCGTGGCGAACTTGAAGCGCAAAGGCCTGGTGGAGGATTTTGGCGAATGTGTTCGGTTGACGGTCAAAGGTGTCGATGACACAGAAGCGCTGTGGACCATTGCCGCTGAGCAGCAAGAGAAAGTGTTTGGTCAGTTCAGCAAGGAACAGGTCGAGACGTTCAAAGAGGTATTGAAGGCCGTTATTCGCGGCTGATAAACGGGTTCAGCCGGGTAGTGCGCCAAGCAGACTACCCGGCCTAAACCTAGCGCCTGTACTCAATGGTGTAGGACTCATCGGTTCTCGGCTCTATGGTGACCGGCATACCGAAAAGCTTCCCGCCACACTCACTGACCACGCAGCGATGGACAGACCCCTGTCGAAGCTGAGCCCACAAGCCTTCGTCATGTATCACGATGCACATGACGCGCTTTTCCGGGTCGTCTCTGACCTGAGCCTCCTGATAGTCCAGGTCGCAGCCGAATTCAGCGCCGGTAAACTCGGTGTCATAGCCAATCAGTACGCCATGTCGCTTCAGGTCGTCCCTTATGCGCTCAATCACCTCATCCGCTTCTTGTTTTAGCATGATGTTCATCTCATGGTGTTTGTACTCAGCAGAATTTTAGCTGACCTTGAGGGTTTGCGTTATCTGCTGGCGAAACAGGCGTCATTGTTCGTAGGGGGCCGCCATTACTGTGGTTGCACGGTTGTTCAACCCCTCCACCGCGGTGAGCCGCGCAATTTCGATACCGTTGCGCACAATCACCACCTCCGTTCCGTAGATCACTTGTTCAAGAATGAACTCAAGGCTTGTCTGGGCCTCGGGGAGGTCGTATTTCACCTGGTGCACGATAGATTCCTTTTGGGAGATTCAAGGGTGGGATAACACCCGTAGGCATGGCGCCGAGGTAGGGCGGCAGGCTCTGCAATATGATGATGCGCGCGAGGAGAAATGTGCTTTCTAATGTTGCTGATATCTTGGCCACCAAGGCATAGATTTTTCAGTTTAGCGGTGCTTGGCGCAACGGTTATGCCTACGGGCTAGCGCTCGCGCCAGCTAACGGTGAATCCGCAAGCACCCTGCCGGCCGCGTTTTGTTAAATGGATCCAACCGTCGGTCCGACTCTTTTAATCCTTCGATGGCATTGATTTGCGCATCCAGCCACGCCCGCTATGGTGGCAGTTAAGCGTTTGATTAATACTAAAGTCGTAGGAGAGTGGAATGAGAATTCGTGGTGATGTCTTCTGGACATGGGCTGATCCAACCCTGCATCACCGCACTCATGACGAAACGCTTGGCGATGGAACATTCATCGATGTTCAGGTACGCCTGTCGCGAACAGGTACTACCCAGATGTTCATAGGCGTCTACGCGCCTGCCGGCATGGCACTGCTTGAAGAGTCCTTCGAGTCGAGGCCGGGGGAGTCCATGACAACTGCATTGGCCTGGGGTGTGGCGCGTGCGAAGCAGGTGGCCAGGGACTGTGGCCCGGCAGCCGGGCGGTTTTCCCACGAGATGTAAAAGTTTGTGGCGAAGGTATTTTGACGCTGGTTATTTGGCTTTTTTCCTGTACGCTGACCGGACAGTCAAACCTCTTCCACTTGTTGAAGGTCCAGCCATGCGCGCTCGCGGCAAGCTTTATTGGGACTGGGCCGACCCGGCGTTGCATTTTCGCAACTACGACGAACGCCTGCCCTGCGGTAAATTGATTAATATTCAGGTGCGGCTCTCACCACAGAACATCACCCAGTTGTTCTTCGGCATTTATGGCGACAAGGGTGTGATGCTGCTCGAAGAGCATTATCCGCAATGCGATGGGCAAACACTGTCGGCTGCCATGGCGTGGGCCCTGCAGCGTGCTCAGGCATGGGTAGGCACGACCTTTGCGCCGCCTGCGGACAAAAGGCCTGAACGGCTGCCAAGGAAAGGCTCGCGGCTCTACAAGTAAGGGGCTGCAAGGCAGCCCTGGTATCTCATCCTTCAGGCGGTGTTACACCGCAAATGAACGCATCCGAGCCTAGGCGGTGCGTGCCGTATTCGACGACATAGCCCTCACCGCGCCGTTGCGCCTCGGCCAGGGCGGTCTTCTGGTCGACATAGACATCCACAAAGTGCCAGGGGTGGCGGTCCCTGAGCACTCCCCAACCGAGTACCCAGCCTGGTTTGTCGGGGTCTGCTGGAAGGTTTCTGGCCAGGCTGCGAATCGACATGCGTTACCTCCGATGGCGTGGGGTTCTCCTACATGAAACTTCACGGGCACCCATGAGTTCCATGAACCTCCCATTTCTGCGCAGTCAAATGATACGCAGGGCCACGCTTCGCCTGGCCGGAGGTACTCACATGAAACGTAAAGCCGCTTGGGTTGTTATCTTGTCTGGCGTGTTGCTGCTCAGTGGATGTTGGCCGTATTGGCATGATGGCTGGCACCACCGGCACTATTACGATGATCACCATGGGCAGGACTATCGCCGCTGGTGAAGCCTGGACGGCTTGAAGTCGGTCTGCTAACAGGGTGTGCCGGAAGGGTGGCGCACCCTGTACAAACTGTAAAGAATTGGAAAAGCTCACCCGAACGGATGAAGGCGGCCTCTACAATCGCCTCGCTGCCCGGCCAAGCGTCAGGCGGGCATCAGATCCTGTTTTCGGAGTGTTGTAATGAAGTTGAATCACGTTTTGCGCGCCGCAGTAGTCGCTACCCTGATTTCTGCGCTTTCGGGTTGCTGGATGTTCATGCCACCCGGCGGTGGCGGCGGGCACGGTGGTGGCCATGGCGGCCCTGGCATGGGCATGGGTGGCATGCATGGCGGCGGCCCGCGTTAATTCGGCCCTTGCTGCACGCATATATCAACGGGAGCCCGCGCAAGCGGGCTCTTCTATTATGAAAAACGAGAATACCGTTCTGCCATTATCCAGCGATACTAAGGTGACAGAACACCCATAACAAAAAAGGGCATCGGGCTTCGCTTTCCAACCTTGATGAAGGGGGCAGCAGGAGCGTGTCGCGTGAAAAGTTCAAGATCGGTTGCAGGTGCAATCATGCTGTCAGCGTTTGCCACCCTGTTGTTGTCAGGGTGCGCGCAGAACCCGGATGTGCGTGATGGCCATGATTCTACATCCGGAATAACCGAAAGAAGCGCGCCCGCTTATTTGGGTTGCGTAAAAGGCGAGTTACCTGGCAATGCCAAGGTCTATGAAGTGGATGATGCCGGCGCGGTGAGGTTGTTCGTCGACAGCACCGACCCTGATAAAGCCAACGGCCTGGTCGAAGTTCGCGGTACGGGCACGCAGCATCAGTTCACGGCTTATCAGCGTGATGCCTGGTATGACCATGGGCGATTGCTCGATGCTGCGCTGATGTGTTCCAAGGCCTGATCTGGCGCAACTTGGAACATGACGTTGGCCCAAAAGCCCGCGCCCGAACGCGGGCTTTTCATAGGGGAAACCCTTGCAAGACTTTGGTGGGTTAGTGCTTTTTTTCAAGTACCGTTAACATGCACCACGCCACTGATGGTTTATTGCAAATGCCAATTCTTCGTATTTTCTTCTATGCTGTTTTTGCCGCAAGCCTCGCGGCGTGTGCAAATCCTGGTAAACCGACTGCCAGCAAGGAAACAGCCAAATCGCCCAGTGAATATGCCGCGTGCGTATTGCCCAAGTGGCAGGCCATTGCACCGCAAACCACGCAGAAATCGATTGCCCACGGTTACCGCCTGACCGCCCCCAGCGCGGTGACCTCTGATGTGGTACTGGAGGTTGTGGAATTCCATAAGGGCAGCCGTGCCACCTTCTACCGGGGCAGCTTCCTCAGTGGAGACACATTGCGCATGGCCGCCCGGGAATGCCTCGATTGAAGGCTGGGTAAGGGTGCTGGCGGCTAGCCAGTACGAAACCTGACGATGCAGTCGGATTGAGTAAAGTTAAGTAAAAGTTGTCTACGCCTTGTCCAAAGGCTGGTTACTTTGTTCTGAACACTCATTACCGATAGCAATCGATGAACACACTTCCGTCGCAGCCCAGTGCTGAACGCGGGGCGTTCTCCAGTTTCGAGGCGTGTCGCAATACCCAGAAAGGCCCCGTGGTGATTCTTGCGTCGGGTGCTTCAGCCCGGCATTTCCCGTTGGGTGATTTTGCCCACCTGCCGGTGATTGCCATGAATGGGTCGGTGTCGCTGACCGCCGCCTGCGGTGTTCGGCCGTTTTTCTACGTGTGCACCGACACCAGCTTCCCCAAGCAGCAACCCGAGCTATTCGCCACTGCCTTGCGCCAGAGCCAGCGGTTGGCCCTGTGGCCCGAGCAGTTCGCCGATGCCGCGATACCCCGTGGCACCGAATGCTACCCCTTGCACAAGGCCGATACCCCGGGTGTTCTGGATGGCCTGCGCGGGGGCGGCAGCCATCACGTCTGCAACCGGGCGCTGTGGAGCAAGCGTGGGCGTTCCATTGCGTTCAGCAAGGACATGTCGAACGGCTATTACGATGCCCGCACTGTTGCCTTCGTGGCCTTGCAACTGGCCTATCACCTGGGGTTTGAGCAGGTGCTGTTGGTGGGGGTCGATCTTGACCAGGGGGCAGGGCGGTTCTACGAAGATGGCAACGCCCAGGTGTCTCCCTGCGGCCTCGATCAGCACTGGGGCAGCCGTATCCTGCCGTCCCTGACACTGATGGCCGAGCAGGTGGTCAACGAGCAGTTTCGGGTTTACAACCTGTCGCAGCAGTCGAGGATTCCCGAGCAGTTGATCCCAAAGATCGGCCTGGATGAAGCCCGTCGCATCGCTGCCTGAAAACAACAACAGCAAGAAAGCGGATGCGCCGCCAACCCTGCGGCGCTACAGTGCGCTGACCTTGGCCTGTAGTGGAATTCCCCGATGTCTTGCGCATTCACCCTGATGCAATCCCCCGTCGGCACCTTGACCCTGGTCGCCCGTGGCGAGCGGCTGGCGGCGGTGTTGTGGCAAGAAGAGCGGGAAAACCGCGTGCGTTTGGGGGAGCTGCACCGGGATGACCAACACCCGACCCTGCGCGAAACTGCCCGTCAACTGGGCGAATACTTCGCCGGCAAGCGTCAGCAGTTCGACCTGATGCTGGATTTCGCCGGTACCGAGTTTCAGCGCCAGGTGTGGTCAGCCTTGCTGACCATCCCGTTTGGCCAGACGCGCAGCTACAGCGACATCGCCCGGCAGATTGGCAACCCTAATGCCGTGCGCGCCGTAGGCGCCGCCAATGGGCGTAACCCCATCTCGATCATTGCGCCGTGCCACCGGGTGATCGGTGCCTCTGGCGGGCTGACCGGGTTTGCCGGAGGCTTGCCGGCCAAGCAGTACCTGTTGGCCTTGGAAGGCCGGCAGAGCTTCACGCTGGATTTGTGATCTGCCTTGGTAGGAGCGAGCGTAGCTCGCGATGGGGCGCGCAGCGGCCCCAGGGTTCCAGCTTCACGGCGGGGCTGCTTTGCAGCCCATCGCGAGCTGCGCTCGCTCCTACAGGGGGATCGCGGCGCGCCTGGTGGTAATGGCCTTGGAAGGCCGGCAAAGCCTCACGCTGGATTTGTGATCTGCCTTGGTAGGAGCGAGCGTAGCTCGCGATGGGGCGCGCAGCGGCCCCAGGGTTTCAGCTTCACGGCGGGGCTGCTTTGCAGCCCATCGCGAGCTGCGCTCGCTCCTACAGGGGAGATCGCGGCGCGCCTGGTGGTAATAATCCCAGGCCGATGCCCTTAGTTGAACCAGCTCACCACCATGCACACCAGCACCGCCAGCACGGTGCCAGCGGCCAGCGTGTACTGCCAGTGCGCCTTGCGAGCATGCGCCCTGATGGCGTCAAGATACTCGGCAGGCGAGGGCGCATCCGGTTGGTGGCGCAGCCCGTCGGCCAGGTCGGCCAGGCGCCCCTGAATCAACAGGCCAACCAGGTAATACGTCAGGGCAAAACTGCCCAAGGTCAGTAGCAGATACTTCATACGCGACCCAGGTCCAGTACCTTGCAGCTGGCCGTTTGCGCCGCGGTATCCAGTATCACCAGGCCTTCCTGGCGCTCATCCAGTGTCGCCAGCAAGTTGCCCTGGCGGTCCCAGGCCGCCGACCCGCCTGCGCCGATGAAAGTGTCGGCCGGGCCTACGCAGTTGGCCAGCAGCACCGGCATGCCCAGGTTGCGGGCGACCTGCGGGTAGTGCTCATAGCCTTCGCGCACGCCTTTGGCCGTCTTGGCCACGCTGACCAGGTACAGGTCGGCGCCCAGCTCCCTGGCGTGCAGGGCATGCTCGATGAACATCGATTCATAGCAGATGGCCGGGGCAATCTGGTGCTCGCCGCCACCGAATACGAACGGCTGCTTGCCCGGGGCGAAGAACGGCAGCTCGTCAGCGTGCAAGCGCTGTTTGGCATAAGCCAGTGGCGCCTGCCCGGGGCGCAGGATTGGCATGCCGATCAATACCCCGTTCGCGCTCGGCAGCGGCAGGCCCGCTGCCACGCTGATACCCAGGCGGTCACACAGGGCCTGCAGCGGCGCAAGGCGCGGGGTGTTCACTGGCAAGGCCAGTTGGCGCGCCAGGGTGGGCTCATAACCGGTCAGGGACAGTTCGGGAAACACCACCAGCCCGGCACCCTGTGCCGCCGCCTGCTCGATACAGTGTTGATGGCGGGCCAGGTTGGCTTCGAAGTCGCCCTTGCGCGAAGCCAGTTGAACAGCACAGAGTTTCATGGAGAGTCCTTCCCCCGGACCAAGTCTAAGGGCCGAGCATACTGCCAGAGCGCGCCGAGGATCAATCAGGACGCTGGCTGCGCCGCGAAGCGCTGGCGGAACCAGTCACCAAGCATGGCCTTCTCGGCGTACAGGCGGTCGCTGCCGTGGCTGGCGCGCCCCGGGCGGCTGAGGTACATCTTGTCGCTGACCCGCTCCTGGGCCTGGCGGTCTGGCTGGCCGGGCTGGCTCAGGGTGTAGTTCAGGTCGATGCTTGGCCAGGTAATCTCGCGCATGAAACGGACGTCGTTCGCACCGCGGTGCCAGGGCTCGTAACGCCCGGCCAGGTCGATGTCGCGGATGTTGACGACCAGGTGCTGGCCCGGCTGCAGATAGCGCTGGCCAAGCGTTTGCAGATACTGGTCGAGGGTCTTCATGACGTAATCATCGGCACCGCGCTCATAGCCTGGGCTGTTCAGGCTGGCGTCGCGAAATTTTTCCGGGTGGTCGAAACGCACCTCGACCTGCGCAGGTGGGGTGCCTTGTGCCATGCTGTTGGCAGACAGCGCCATGAGCACGGCACATACGAGAATGGTACGCATGATGCGGCCTCCAGGGTGGCTTGCGTGTGCCTCCATTTTACGCTTGTGCAGGTAACCCAGCAGAGGAAGATTGTAATGAGCCGGTTTCGGCGGGTAGCCGCCAACAGCAAGGGGCGCGACCTGGCGGTGGGCGATATCCATGGCCATTTTCACAGGCTGCAAGCGTGCCTGGATGACGTTGGGTTCGACCGCCATGTGGATCGCCTGTTCAGTGTCGGTGACCTGGTCGACCGCGGGCCCCACAGCGAAGAGTCCCTGCAATGGCTGGCCCAGCCCTGGTTCCATGCCGTGCAGGGTAACCATGAGTCATTGGCGATCACCCACCTGCGCGGCGGCCGACTGGACCTTGAGATGTACCGCGCCGCAGGGGGAGGCTGGTTCCTTGACCTGCCGGCCGACGAGCAGGCCGTCTACGTGGAGCAGTTCCTGCAACTGCCGATTGCCATGGAGGTGCAGACCGAAGCCGGCCTGATCGGCCTGCTGCATGCCAACAGCCCCTTCGACGACTGGGCTGCCCTGCGCGATAGCCTGCTGTTCGACGATGACCCGCAGGTGCGTGAGGTGTGCCAGTGGTCACGCACGCGGTTGAAAGAGGGCAATACCCAGCCGGTGGCCGGTGTGCGCGCAGTGCTGGTGGGGCACACGCCGGTGCTGCAGGCCAAGGCGCTGGGCAACGTCTGGCACCTGGACACCGGCGGTTGGGCCAACGGCCATTTCAGCCTGATGGACATGGCCAGCCTGGCACTGCTCTACCCGGCAGCGCCAACGCCAGCGCCATCAGCCTGAACCCTGCGCACACGCCGCCGACGGCCATACAGTTTTTGCCTGCGGCTGTACCTTGACCCACGGCTGGCCGGCGGGGACAGTAGCGGCTGGTTGCCTGGAGAACACAATGGACCTGTCGAGCCTGCTGCTATTCATCCCCGCCTGCTTTGCCTTGAACATGGCGCCGGGGCCGAACAACCTGCTGTCGCTGCACAACGCCAGCCGTTATGGCTTGCGCACGGCCTGCGTTGCCGGCGGCGGGCGCATTGCCGCCTTCAGCGCCATGATCGCGCTGGCGGCCATGGGCCTGGCAGTGGTGCTGCACACCAGCGAATACCTGTTCATGGCGATCAAGGTGGTGGGTGCGGCGTACCTGTTCTACATCGCCTGGCAGTTGTGGCGTGCGCCGGTGGGCGAGGCGGTGCTGGCCAGCGAACACCCCCGTGGCACCTGGCGCCTGGCTCGCCAGGAGTTTTGGGTGGCAGCCGGCAACCCCAAGGCCATCCTGATCTTCACCGCATTCCTGCCGCAGTTCGTTTCGGTGGGCAGCGCCACCCCGGTCAGCGAGCAGTTCCTCTGGCTGGGTGTGCTGTTCCTGTTGCTGGAATGGGCGGCGATCGCCATCTATTCGGGCCTTGGCGCCTACCTGCAACGCTGGTTCAGCCAGCCAGGGCCGCGGCGTATGTTCAACCGGATCAGTGCTTCGCTGCTGGGTTGCGCAGGTTTGGGCCTTTTGGCTGCACGCCGCTAGAACTGCCAGCGCACGCCAAGGTTGACGCCGCTGGCTTGCTGCTGGCGGCTGTCGAGGTTGCTGGTGTACTGCACGCCGCCATGCAGGCTCAGTGCCTTGCTCAGCTGTGCTACCAGGCCGCCCTCCAGTTGTAGCGAGGTGAAGCGGTAGTCGGTCTTGATGAGGTCTGTACCATCGAATTTCAGCGTGTCGCGACCGCCATCGCCGTGCCACAGGTTGGCTTGCACGTAGGGCTGCAGCAGGTGGCCGCCGCGGCTGCTGAAGGCGCCTTCCAGGCGCACACCGACACGCCCGGTAAGCTCCACCTGGGCGTTGTGGCTGACCGAGGAAATACCGTCGCTGGCCGTGTCGAGCGAGACTTTCTGAGCGATCAGCTGCGCTTGCGGCTCCAGCGTCCAGTGTTGGGAAAGTGCCATGGGGTAGCCGGACTCCACCGAGGCAGTCCAGGCATGGCCGTCGAGGTTTAGCTGGCCACCGCGGTCGGAGCGGGCACGGCCCTCCAGGTGGGTATATTGCAGCACGGTGTCGAGGTACCCGCCTTGTGGCCCTACCAGGGTCCAGTAGCCGCCCACGCTGTCCCCATCGAGCGTGAGGTCGCCAACCCTGCGGTTGTACATGGCCAGGGCGAAGCCGTTGACGTCGCCGTCTAGCCGGCTGTGGCCGACATACAGGCCCACGTGCTGGCGGTAACCGTTGTCCATGGGTGTGGCGTAGAGGTCCTGGCCGACCTTGAAACCATACAGGTTGCCGTCCAGGGTGGGGCTGACCGTGCCGCTCCATTGTTCGCGTAGGGCACTGCCGTAGGCCTGGCCCCAGCTTGCCGGCAGGGCGCCTGCGCCGGCCAGCAGCATCTGGTCGCCCTGGCGCTGGTGGAAGGTGCCCAGCGCCTGGCGGGCGATGATCGCCGCACCCCGGGGCGCGGCGGCATACACCGCTACCTCGGGGCGGTACAGCGGCAGGCTTTCACCGGCCACCGGGGCTGGCAGTTCAGGCTGGCCGGGGGCAGGGGCCGCCACCGGGGGTGTCAACGCTGGCGCCACGGGGGGCTCGCCCGGTACCTCCTCGATGGGCGCAGCAGGGGCGGCCACCAGGGTTGAGCGCAAGTACCAGCTGTTTTCGCTTCCGGCGGTCACGCCGCCTTTGAACAGGCGGTAATCGTAGGCGCCGGCCGACAGGGTCTGGGTTTGCACAAAGGCACCGTTGCTGCTGGTCGCGCCGTCGCGCGCCTCGACCACCTCGATCCCGTTGCCGGGGGTGGCTGCGCCCGTCCCCCCGAGGTTGTTGACCAGCAGCTCAGTCGTGCCGGTGATCGTGCCCTGGCTCACCACCAACCGGTCGGACGCTGCATCGTCGCCGGCCAGCACGCTATTGACCCGCAGCACCCCGTTGTCGCCCTGGTAATTGCCGACCACGGTCAGCCGGCCGAGGCCGTCGTTGCCGCTGCCCAGGTCGACGGTGCCGGCATTGACCAGCGTGGCGCCAAGGCCGCTGGTGAAGGGCACCAGGCTGCCTTGGCGGGAGATGAGCATGCTGCTGTTATCGAGGTTCAGCTGGCCGGTGCCGCTGGTGGCATCGCCCATGGTCAGCGTGTCGTCGAGGGCCAGGCGGCTGCTGTCGGTGAGGCTGATGCTTTCCCAATTGACGTAGAGCGAACCGCCGGCCACCTCGCTACCCCGGAACAGCAGGCTGTCGTTGCCGGCGCCACCGTCGAGGGTGATGTTCAGGGTGTCGGCCTTCAAGCCGATGATTGTGGCCTGGTCGTCGCCAATGCCCATGTCTACCCTGCCGCCAATACGCCCGCCCGACCAAGTGAACACATCGTTGCCAGCGCTGGCCAGCACGTTGCCCAGCAACTGGCCGCCACTGATGGTGATCTGGTCTACGCCGCCGCTGGTGCTGATGTTGCCGCCAATGGTGCCGCCGCGCAGGATGATCGTGTCGTTGCCGAAACCGCTGACCAGGTTGCCGTCGATGCGGGTTTCCACGTCGGTGTCTTGGGACATCTCGAAGTAGTTGTCGGCCAGTTTCAGGTCCACCCGGCCAATCCGCCCGCCCGAAAAAATAGCGAAATCACCGTCCTCGAAGGCACCGATGATGCGCCCGCCGGACATGTTGAAACGGTCGTAACCCTCGCCTTGGTTGAGCGACTGCACGGTGCCACCCGTCATGGTGAAGTCGTCGATGGCCGGGGTCTGGGAAACCGCGCCAAGGGTGTCGCCGGCCGATACGGTCAAGGACTGGGCATGCACCAGCAGGGGCAGGGTCAACAGCGGCAAGGCGGCGGGGATGTGCAGGCGTGGGTAGCGCATCAGGCAGGTCTCCGTGTCCGCAAGGAGGGACCAGAACCCAGGGCTGTGCAGTGTGATGCAGCCCCAGGCCTGCCTGATTTGTAGGGGAATATGGCTGAGCGGGCAACTAGCAGAAATGCTAGGTGGCCCGCTGCCATTAGTCGCGGTAGAAGGTTTGCACCAGGTGATAGCCGAACTTGCTCTTGATCGGCCCGTGCACGACCCGCAGCGGCTTCTTGAAGATCACCTGGTCGATTGCGCCGACCATCTGGCCTGGGCGAATCTCGCCAAGGTCGCCGCCGCGCTTGCCCGAAGGGCAGATGGAGAACTTGCGGGCCAGCACGTCGAAGGCCTCGCCATTGGCGATGCGCTGCTTGAGCTTTTCGGCTTCATCAGCGGTTTTGACCAGAATGTGGCGGGCTTGAGCTTTCATGGGGCACCTGTACTTCGGGGGCAAAAAAAGGCCGGTATTATGCCTGAACGCAGGGGTTTGTGCGGTTTCAGGCTTGGCCGTCACTGGGCCAGCCAGCCGCCATCGACGTTCCAGGCGGCGCCGCGAACCTGGCTACCGGCCTCGCTGCACAGAAACAGCACCAATTCCCCCAGGTGCTCGGGGGTGACGAACGCCAGCGAAGGCTGTTTCTCGGCCAACAAGTCATGCTGCGCCTGCACGGCATCGCCGCCCTGGGCGGCGCGGTCGTCGATCTGTTTCTGCACCAGCGGGGTCAGCACCCAGCCAGGGCAGATGGCATTGCAGGTGACATTGCTGGTGGCCGTTTCCAGGCCCACCACCTTGGTCAGGCCAACGACTCCATGCTTGGCCGCCACATATGCGGCCTTGCCCGTGGAACCCACCAAGCCATGCACCGAAGCGATATTGATGATCCGCCCCCAATTGCGTGCGCGCATGCCGGGCAGGGCCAGGCGGGTGCCATGAAACACCGCCGAAAGGTTCAAGGCGATGATCTTGTCCCAGCTTTCCACCGGGAACTGTTCCACCGGCGCCACGTGCTGAATGCCGGCATTGTTGACCAGGATGTCGACGCCGCCGAACGCCTGTTCGGCCAGGGCGAACAGCGCTTCGATCTGCCCCACGTCGGACAGGTCGGCCGGATGGTGCAAGGCTTTTACCCCATGGGCGCCGATTTGTGCCAAGGCCGGTGCCGGGTCGCCGAAGCCGTTGAGCAGGATGTTCGCGCCAGCGCGGGCCAGTACCTGGGCGATGCCCAGGCCAATGCCGCTGGTGGAGCCGGTGACGAGTGCGGTCTTGCCTTTGAGGGTCATGCGGTTACTCCTTAGCGTCTAGGGTCGAATGCCTCGCGCAAGGCATCGCCGATAAATACCAGCAGCGACAGGATGACCGCCAGCGCGAAGAAGGCGGTGAAGCCCAGCCACGGTGCCTCCAGGTGCTGTTTGCCCTGGGTCACCAGCTCGCCCAGCGAGGCGCTGCCGGCCGGCATGCCAAAACCGAGGAAGTCCAGCGCCGTCAGCGTGGTGATTGCCCCGGTCAGCATGAACGGTACATAGGTTAGCGTCGCATTCATCGCATTGGGCAGAACATGGCGCAAGAGCACCTGTGTATCCGGCAAGCCCAGTGCCCGCGCCGCTTTCACGTATTCCAGGTTGCGCCCCCGCAGAAACTCGGCGCGCACTACATCCACCAGGGTCAACCAGGAAAACAACGCCATGATGCCCAGCAGCCACCAGAAGTCCGGCTCGACGAAGCCACTGAGGATAATCAGCAGGTAGAGCACGGGCAGCCCGGACCACACCTCCAGCAAGCGTTGCCCCAGCAGGTCGGCCCAGCCGCCGTAGTAGCCCTGCAGCGCGCCGGCCGCAACGCCGATCAGTACGCTGGCCACGGTCAAGGCGAAGGCGAACAGCAACGAGGTGCGGGTGCCATACAGCACCCGGGCAAGCACGTCGCGGCCCTGGTCATCGGTGCCCAGCCAGTTGCTGCTGCTCGGCGGGCTAGGGGTTGGTACCTGCAGGTCGTAGTTGGGGGTGTCGGCGCTGAACGGGATGGGAGCGAACCACATCCAGCCGCCCTGGCCCTCGATCAACTGGCGCACGTAGGCGCTGCGGTAATCGGGCTGGAACGGCAGTTGGCCGCCGAATTGCTGCTCGCTGTAGCGTTTGAGTGCCGGCACGTACAGCTGGCCCTTGTAGCCCAGCAGCAGCGGCTTGTCATTGGCCACCAGCTCGGCGCACAGGCTCAGCACCAGCAGGCCGGCAAACAACCACAGCGACACCCAGCCCAGGCGGTTGCGGCGAAAGCGTTGCAGGCGACGACGGGAAACCGGCGACAGCATCAATGCGCCCTCGTGTCGAAGTCGATGCGCGGGTCGAGCACGGTGAAGGCCAAATCACCGATCAGACGAAACAGCAGGCCGGCGAGGGTGAAAATGAACAGGGTGCCGAACACCACCGGGTAGTCGCGCGACACCGCGGCCTCGTAGCTCATGCGCCCCAGGCCATCGAGGGAAAAGATCACCTCGATCAGCAGCGAGCCTGCGAAAAACACCGTAATCAACGCCTGGGGCAGGCCGGCCAGCACCAGCAGCATGGCGTTGCGCAGCACATGGCCGTACAGCACCCGGCGCTGGCTCAGGCCCTTGGCCCGGGCGGTCACCACGTACTGGCGAGAAATTTCGTCGAGGAAGGCGTTCTTGGTCAGCAGGGTGAGGGTGGCGAAGCCGCCAATCACCAGCGCACCCACCGGCAGTACCAGGTGCCAGAAGTAGTCGGCAAGCTTGCCCAAGAGGCTCAACTGGGCGAAATCTTCCGACACCAGGCCGCGCACCGGAAACCAGTTCAGCGAGGTGCCGCCGGCGAACAGCACGATCAGTAGCAGGGCGAACAGGAACGAGGGCAGGGCATAGCCGACCACGATCAGCGCGCTGCTCCAGGCATCGAAGCGGCTGCCGTGGTGCACGGCCTTGCGAATGCCCAGCGGGATCGACACCAGGTAGGTGATCAAGGTCGCCCAGAAGCCCAGTGACAAGGTGACGGGCAGCTTGTCGAGAATCAGGTCGGTGACCTTGGCGCCACGGAAAAAGCTCTGGCCGAAGTCCAGCCGCGCGTATTGGCCGAGCATCAGCCACAGGCGCTCGGAGGCGGTTTTGTCGAAGCCGTACTGGCGCTTGATCTCTTCGATCAGCTTGGGGTCCAGGCCCCGGGTGGCGCGCGATTCACCGTGCACCACCTCGGCCCGTGCGCCAGGGGCGCCGGCGCCGATGCCCTGCAGGCGCGCCACCGCCTGTTCCACCGGGCCACCTGGGGCGGCCTGGACGATGGCGAAGTTGACCAGCAGGATCGCCAGCAAGGTGGGAATGATCAGCAGCAGGCGCCGCAGGATATAGCGGGTCATGGCGTGCCCTTGAGCCGTTCGGCCATCTGCGAGTTGGTCAGCGCCTGGGGGCTGATTTCCCACCAGCTGTCCAGGCCTTCGTCATAGGCGGGCTGGGTGTGCGGCAAGCCGAAGCGGTTCCACCACACCGTCGAGCTGCCTGGCGGGTAGTAGTTGGGAATCCAGTAGTAGTTCCATTGCAGCACCCGGTCCAGGGCATGGGCGTGGCGCAGCATGTCGGCCTGGGAGTCGGCGCGCACCAGGCCGTCGATCAGGCGGTCCACGGCGGGGTCCTTGAGCACCATCAGGTTGTTCGAACCGGGGTCGTGGGCGGCTGCCGAGCCGAAGTAGCTGTACAGCTCCGTACCCGGCGACAGGGTGACGGGGTAGCCGGTGACGATCATGTCGTAGTCGCGGGCCATCACGCGGTTCACGTACTGCGCCGCATCGACGTTGCGGATGTTCAGGGTGACGCCGATCTGGGCCAGGTTGCGCTTCCACGGCAGCAGCAGCCGTTCCATGCCGGACTGGCCGTTGAGGAAGGTGAACTGCAGCGGCTCGCCCTGGGCATCGACCAGACGATCGCCTTCAGGCCGCCAACCGGCTTGTTGCAGCAGGGCCAGGGCTTGCAACTGCTGCGGGCGAACGATGCCTGAACCATCGGTGACCGGCGCCTTGAACACCTGGTTGAACACTTCGTCCGGCACCTGCCCACGCAGCGGTTCAAGCAGCTTCAACTCGGCGGCATCCGGCAGGTCGCGGGCGGCCAGTGGGGTATTGGAGAACAGGCTCTGCTGGCGGATGTACATGGAACGCATCATCTGCCGGTTGCTCCACTCGAAGTCCCACAACAACGCCAGCGCCTGGCGCACGCGGCGGTCCTTGAACGGTGGTTTGTCCAGGTTGAACACGAAGCCCTGGGCGGCTTGCGGCTTCGCCGGGCCCAGGTGGGCGCGTTGCAGGCGCCCGTCGTCCAGTTGCGCGCCGTTGTAGCCGAGGGTGTAGGCGGTGGCCGAGAACTCGCGGTTGTAGTCGTAGCCGCCGCCCTTGAGCACCTGGCGGGCAACCTCGGTGTCACCGAAGTATTCGATGCGGATGCGTGCGAAGTTGTAGCGGCCACGGTTGACGGGCAGGTCTTTGGCCCACCAGTCCGGGTCGCGCTCGAAGGTGATGCTGCGGCCATTGTCGAGGGGGCCGATGCGGTAGGGGCCGCTGCCAACCGGCTTGTCGAAACCGGCGCCGTTGGCAAAATCGCGTGTGGCCCAGTCGTGTTCGGGCAACACCGGCAGGCTGGCCACGTCCAGTGCCAGGGTGCGGCCGTGGGGCTGCTTGAAGTCGAAACGCACCTGGCGCGGCCCTTCCACCGTGACATTGGCCACGTCGGCGAACTGGGTGCGGTACTTCAGGCTGCCTCGGGCCATGAGCGTGTCGAAGCTGAAGCGCACATCTTCGGCGCGCACAGGCTGGCCATCGGCAAAGGTGGCGCGTGGGTCGATTTCAAAGCGCAGCCAGGCATCGTCTGGGCCGCGCTCCATGCGCCGGGCGATCAGGCCGTAAACAGTAAAAGGCTCGTCGAACGAGCGCTGGGCCAATGGCGCATACAGCCAGCCGTCAACTTCACTGACGCCGGTGCCTTTGTCGATATAGGGCAGGATATGGTCGAACTGGCCGATCTCGATGGCCGAACGGCGCAGCAGGCCGCCCTTGGGCGCGTCGGGGTTGGCGTAGTCGAAGTGCTGGAAGGTGTCGGGGTAACGCGGCGCTTCACCATAAACGGTGAGTGCGTGGGTGGGGGCTGCCTGGGCGATACCGGCCATGCACAACAGCATCAGCCCCTGTAGGAGATCACCCAGCCCTTGCGGGCTAGGGACCATTGCTCGCAAGCGCGCCGCAATTACCTGTAGGAGCGGACTTGCCCCGCGAACACCGGCGTAGCCGGTGCCATGCACCGCGGTGCTGGCTTCGCGGGTCAAGCCCGCTCCTACAAGGGGCATGATCTGCTGATCAGTCCTGGCGGCTGGTCACTTCCAGCAGGTGGTAGCCGAACTGGGTCTTGACTGGGCCTTGCACGGTGTTCACCGGGGCGCTGAATACCACGGTGTCGAATTCCTTGACCATCTGGCCCGGGCCGAACGAACCCAGGTCACCGCCTTGGCGGCTGGATGGGCAGGTGGAGTTGGCCTTGGCGATTTCGGCGAAGTCGGCGCCGGCTTCGATCTGGGCCTTGAGTTCGTTGCACTTCTCTTCGCTGTTGACGAGGATGTGGCGGGCAGTGGCGCGTGCCATGGGTACTACTCCTTAGGGTGAAAAGCGCAAGCCTAGCGCACTTGGTCGGGTCATGTCTCGCCAGGCTTGCCACGGCCCATCAAAGGCGGGCGGCAGCCTCGCGCAGCAAGGCTTCGGTCGAGTCCCAGCCCAGGCAGCCATCGGTGATCGACACCCCGTATTTCAGCGCCCCCTTGCCCAGTGCCTGGCAGCCATCGAACAGGTGCCCTTCGAGCATTACCCCTACCAGCGAGCGGTCGCCGGCCAGGCGCTGGGCCAGCACGTCCTCGAACACCGCCGGCTGGCGCGCCGGGTCCTTGCCGCTGTTGGCATGGCTGCAGTCGACCATGATCCGCGCCTGCAACCCGGCCTTGGCCAGCCCCTGGCGGGCCTGGGCGACGCTGGTGGCATCGAAGTTCGGGCCCTTGTGGCCGCCGCGCAGCACCAGGTGGGTGTCCGGGTTGCCCAGGGTTTCGATGACCGCCGGGTAGCCTTGGGCATCCATGCCGAAGTGGCGGTGCGGGGCTGCGGCGCTGCGCATGGCGTCGCAGGCGATACCCACGCCGCCGTCGGTGCCATTCTTGAAGCCGACCGGCAGCTCCAGGCCGCTGACCATTTCCCGGTGGACCTGCGACTCGGTGGTACGCGCACCAATGGCAGCCCAGCCCAGTAGGTCGTCGAAGTAACCGGCGGCCATGGGTTGCAGCAGTTCGGTGGCAATCGGCAGGCCGCGTTCGAGCATGCTCAGCATCAGGCCACGGGAAAGGGCGATACCCGAGTGCATGTCGTCGCTGCCGTCGAGGTGCGGGTCGTAGGCCAGGCCCTTCCAGCCCACCGTGGTGCGGGGTTTTTCCACGTAGGCGCGCATCACCAGCAGCAGCTTGTCATCGACGTCGCGGCTCAGGGCGGCCAGGCGGTCGGCGTATTCAAGGGCCGAGCGCGGGTCGTGGATCGAGCACGGGCCAACGATTACCAGCAGGCGCGGGTCGCGGCCTTCGAGGATGGCGCGGATGGCCTGGCGGTGCTGGTGGACTTGCTGGGCGAGTTCGGCAGACAGCGGCATTTGCTGCTTGAGCAGGTGCGGGCTGGGCAGGCGCTTGCTGACGGTGGTGTTGGCAGCGTGCGGCTGGGTCAGGGGCAGGGCGAGGTTCGAGGCTTGCATGGCGTAATTTCCCTGGGCGGACGGCGGGTTCTGGCCCGCGCGGTCGGCCCTATCGAGGTGTTCGACTATTCGTTGATTGATTCGCAGCATTGCCACCAGTGATGGACCGAACGGAGGCGGCAGGCTGGCCCGAACGGGATTGGCTAAATCGCCAGGCATAGGTGCTTGCGTAGTAATAAGTGGCGTAGTTCATGAATCTGTCCTCGGTATGAATCGGTAAAAGTGCAATGGCCTGAAAAGCAAAACCCCCGGTCGGGGAGCCGACCGGGGGTTTGAGTATTCTCATGTTCGGCGGCCCCTCGAAGGTGGGCGCCGTGTGGGTATTCGGCGCCTAGTGGCTAAACCAATACCCAAAATAAAAGCTGGCGGCAGCCTGGCAGCCGGCAACGGCCAGCACAGGGCGCAGGGTGCGACCGGTGTGGTTGGCGAGGTTGCGGGGACGGTTAGGCATGTTGCTCTCCAGTGAATGAGCCCGAGCTTACTTCAGGCGATGCTCGCTGTTCAATGGATAAATGCTATTGCCGCGATAATTGCAGAAAACGGATAGCGCTGTGCAGCCATTGGATAGTGCCACGCTTGGGCACACCCTAACTTGACCGGGCCTGAACAATAACAATTGGAGACCCTGGCCATGTCCCTGGGATTCGACTACCTCAATGCCATGCTAGAGGACGATCGCGAAACCGGCGTGTATCGCTGCAAGCGCGAAATGTTCACCGACCCGCGCCTGTTCGACCTGGAGATGAAACACATCTTCGAAGGCAACTGGATCTACCTGGCCCATGAAAGCCAGATTCCCGAGAACAACGACTTCCTGACCTTGACCATGGGGCGCCAGCCGATATTCATTGCGCGCAACAAGGACGGGGCACTCAACGCCTTCCTCAACGCCTGCAGCCATCGCGGCGCGATGCTCTGCCGGCACAAGCGCGGCAACCGCGCCAGCTACACCTGCCCGTTCCACGGCTGGACCTTCAACAACAGCGGCAAGTTGCTCAAGGTCAAGGACCCAGGCAATGCCGGCTACCCGGCCAGTTTCAACTGCGACGGCTCCCACGACCTGACCAAGGTTGCACGCTTCGAATCGTACCGGGGCTTTTTGTTCGGCAGCCTCAATGCCGAGGTCAAGCCACTGCGCGAGCACCTGGGCGAGTCGGCGAAAGTCATCGACATGATCGTCGACCAGTCCCCGGAAGGCCTGGAAGTATTGCGTGGGTCCAGTTCCTACATCTACGAAGGCAATTGGAAACTCACCGCCGAAAACGGCGCCGATGGCTATCACGTCAGTTCCGTGCACTGGAACTACGCCGCCACCCAGAACCAGCGTAACCAGCGCGAGGCGGGGGATGCGATCAAGACCATGAGCGCAGGCGCCTGGGCCAAGCAGGGCGGCGGCTTCTATTCCTTCGACCATGGCCACCTGCTGCTGTGGACCCGCTGGGCCAACCCCGAGGACCGCCCGGCGTTCGAACGCCGCGACCAGTTGGCCGCCGAGTTCGGCCAGGCCCGCGCCAACTGGATGATCGAAAATTCGCGCAACCTGTGCCTGTACCCGAACGTGTACCTGATGGACCAGTTCAGCTCGCAAATTCGCATCGCCCGGCCGATTTCCGTGAACAAGACCGAAATCACCATCTACTGCATCGCGCCCAAGGGTGAGAGCGCCGAGGCACGGGCCAAGCGTATTCGCCAGTACGAAGATTTCTTCAACGTCAGCGGCATGGCCACCCCGGACGACCTCGAAGAATTCCGCTCCTGCCAGACGGGTTATGGCGGCGGTACTGGCTGGAACGACATGTGCCGTGGTGCGGCGCACTGGGTAGAGGGGGCCGATGAGGCCGCGCGGGAAATCGAACTCAAGCCGTTGTTGTCGGGCGTGCGTACCGAGGATGAAGGCCTGTTCGTGCTGCAGCACAAATATTGGCAAAGCATGATGCTCAAGGCCCTCGAACAGGACGCGCAGCGCATTCCCGTGGAGGCCGTGCAATGAGCCTGCATGACACCGTGCGCGATTTCCTCTACCGCGAAGCGCGCTACCTGGACGATGGCCAGTGGGACCAGTGGCTGGAACTGTACGCCAGCGATGCCACGTTCTGGATGCCGTCCTGGGACGACGACGACACCCTCACCCAGGATCCGCAAAGCGAGGTATCACTGATCTGGTACGGCAACCGTGGCGGCCTGGAGGACCGGGTGTTCCGTATCAAGACCGAACGCTCCAGTGCGACCGTGCCCGACACCCGCACCTCGCACAACATCAGCAACATCGAGGTTGTCGAGCACGGCGAGGGCAGCTGCCAGGTGCGCTTCAACTGGCACACCTTGAGCTTTCGCTACAAGACCACCGACAGCTATTTCGGCAGCAGCTTCTACACGCTCGACCTGCGCGGCGAACAGCCGCTGATCAAGGCCAAGAAGGTGGTGCTGAAAAACGATTACGTGCGTCAGGTCATCGACATCTACCACATCTGATCCGAAGTCACGCAAGCCGCCCCAGTGCGCCATGAAAGGCCCACTGCGGCCAGGCTCGCCTGCGAGGTGCACCATGAGCTTTCAAATTGCGCTTAATTTCGAAGACGGGGTAACCCGCTTCATCGAGGCCAGCGGCCATGAAACCGTGGCCGACGCTGCCTACCGCCAGGGCATCAACATTCCCCTGGACTGCCGCGATGGTGCCTGCGGCACCTGCAAGTGCAAGGCGGAATCCGGGCACTACGACCTGGGCGACAACTTCATTGAAGACGCCCTGAATGACGAGGAAATGGCCGAAGGCTATGTGCTCACCTGCCAAATGCGCGCGATGAGCGATTGCGTGGTGCGTATTCCGGCCTCCTCGCAACTGTGCAAGACCGAGCAGGCCAATTTCGAGGCCGCCATCAGCGAAGTGCGGCAACTGTCCGCCAGTACCATTGCCTTGTCGCTCAAGGGCGAGGGGTTGGCGCGCCTGGCCTTTCTGCCGGGGCAGTACGTCAACCTCAAGGTGCCGGGCAGCGACCAGAGCCGCGCCTATTCCTTCAGCTCGCTGCAAAAGGGCGGTGAGGTGCGCTTCCTGATCCGCAATGTACCGGGTGGGTTGATGAGCCACTTCCTGACCAGCCTGGCCAAGGCGGGCGACAGCCTGAGCCTGGCCGGCCCGCTGGGTAGTTTCTACCTGCGCCCCATCCAGCGCCCGCTGTTGCTGCTGGCTGGCGGTACGGGCCTGGCACCGTTCACGGCGATGCTGGAGAAGATTGCCGAGCAGGGCAGCACACACCCGCTGCACCTGATCTACGGCGTCACCCACGACTTCGACCTGGTCGAGCTCGACCGCCTGCAGGCCCTGGCCGCGCGGATTCCCAACTTCACCTTCAGTGCCTGCGTGGCCAGCCCCGACAGCCAGTACCCGCAGAAGGGCTACGTGACCCAGCACATCGAGCCGCGCCACCTCAACGAGGGGGATGTCGATGTCTACCTGTGCGGGCCACCGCCGATGGTCGAGGCGGTCAGCCAGTACCTGCGCGAGCAGGGCATCACCCCAGCGAATTTCTACTTCGAGAAGTTCGCGGCGGCAGCGGCCTGAGCGCGTCCAGCGCCTGCAGAGGCCTGTTGAATTATGGAGAAACAACCATGATGGCAAGATTCCACAACAAGGTTGCCCTGGTCACCGGCGCTGCCCAGGGCATTGGCCGTGGTGTGTGCTGGCGGCTCAAGGCCGAAGGTGCACGGGTGGTGGCGGTGGACCGTTCCGAGCTGGTTCACGAATTGGCCGGGGAAGGCATGCTGACCCTAACCGCCGACCTTGAACGCCACGATGAATGTGCGCAGGTGATGGCCACGGCAGTCGAAACCTTCGGCGGCCTCGATATCCTCGTCAACAACGTTGGTGGCACGATCTGGGCCAAGCCGTTCGAGCATTACGACGTGGCCCAGATCGAGGCCGAAGTGCGCCGGTCGCTGTTTCCCACCTTGTGGTGCTGCCACGCGGCGCTGCCTTACATGCTCGAACGCGGCCAGGGCGCCATCGTCAATGTCTCGTCGGTGGCCACCCGTGGCGTCAACCGCGTGCCCTACGGCGCCGCCAAAGGCGGTGTGAACGCACTGACGGCCTGCCTGGCCTTCGAAACGGCAGGCCGCGGCATTCGCGTCAACGCCACCGCACCGGGCGGCACCGAGGCGCCGCCCCGGCGGGTGCCGCGCAATACCGATGCACAAAGCGAGCAGGACAAGCGCTGGTACCAGCAGATCGTCGAGCAGACCCTCGACAGCAGCCTGATGCACCGCTACGGCAGCATTGACGAGCAAGTGGGCGCCATCCTGTTCCTGGCCTCTGACGAGGCTTCCTACATCACCGGGGTAACCCTGCCCGTGGGCGGTGGCGACCTCGGCTAAGGGCACCGATCTCGGCGTTGATCGGGCGGCGCTTGCAATATGCAAATTCGCACCCATCTAAGCGGGTCTTCCGTCAGCCCAGGACCTTGCCATGGAACCCAACCGCTTCGGTGACATCGCCGCCTTCGTCAGTGCCGTGAAGGCTGGCAGCTTCACCGCTGCCGCAGCCAGCCTGGGCCTGACCCGTTCAGCGGTGGGCAAGAGCATCGCCCGCCTGGAGGCGCGCATGGCCGTGCGCCTGCTCAACCGCACCACACGCAAGTTGAGCCTGACCGACGAGGGCCTGGTGGCGTATGAGCGCTGGCGGCAGATTCTCGATGACCTGGACGAGGTGGAAAGCACCATGGCCCTGCGCCGTGGCAAGCCCACGGGCACGTTGCGCCTGACTGCGCCGCTGTCGCTGGGGCAGCGTCATGTGCGGCCGATCCTGGATACCTACCTCAAGCAGTGGCCGGAACTGCGCGCCGATATCCGTTTTACCGACCGTTTCGTCGATTTGGTGGAGGAGGGCGTGGACGTTGCCGTGCGCATCGGCGCGCCAAAGGAAGACTCTCAGCTGCTCACCCGCACCGTGGGCTGGCAGCAGTTCGTGACCTGCGCCTCACCCGATTACCTGCGCCAGCACGGCACGCCAACGGTGCCCGCCGACCTCTACGGGCACGACAAGATTGCTTTCCTGGCCGGCGAGAAGTCGATGCCCTGGCGTTTTCACACCGCTGAAGGGCTGCACCTGTGCGAGGAGCCGGGGCGGCTCAACATAGACAGTTCCGAAGCGATGTTGGACGGCGCGCGGGCAGGTTTCGGGCTGATTCACCTGCCTACCTATATCACCGGCGACGACCTGCGCGCAGGTACGTTGGTGGAGGTGCTGCAGGAGTACCGGCCCCCGGCAGACCCAATTCGCGTGGTTTACCCGAGCAAGCGGCACTTGTCGCCACGGGTTCGGGGGTTTATCGACCTGCTGGTGGCGAGTTGGGAACAGCGGGTGCCTTGGGAAGATTGATAGACCTGCGGCCGAGCGCCGCTCGCACAATCCCGTAGGAGCGAGCGTAGCTCGCGATGCGGTCGCGCAGGTCAGGCGCGCTTGAGGAACGGGTAATCCGTGTACCCCTCAGGCCCGTTGGCATAGTCGAACTGCGCCCGGTGTTCGTTCAGCGGCGCCTGCAACCGCAGCCGCTCCACCAGGTCAGGGTTGGCAATGTAGCTGCGCCCGAACGCCACGGCATCGATCAGGCCACGGGCGATCAAGTCTTCGCCTTTCTCTGCGGTGTAGGCACCCGCTGCGATGATCACGCCCGGATAGGCCTCACGAATCTGCTCACGGAACGCCTCACGCAGCGGCTTGCCACCCGCCCAGTCCGGCTCGGACAGGTGCAGGTAGGCGAGGTTGCGCTTGGCCAGCTCACGGATCAGGTACAGCCCGGCGGCCTCCTGGTCTTCGCCGTTGTCCACGCCATTGAACCCACCCAGCGGGAACACCCGAATACCCACGCGCTCGGCGCTCCACTGGGCAACGGCTGCGTCCACCGCTTCAAGCACGATGCGCGCGCGGTTCTCCACGCTGCCGCCGTAGCGGTCTTCGCGCTGGTTCGAACTCGGGGTGAGGAACTGGTGCAGCAGGTAGCCATGGGCGGCGTGCAGTTCGATGAAGTCGAACCCGGCTTCGCGGGCATTGACCGCCGCCTGGCCGAAGTCGGCCACGATACCGGCGATCTCTTCCTCGCTCAGGGCCCGTGGCGTGGAGGTTTCCACCCGTACCAGGTTGCCTTGCTCGTCACGCAGGGTCGTGCGGGCGTTGGCGGGCAGGGCAGACGGCGCCACCGGCGCTTCACCACCCGGTTGCAGCGAGGTGTGCGACACCCGGCCGGTGTGCCACACCTGCACCGCACTGTGGCCGCCGTCGGCGTGGATGCCTTCGTTGATCACTTTCCAGGCAGCGATCTGTTCGGCGCTGTGGATGCCCGGCGAACCGGAGTAGCCCTTGGCCTGGAAGGAAATCTGCGTGGCCTCGGTGATGATCAGGCCGGCGCTTGCGCGCTGGCGGTAGTACTCGGCCATCATCGGCGTTGGCACGTCGCCCGGCTCCAGGCTGCGCAGGCGGGTGAGGGGTGCCATGAACACACGGTTGGGCAAGGTCAGGGGGCCGATCTGCAGGGGTTGCAAGAGTTTCATTGCTGCTCCGAAGGTGGGAAAACCAATGGGGCGCACGATACGCGGAAGATTGGGGAAAGGGGGGACCGGGACCCCGGCGTAGAGCTCCCCAATGGCGCTTGCATGTACCGGCCTGTTCGCGGGGCACAGGAGAACCTCCAGCGCCGCAATGGCTGACACACCTGTGTCACCCCTGCGCCAGCTGTGCCATCGCTGCACCAGCCCCGGCACCCCGCAGCCATTCTCGCTTTCGCCGCAACCCCTCTGTTCAGCGCCTCGCAAGCCATTCTCAGGCCCCTGGCACAGCGGTTGCTCTGTGCATAGCCGACGCCTGCCGCGGTGTCGCCATAACAAGAACGGAGAACCCAGCATGAACCGAACCGGCCCGTACCGCCTGCTAATGAGCTGCCTGGCCCTGGGCATGGCCTGCAGCACCCCTGCCTTTGCCGCCGAGGTCGATGGCCAGCGCATCATCGCTGCCGACAAGGAACCCGGTAACTGGATGAGCCATGGCCGAACCTACGACGAGCAACGCTTCAGCCCGCTCAAGGCCATTGACCAGAGCAACGTCAACCAGCTTGGCCTGGCCTGGAGCTACAAGCTCGACCTCGACCGGGGCGTGGAGGCAACGCCCATCGTGGTCGACGGGGTGATGTACACCACCGGGCCGTTTTCCGTGGTCTATGCCCTGGACGCCCGCAACGGCAAGCTGCTGTGGAAGTACGACCCGCAATCGGACCGCCACCGCGCCGGCGAGGCGTGCTGCGACGCAGTCAACCGCGGCGTGGCGGTGTGGCAGGGCAAGGTGTATGTCGGGGTGCTCGATGGCCGCCTGGAAGCCATCGATGCCAAGACCGGCCAGCGCGTGTGGTCGGTAGACACCCGTGACGATCACAAACGCAGCTACACCATCACCGGTGCGCCGCGGGTGGTCAACGGCAAGGTCATCATCGGCAACGGCGGCGCCGAGTTCGGCGTGCGCGGCTACGTCACGGCCTATGATGCCGAAACCGGCAAGCAGGCCTGGCGCTTTTTCACCGTGCCGGGTGACCCGAAGCTGCCGCCGGAAAACAAGGCCATGCAGATCGCCAGCAAAACCTGGCACGGCGATGCCTTCGTCGAATGGGGCGGTGGTGGCACGGCGTGGGACTCGTTCGCCTACGACCCGGAACTGAACCTGCTGTACATCGGCGTGGGCAACGGCTCGATGTGGGACCCGAAATGGCGCAGCCAGGCCAAGGGCGACAACCTGTTCCTGTCGTCGATCGTGGCCGTGAACGCCGACACCGGCGAGTACGCCTGGCATTACCAGACCACGCCCGGCGATGCCTGGGACTTCACCGCCACCCAGCACATGATCCTGGCCGAGCTGCCGATCAACGGCAAGCAGCGCAAAGTGCTGATGCAAGCGCCGAAGAACGGCTTCTTCTACGTGCTCGACCGCGCCACCGGCGAGTTGCTGTCGGCCAAGAACATCGTACCGGTGAACTGGGCCAAGGGCATCGACATGAAAACCGGCCGGCCGATCCTCGACGAGCAGGCAGCGGCCTACTGGAAGGACGGCAAGCGCAAGCTGGTGACCCCGGCATTCTGGGGCGCCCATGACTGGCACCCGATGTCCTACAACCCGCAGACTGGGCTGGTGTATATCCCGGCGCACATCATGTCGGCCTATTACGAGCACATTCCCGAGGCGCCCAAGCGCAACCCATTCAAGAGCGTGTACCAGCTGGGCCTGCGCACCGGCATGATGCCCGAAGGGGCCGACGGCCTGCTGGAAATGGCCAAGACCTGGTCCGGCAAGTTGATCGCCTGGGACCCGGTCAAGCAGGCGCCGGCCTGGGAAGTGCCCTACATCACCATCTTCAACGGTGGCACCCTGAGCACGGCGGGTAACCTGGTATTCGAGGGCAGCGCCGATGGCCGGGTCATCGCCTACGCCGCCGACTCGGGCAAGAAACTGTGGGAATCGCCGGCGGCCAGCGGGGTGATGGCGGCGCCCATTACTTACTCGGTGGACGGTGAGCAGTACGTGACCTTCATGGCCGGCTGGGGCGGCGCGTTCTCCACCTTTGCCGGGGCCTTGTCGCTACGTGCCGGGGTGCAGCCGTTCGCCCAGGTGCTGACCTATAAGCTCGGTGGCACCGCCCCGTTGCAGGAGCCCGCGCCACCTGCCGATGCGCCGGAACCGCCTGCGCTGACCGCCGATGCCAAGACCGTTGCAGCCGGCGCCGCGTTGTACGACGGCAACTGCTCGCAATGCCACGGCATCCATGCGGTCAGCGGCGGGGTGCTGCCAGACCTGCGCAAGCTCAGCAGCGAAAAGCACCAGATGTTCCTCGGCATCCTCTACGGCGGCCGGGTGCCGGACGGCATGCCATCGTTCGCCGATAACCTCAAGCCCGAGCAGGTCGAGCAGGTGCACCAGTACCTGATCAAGCGCGCCCATGACCTCAAGCGCGAAGGCAATGCCTGGCAGCAGTTCAGCGCCAAGCCGGCCGCCCAATCGTCGCTGGCCGACAACCACCCACAGGAGTGACACGACCATGACCGATTCGGTTTACCAGAACTACATCGACAACGCGTTCGTCGCCAGCGAAGCGCTGATCGAGGTGTATAACCCGGCCAACGGCCAGTTGCTCGGCCGCGTGCCCGAGTCCCCTGGCGAGCAGGTCGAGCGGGCCATCGCCGCAGCGCGCAAGGCGCAGCAAGGCTGGGCGGCGAAGACGGCCATCGAGCGGGCCGGTTACCTGCGCCAGATCGCTGCCAAGGTGCGGGCCAACGCCGACCGCCTGGCCCGCCTCATCGTCCAGGAGGGCGGCAAGGTGCCGGGGCTGGCCCAGGTGGAGGTCAACTTCACTGCCGATTACCTGGATTACATGGCCGAGTGGGCACGCCGCCTGGAAGGCGAGGTGCTGACCAGCGACCGCGCCAACGAACATATCTTCTTGATGCGCAAGCCCCTGGGTGTGGTGGCCGGGATCCTGCCGTGGAACTTCCCGTTCTTCCTGATCGCCCGCAAGATGGCCCCGGCCTTGCTGACCGGCAACACCATCGTGATCAAGCCCAGCGAGGAAACCCCGCTCAACTGCTTCGAGTTTGCACGGCTGGTGGCCGAAACCGAGCTGCCTGCCGGGGTGTTCAACGTGGTCGGCGGCAAGGGTGCGAGCGTGGGCCATGGCCTGTCGAGCCACGCCGGGGTCGACCTGGTGAGCTTCACCGGCAGTGTCGCCACCGGCGCAAGGATCATGGCCGCAGCGGCGCCGAACATCACCAAGTTGAACCTGGAACTGGGCGGCAAGGCGCCTGCGATCGTGCTGGCTGATGCCGACCTTGCGCTGGCGGTGAAGGCCATCGTCGCTTCGCGGGTAATCAACACCGGCCAGGTGTGCAACTGCGCCGAGCGGGTGTACGTGGAGCGCAAGGTGGCCGATGCCTTCATCGACAAGGTGGCCCAGGCCATGGCCGCCACCCGCTATGGCGACCCGTCGCTGCAGGCCGACCTGGACATGGGGCCGTTGATCAACCAGGCCGGGCTGGACAAGGTGGCGCAGATGGTGCGCACGGCGACCGGGCAGGGCGCCCAGTTGGTGACGGGGGGCAAGGTGGCCGACCTGGGAGCGGGGTTCCACTACCAGCCTACCGTGCTGGCCGGTTGCAAGGCGGATATGGAGATCATGCGCAAGGAAATTTTCGGCCCGGTGTTGCCGATTCAGGTGGTGGATGGCCTGGATGAGGCGATTGCCTTGGCCAACGACAGCGAATACGGGCTGACCTCGTCGATCTATACCCGGGATTTGAATGCGGCCCTGAAGGCTTGCCGCGAAATCGACTTTGGCGAAACCTACATCAACCGCGAAAACTTCGAGGCGATGCAAGGGTTCCACGCCGGGGCACGCAAGTCGGGGATCGGCGGGGCCGATGGCAAGCATGGGTTGTATGAATACACCCGGACCCAGGTGGTGTACATCCAAGGGTAACCCCGGTAGGAGCGAGCGCAGCTCGCGATGGGCTGCAAGGCAGCCCCGACACTGTGAGCTGCGAAGCTAAAACCGTGGGGCCGCTACGCGCCCCATCGCGAGCTGCGCTCGCTCCTACCAGGTCGGCGCAAAATCCGTAGGCTTGGGAAGAGGCCGGCCTGTTCAACCCACCTGGTTCGGTTGAACGATCCCGTAGCGTTTCATCTTCCGGTACAACGTCGAGCGCGAAATCCCCGCCGCCTCGGCCGCGGCGCTCATGTTCCAACGCTCGCGCCGCAATACCTCCAGCAGGTGCCGGGCCTCGGCATCTTCGACCTGCTGTTCCAATGCCAAGGGCCTGCTCAACGCCACGCCTACCTGCAAGTCTTCCGGCAGGTCGTCCAGTTCGATCACGCCACCCTCGGCCAGCGCCACCGCCTGGCGCAAGGCATTGAGCAACTGCCGCACATTCCCGGGCCAGGCGTTGTCCAGCAAGCAGTCCCGCGCCGCATCGCTCAGTCGCATCCCCGCCGACAAATCCGCCAGCAGCCGCTCAATCAACGCGCGCCGGTCGCTGCGCTCACGCAAGGCCGGCAGTTTCATGCGCAGGCCACACAAGCGGTAGTACAGGTCTTCGCGAAAACGCTGCTGGGCAATCATTGCGGGCAAGTCCTGGTGGGTCGCTGAGATCACCTGCACATCCAGCTGCACGGGGGTTTCGCCACCCAGCGGCAACAGCTCGCGTTCAGCCAGCACCCGCAGCAGCCGGGTTTGCAGGTGGGCGGGCATGTCGCCGATCTCGTCGAGGAACAACGTGCCGCCATTGGCCTGCTCCAGCTTGCCCTTCATGCCCTTGCGGCTGGCACCGGTGAAACTGCCGGCGCGGTAGCCGAACAACTCGCTTTCGATCAGCGACTCAGGGATGGCGGCGCAGTTCAGCGCCACGAACGGCTTGGCGTGGCGCTGGCTGGCCTGGTGCAGGGCACGGGCGAAGGCTTCTTTGCCGGTGCCGGTTTCACCGGTGAGCAGAATGGCAATGTCCTTGTCCAGCACCTTGCGCAGCCGGCGCACGCCTTGTTGCAACTGCAGGTCCTGGCCGGCCAACTGCTCCAGGCATGGGTGCGTCTTGGCTGCAGCGCCGCCAGTGGCCCGCGGCGCCTGGCGATAGCCTGCCGGTGCCCGCAGGCCGACATCCAGCAACTGGCGTTCGTCATGGCTGCGCAGCTGCGTGCCACGCGCGCCACCGCGGGTAAGTTCCAGCAACTGGTCGATATTGGCGGGCAGCAGGCAGTCGATGCGCTGGCCGAGCAGGTCGGCGCCCTGGGCCAGGAACGCAGCGCGGTTGCCACCGATCACCCGGCCGCCCTCGTCCAGTGCCAGCAATTGCTCGGCGGCAAGGTCGGCGAAGCCGTCGCGGGTTTTCAGCGCCAGGGTCAGGTGGCCCCGAAAGCGTTGGCGGAAGTGGCTGTTTTCGATCAGGCGGGCATACAGGTTCACCAGCTGCAGGGTCAGGTGCTGGGCCTGCTTGGGGCCGTCGTTGTACAGGCAGGTGGCGTTGAGGCAGCCCAGCAACTGGTTGTGCGCATCGAAGATCGGTGACACTGAACAGCTCAGGCGGGCGTTGGCGGCCAGGAAGTGCTCCTGGCGGTGGATGGTCAGCGCCTGTTGCGAGGCCAGGGCGGTGCCAATGCCGTTGGTGCCGGCGATGGACTCATCCCAGCGCGCGCCAACGATCAGCCCGGAACGCGTGTAGCGCTGGGCGTCGGCGGGCAGCCGGGCGTCGAGGGTGATGCCGTCGGCGTCGCTGAGCAGCACCGCGAACCCTGCGTCGACCACACGCCGGGCCAGGCCGCTGACGCCCTGGCTGGCAATGGCCAGGTACGCTTCGTGCTGGGCCTGGTGCTGGCGGATCTCGGCGGCGCTGAGGATGTTGTCGACGTGGCGCAGTTCGGGGTCCAGGTGGTGCTGGGTAATGCTCCGGTACCAGGATTCGGCGATCACGGTTTCTGGCATCAGGCCACGGTCGGGGAAGTGGCAGTCAACGAAGGCGGCCAGTTCACTGGCGCGGGATTGAGCGGGCATGGGCGCTCCTTGGGTTCTTGTTATTTGATGTGGGGGAAACCATAGCTGGTTTTGCGAAGGCAGGACCGGCCCTTCGTTTTGTACGCCCGTAACCGCACCGCCACCCTCTGTAGGAGCGGGCTTGCCCCGCGAACACCGGCGCAGCCGGTGCCATGCACCGCGGTGCTTGCTTCGCGGGTCAAGCCCGCTCCTACAGGCGAATGGGCCGCAAATCTAACCAATCAACACCAAGGCCTCGTCCAGCCGCAACGCCCGCTTCATCCGCTGCGAAAGCCTTGCCATGGCATCCGAGTACCCGGCAGCCACCACCGCCACGACCTGGTCCCCTACACACTGCAACGCCACGAAGTCGCCCTGCTCCGGCGCCCCGACGAACACGATCCGCTCCCATGCCCGGACATGCCCCAGCACCTCATAGGTGTGCCCATGCTGGTAAGTCCAGAAAAACGGCACGTCGTTGTAGCGGCGCTGTTCCCCAAGCATGTTCGTCGCTGCAATCACTCCATGCTGCTGGGCCAGGCGCCAGTGTTCGATACGCACCGGCTGCCCGGCAAGCGGGAAGGTGGCAATATCGCCAGCCGCCCACAGGCCCTCGGCGGCTTGCAGCTCGGCGTTCACCGGCAGCGACTGGTCCTTGGCCAATGCCACGCCCTGCACGAACGCCGTGGCGGGTTTGACCCCGGTGCCGAGCAGCACCAGCGATGTGGCCAACCGCTCACCATTGGCCAGCTCCACGGCCTCGACCCGTTCGCTGCCGACCACGCGCAGCACCTCGGTCGGGCCATGGAAGACCACGCCCTTGCGTTCATGCAGCGCGCGGATGCAGCGCCCGATACGTTCACCCACCTGCTTTACCAGCGGCACTTCGTGGCGGCTGACCACATGCACCTGCGCGCCATAGCTGCGCAGGGCCGCTGCCGCTTCCAGGCCGATGAAGCCATCGCCGACGATCACCACCGGTTGCCCCGGTTCCGCCGCATCCAGCAGGCAGGCGGCATCTTCGCGCGAGCGCAAGGTCATCACGCCCGCCAGGTCGATACCCGGAATGTTCGGGCGCAGCGGTTTGCCGCCCGTGGCCAGCAGGGCGGCGTCGTAGTGCAGGTGCTGGCCATCGGCAAGGGTGATTTGGCGCCGTTTGGCATCCAGCGCCCGCACCTTGCCCAGGCGCCGGTCCAGGTGGCCTTTGCGCAGTTGGTCCGGTTCCAGCAGTGCCGGCACTTCGTCGGGCGGCATCTCGCCGGCAATGACGAATTTGCTCAGGGCAGTGCGGTCGTAGGCCGGCTGACGCTCCTGGTCGAGCCAGATCAGGTGCCCGCCAAAGCCATGGTCGAGCAGGGTGGCCACCGCCGCCGAACCCGCGGCACCGGCACCGACCACCACGAAGGTGCGGGCGTCGCTGTGGCGTGGGGGTTCGCTGTGCACCTGGGGCTGGTCATCAACCCAGATTTCACCGGCCTTTATCCAGGTGCGATAACGCCGCAGCCCAACCAGCGCTGGCGGCTCGCACACCGCGCCTTCGTCGACCGCAAAGGCCGCCTTGTGCCACGGGCACACCAGCAGGCCATTGCAAATCACGCCTTCCTCAAGGGGCGCGCCGGAATGTGGGCAGTTGGCCTGGTAGGCATGCACCAAGTCGCCCTGGCGGATGAGGATGATTTCTTCGTTGCCAGCCTGGGCGCGCAGGGGGCGGTTGGGGTCGAGCTGGTCGAGGCGGGCCACGGCGTGCTGAGTCATGGGGCTGCTCCAAAGGGGGCCTTTGGAATCATTTGACGCCGAGGGAATGGGAGGGATGCGTCGGGCTGACGATCGGCTCACAGGGTTAACGCCAGCCTTGTAGGAGCGGGCTTGCCCGCGATGAGGCCGGCCCATGCAACAAAACCGCCAAATAGAAACATGCTGAAAGAAGTGAACAAGAACCAATAGATATGTAACGCAATCGACGACGTTCGAAACATCAGCCTGAGCCCTACAGAGAAGGAGAATCTGTATGGCTCAAAACACACTCAACGACAATTCCACGGGTGAAGTCGTCATCACCCCAGGCTCCTCGGGCTCCAGCAGCGGCGGGGGTGGTTTTTTCAGCATTGGCGGTGGCGGTGGCTTCGGCGGCGGTTTCGGTGGGTCCAGCCGCCGGCGCCGCAAGAAGCGGGCGAGGGCTCGCGCGGCTGCGCTTGCACAAGCACAGGCCGAAGACCAGGCACGCCAGGCGGCGGCAGCTGCTGCACATGCCCAAGCGCTGGCCCGCTCGCAGCAAGAACGCATGGCGGCCTTCAACCAGGCGCGGGATAACCGCCGCGCTCAACTCGACACCCACTACGCCGCCCAGGCGCAAGGCCTGGCCCAGGCACTGCAGAGCGAGATCGATGCCGCCCGCACACGTCCGAACCATGAAGGTGGCGAGCGCTGGCAACTCTACCTGCTGACCAAGGCGCGTAACGAAATACAAGGGCTGATTGCCGCCAAGCAACCCGCGCTGGCTGAGTATCAAGCCCTGGCCAATGCCTTTGCGGGTGTTGATGCAACCGCAGACAGCTATACCTCACGGCTGGCTGGGCTGGCCACCGCCGAGCAGATGCAGCAACTGCATCGTGACTGGGAAGCGGCCTACACCGCAGCTCATCAAGCGCGGCTGCTGGAGGAGGCGATCCGGCAGCTGTCGCAGCGCTCGGCCGATTTGCTGGCTGAGCATGCCACGCAGACGCAGCTATGGCGGCAGCGAGAGGCACTTTGGGAGCAGCAGCGCCAGTACGCGGTACAGCGCGAAGCACGGGTTGATCACAAGCAAAAGGCCGACGAGGATCGGCGCCTGCAGCGGCTGGCTGAGGCTGCGACGCTCAGCGCGCCCGTTGCCGCAGCTAACGCCGGCGGTGTTTTGCTGACCCATAGCGGAGCGCGGGTCGCGCTGGAGCTCGCCAACGCCATTTCCCAGGCCATGCTCAATGCGCGCATCGAGCTTGCCAGGGTTACTGCGATCCGGGTTGGGCCAAAGGCACGCCTGTTCGTCTCGGCCATGGTGTATTCACCGAGGCTGGGCGATGGCGAGCTGACCGCCGAGCAGCGTCGGCAGCGCCTGGAGGGTGTGGGTGTAGGTGCCGACCTGCTAGGTGTGGAACCCGGGCAGGATTTGCAGGCCATAGCCGATGCGGGCGGTTCGGCGCGCCTTGCCAGTCGCATCAGGGTTGAGCAGCTGGCGGCAGGCACTGGCATCGCGGTGGCGTCGACAGGCAGCGAGATTTCCCCCGAAGTTCGGGTCAGAAATGCCGTTTTCGACCCGCTGACCGAAACCTACCGAGTACAGGCCGAGACACCCGCAGGCAAATCCATCGTCCTGGGTGGCCCAGCGGCGCCTGCGGTAAGCGCTCCCGCCGGCAGGGTGCTTGCACTTGAGCCGGAGGTGAGCGCTATTGGCGCGGGCATGGACCTGCGGTTTGACGACTGCATTGTCTGCATACCCGGCCAACCCCCTCAGTACTTCTCGTTCACAGTGCCAGCGGCCGGGACCGGTGTCGTCAATGGCAGGGGCGAGGTGGCGGCAGGTAACTGGTGGCCCGGCAACAGGGCCGCTGCCGGGGTTGCCCTGCCTGAGCAAGTTGGCAACCAGTTGCGTGGTCGGTTGTTCACGCAAATGGACGCCTTTGAAAGCGCGGTCTGGCGGGCCATCGCAGCGGACCAGGGCCTGCTCGGGCAATTTGATGAGCTGAACCAGCGCCGAATCTTGAGCGGATTTGCGCCCATCGCAGCGAAGGCGAGTTGGAGCGGCGCACGGCGCGCGTTCGAGTTGCGTCATGTGGCAGCAGCGGGTGTTGGCGCCGGGCTGTACAACCTCGACCAGATCAGGATTCACCCGCCGGCTGACACAACTGGTGTGCTGACGGCGATCCAGCCGTTCCAACCCTGGTTCAGCACCCAGGTGGCCTTGGCGTTCGATTCAACCGCCGTTCCAGGCCAACCCACCCGCACCTGGACGCCGCTGGTAGCGCCAGGCGCTGAACTGCTCGGCCCGACGGGGTTGCCGCAAGCGCCGCAGCTGCCCGGGATGCTGCCGGGCACAGCCACCGATCCGGTGGGGCCAAGTCTTGAAATACTTCCGGGCGAGAATCCGGGTGAAACCGGGGCCATAATCCCAGGATTCGGCGGCGACACCGATCTGCCCGCACCTGGGGTGGTGAATAATGAGCCTGCGAAGCCTTTGGAGGTTGGAGAGTACAGGGATCTTGCGCGTAGGAGCATTAATGATCGAATGGATGTGGATCATATTGTATCGCGGAAAGCATACGAACGATTTTTGGTTAAAAATAATCGCATGTTGGAAGCGCATGAGATCAAGTTTTTGCTGGAAACCGCCCCGAGTGTAGTGATTCCTGCAGCGGTACATAGAAAATATAGTGAGACTTATGGCGGTAGGAACAGTGTAGAGAGACAGTTAAAAGATGCTTCAGATTTGCGTGCGGCTGTTGATAGTAATATAGATGCGCTGAGGCCTGGGCTATTGGAATATGGTTTCAGTGAGCACGAAATAGAACAGGTTCGAAGGGAGCTGCACGCTCTTCACCAAAAGAAAGGAATATCCAAATGACACCTGAGAAACTGAGCGCATACTTAACAGGCCTGGGTAAACCTCATGACGAGCTGGTCCGGCAGGGGGTCCTACCGCCTGGTGAGTTCATCGAGGTGTATCCTGGAGCCTTATCCATTTATAGGGAAATTATGCCAGGCCTGGAGCTACGTTTCTGGGCCGAAGATCAACGCTTTGAGGCATTGACGATTTCGCTCGCCGAGAAGGCTACTTCGTCATCAGTCTATTCGCATGAGCTCCCCGAGCCTTATGCTAAGTGTTTAAGTCGGGCAATGACATTGAGTGTTTTTGGTGAGCCAATTCAGTCGCAGTCCCCCTATGAAAAACCAGCGTCCCTGGGCAAAAGCGGCGGCTGGGATGAGTTTGATATAGCGGGCGGTGAATACGAAAAGCTGTGTGTTATCTTTGAATATGATGTGCTCATGAATGTAATTAGGCTGTGTTTTTCTGTGAAGGAGACTGGTTACGATCGGGACCGTAATGAGTTTCAGTGGTCTATTGATAGCTGAAAATACCCTTTAAAGTAAAAAAAGGTAAAAATTATGGATATCAGACCCCACCTGAACCAGTACGATGAACCTGCCTTTCTCGGGTTTGTAGAAGCCATATGGCAGCTTGAGGCCGACCAAGCCTCACATAATGAGTGGATCACCCACTTCAACCAGATTGTCGGCCACCCCGACGGTAGCGATTTGCTGTTCTATCCGAATTTGCTCGATGACGTCGCGCGGAACTCCCCCCAGCACATCGTCGAGACGATCAAGTGGTGGTATCGGCAAAATGGCCAGGCGGCCTTCAAAGATCAGTTGTTGCAACCCCCGGTCGTTCACCAAACCCTCAGCCGCGAGCAGCGTGCCAACCAGTTGTCCACCCGCAACTTGGAAAACGGGCGCAAATTGATAGCAGAGGTCCATGCTGCCGAGTTGCAGACCAGTCAGCAACTCGATGCTTTAGAGCGGTCCCTGGCCGCTGACCCGGCAGGTAGCACGCCAGAGCAACAGTTGGCCCTAAGCGTAGAGGCTCTGCGTACGCTGGTCACGGTCCAGCACCAGGCCAAGCGCGCCGTGTATGAGCTTCAGCGCTTGGAGATGGGGGTGAGAAACGCCCATCAAGCTGCCGTTCGCGAGGCCACGAGCCCGTTCTATAACGCCGCTATCCAGGCCGTGCTATTGCAAGAAATCACTGCTGGCAGCCAGCGTCATGCCGGAGCCCTGGCCGCTGCGCAGGCACGCCACCCGGGCATGTTCGCCCGTGGCGTAGAGTTGATCGAACGCCTGGAAGCCCGGGTTGCCCAATTGGCCAGAGCCACGGGCACCGGCCCGGGCCATGGCCCATTGACCTTGGCCGCTGCAGCTGCAACGGCAACGCTTCATCCGGTACTGCTGACAGCGCAGGGCTTGTCCCGTGAAGTTGCCAAGAGGCAGCACGCGTTGATCAAGAGCGTTCGCTCCGCTGTTGCCGAAATGGAATGGCAGGCAACCTCCGCACACGGTGAACATCCAGGTACCTATGCCGATATCCTTCAATTCGTGCTGGGCACCCCGAGCGACGACCCTCGTTTTGCGGTAACGGTGCCATTATATGAAATGCTCGACAACGAGCGCTCGGACTGGGAGGCGTTGGCAGCGGAGCGGGCCGAGGTGGATTTGCCGGTACGCCTGTGTAGCGCATTGCGCCCAGCCAGCGGCCCGGCCACTACCGGCGTCAAGCCGTTCACCCGCTACTCCCACGTGCTCCTTACCTCTACCCAGGGCAGCACTGTTGCTTCGCGGGTAAGGGTGCGCTCGGCGGATTGGGATGCTGCACGTCAGGCATTCGCCTTCAGCACTGACGGTAGCGGGCCTGTAACCGTGTTGTGGCAGAAGGGCCGCAGTCCTCACAAACCACTGGACCACTGGCACCCCTCGGCAATTGGGCTTCTGCGCATTCCCGAGGTGCCCTCGGAAGCGCGTTTCGCAGACCTTGCGCAGGTGCAGTTCGATGATTACATCGTCGTATTCCCTGCAGACTCCGGCCTGACGCCCCTCTACCTTATGTTCAGGGACCGTCGAGAGCTTTAGCCCCCGGCCTGAAGCGGTCAATGTAGGCGCGACAGGCTGTCGCGCCTACATCAATCCTCAATCGGCCCGTGCAGTGCTCAGTGCACCGGCCCGCGATACCCGCAAGGCCACCAAGCTACCCACCACGATCAATGCCGCCAGCGAATACAGCGCCGCGTCGGTCGAACCGGTCTGGTCCTTGATGAACCCGACCAGGTACGGGCTGAGGAAGCCGGCCATCTGGCCCACCGAGTTGATGATCGCCAGGCCCGCCACGGCGGCACTGGCGCTGAGCAGCGCGGTTGGCATCGGCCAGAACATCGGCAGGCCGGTGAGGGCGCCCATGGTGGCGATCGACAGGCCAAGAATGGCGATGGTCGGGTTGCCAGCGAAGTTGACCGCGATCAACAGGCCGACGGCCCCCATCAGCATCGGCACCACCAAATGCCAGCGGCGTTCGTTACGCAGGTCTGCCGAGCGCCCGCAGAGAATCATGAATACCCCCGCCAGCAGGTACGGGATGGCGCTCAGCCAGCCGATCAGCAGCGGGTTGTCGAAGCCCATGCTCTTGATGATCGACGGCAACCAGAAGTTGATCGCGTATACGCCGCTCTGGATGCAGAAATACACGAAACCGAAGGTCCAGATCAGCGGGTTGCTGAGCACCGCGAGCACGCTGTCGCCCGTGGTATTGGGCTTGCTGGCAGCGTCGGCGGCAAGGTCGGCGGCGATCAGCTGGCGTTCGGCAGGGCTCAGCCAATCCGCTTTCTGGTAACCGTCGCTGAGCAGTTTGATCGCCAGCACGCCCAACGCCACGGTTGGCAGGCCCTGGATCAGGAACATCCACTGCCAGCCGGCCAGGCCATGCTGGCCGGCGGCGAAGTGTTCGAGAATCCAGCCGGAGAATGGCCCGCCAAGCAGGCCCGATACCGGGATCGCCGACATGAACAGGGCCATGATGCGGCCACGGCGGTCAGCCGGGAACCAGCGCGAGAGGTACAGCACCACGCCAGGGAAGAACCCGGCCTCGGCGGCGCCGGTCAGCAGCCGCAGGGTGTAGAACTCGGTGGGGGTGGTGACGAACAGCAGGCAGGTCGACAGGCTGCCCCAGGCGATCATCATCGCCGCAATCCAGCGCCGTGGGCCGAAGCGGTTGAGCGCCAGGTTGCTGGGCAGGCCGCACAGCACGTAGCCGATGAAGAAGATGCCGGCGCCAAGGCCGTACACCGTTTCGCTGAATTTCAGCGCGTCGAGCATCTGCAGCTTGGCAAAGCCGACGTTGACGCGGTCCAGGTAGTTGAACAGGTAGCAGATGAAAATGAACGGAATCAGCCGCAAGGTGATGCGCCGGTACAGCGCGTTGCGGGTGGTGTCCGTGCCTTGGTCAGGGGCTGGGCTGTGTGCCATGATCGGGATCTCTGTTGTTATGGTTGTTGCCGCGTCGCCTGTGCCGGCGCTCGCTCCGTGGAGTCTCAGGGAGTATGGCGCACCTGTCTTTGTGCGTTTGCACAGCGTATGCTGCCGGGCGCTGTGCCGCAGAACAAAACCTCACCGTACAAGGATCGCCGCATGTTCGAACTGGACCACGACCTGGCACAGGAAATCGTCGACCGGGCGATGGCTATTCTGCCATGCAACGTCAACGTCATGGACAGCCAGGGCTTGATCCTGGGCAGTGGTGAGCCTGAACGCATCAACACCCGCCATGAGGGTGCACAGCTGGTGCTTGCCAATGGCCGGGTGGTGGAACTGGATGAGGATGCCGCCAAGTGCCTGAAGGGCGTGCAGCCGGGGGTTAACCTGCCGCTGATGCTCGATGACCGGCTGATCGGCGTGCTTGGCCTGACCGGCGAACCGCAGCAGTTGCGCACCTATGGTGAGCTGGTGCGCATGACCGCCGAGATGCTTGTGGCCCAGCGCCACTTGCAGGTGGAGCAGCAATGGCGGCGCCAGCGCTGCGACGACTTGCTGGCCTTGCTGTTGGGCGGTAGCGGTGATTCGCCACGGCTGCTCGACGAGGCCCGGCAACTGGGGCTTAAACCCCAGCTGCCACGGGTGCCGTGCCTGTTCGAGTTGCGCAGCGGCCCACCTGCCGAAGCGCTGTCGGCCTGGCTGCTGAACCGTTACCCCGACAGCTGGTGCGTAAGCCCCGCACGCGAGTCGTTGTTGTGGTGCCGCCCGGCAGGGTTGGTGCTGGACGAAGCGCGCCTGGTCGAGCGCCTGCAACGCCATGGTTGGGAGGTTGAGCGCCTGGCGCTGGGCTGCGCGGCGCATAGCCTGGAACAACTTCGCCGGGGCTACCGGCGGGTGCGCGACCTGTTGGCGTATGGCCTCGAAGTGTTGCCCCAGGCGCAGTTGTTGAGCTTAAGCCGCTATCGCCTGCCTGCGCTGCTCTGGCGCCATCGCCACGAAGATGCCCTGGACGAACTGCTTGAACCGCTGCAGCGTATTCGCGCCAGGGATGCCAGCGGCCAGCTGCTGGCCACCCTGCGTGCCTGGTGCGCCCACGACGGCCAGAGCCAGGCCTGCGCCGATGCCTTGGGCATCCACCGCAACAGCCTGCGCTACCGCCTGGAGCGGGTGGCCGAACTGGGCGAGGTAGACCCGCTGCGCCTGGAAGGCATGCTCAGCCTGTACCTGGGTTTGCAGTTGCTGCCGGCCGATTGATCCGCAAAAAGGCAATTGCCCAAATAACGCTTCCTGGCTTTTGTGCATTCGACTAAGGCCTCTGCGCCAGACAGCTGTCAGCATGCCGCTTATCTGGACAGGAGAACCCCATGAAGATCGTCATTGCCCCCGACTCGTTCAAGGACAGCCTCGATGCTGCCGGCGTCGCCCGTGCCATCGCCAGCGGCCTGGCCGAGGCGTGGCCGGCGGCCACGCTGGTCGAGTGCCCAATGGCCGATGGTGGCGAAGGCACCATGGACGCGATTCTGGCCGCAAGCCACGGTGAGCTGCGCCGGCAGACCGTGCGCGGGCCCCTGGGGCAACGTGTCGAGGCCGGCTGGGGGTGGCTGGCAGAGAGCCGCACCGCCGTGATCGAGATGGCCCAGGCCAGTGGTATCCAATTGGTGCCCAGCGGCCAGCGCGACGCCTGCCGCAGCAGCACGTGGGGCACCGGCGAGCTGATTGAAGCAGCGCTCGATGCCGGCGCCCAGCGTATCGTCCTGGCCATTGGTGGCAGCGCCACCAACGACGGCGGCAGCGGTATGCTGCGCGCCCTGGGCATGCGCTTGCTGGATGCCGACGGCCAGGCGCTGGAAGAGGGTGGCCTGGCCTTGAGCCGGCTCGCCCGTATCGACGCCAGCGCACTTGACCCGCGCCTTGCGCAGGTTCAGGTAGAGGTGGCCGCCGATGTCGACAACCCGCTGTGTGGCCCCCAGGGTGCCTCGGCGATCTTCGGCCCGCAGAAGGGCGCCAATGCCCAGCAGGTGCAAGCACTGGACCAGGCCCTGGGCCACTTCGCCGACCACTGTGCAGTGCTGTTGGGTGAGGACGTTCGCGCGTTTCCCGGTTGTGGTGCAGCCGGCGGCATGGGCTTCGCCGCCAAGGCTTTCATGGGCGCGCGCTTTCGCCCTGGGGTGGAAGTGGTGGCGGAACTGGCCGACCTCGACACCCTGGTGCAGGGCGCTGACCTGGTGATCACTGGCGAAGGACGCTTCGATGCCCAGACCCTGCGCGGCAAAACCCCGATGGGCGTCGCCCGGGTGGCCAAGCGCCATGGGGTGCCGGTGGTGGTGCTGGCGGGCACCTTGGGCGAGGGTTACCAGCAGCTGTATGCCCATGGCATCGATGCGGCGTTCGCCCTGGCCAGCGGGCCGATGACGTTGCAGCAGGCCTGCGCCGATGCCGCGCAACTGTTGCAGGCTAGGGCATGCGATGTGGCGCGGTTGTGGCGCTGCGCAAAGCAGGTTTGACTTGTAGGCGATCACCCAGCCCTCGCGGGCTGCGTTGTCGCACAGGGAACAGTGCCAGCAGTCGCGCTGCAATTCCCTGTGGGAGCGGGCTTGCCCGCGAAGCAGGCGGCGCGGTGTATGGCACCGGCTTCGCCGGTGTTCGCGGGCAAGCCCGCTCCCACAAAATTCACCGTTAAGTTCGATAGTTACGATGCGTTCTGGGCTTGCTGAGGAAGCCGGCCTGCCGGCGATGCCGCCGGAAGCGCCAGCACAAAGGCCACCAGCGCCGCCGCCACGCTGGCCAGTGGCAGGTAGCCCAAGCCCAGCCGCTCGATCACCCAGCCGCCCAAACCACCGCCCAGCGCCGTCCCCAGGTTGAACGCCGCGATGCTCAGGCCCGAGGCCACCCCGGTGGCGTGGGGCGCCATCTGCTTGGCAAGACCGATCAGGCGCAGGGTCGACAAGGTAACGATGGCGAAGAACAGCGCCCCCAGTAAGCCGATCAGGGCGACCACTGCCCAAGGCGTTTCCCGGCCCACGTAAAGCAGGGCCAGGTTGGCCGCAAGCCCCGCCAGCGCTACCTGAAGGCAACGCCCTGCCTCGAAGCGGTCTGCGCCAAGCCCGCCAAGCAGGTTGCCGAGCAGGGTGGCTGCGCCGAACATCAGCATCGCCAGGCTCAGCAAATGCACGCTGCCTTGGGTAACCTCCAGCAGGAACGGCGACACGTAGGTCAGAAACGAAAAGGTCGCCACGCTGACCAGCATGGCGATAGCCGCAGCCGCCAGTACGGGCCGCCGCATCAGCGCGGCAAGGCCCGCCATGCGCCCACTGGCGGGTACTCGCGGCGCCGCCTCGCTCGGCATCAGGCGCCACAGCCCCAGCAGGCTGAACAGGCCAAGCACGCCGAGGGCGACGAAGATCGCCCGCCACGACCACAGGCTGCCCAGCAGCGTGCCGGCCGGTACGCCCAGCGCCAGGGCCAGGGTCAAACCGAGCCATACCAATGACAGGGCGCGGCCTGCACGCGCAGCATCGACCCGCTTGACCGCCACATCCGCCGCCACTGCCATGAACACGCCGTGGGCCAGGCCAATCACGAAACGCACCAGGTTCACGGCCCACAACGGCTCGATCCAGGCGAACGCCAGGCTGCCGGCGGCCAGCACCGCCAAGGTCAGCAGCAGGCTGCTGCGCTCACGCCAGCCCAGCAGCACGGCTGTCAGCAGGGGCGCTCCGATGGCGGCGCCCAGGGCATAGGCGGCGATCGCCGAGCCCACCGCGGTGGTAGAAAGGCCGAGGTCGTCGGCCATGGCCGATACCAGGCCAGCGACCACGAACTCCGACAGGCCGAAGGTGAAGGTACACAGGGAAAACACATAGATGACGATAGGCATGGTGGCTACTGATTCTTCCGTGATCGTAGGGTTCAAGGGTGCTGTTGCCAGTTGCTGGCATCCAGGCTGACGCGCAAGGCCAATTCCATGGCCTGGTCGGCGTTCAACCGTGGGTCGACCTGGCTCAGGTAGCGCCGGCCAAGGTCGGCTGGCTGCAACCCGGCTGCGCCGCCCAGGCATTCGGTGACCGCATCACCGGTGGCTTCCAGGTGCAATCCACCGAGGGTCGAGCCGTGGCGGGCATGCACCGCAAAGGCGGCGGCGATTTCCGCAAGGATGTCGTCAAACGCTCGGGTTTTGGTGCCGCAGGGCAGGGTACGGGTGTTGCCATGCATGGGGTCGCACAGCCACAGCACCTTGGCGCCGTGCAGCTTGACGGTATCGATCAGTGCGCCAAGGCGTTGGTGCAAGCGCGGGCCCATGCGGTGGATCAGGGTCAGGCGGCCCGGTTCGTTGTGCGGGTTGAGCCGTTCAAGCAGCTGCAGCAGCTGCGTGGTGTCGGTGTCGGGGCCGACTTTCACGGCCAACGGGTTGGCCAGGCCGCGCAAGTATTCGACGTGGGCGCCGTCGGGTTGGGCCGTGCGCAGGCCGATCCAGGGCAGGTGGGTTGCAAGGTTGATCCAGCGGCCATCGGCGTGCTGGCGGGTCAGTGCCCGTTCGTATTCGAGCAGTAAGGCTTCATGGGAAACGTACAGCTCGCGGTACAAAAATTCCCCTGGCTGGGAACTGGCCAGGGTGCGCATGAAGCGCAGCGTGCCGTGCACCTCGTCCAGCAGGGCGCGCAGGCGTGGCGCATCCGCCGCCTGGTCGAGCCAGCCCAGTGACCATTGCCCGGCCTGCAGCAGGTTGTCGATGCCGGCTTTGTGCAGGGCCTGCAGGTGCTTGAGGGTGAGGGCCGAATGCGCGTGGGCCTGCAGCATGCGCTGGGGGTCGGCACGCCGGGCATCGGCGCTGAAAGCGGCATGGTTGACGATATCACCGCGGTACGCCGGCAGGCTCACACCGTTGCGCTGGTCCATATCACTGGACCGTGGTTTGGCATATTGCCCGGCCAGGCGGCCGATTTGCACGACGGGCAACTGCAGGCCATGCATCAGCACCTGGCTCATCTGCTGCAGCAACGCCACTTGCCGGGTAGTGCGCACCAGGGTGTTGTCGGCGAAGCGCTCGGCGCAATCGCCCATCTGCAGCACGAAGCGCCGCCCCTGCTGGGCTTCGCCGAGCAGGCAGCGCAGTTGCAGGATGCGTTCGGCACCTACCAGTGCCGGTTGTTGCCCAAGCGTGTCGAGCACTTGGCGCACGGCGGCCGGGTCATCGTAGGCCGGTTGCTGAAGGGCCGGGCAGCCACGCCACGAATCAATGGCCCAGGTGGCCTGGGCAAACGGCACGGCAGCGGAAGGGGGCAGCATGGTGTGTCACTCCTGAGAGGGTCATCGCTCGTTCTGGCCGAGGAGCAGGTGAGGGCGATAGTGCGCAGGGCGAACACGGCTTGGGAAATACCAAATATATCTTTGTCTGATATGTCACCGAAAATTGGGAACGATTCCTCAGTTCTGAGCAGAATAGGCTTACTAAGCGGTGCGTATTTGTCCGTTTCAAGGGGGGATTAATACCTTGTGACTCTCACCGCTGGTTGCAAATTAGTATTTTACTTGGCCCCGTCGCTCGCCAATTCTCTGCCCTGTTTATTCGAGAGGGCGAGTCGATGTTAGTTCACAGCGACCAGGATTACGGCGTGCTGAAAGACGCGGAACGCGAGCTTCAGCTGCACGTGGGGCACATCCCCGACGCCGCATTTTATGAACGCAAGTTGCAAGCTGTATGGATGCGAGCACAACAGAGCGCCCACTACAGTGATATTGGCCAATACAGCTTTGATGCATTCAGGGCATTGCCGCCGACGGCAAAGTCGCTGCTCAAGCGCGAGCCATTGAAGTTCTGCACCGTGGAACTGGGCGATGCTGCCAAGTACTACGCCACCACCGGCACCACAGGTGAACCAACGCCCACCCCGCGCCTGAAAGAGGACATCATCTGGAACGCCGTGAGCGTTGCCAGCCATTGGCGTTCGGTATTGCGCCCCGGTGCGCGGGTGGCCAACCTGATGCCATCGGACATCGTGCCGGTCGGCGACCTGATTGCCAACGTGTGCGAGTACCTGGACGTGTCCCATGTGCGGTTGTACCCGTTCACCACGGGTATCACCGACTGGGAGCGGGTGTGCAAGACCTTCGACACCTACCGCCCGACCGTGCTGTTCATCGCACCGGGGGTACTGGTGCAACTGACCCGCTACCTGAAGCAGCGCGAGCTTTTGCAGGTGTTCGCCGCGTCGGTGCGCTCGATCATGCTGCTGGGCGAGGTCAATACCCGGCCGTTTCGTGAACGCCTGGCGCGCTGGTGGCAGTGCGAGGTATTCGATGCCAGTTACGGCAGCACCGAAACCGGCACCCTCGCGGCGGTAGGTGACGACCAGCAGATGCGCCTGGCCACGGCCACCAACTATTTCGAACTGCTGCTGCCCGACGGCAGCCTGGTCACCCCGGCCGAAGGCCTGACCGGGCGCCTCGTAGTCACCCCCCTGAACCTGCACGCACGGCCCTTGCTGCGCCTGGACACCGGCGACAGCGTGACCATCACCGCACCTTGGGACCCCGGGCGCGCCAGCCCGAGTCTGCTGATCAATGGCCGCGACAGCGACAGCATCGTGGTGGCCGGGGTCGACCTGGAAATCCGTGCGGTCGAGGAGGTGGTGTACGGCACATGCGACGCCACCGGGTATGTCATCGAGGTGGATCGGCAAAGCGACAGTGCGGCGCTGATTCTGGAACGTGACGTCAACTGGGACAGCAGCCAGGAGGAGCACTTGCTGGCACGCCTGCTGGAACGCTCCGAGCAGCACATGGGCCTGCGCTGGAGCCGGGTGTTGTTCGTCAACAACCTGTCGGCGCTGAACAAGAGTGGCGCTTCGCAAAAGAGCTGGAAGAAGACCAACCTGCGTTTCGTGGGAGGCCAGCCATGACGGCGCCGCGTTTTCCCGGCGGCCAAGGCCTGGGCAATGGCCAGCCAGACCTGTGGTGCACCTATGCCGCGATCCGCAGCCTGGCCTGGGTCGAGCGCCTGGACGGTGCCGACGCCCCGGCCTTGCAGGCGTACATCCAGTCGCGGCGCAACCGCGACGGTGGCTTTGCCTGGAGCAAGGGCATGCCATCGGATGCCTGGGCCACGTTCTATTGCACCGAAACGCTCCACGACCTGGGCGTGGCGGTCGAGCGCCGCGAAGACACCGCCGAGTGGATCCACACCCTGTTCGACGGTGACGCCTATGCCATGTGCCCGGGCCAGACCGCCGACGTGTGGGCCAGCCACTATGCGCTGCGCACCTTGATCGAGGTGTGCCAGGGCCGGGTGCGGGCTGCCGAGCCGCTGTACACCTGGCTCGACGGTTTGCAATGTGCCAACGGCGGGTTGAGCTGGTCTGCCGACTTCGCCCGGCGCGACCTGGCCGATACCCGTGCCTGTTTCTACGGCGTGATGGCGGCCCGCGCCCTGGCCCGTCAGGGTTTGCCGGCACCGCGCTGGGATGTGCCACGCCTGGTTGGCTGGCTGCAAGCGCAGCAGCAGGATTGCGGCGGTTTCCGTTTCAGCGAAGCGGCGGATGTACCGTGCCTGTGGGCGACCTATCGCGCCACCGCCAGCCTTGCGGCCTTGCAGGCCCAACCGTTGCAGCGCAGCCGCTGCGTGGCATGGATCGACGGCCTGCGCGGCCCGACCGGCGCCTTCGTGCGCTGGGCCGGCTATGACGGTGAGGATGTGTGGGCGGCGTTCTGTGCCGTGGGCTCGCTCAAGGCCCTGGGTGAGCCGGTTGCGCACCTGGCAGACGAGGTGGCCGCCTATATCGCCACCCTGGCGATGCCCCAGGGTGGCTACACCTACCGCCGTGCAGACAGCGCCGCCGATGTGCTGAGCAGCGCCGCTGCCGTGTTGGGCGGGGCGCTGACGGCGGCGCAACAGGCCGCGGCGCTGGGCTGGATCGAAGGCTGCCAGATGCCCAATGAGCCGGGCATCATGTACATGCCGGGCCGTGGCGCAGAAGTGCGCTGCACCAACTGGGGCCTGGCGGCCGGTGCGTTCGCTGGGCAGCCGGGGCCGCGCCGGGCGATCGGCCAATGGCTGGCGTCGTTGCAGAACCCCGACGGCGGTTTCGGTTTCTGGGAAGGGCGCGGCTCGGACATGGTGTCCACCGCCTCGGCGGTGTCGATCCTGCGCCAGTTGGGCGACGCCAGCGGTGTCGACCTCAAGGCCCTGGAAGGCTATGTCTCAAGCTGCCGACAAGCACAGGGTTACGCCTCGTTCCCGGGGGGCGACAGCTCACTGCGCGCTGGCCTGCAGGCCCTGAGTTGCCTGGCCCATGTGGGCCATGACGTGCGCGAAGCCGCCGCCCAGCTACTGGCCGCGCACAAGGTGCGCCAGGGCGGTTTTGCCAACCAGGGGCAACGCATTCCCGATTTGCTCAGCACTTACCAGGCTGTGGCGCTGGCCAGCGACCTCGGCTTGCCGGTGGACCTGGCGCACCTGGGCGTGTTCCTCGACAAGGTGCACAGCGAGGCGGGCCACGCTTGGTCGCCGCTGTTCCTGCAAGGGGTAGACGCGCTGTCGGCCTGCCTGGGCCGCCTGCTGCAGGCGTTCGCCAGCAGCCAGCGCCAGCAGTTGCCCAGCCTGCAGCTGTCGTAAGGAGGCCCCATGCCAACCCTCACCGTTTCCTGCGCACCGCTGCAACCCCTGGACCGCAAGCGCCTGGCCTTGGCCTTTACCCGCCAGCTCAAGGCGCTGGGCGCCGACACCGCGCACTGCATGGTGTTCTTCACGCCGCTGGCCCAGGGCTGCGTATTCAGTGCCGGCATGCCACTGCCGGTCACCGACCGCGAAGGCCTGCCCGCGCAGTTTCATGTGCGCATCAACGTGTCGGCCAGCCGCGACCGGCTGGCCCATGAAAGCCTGGCCAGCGGGCTTACCCAGTGCCTGCGCACGCAATTCCCGCAGGCCTTCATCTACCTGCAATTCGACCCGATTCTGCCCGAGCACGTGTACTTCAGTGCCGGTGCGGACTTGATCAACGCTGCCAACCCACAAGGAATGACCGGCTCGTGAGCGACCTCAACATTGAACACCGTATTCGTCAGGCCCTCGGCCAACTGCTGGGCGAGGAAGTGACCCTGATCGACAAAGACGCCAGCTTCCGGGACTTTCTCGGTGAGCGTTTCGACAGCCTGATGGCCGTGGAGGTGATCACCGTGATCGAAGGCAGTTTTGGCTTTGAGGTGGACTACTTGAGCGACGATGTGCGCTTCTGGTTCGAAACCCTGGCCAAGATGGAGCGCTTCGTCACCCAGAAGCTCGAAGACCAGCTGACCCTGCAGGCCGCCGAGTGAGCGCCGAGCACTGCTTTACCACCTCAGGCTCCACCGGGGCGCCACGCCAGTGGTGGCGCAGCGTGGCGCAAATGGAGCGCGAAGCGGCGCTGATCCTGCGCCGCTGGGCGCCCGAGGTGCAGGAGATTCTGGCGTTCGCCCCGGCCAGTCACAGTTACGGGATGATCCTTGGCGAGGTCGGCGCACGGGTAATGAATGCCCGGCTGCAAGCATGCTCGCTGGAGCAGCAGCGCCTGCCGCTGCTCGATGGCCAGGGGCCGTGCGTGATCCTGGCCATCGCCAGTACCTGGTGCCTACTGCCGGCCTTGCTCGGCCGCTTGGCACCCCGGCGCCAGGTGCTGGTGCTGCACAGCGCCTCAATGCTGCCGCCAGGGGCCTTGGCCACCGTGCGCCAGCATGCCGGGCCGCAGGTGCGTTTCGTTGAGCTGCTGGGCTCCACCGAGACGGGCGCCATGGCCTACCGCGAGCTCGATGTGCGCAGCGATGCCGAACAGCCCTGGACGCTGCTCGACGATGTGGCATTGCTGTGTTTGCCAGGCCAGCCCGCTGCATTGGCCGTCAGCAGCCCGCGTATTGCCCGCGCCCAGGGCCAGGCGCGGCCAGCACCGAGCCATCATTGCGATGACCAGGTGCTGGCGCTGGACGAGCGCCGCTTCCAGTGGCTGGGCCGGGCCAGCAGCCTGATCAAGGTCAATGGCCTGCGCTTGGACCTGGCGCGCCTGGCCGGCGAGCTCAGCGCGCGCCTGGGCTGCCCGGCCCTGGCCTGCGTCGCGGTGCCCGATGCCTTGCGCGGCGAAGCCTTCGAGGTGCTGTACAGCGATGCGGCGCTCACCGAGCGCGCGGTACTTGAAGCCTTCACCGAACTGCCCCCCGGGCACCCACGGCCGGTGGCGGTTCGCGGCCTTGCCAACCTGCCGCTATCTGCCACCGGCAAGCCCCAACCGTGGGCGGCCACCCCTGCTGTCAAGGAATACACCCATGAGCCACGCTGATACCCAAAGCACCATCACCTACTACCTCGGCCAGTGCGGCGCCGACCCCAGCATTGGCCGCGAACAGCCGGAATACCTTGGTTTGGCGCTGCGCAAGCGCCACGAGCTGCTGGAGCGTAACCCCGCACTGGCGGCGGATTGGGCCGCCCAGTACGCCCACTGGCAGGTGCACGCCGACAGCCATTACCGCTGCCTGACCAGCACCCGCCCGGCCGAAGCACCCTGGTACCGCCTGGGGGTGAAGGACACCGTCGACGTTGCCGGCCTGCCGACCCGCCTGGGCCTGCGTGCCTACCGCCATTACCCGCAGCGCAGCGCCGATGCGCTGACTTTCCTTGACCCGCGCATCGCGCTGACCGCCAAGGTTGCCACCACCGAACTGAACATCGCTTTCGGCGCTGGCTGCCGTAACCCGCATTTCCCCACCATCGACCCGTCCGGTTCCAGCACGGGCTCGGCGGTGTCGGTTGCCGCTGGGCTGTGTGATATCTCGCTGGGCACCGATGTGCTGGGTTCGGTGCGCTGGCCGGCGTCGCATTGCGGCATGGTCGGCCTGCGCATGACCCAGAAAGCCCAGAGCCTGGGTGGGGTGTTCCCGCTGTCGCCGCGCATGGATGCCCTGGGCTGGGTAACCCGCAGCGCCGATGACCTGCAGCTGTTGTTCCCGATGCTAGGCCTGGATGCGTTGCTGGGCCAGCAACAACCGTTGAAGGAGCGCTACCAGGTGGCGATCCTTGAACACGCCCTGGACCCTGGGCTGACCAGCCCGGCGATGCTCGACATGCTCGGCCAGGCGCGTGGAGCACTGGCTGAACTGGGCATGGCCCCGAGCGAGGTGCGCATGCCTGAGCTGTGGGCGTGCCGTGGCGATGCCTGGCAGCTGTGCGCACGCGACGCCTGGCTGGCCTCGGCCGCCTGGATGCGCCGGTTCGACTGCGAGCTGCACTGGTCGACATTGAGCGCCCTGGGCGTGGGCGAGGGCGTCAGTGACGCCGAGTACCAGCGCATTCAGCAGCGCATGGACAGCGTGCGCGCCGGCATCGACGCCTGGTTCGATGACGCCGGGGTGGACTTCGTGGTGTTCCCCATGGACCCCAACCGGCCGTTCGACCGCCGCAACCCGCAGCCGGGTGACTCGACCATCCCGTCACCTGCCGATGAAGGCTATTCGCAGAAAATCAGCTTCACCCCGTTGGCCAGTTTCAGCGGCTTGCCGGCAATCACCGTGCCGATCTGCTTGAGCAGCGACGGCAAGGCGCCACTGGCCGTGCAGGTGATGGGCCGCCGCGACAGCGAGCACCAGCTGCTGGACATCGCCCGCCGCCTGCAGGGTGTGACCGGCCTGCTGCCGACCCGTCGCTTGCACGTATAAGGAGCCAACCATGTGTGGAATTACAGGCTGGGTGGACTACACCCGTGACCTTGGCCAAGCGGGCGCGGCCCTGGCGGCCATGACCGACACCCTGGCCCTGCGTGGGCCGGATGCCGCCGGCGCCTGGCAGCACCGCCATGCGCTGCTGGGCCATCGCCGCCTGGCGATCATCGACCTGGCCGGCGGCGTGCAGCCGATGACGTTCCGTTGCCCCGGCGGCGAGGAGGTGACGCTGGTGTACACCGGCGAAGTCTACAACCACGATGCCCTACGCGAGCGCCTGCGCCAGGCCGGGCATGCGTTTCAAACCCGCAGCGACACCGAAGTGGTGCTGCACGCCTACCTGGAATGGGGCGAGCAGTGCACCGAGCACTTGAGTGGCATGTTCGCCTTTGCCGTGTTCGATGGGCGCGACGGCCATTTCCTGATGGTGCGCGACCGACTGGGGGTCAAGCCGCTGTACTACGCGCGCCATCAGCAGGGCTTGCTGTTCGGTTCGGAGATCAAGGCGATTCTGGCCCACCCGGAATTCACCCGGGCGCTGGACGTGGTCGGCCTGGTGGATGCCCTGAGCCTGTCGCGGGGCACCACGCGCACCGCCTTGCGCGGCATCAGCGAACTGCCGCCTGGGCACCGGTTGTCGTGGCGCCCCAGCGGCCTGCCGAAAGTCAGCCGTTACTGGCAACTGCAACGGCGCGAGCACCTGGACGACGAGGCCACGACCGTGGCGCGTACCCGCGAGCTGCTGGGCAACGCGCTGGGCGAGCAGCTGTACGCCGATGTGCCGGTGTGCGCCTTGCTGTCCGGCGGGCTGGATTCGACCATCCTCACCGCCATGGCCCAACAGCGGCTGCACGCGGAGCAGGGCGGCACGGTCAATTCCTTCTCGGTGGACTTCGTTGGCCAGGCCGAGCAGTTCCAGGCCGATGCGTTTCGCCCTGAGCGCGACCAGCCCTATGCGCTGGCGGCCGCCGACTACATTGGCAGCCGCCACCAGACCATCCTGATCGACAACCGCGAGCTGGTGGCCGACCCTGCGCGCCTGGCGGTGTACCGGGCCAATGACTCGGCCGCCACCTTCGGCGATGTCGACACCTCGCTGTACCTGCTGTTCAAGGCCATCCGCGCGCATTCCACGGTGGCCATTTCCGGCGAAGCGGCGGACGAGGTGTTCGGCGGCTACGCCTGGTTCCGTGACCCGCAGGCCATCGCCGCGCAGCGCTTCCCATGGTTGTCGCGCATGCAGCTGCTGCAGCCCGAGCTGATCAACCCTGAGTTCAATCGCCTGTACGATTTCGCCCAGCACCAGGACAACTGCTACCACCAGGCCCTGGACAGCGTCGAGCATCTGCCTGGCGACAGCCCGCAGGAGCGGCGCATGCGCGAGGTGAGCCACATGCACCTGCAGCGCTGGTTGCCGATTCTGCTCGACCGCAAGGACCGCCTGAGCATGGCCGCCAGCCTGGAAGTGCGGGTGCCGTTTACTGACCATGCGCTGGTGGAGTACGTGTACAACGTGCCCTGGGCGCTCAAGGGCAAGAACGGTGAGGAGAAGTGGCTGCTCAAGCAGGCCTGTGCCGACATCCTGCCCCCGGCGGTGCTGCAGCGGCGCAAGAGCCCGTACCCGACCTCGGCCAACCTTGCCTACGAGCAGTTCCTGCGCGAGCGTGCCCGACGGCTGCTGGCCGATGGCGCAAGCCCGGTGTTCCAGGTGATCGACCGCACCCGCCTGGCCGCGGAACTGCAACAGCCCGAGGGTTACTTCAATTCGCAGTTGCGGCGCAACAACCTGGAAACCGCCCTGGCACTGGAGGCCTGGCTTGGGGAATACCGGCTAGCGCTGTAGCTCATGGGCTTCGTTACCATCCAGGATCACCGGGTTCTGGATGGTATCGGCAAAGCGCCGCGGCGCGCCGAGGTCAAGCATGGAAATGAAGCTGCCCAGGGCCGGCGATGCGTTCTGCAGGTTCCAGTTCATGTACAGCCCCATGGTTGGGGTGGGCTGGTCCTTGATGGGCCGGATCGGGCGAAATCGCACACGGTCGCGCAAAGTGGAATAGGCGATCGACTCCGGCACCAGGGCCACGCCGAAACCACAGGCCACCAGGCCGATCAGGGTGTGGATCTGCGCTGCTTCCTGGACCACCTTGGGGTAGAACCCGGCCGACTCGCACAGCGCGATCAGCTGGCTGTGGTAGCCACTGCCCAGCGCTTGCGGGGTGAAGACGAAATCCTCCTCGGCAAAATCACGCAGGTCGACCACCTGCTGCTGCGCCCTGGGGTGGTTGCTTGGCAGGGCCATGACGATCTGTTCGTTGAGCAACAGGCGCGATTCGATGACATCGGGCGGCATCGGCAGCTTGCGCATGAAACCGATGTCCGCTTCGCCGGCCATCAGCGCCTTGGCTTGGGAGGCCGACGGCATTTCACGAATGGTTAGCCGCACGTTCGGGTAGATTTCGCGGAATTTCTTCAGGGTGTTGAGCAGCGATTCGTAGTAGGCGATGGAGATGGCGGTGATGGTCAGTTTGCCGCAGATACCTTCTGACACATTGCGAGCGTACTCGATGCCTTGTTCCAGCTCCTTGAGCGTGCGGTAGGCGGTTTCCAGGAACGCCATGCCGGCCGCGGTGAGCTTGACCCCGCGCTTGTTGCGCAGGAACAAGCTGAAGCCCAGTTTTTCCTCAAGGCGGCTGATCGCCTGGCTCAGCGGTGGCTGGGCCATGTGCAGGCGAATGGCTGCCTTGTGGAAATGCAGCTCCTCGGCCACGGCGATGAACTGCCTGAGCAAACGTGTCTCGATCATTCTACTTTCCTTCATCGAGTCGAACGGGGGGCCAGAAAGCGGTCTCCGGCGGTCGACCCTGCAAGGCGGCCATCATAGTGCGTGGCTTCGCGGCGACAAAGCCTCTGTGCAAAGGTTCCCTTCGAGCAGGCCGGTGATGATCGCGGCGCATCGCACAAGGCGCTGGGCCCGTGATATCCCAGAGATATCAAAGTTGCATGCTTTTAATATTAAGTCATTGATTTTTTTATTGTTATCGTAAAAAAGGAGAATCGGAAGGGCCCTACAATGCCAACTACAGACCCATTCAAGGGCAAAGTCGCGATCGTCACCGGAGCCGCCCAAGGCCTCGGCCTGGATTACGCGATGGCCTTGGCCGAACGCGGCGCACACGTGGTGATCAGCGACCTTGGCACTGACCGTGCCGGCGAAGGGCAAGACCCGAGCGCCGCAAGAACCGCCCTGCAAACCATGCAGGCACTGGGATACAGCGTGGTCGCCCATACCGGCCAACTGGAAAACGAAGACGGCTGCCGCCAACTGGTGGAGCTGGCCGTCGAGCAGTTCGGTGCGCTGGACATCCTCATTCACAACGCCGGTTGGGTCGATTACCAGGGCATCGAAAGCCAGGAACAGGCGTTTCTCGACCGCGCCCTGGGTATCAGCGTGCATGCCCCGGTGTGGCTGGCCAAGCACGCCTGGAAGTACCTCAAGCAATCGGCTGCCGCACGCATCGTGCTGACCACCTCGGACCGCGCCATGTACCAGCGCTATGCCCAGCCCGGCCTGGTGGCCTATTCGGCAGGCAAGATGGCCCAGGTCGGCATCATGAACGCCCTGAGCATGGAAGGCCTGGAACACGGCATCCTGGTCAACGCCATCTCGCCGGTGGCCAAGACCCGCATGTGGGGTGTGACCCAGCCACCGGAAGAACTCAAGCCCGAGTGGGTCACCCCGGGCGTGCTGTACCTGGCCAGCGCACTGTGCCGTGACACCGGCTACATCCTGCGCGCCAGCAATGGCCAGTTCACCGCCACGCGCTTCAGCGAGAACAGCGGCGTCAGCTACCCGCGCGACCTGGCCCGGGTCGAAGCCTCCAGCCTGGCCGAAGTGGCCGAGCGCTGGAGCCGTATCAAGGAGTGCAGCTACGTGCCGGTAAAGGTCGCCAACACCCGCACCGACCTGGGCGAGAGCCCGGTGTGGGAGGCCCGCAGCGGCGCCCTGTATTTCGTCGATATCACCGGTGGCCGCATTCACCGGCTGCTGCCCGATGGCGAGGTGGAGCGGGTGTACGAATCGGCAGCGCGCATCGGTGCGCTGGCACTGACTGACCACGGCAACCTGATTTTCACCGAGGACGCCAGTGTGGCCATCCTCGATGTGGGGCCGGGCAAGGTGCGCCAGTATTCGATGCCGGTGCATCACCGCTCCAGCTTCCGTTTCAACGACGGTGCCTGCGACCCCCAGGGCCGTTTCGTCACCGGCCTGATGGACGAGGGGCCGAGCGGCAAGACCGGCGGGCTGTTCCGCTTCGATGCCGAACTGCATGACGAGGTGATTCACGATGGCCTGGCACTGCCCAATGGCCTGACCTGGTCAGCCGATGGCAAGACGGTGTTTTTCGTCGACTCGGTCGAGCGCGCCATCTACCGCGCCGAGTACCTGGAAGAAGGGCGCCTGGAGGAGGCCACCCTGTTCGCCGCAACGCCGGCAGAACTGGGCCGCCCGGACGGCATTGCCCTGGACCGCGAGGGTGGGCTGTGGGTGTGCCAGTTCAATGGCAGCTGCCTGCTGCGCTATGACCGTGACGGGCACCTGACCGACCAGGTGGTGATGCCCGTACCGCGCCCCACCAGTTGCTGTTTTGGCGGCGCGAACCTCGACACGCTGTACATCACCACGGCGCGCGTCGGCATGAGCCCGACCGAACTGCGGCACTTCCCGGATGCCGGCGACCTGTACAGCATCCGCCCGGAAGTGGGCGGCATCGCCCGGCACACCTTCACGGAATGAGGTGTTGCCCTGGGCTGGCCGGTAACACGGCCAGCTCGCCGAAGCGCTGCGCCGCATCGATGTAGCGCAGCGCCGACTTGGCGTCCTTCCAGCCCACATAGCTCATCAGCGATTTCAATTCCCAGCCGTTGGCCGTGGCCCAGGTGGCGAAGCCGCGGCGCAGGGAGTGGCCGGTGTACAGCGCCGCTGGCACGCCTGCGCGTTCAAGCATGCGCCGCAACAGGCCAACCAGGCTGTTGCTGTTGAGCGGCGTGTCGCTGAGGTTGCCCCAGCGGTCGAGTTTGCGAAACACCGGGCCGTGGGCGATGCCGGCGACTTCTATCCATTGCAGGTAGGCCGTGACCGGGCACAGGGCCTTCAGCGCCGGGGTGCGGTGCTGCACGCCGATGGCTTCCCGGTCTCCTTTGCTGCGCGGCAGGAACAGGCTGATGCCAACGCCGGCCTCGGCCTGGATATGCTCCACGCGCAGGCGCGCCAGTTCGTCGCCGCGAAAGCCCCGCCAGAACCCCAGCAGCAACAGCGCGGCATCGCGCCGGGCACGGCGCAGGGCGGGCAGATCATGCTGTTCGCGGGCCTGGTGCGCCTCGTGGTCGAAATGCTCGATGGCCGCTTGCAGGTGTTGCAGCAACAGTGGTGCTGCTTGTTTCGGTGGGGTTGGGTGCAGGGTGCGGATACCGCGCAGCACCTGGCGCACCAACGGCGCCTTGGTGGGGTCGGGGAAGCCTTGGCTGACATGCCACTGGCTCAGTGCCGCCAGGCGTTGGCGCAGGGTACTGACGGCGTGCTGCTCGGCGTGGTCGGCCAGGTAGCGGGCGATGCTGTCGGCGGTGGCCGGCAGGAACCCGCCCCAGTGGCTTTCGAAATGCTCGATGGCGGCCTGGTAGCTGCGCCGGGTGTTGTCACGGGTAGCGGCGCGGACGTAGCGCTCGATGTCGGTCATGGTGGTGGTGCCAGGTGCTGATAGCGATACCATACCCGTTAGTGCCTGGCCTGTCCTGGCCCTATCGCGAACGCCTCCCGGCCTCAGTGCCCTTGGTAGGAGCGAGCGCAGCTCGCGATGGGGCGCGTAGCGGCCCCAAGGTTTTCAGTTGCGCAGCGAATATCGTCGGGGCTGCGCTGCAGCCCCATCGCGAGCTGCGCTCGCTCCTACCGGGATGGGGCTGGGCTAGCGAGGTACCGAGGCGTCCATCATGCGCCGCAACGGCGCATATTCGGCCTGGGTCACTGGCACCAGGCCGCTGGCATCCTGGGAGGCGACAAACGCCGCCAGTGCCTTGGGGTCTTCCAGCATCGCCGCACGAATACGCTGTTTCACCGCTGGGCACAGGCTGGCACTGAACACATAGGGGTCGTAGTAAATGGGTTGCGAGCGCCACTGTACCTTGAGCGCGCTGGGTGCCAGGTGATGCTTGAGCAGGTAGGCATCAGCCCGCTCGCTGGCAACGAATGCCGCCTCCACGCGCCCATCGAGCAACGCTTCCAGCGCCTTGTCATGGGTGCCGGCATACACCAGCGAACCAAAAAAGTGGGCCAATGGCGCGCCCACTTGGGCCGGGAACTCGGCACTGGGCACCAGGCTGCCCGACGTGCTGGCCGGGTCGCTCAAGGCTACCCGCTTGCCGCGCAAGGCTTCGATATCGTCGGGGCCATCGCCCCGGGTCAGTAGCAGCGCCTGGTAATGGCTGCCCGCAGGTGTAAAAGGCCCGGCGCTGAGGGTAAAGGTGGCGAAGGGCTCGATGCGTGGGTCGCGGCGCTGGGCCAGCACATAGGACGCCGGCCCCAGGCGGGCGATGTCGGCGCCTCCGGAAACGATGGCATCCACCACACTTTCATAGGACGCGGCAATCACCAGCTCCACTGGCACCCCAGCGGCCAGGCTCAGGCGCTGCAGCAGCGGTTGGTGTTCACGCACCATCTCCTCGGTGCCCTTGATCGGGATGACCGCCAGGCGCAGGCTGCGCACAGTGCAGTCGGCCATCGCAGCGTTGGCCAGCAGACTGACCAGCAGCAGGCCCGCCAAGGTCTTCAGAGTGCGCATGGTTTTTCCTCGATGCCATTGAAGGGCGGGTACTCCAGCAACTGCGCCGGCGACAGGGGCCGGCTGAAGTGATAGCCCTGGGCAATGTCGCAACCGGCAAGCTTCAGGCACACCACCTGCTCGCGGGTTTCGACGCCCTCGGCCACCACCTCCAACCCCAGGCGCTTGGCCAGGATGATGGTTGAGGAAACGATCGGGCTGTCGTCATAGCTGTTGGACAACGGCGCGATCAGCGAGCGGTCGATCTTCAGCTTGCTCAGCGGCAGCGATTGCAGGTGGGCAAAGCCTGCATAGCCACGGCCGAAGTCGTCCAGGCTGATGCCGATGCCAGCTGCGCGCAGCCGATGCAGGTGGTCGACCGCGGTGCCTTCGGGGTCCAGGATGGTGGTTTCGGTGATTTCCAGTTCCAGGCGCTGCGGGACAATGCCGTACAACTGCAGCTTGGCCAGCAGGCGAGTACTGAAATCGGCCTGGCGCAACTGCAGCGCCGACACATTCACCGCCAGGCGTGCATCGCGGCCCTGGGTGTCCCAACGGGCCAGCTCTTCGCAGGCCAGGCGCAGCACTTCCCAGCCCAGTTCGATGATGAAACCGCTGCGCTCGGCCAGGCCAATGAAGCGGTCAGGGTAGAGCAGGCCGAACTCCGGGTGGTCCCAGCGCACCAACGCTTCGTAGCCAAGCACGCGCTGGGTGTCGAGGCGAATTTGCGGTTGGTAGTGCAGCACGAACTGGCGTTCGGCCAGGGCCGTGCCGAACGCCTGCTCAAGGGTGAACGACTGGATATCGGCCAGGTTCAGCGACGGGTCGAAAAAGCGGTACTGGGCGCGGCCGGCTTGCTTGGCCGAATACATGGCGGCGTCGGCGCTGCGGATCAGGCTGTCGATGTCCTGGCCGTCGCGCGGGCAGATACTGACGCCGACACTGGGGCTGGTGTTGACCTCCTGGCCATCGAGGGCATAGGTGGCGGAGAGTTTCTGCACCAGGCCGCGCACCCAGCTGTTGATCTGTTCTTCACTGCGTTCCCCCGCCAGCAATACGACGAACTCGTCACCACCAAAGCGCGAGGCTTCATCGCCGGGTTCGAGCAGGCGCTGGATGCGGCCGGCCACGGCCTGCAGCAGCAGGTCGCCGATCTTGTGCCCGAGCGAATCGTTGATCGACTTGAAGCGGTCCATGTCGATGAACAGAATGGCCATCAGCCGCCGCTTGCCGCGCTGGCGGGTGAGCGCCTGCTCGGCGACTTCGACGAACTGGCGGCGGTTGTGCAGGCCGCTGAGGTGGTCGGTGGCGGCGGCGTGGCTGCTGCGCCGGTGCTCGTCTTCAAGGCGGCCGATCAGTTGCTGATTGACCTGCTGCGCGTGCTCCAGCGCATCGAAGGCTTCCTGGCGCTTGCGCAACAGGCGCAGGGTCCAGGCGAGGCTGGCGAGGATCATCAGGGTCATGCTCAGGTTGAGCCAGAACTGGCGCGAATAGGCGAGCACGGAGGAGGCGAGGATTTCATCGTAGCGCTGGCTGACCACCACGCTGAAACCCCGTTCGGCCACGCGCCGGTACAGGCTCTGGTAGGGATCGCCGGCGGCGTACTGGGTCAGCTGGCCGGCATTGCTGTCGGCCTCGGTGAGGTCTGGCTCGATGCTGTCACCGGCGACCACCACGCCGCTGGCGTTGATGCGCAGGCGCTCCTGGCCGTCGTCCTGCAGCAGGCGCACCATGCCGCTGTCGCCCAGGTCGATGTGCTGGAACAGCACCGCCAGGTAGCCCACGTCCAACTGCACCACCAGGATGTTGTCGATCTCGCGCCCGGGCAGGTCGGTCAATGGCAACAGGAACGGCAGGCGCCAATTAGGCATGGCGCCCGGGGCCGTGTCGGCGGGCACGCGCGGCAGGAAGGGCTTGAAGCCGTAATGGGCGACGTGCACTTTCAATTGCTGCAGCCAATCGGCAGGCAACTGGGCGGCCTCATCGCCATGGCTGGACGACAGCAACCGGCCGTGCCGGTCATACAGGCTCATGCGCTTGAAGACCGGGTCTTCGGCCAACAGGCGCGCCAGGCTCAGGCTGCCCTGGCGCAGGGCCTTCATGTCGTCCTGGGTAACCCGGCCTACGGCCTGGGCGCGGTCCACCAATTGGCGCAGGCTTTCGGCGACAATGCTGGCCAGGTTCAGGTGCTCGGCGGCCTTGGCCGTGAGCGCATCCTGGCGCGACGCGGCCTTCTGGGTCAGGTGCAGGCCCCACAGGAAGGTCAGGGTGGCGGCACACAGCATCAAGATCAACAGGCGCAAAAGGCCTGCGGAAGAGAGAGAACGGCGGATCACTGCTGGTATTCCCGACCGTGGGTGATGGCGTTGAAAATACGACAGAAAGATGACAGCCTAATGACTGGTGGCGATTTGCCTCTAAGGTTTTCCCCGGTCCGCCAGGGGCGCCTGGATGCGCGTTGTTTCTTCATCCAGATAGCTCAACAACGCCGCGACTTCCTCGTCGCCCAGGCGCATGTTGGGCATGGCCAGGCGGTTGTACTGCTCATAGAGCAGGTGGGCCAGCGGGTCGTTTTCGGCCAGCATTTGGTCTGGCTCCTTGAGCCAGCGCGTCAGCCAGCGGGCATCACGCTGGCGGGTGACGCCCAGCAGGTCAGGGCCGATGCCACGTTCGTTGCTACCCACCGAATGGCAGGACGAGCAGCGGGTACGGAAAATTTGTTCGCCGCTGCTGGGCGGGCGAATGTCCGGCGCTTGGGCGTAGTCGTTGGCCATGGCGCTGGCCTGCTTCCAGTTGTGCAGGCTATTGCCCAGGCGGTCGGCCAATATGTAGGGGCTTTCGAAAGGCGAGGCTTTCATCCAGCGGCCGGTGGCCTGGTTGCCGATGATCAGGCTCAGGTTGTGGTCCTTGGAGCGGCCGTTTTCCAGGCCCTCGATGTACAGCCCCAGGCGCCGGCGCAACTGCTCGATGTCGTCTGGCTCACCGGTGAGCAAGGTCCAGCCTGGGCCGATGCCGAACTTCTCGGCATAGCGCTTGAGGGTGGCGGGGGTGTCGTTGTACGGGTCGATGCTGATGGAATAGAGGAAGATGTCCTTGCCGACCCGGTCACCAAGAATTTTCTGCACCTGGCGCAGGCGCGCGGTTTCCACCGGGCAGGAATCGGAGCAGCCGGTGAAGATGAAGTTGATGGCGACTACCTTGTCCTTGATCAGGTCGTCGAAGAAGTGCACCTGCTGGCCATCCTGGTTGACCAGCGGGGTGTTGGGGAAGTAGTCGGCGCCCCAGGGCGTGCTGGCTTCCCGGGCCGGTGCCTGGGTGAGCGGCCAGTAATGCAGGCCGACGGCGAACAGCAAGATTGCGAGCAGAACACGCCATGACCCAGCCATGTTGTTTACCCTCGAACAGAAGTTACTGCATACGCCAATCGTTGTAGGAGCGGGCTTGCCCCGCGAACACCGGCGAAGCCGGTGCCAGGCACCGCGTCGCCTCCTTCGCGGGGCAAGCCCGCTCCTACAGGGATACCCGATACATCCCCACGTTTACTTCACGCTGATCGGCACCGTCACGCTTTGCCCCAGGGCCGAGCGCACGGTTACCGTTGCCGGTGAAGCCGGGCCACTGCCGGTGGTGGTCACCGACAGCCGCCAGCGCGCCCCACTGGTGGCCGCACTCAAGGTGGCCGTGCCCAGGTTCAGCGGCCCGCTGGTGGTGGCGGCGGTGACCGTGATGCTGTTGCCGTTGGCCACCGAGGTGGTACCGGACAGGTCCCAGGTGTTGCGGTTGCCGCTGCGCACCTGCACGGTGGCGCTGCTGACCTGGATGTCGTCCATGGCCACGGCCTGGCTGACCGCGATGTTCACCGTGGCCGGGTTCAGCGATTCGGCGCCCTTGGCATCGCGCGCGGTGTAGTTGAAGCTGGCGGTGAACGGCGTATCGACAGTGGCCGGTGGCGTGTAGGTGACGCTGGTGCCGTCGGTGCTGACCGAGCCTTGGCCGGAGTCGGGTTGGCTCAGGCCCTTGACGGTCAACGGCAGGTTGCCCTCGGGGTCGGTGTCGTTGGCCAGCACGTTGAGCGTGATCGGCTTGCCGGCAGTGGTGGCGGCGCTGTCGTTGTTGGCCACAGGCGGTTTGTTGGCCGGGTCTTGCCCGCTGTTGCTGCTGGCGGTACGGAAGGTCGGCAGGCCTACCGACGCCATGTACTCCACGCCATCCCAGCCCGGCAGCGGGGTTGGCATCACCTGGAACTGCCCGGGGTGCTCGATGTCCCAGCGCAGCAGCATCGAGGAGTCTTCATGCTGGGTGTTGTGGCAGTGTTCCATGTAGGTGCCGGCAAACTCACGGAAACGGATGGCCATTTCCACTTCCTGGGAAGAGTCGGCGTCCGGGCCAATGCGGTAGACGTCCTTGCGCGCCCATTTTTCCCATTCCGGCGGTGCCTTGCCGTCCCGGCTGAGAATCACGCCTTCCTCGAAGTGCACATGCACCGGGTGGCTCCAGCCGTTGCCGCCGTTGCGGATTTTCCACACTTCCAGGGTGCCGTCGCCGCTAAAGCCGCCTTGGGTCGCTTCGCTGGCCAGCTGCGGCGCCGCGCTGATGCGGCGTGGGTCCATGCTGTAGCCGAAACCACCGTCGGTCTTGATGGTCCAGGGGGTGCTGTCGGTGCCATCGGAGCGGCCGAAGACGAACTCACGGTGGCGGGCCTTGTTGACTTTGTCCTTGTCGGCGGCGGCGGTGCGGTCGATGGTCAGCGGGATCATCTTCAGGCCTTCGGCCTTGCCAGGCTTGGCAGGCTCGTAGGCGCTCGGGTCCATGCTCACGTCCTGGCCGCTGTAGGGCTGAACGATCAGTTGCATGAACTTGCCGACCACCGGGTCGCCCTTGTCCCACTCAGGCCCCTTGCTGGTCTGCTTGATCACGGCCTTGTACTTTTCCGACAGCACATCGGCCAGGGAAATGACCTGTTTCGGGCCTTTGCCGGTGTCGTGCTCCATGACGTTGACGAAGTACAGCTTGTCACCGACCTTGATGCCGTTCTTGGCGAAGTTGATGATGATGTCGTAGCGCTCGGCGATGCCCTGCAGCGGCAGAATACCGTTGTTGTCCTGCAGGTCGCCGTCGCCGTTGAGGTCCAGGGTGCCATCGAACGGCACGGCGTGTTCCATGATGTTGCCGTCGTTGGCGATCATGTGGAACGGCACCCGCGCGTAGGAAACGTTCGAGCCGGACGGCCCCTTGAATTCACCACCGTTGCCGGCGATTTCCCGGACCACGGCAATCTTGAAGTAACGCGACACCGAGCCATTGAGGATTCGGAAACGGTAGCTGCGTGCGCGAACCTTGAGCTTGGGCTGGTACTGCCAGTTGACCAGCAACTGGTCACCGAGGAAGCCATCGGTGTTGAACGGGTTGAACCACAGCTGCCCATTCTGATCCCAGGCCTTGTCGGCCACCACCAGGTTGACGTCGTAGTCGCGGTTGCCCCAGGCCATCCCCGAGCCGCTGGGCAAGCGCAGGTTCACGCCGTCCTGCAGGGCTTCGTTGCCGCGGTCGATGGCGCTGTAGTAGTTCATCATCACGGCGTTGCCTTTGTAGACGTTCTGCGCCGTGAAATCCATCATGTGGTCGTGGAACCAGTGGGTGCTCATGGTTTCGTGCCAGTCACCACGAATCTTGATGCTGCCGTTGTCGCAGGTTTTCAGCCCTGGGTTGGCGTCGTTGACGAACAGGGTTTCACCGGGCGAGCAGGGGAAGGCGGCGCGAGGGTCTTCGGCACGGGTGTTGATGGTGTCGTAGCCAGCCAACTGGACCGGCCAGCGGTAGTCGTAATACTGGCCAGGGAAGAAGTAGGCGTTGGCGAAACCATCGCTTTCGGCCGGGGAATGGCCGTTGTGCTCGTGGGTGGAAATGGTGTGCAAGCCGAAGCCTGCGTTGGCTGCCGGGTCGATCGGCAGCGCGTTGTAGTGGCGCATCAGTACTGGCTGGCCGTAGCGCACCATCAGCAGCTTCACCGGGAAGGTGCCGTCGAAGGTCCACAGCGACTTGTGGTTCTGCAGCGGCATGTTCGGGTGGAAGCGGGTGTCGATGCCCTTGGTGGTGCCCAGTGTGGTGGGAATGTCCGAGGTTTGGTAATACAGGCCGCCCGGGCCGAACTCACCCACGGCGTAGTTGTGCAACTGCTTGCGGTCGCGCAAGCCCTGGTTGATGCGGGCGCCGGCCTGCGCGGTCTTGAAGGCGGCCTGGGGGTAGAACTCGTTCCAGCGTTGGTGCGCCCAGCCTTTTCCTGGTGGCCGGCCTTCGGCAGGCGAGCCCACCGAGTTGCGGTTCAGGAACAGCTCGATCTGCGCCTTCCACGGGTTGCGGTCCAGGGTGTTGGCGTAGGGCGTGGGGAACGGGTACAGCCCCGGTTGCTTGAGGAAGGCCTCCAGCGCGTTGCCGTTGGGGCTGCTGCGGGCAACCACGTCCGGGTCCTGCGCGGGGGCCGCGCCCAGGGTGGGCGGCGGGAAGGCCAGGGCGGGTGGCGGCAGCGTTGGGTCGAGTTTTTCCGGGCCGAACTCTTCGAACAGCAGCAACTGTTGGGTGAAGGGTTGCGCACCGAACAGCGGGCTTGGCTTGCCATTGGTGGGGTAGTTGCGCGAAGTCTGCAGCGACGGCGGCAGCACGTTGTCGACCCGGTTGGTCGAACGGTCGCCGTACACGCCGTCCTTGAGTTCCAGCGACCCTTCGTTGGCTTCGGGCAGGTTGAACAGGTTCAACAGGGCTGGGCCAGGGTCCGCCGGTTGGTCATCGAAATGCGAAGGGTCCGTCGGCGATGGCGGGCTGACGTCATCGAGGGATGAGGCGCCGGCCGTCAGCAGCCCGAAGCTGAGCATCAGCGCGGTTACCGCCGAGAGTTGGAATGCAGGTCGTTTGGAGTGAATCATGGCAGGTGTTTTCATTGCCTGGTGCCTCGCTCGCGGCTAAATAGCTATGAGCCATCAATGGCCTCTGGACAAAGGGGCCGGAGCAACAGCTGTGCCAACAACTATTTCAGTAATGCTTTGTCAAACAAATCCTTGGAATTCCTGAGGCGCGCTAAAGAACGGGGTGTCAAGCAATGGGGACTTTTCCCCGCAAGCGGGTCAACGATGGCCCAGGAACGGTGATGCAGCAGGTGACAACGGCGGTTCAGGCCTGTATACCTGTTGCCACCAAGGGGAGCCCGGCAACGGGCTGAGAAACCGCTGGCAACTGCAGCGCGGTGACCCTTCGAACCTGATCCGGATCATGCCGGCGAAGGGATGGGACTGCCGACCTGCCTTTTTGCCGGCCTCATTGCGAGGCCGCTCCATGCCCAGCTGCAACGGTCTCGCTGCCACATTGTACAGGACAGCACCATGACCGAACGCTTCAGCCAAACCCTGCGCCAGCAGAACCTGCCGACCTGGTCCGCCGCCGTCGGCCACCGCTTCGTGAACGAGCTGTGCGCGGGCACCATCGCCGACCCGGTCATGGTGCGTTACCTGGTTCAAGACCACCGTTTCCTCGACAGCTTCCTGACCCTGCTCGGCGCCGCCATCGCCACCGCCGACACCTTCGAGGCACGCCTGCGTTTCGGCCGTTTCGCCGGCATGATCAGCAGTGACGAGAACACTTATTTCCTGCGCGCCTTCGAAGCCCTCGACGTAAGCCCTGCGCAGCGCAGCGAGCCCGCCGACACCGCGCCTACTGCAGGCTTCAAGGCAATCATGCGCGAGGCTGCGGCCACCCGATCCTATGCCGCGGCGCTGGCGGTGCTGAACGTGGCCGAGGGCCTGTACCTCGACTGGGCGGTGAAGGCGCCGAAACCCTACCCTGAGCATTTCGTGTACGCGGAGTGGATCACCCTCCACGACAACCCGGCCTTCAACGATTTCGTGGCCTTCCTGCAGGCCGAACTCGACCGCGTCGGCCCCCAGGAAGCGGCACTGGCCAGTGATTTCTACGCCCGTACTGTGGCGCTGGAACTGGCGTTCTTCGACGCCGTTTACGCCGAGGAGGCTTGAGCATGGATATCTTCGACCGCCTCAAGGCCGCTACCGCCGGGCAGTGGTCCAGCTACGTGGACCACGCCTTCGTCCGCCAGATGGGTGAGGGCACGCTGCCTGAAGCTGCGTTTCGCACGTACCTGGTTCAGGACTACCTGTTTCTGATCCAGTTCGCCCGCGCCTGGGCCCTGGCCGCCTACAAGAGCCGCCTGCCGGCCGACATCCGCGCCGCCCAGGCCGGGTTGGCGGCGATTCTCGACGAAACCGAACTGCACCTGCGCTTGTGCGCCCGCTGGGGCCTGTCCCAGGCAGACATCGAGGCGGCGCCGGAGCACCAGGCGACGGTGGCCTACACCCGTTATGTGCTCGACTGCGGCGCAGCGGGCGACCTGCTCGAGTTGCATGCGGCGCTGGCACCCTGCGTGATCGGCTACGCGGAAATCGGCCGGGCATTGGTCCAGCAAATTGGCGACCTGAGCGGCCACCCGTACCGGGAATGGATTGGTGAATACGCGGGCGAGGGGTACCAAGGCGTGGCGGCGGCAGCGCGCAAACACCTGGATGAACTGGCGGCGCGGAGCATGACCGAGCAGCGCTTCGTGGAGCTGGCGGGGGTCTTTGGCCAGGCTTCGCGGTTGGAAGCGGACTTTTGGCAAATGGGGCTGGACAGCCTGAACTGACGCCGCGTGGGGCGCCCTGGTTAAGCGGGCGCCTCAGTTCAAGGTGCTGCGGTTGGTGTGCCAGTAAGCGGAGCACAGGTAGCGAATGGCGACCTTGTCGGTGCTGGACAGCTCGCGGAACTGCTCCACCAGGCGAGCTTCCTCACGGGTCAGGTGGTGGCATTTCGGGAAGTAGCGTTGCTGCAGGGCGCTGAGTACTTGCAGGGTGCGATACAGGAAGGAATCTCGGTTCATGTAGGGCTCGCTTGAGTATCATGCAGGCCGCTGGATGCGGGCTTTGTAGACGTTTTACTGGCTGACGGCGGCGGGGGCAAGGCATGGTGATGGCCATGTACAATTTTGCTGATTCAGGGCAAGGAAATCGCAGGTTTTGCTGTCGGTTTATTGCCTTGAGTGGCAGCGATTGATCTGGGGCTGGTGGGTCAGTCGATCAGCCAGCCGTGCTCGCCTTCGATGATGGTTCCGCCGTGGCTGTCTTCAATGGCAGCGCTGACGCTGGCTATTGTTGGCAACTCTGCGGGCCTGCCCACGCATGCCTTTGAGCAATGCAGTAGGACCAAGCTGGTGCAGCAGGCCATGGCTATTAGAGGACTATGAGTACTGTTCAGATAACCGCGGGCTTGGCAGTGAACGGTATCAGCGGTCATGCGTATGGCCCTTTTTCATCAAGGTTCTGCGGTGGATCTTTGGTTTCATAAATGTGAAAAGTGGTGCTGCTCTTGGCAATTAGGGTATCAAGTTTATATTTGGCATCAGTGGCAATGTTCATATTTTCCTTCAGTTTTCGAGTCTTATTATATGGCCATTACAAGTCAGGCCGTGCTTGAATGCCGTATTTATTGATAGTTCAATGCTCTTTGTGATGTATTCGCGAAGGCTACTGTATAGTTCGTAGTGAGGGCGGATGACGTGAAATTTACCTATATCTAACGGGCGATAGAAACCGGAGCTTTCTGGGTCTAGACCGTACGGTGCGTCATCTAGGCTTGGCACTGGAATAGCGATTGAAATTTCAAATTCTTTGTCTGAGGGGAAACGTTTTGTGCGCTTGAAAATTCCGACGCCGTCAGTGTGACGAATGGTCGCGGATACTAGAATCGTCCATCCGTCGAGTTTTTCATTGTCGATCCATTTATACTGCTCTGTAAGAAAGTCATTCAAAGTGTTTCTTGTCTCGGTTAAGTCGAAAGTATTGCTTATGTTGGGTGATTCGCTAGACACAATGCATCTGATGAGTTTGCGCATATTTGCTCCATGCTAGACTGGTGGGTTTAAAGGCAAGGTTTGGGCTGATATCGATGGTCTCGCTCTCTATTGTGTGGCAGTGCTACTCCTTGGGATCTAAGAGTGCGTACTCTTTCAGCTTCAATTTCTTTCATTTCGCCCTTGGTGATGTTGCTGTGTGTGCTTACGATATTTTCTTCTGCATTTTTAAAGATCGGATCTTTCCGAACTTTTCTTGCACTAGTGTAGGCCCTTCTGTTTCTGTCGTCGGCCATAACGTCTTCTGCCTTGCCAATCCCTGTTTTTGCGTGGCCACCCACCGGATCGATTACGTCATATAGTACCCAGTCCCCTATTGCGCTGTGGCTATTCTTATTCCATCCCCAAGGATCGATCCACGTTAATGGATTGGGCGAGTATAAAAATAAATTTATGCCGCCTGATAATCCTATCGGGTCAGGTTGGGTAAAGCGACCTGTATCAGGATCGTAAAATCTAAAGGTGTTATAGTGTAATCCTGTTTCTCGGTCAAGGTACTGTCCTTGATACCGAATATTTTGCTCTTGTAACTGACGCTGATTATTCCATACATCGCGCGTGTTACCCCATCCCTGGTAGTCTGCCCTCCAGATTGTGTCGCCACCGGCATTCGTTACTTGCTCAGGAAGTCCTGCCAGACTGGTATGAAAGTGGTCAATTTCCTCACTGCCTGACTCTCCGTTGATGCGCGCAAGTGGTTCATATCCATCCAGGCTGGAGTACACGTACAAGCTACTTAGCCCACTACGGGTCTCTTGTAGTAGACGTATCCCTTGCCACTGGAAAACTACGCGATGACGTGGTATTTGCTCGTCTTTTTGATAGACCTCCTTACTAACTCTCCTCCCCAGCGGATCGTAAGCAAATATGACCCGCTCTCGTTCGCCACTCCGGTACTGCTCCACACAGACCAGTCGCTGCTCCGCGTCATACTCGAAATATTGCACCCAACTACTGCCGATACGCTTCTCGCATAACCGCCCAAAGCGGTCATAACGGTAGCGCTTGTCCTGATATACCAGTACCCGGTTATGCTTGATCAGGCCGTTGAGTTTGGGTCCATCGAATAGATTGCCGGCCTTATCGTATTTGAAATCCTCGACTTGAGTGGCCTGCCAATTGGGGCGTGACTGCTGGACGGTCTGCAATTGCTCGTTACGGTCATAGCCGTAACGGTTCCGTCCTGAATAGCTCTTGCCCGTGTGAGGTAGATCGTGGAACCGGCCGATGATCTGTTCAAGATGAGCGCTCTCATCGTTGGCAGCAGTGGTTAAACCGCGGCGCTGTGTCTGGGACAGCACCTCGGCAGTCAGGTTGTCACTGGCATCGTAGTGGTAGGCTTTGTCCAGCAGCGGCAGAACTTCGGCAGGAGCATCGCGGTAGTGAATGGCCTTACCACTCAAACGTCCACTTTTGTCATAACGGGTGCGTGTAATCAGGCTGCCTTGGGTGCGCAGTACCTCATCGTGCACCGCATCACGCTGGAAATCGCTGATGATTCGTCCGTTTAGGTTGATCTGATGCAGGTGCCCGCTGCCATAGTAAAGGTAGTTGAGTTCGCGCTGGTCGGGCAGGACTAGAGTCTCTAGGTTACCCAGTTCGTCATAGTGGTACTGCAGCAGGCCAGCGTTGTTGGTTTCGCTCAGCAGTTGGCCCGCGGGGTCGTAGGTGTATTCAAGCTGCTGCTTTTCTCCCAGGTTACTGGTGAAGGTGATGGCTAATAGGTTATCGGCGGCGTCGTAGCTGTAGTCTGTAACACCATCCTCGGTTTGCTTGGTCAGCAGGCGGCCAACCGCATCACGCTTGAAATCGTGGCGGATGGATGTCTGTCGCGTTGCTGGGGCATTATCGGACAGTGGTGCTTGTTCATGAGGGGAGGGCACATGGGTGAGACTGGTGACCCCATCAAGCACGTCGTATTCATAAATGCGACCACTGCCATCCAGGTCTTGCTGCGCGATTAGGCGGTCCAGCTTGTCCCAACCAAAGCGATACGATTCACCGATGGCGCAAAGCGCACCCAGCGCTACGGCTATGACACTCACGGCAATTTGCTATGGGAGCAGGACTCACTGGGCCGCAGCACCCAATATCAATACAGCCCGGAAGGTCGCGTAATCCGCGT
>NZ_VWXK01000080.1 GCF_011752565.1 Pantoea sp. Ap-967
CCAATCGTGGGTATGGCCGTTAAATCCACACCCAGGACCCGCCACAGCGCCTGATGCAAGGTTGCTTGATCAGCTGTGTTTCGATGGGGGCTTCGCAGTACTTTGCGAGGCTCTTTTGGCTTTTCTTCCAGTACTGGCAACAGCTTCAAGGCCTCACCTATGGCTTTGTCACACTCTGCGATCTGCCGCTCCAGAAAGTCATACGTGGCTAGCTCTTGTCCCAACGCATGCAAGTGCTCAGGCCTCCAATTGCCATGAAGGCTGCGAGCGACGGTCTCTTTACCCGCTTTGATCCGAGCATCGGTCAACTCTGCCAGTTGTACAGGATTGCGCTCACCGGCGATGATCGCTCGCAGAATTTTCATGCCAGTGACTCCGGAAATATCACTGATCACGTTGGCCAACTGGATGTTCATTTGGCTCAGCGCTTTCTGCATCCGATTCAGCGACTGCGCTTGATCTTTCACTTTAAATGCCCGCTGCCTGACTAATGAGCGGACGCAGCAAGTTGGATCGCTGGGCCGGAAGGCACCTCGTAGCAGCCCATGGGTCATTAGCTGCCAGATCCATTGGCAATCCAGTACATCGGATTTTCGGCCCGTGATTTGCCGAGTAGCACGAGCATTGACGAGGTAAACCTCGAACCCTCGCTCACTGAGGACTTCGTAAATAGGAATCCAGTAAACGCCGGTGGACTCCATGGCCACGACCTTGACATGCAAGCTCTCGAGCCATTCGGCGAGCTGGTAAAGGTCGTCAGTGAAGGATGTAAACGATCGGACATCATTGTCGTGACGAGGATCGACAGCGACAAAATGTTCTCGGCTGCCGACATCGATTGCAGCGCAATCAGGATGAACGACAGTAAAGCGTTGCTTGGACGGCTTGCGCGCCATGATGAATCCTCGCAGGATAAAGGGCGCGCGGGGCACACGGTGGCGAAAGGGGTTCACTCTCTCATACGTGGTCACAGCTGGTTCAGCTGATGCCTACAGGGACTTCACGCCGATACCGTGCGGATCACTCTCCTACGCGGGTGTGCTGACACACACCAGTGCCGGTTACGATCTCTGTCCCGCGCGCTCGAACCCTAACAAAGCAAAAGGCGTCTGGCCCTAACGGGCCAGACGCCTTTTCTTTTGCAAAATGTCAGCGCCAACGCAGATATGAAGTCGTGC
>NZ_VWXK01000081.1 GCF_011752565.1 Pantoea sp. Ap-967
GGGAGAGGGAAGGATGAGTGTTTGGGTTGGCCTCGATATCGGCTCGCGTAATTCGATCGTCGGGGTGCGTAAAGGTGGGCGTCCTGCCGGTCAGTGGGATATCGCTCAAACCCCTGCAGGCCGCAAGGCTGCGGTGAAAAAGCTGCTCGCACTCAAGCCCAAGTCAATCGTGATGGAGGCGACCGGGATCTATTACCTGGACTTGGCCATTGAGCTGCACGCTGCCGACCTACCCGTTTCCGTGATCAACCCCAAAAGCTTCCACAACTTCGCCAAACTGATGCTGGTGAACAGCAAGACTGACGCAATAGATGCTCAGTTGCTGTCCGAGTACGGGGAGCGTATGACCCCGCGTTTGTGGACGCCTCCAAGCCGTGTACAGCTTGAACTGAGAGGCCTTGGCCGGCACATCAATCGTTTGGTGGGACACCGTATCAGGGCGAAGAACGAGCTGCATGCATTGCAGGCGACCGCTACGACTGCCTCGATGTTGATCGAGGATCAAGAAGAAGAGATTGCTTCACTAGATAATCGAATCGAGCGCTTTCGTAAGGCAGGGCGCGAGTTAATCGCCCAGTGTCCGAAGCTAGCTCGACAGTACGAGCAACTCCTCGCAGGCCCGGGGATTGGAGAAGTCTCGGCGCTGGCCGCCTTGGCTGAGCTGACCACGCTGCCCGAAACGCTCAAGTCCTCTCAGGTAGCTCGCCACGCTGGTCTCGATGTTCGACAGACACAATCGGGTACGAGCATTGATAAACCCGGTCGGCTTGGCAAAAGTGGGAATGCCTATCTACGGGCAGCCGTGTACATGCCTGCTTTAACCGCCGTGCGCTGTGACCCTTATGCGAAGGCTTTTTACGAGACGCTGGTCAGCAAGGGCAAGAAGAAAATGCAAGCTATCGCTGCTGTCATGCGCAAGTATCTGACAGGCATCTGGGCGTGCATGCGTGGGGATGAGCCATTTGATACGGCCAAGCTTTTCAGCTCTGAACACCTCAGAAAAGCTTGACCATCAACAGAGTATCTACAT
>NZ_VWXK01000082.1 GCF_011752565.1 Pantoea sp. Ap-967
CAGGCCCTAGACCAAACGCCCCGACTTGTTCGGGGCGTTTGTTTTTATGCTGAAAAAAGGCTCTTCAGCCCATCAACTGCATCAGTTTCTTGGTACCCAGTACGCTGATCGCCCGCTTGAGGTTGTATGCGGTCACGGCCAGGGCCATTTCGGCTCTCGTCCCTTCGAGTTGCCGTAGCAAGAACCGTCCGTTTCCAAATAGCCATTGTTTGAGATTGCCAAACGGGTGCTCCACGATGGATCTGCGTCGTTCCATCATCTCTGGATGCAGTTGCATCCGCTTCGCCATTCGTTCAAAGGCTTCCTCTTGTGCATGACGCGAGACGTAGCGGCGCTTGGCTGTCGTACATCGGGCTTTCAGCGCACATCCAGCACAGTCGCTGATTGCTGCCTGGTAGATCCGGTCGCCTTTGTAACGCTGCTTCAGGGTTAGCCACTGGCCTGCTGGACACTGGTACCGATCCTGGTCAGCGTCGTAGGTAAAGTCTTGGCGTTCGAACAATGCCTCGCCGCCTGGGTTCGAGGTTCGGTTTGGCGGTACATACGCGGTAATGGAGGCTTCCTCACACGCCTGGAACTGCTGGCCGTTTGAGTAGCCCATATCCGCTGTCACGGTCAGAGCATCTTGCCCAAGTTCGGCCTTGGCCGCTTTAGCCATGGGCTCAAGCTGTTTTCGATCATCACCCTCTTGCGTCACCTCGTGATGCAGAATCAGGCAGTGTTCTGCATCGACAGCGGTCTGCACGTTATAGGCAACACGCGCCCCCTTGGGCGTGCGCATCATTCGGGCATCGCTTTCGTGTGTGTTGAATTGCTCCAGCCCCATCGATTGCATCAAGGCTTGGCAGCTGCGGTTGTCTTGCTGCTTAGCCTCAAGCTCTGCCAGGGCCGCCTTGATCGCAGTGCGATCTACCACCT
>NZ_VWXK01000083.1 GCF_011752565.1 Pantoea sp. Ap-967
CGGGTCGATACTCTTTAGTAGTTGTCCGGCGACTATCTCCTCTTGCCAACAGTTACCAAGCGGGTCGATGTACTTATACACCTCGTACATCGGTCCCCAGTAATAGCGGCTCTGTCGGCCGAGGCTGTCGGTGACGAATGTTTCACCGTCCTCCAAGTTATATTCGAGCCGGTATTCCTCGCCATCGCTCCCCCAGTGACGTACCACCCTCCATTCGTGATCAGGTTGTTGCTCAAGCAAAGGAGGCAAGGAGTAGGGCGTTCCATCGGCGCGTTTAGGCGTTGGGCGCTTTGTGGGAATGCTAAACTTTTCCCACTCGTACTGGCGCACAGCGCCGCTAGCCAACTGATGACTGTTGAGATAGCCCTCGGTGTTGTAAGTAAAACGGCGGATTAGTTGACCAGTGGCATCAAGCACTTCATGCAACTGTCCGTTCTCGGTATACCGGTAGCTCACCAGTATTTCGCTGCGTTCTATGGCGAGTGGTTCGCTGTTCTTTAGAAAAGCTTGTGAAACCTTGTTGACTCGATTTGAGTGACGCAGGTCATAGTGCAGTTGAACAATGGTCTGGCCATATTCGTCGTACAGAACCTGCAATCGGCCCTGGTCGTCGTACAGTAGGTCGATAACGTTGCGGTTGCGGTCACCGAGGCGTATCAGGCGTGAGCGCTGTGGGTTGAACGGATCGGTGTCGAAGACTTGATAGCGTCCTTCGTTGATGTCCTCGACGACGGTCTGACCGTCTTCCAACTGGAAGAACGCAAGGCCGTCCGTGACACTCACGAACGCATCGCCGGCGCCGAGGCGCCCTAGTTCCAAGCGGTTGCCTTCCTCGTCGATGTAGATCCACAGCTGCCCCCCTTGAGGATGTGGGA
>NZ_VWXK01000084.1 GCF_011752565.1 Pantoea sp. Ap-967
CCGCCGAGCAAACCGATGCCCTGCCGATCCCACGCAGCCTGCACCGTCGCCCGCTGGCCGAGCACGTGGCCATCGAAGCTGCTGTAGAAAAACTGCAGAAGGCCCGCAGCCCGATCCTGGTGATCGGTGCCGGCGCCAACCGCAAGATGACCGCCAAGGTCCTCAAGCAGCTGATCGACAAGACCGGCATCCCGTTCATCACCACCCAGATGGGTAAAGGTGTTGTGGACGAGCGTCACCCACGCTTCCTGGGTAACGCCGCGCTGTCGTCCGGCGATTTTGTGCACCGTGCGATTGAAGCCGCCGACCTGATCATCAACATCGGCCACGACGTGATCGAGAAGCCGCCGTTCTTCATGGTCCGTGGCGGCACCGAAGTCATCCACATCAGCTTCCGCTCCGCCGAAGTCGATGCCGTGTACTTCCCGCAGGTGGAAGTGATCGGTGACATCGCCAACGCCGTGTGGCAGATCAGCGAAGCGCTGACCGACACCGCGCACTGGGACTTCACCCGCCTGATGGCCATCCGTGAAGCGAACGAAGCGCAGATCGCCGAAGGCGGCGACGACAACCGCTTCCCGGTGTACCCACAGCGCATGGTGGCCGACATCCGTCGCGTACTGCCGTCCGAAGGCATCGTTGCCCTGGACAACGGCATCTACAAGATCTGGTTCGCTCGTAACTACAAGGCGCACAAGCCGAACACCGTGTTGCTCGACAACGCCTTGGCGACCATGGGCGCCGGCCTGCCATCGGCAATGGCGGCGCACCTGGTGCACCCGGATCGCCCAGTGATTTCGGTGTGTGGCGACGGCGGCTTCATGATGAACAGCCAGGAACTGG
>NZ_VWXK01000085.1 GCF_011752565.1 Pantoea sp. Ap-967
CTGATCATCAACGTGGTCGAGCGCCCGTCGGTGTCGAGCATCGAGATCGAAGGCAACAAGGCGATCAGCACCGAAGACCTGATGAAGGGCCTGAAGCAGTCGGGCCTGGCCGAAGGCGAGATCTTCCAGCGTGCCACCCTCGAAGGCGTGCGTAACGAGCTGCAGCGCCAGTACGTGGCCCAGGGCCGCTATTCGGCCGAGGTCGACGCCGAGGTGGTGCCACAGCCGCGCAACCGCGTGGCGCTGAAGATCAAGATCAACGAAGGCACGGTTGCTGCGATCCAGCACATCAACATCGTTGGCAACACCGTGTTCAGCGACGAAACGCTGCAGCAGCTGTTCGAGCTCAAGACCACCAACTGGCTGTCGTTCTTCAAGAACGACGACAAGTATGCCCGCGAAAAGCTCTCCGGTGACCTGGAGCGCCTGCGTTCCTACTACCTGGACCGCGGCTACATCAACATGGACATCGCCTCTACCCAGGTGTCGATCACCCCGGACAAGAAGCACGTCTACATCACCGTCAACGTCAACGAAGGTGAGAAGTACACCGTGCGTGACGTGAAGCTTTCGGGCGACCTCAAGGTGCCGGAGGACCAGGTCAAGTCGCTGCTGCTGGTGCAGCCGGGCCAGGTGTTCTCGCGCAAGGTGATGACCACCACGTCCGAGCTGATCACCCGCCGCCTGGGCAACGAAGGCTACACCTTCGCCAACGTCAACGGCGTGCCACAGCCGAACGACCAGGACCACACCGTCGACATCATGTTCGTGGTCGACCCGGGCAAGCGTGCCTACGTCAACCGCATCAACTACCGCGGCAACACCAAGACCGAAGAC
>NZ_VWXK01000086.1 GCF_011752565.1 Pantoea sp. Ap-967
TGACGTTTTCGTCGCCTTCTTTCGCTGGCAGCGAGCTGACGGCCACGGTGGTGTTGTCGATGGTGTCTTCGACAGTCGCGGTGTTGGTCGCGCCAGTCAGATCAACACCTTCGTAGTTACCACCATTAACGGCAGTCACAGTGGCGGTAACGGTCGAAGCATCTTTGTAGACGTCTTCAACGTTGGTGTTCGGAACCTGGAGGGTACCTTTACCGTCCGCATCCACAGTGACGGTGTAGATGGTGCCGCCCACGTCGACGGTCAGGGTAGTCGCACCCTGCGGTTTGTTGCTCAGCTGGAAGTTGAAGGTGACGTTTTCATCGCCCTCTTTCGCCGGCAGCGAGCTTACGGCCACAGTGGTGTTATCGATGGTGTCTTCGACGGTGGCGGTATTGGTCGCGCCGGTCAGGTCAACACCTTCGTAGTTACCACCATTCACGGCAGTCACAGTCGCAGTGACAGTCGAAGCATCTTTGTAGACGTCTTCAACGTTGGTGTTCGGAACCTGCAGGGTGCCCTTACCGTCCGCATCCACTGTAACGGTGTAGATGGTGCCACCAACATCCACGGTCAGGGTGGTCGCACCTTGTGGCTTGTTGCTCAGCTGGAAGTTGAAGGTGACGTTCTCGTCGCCCTCTTTCGCTGGCAGCGAGCTGACGGCCACGGTGGTGTTGTCGATGGTGTCTTCGACAGTCGCGGTGTTGGTCGAGCCAGTCAGGTCCACGCCTTCGTAGTTACCACCGTTAACGGCGGTGACGGTGGCAGTAACGGTCGAAGCATCTTTGTAGACGTCTTCAACGTTGGTGTTCGGGACCTGGAGGGTGCCTTTACCGTCC
>NZ_VWXK01000087.1 GCF_011752565.1 Pantoea sp. Ap-967
CTGGCCGATGCCGACACGTACGTGGGAGCAAAGAAGGAGGAGGGAGGGAAAAAGAAAAAGGAAGAGAAGAAGAAGGGAAAAAAAGGAGGGGGGAGAAAAGGAAAAGGAAAGAGGAAGGGGGAGAAAAAAGGGGAGGAGGAAAAGGAAAAGAGGAAGAGAAAAGGAAAGAAGAAAAAGGAGAGAAAGGAAAGGGAGGAAAAAGAAGGGAAGGAAGGAAAAGGAGGAGAAGAGAAAGAGAGAAGGAGGGAGAAGAGAGGAAGGAAAGGGGAAAAGAAAGAAAGGAAGAGGAAAAAGAGAGAAGGGGAAAGAAAAGAGGGGAAAGAAAAAGAAAGGGAGAGGAAAGGGGAAAAGAGGAGGAAAAAGAAGAAAAAGGAAGAGAGAAAAGGGGGGAGGAGAAAAAAGGGAAGAAGAAAGAAGAGAGGAGAGAAAGAAAAGAGAGGAAGAAAGAAAGGAAGAAAAGGGGGAAGAGGGAAAGAAGGAAAAAAGCAAGAGAGGGAAAGGGAGAGGAAGGGAAAGGCAGGGGAAGGGGAGGAGAGGGGGAAGGGGGAGAGGCACGTGGGGGGTGAAGGATGCAAGAGGAAGTGCAGGGGTCAGGATAGGGGGAGGGGGGGAGGAAAAAAGGGAAGAGGGGGGAGGGAAGGAAAGAAGAGAGAAGAGAAAAGGAGAGAGAAAAAAAAGGAGAAGGGAAAAGGGAAAAGAAGAAAAGAAAGAAAAGATAACAATGACAAAAAAGGGAAAGGGGAAGAAAAGAAAACACAAGAAAGAAGAGAAGAATAGAAAGCCATTCCCCCTGCGCAT
>NZ_VWXK01000088.1 GCF_011752565.1 Pantoea sp. Ap-967
TCTGATGCGCTACAACCTCAAGCGCCTCCACAGCTACAACGGCTATGAAACACCGGTAGCCATGGAGGAAAAGCTCAAAGCGGCGGCATAAACCTTAATCGGTGTCCAAAATTACTTGACCAGATCACGCTCGCTCCTACCGAGGCGGCGGCGGCCTGGAGATGGGGGCCTGATCAGCAGGCCATGGCTGCGCTTCCGCGCAGGGACCATTGCCGGCACCCGCACCGCAATCCCCTGTAGGAGCGAGCGCAGCTCGCGATGGGCTGCAACGCAGCCCCAGCACAATGAGCCGTGAAGCTGAAACCCTGGGGCCGCTGCGCGCCCCATCGCGAGCTACGCTCGCTCCTACCGAGGCGGCGGCGGCCTGGAGATGGGGGCCTGATCAGCAGGCCATAGCTGCGCTTCCGCGCAAGGACCATTGCCGGCACCCGCACCGCAATCCCCTGTAGGAGCGAGCGCAGCTCGCGATGGGCTGCAACGCAGCTCCAGCACGATGAGCCGTGAAGCTGAAACCCTGGGGCCACTGCGCGCCCCATCGCGAGCTACGCTCGCTCCTACCGAGGCGGCGGCGGCCTGGAGATGGGGGCCTGATCAGCAGGCCATGGCTGCGCTTCCGCGCAGGGACCATTGCCGGCACCCGCACCGCAAATCTGAACTGCGCCCCAAATGTTAGACGGTCGAAGCTAGGCTACCTCAGCCTGAGTCCTGTAAGCCACAGGACTCAGGCCATTGAGCTTCATTTTGATTCGTTCGTGGTTGTAGTAATGGATGTACTCG
>NZ_VWXK01000089.1 GCF_011752565.1 Pantoea sp. Ap-967
TCACCGATGGCGCAAAGCGCACCCAGCGCTACGGCTATGACACTCACGGCAATTTGCTATGGGAGCAGGACTCACTGGGCCGCAGCACCCAATATCAATACAGCCCGGAAGGTCGCGTAATCCGCGTCACTGATGCCCTCGAAAAGACCAAGCACCTGGGTTGGAACACCCGTGGCCAGTTGCTTAGCTACCGCGACTGCAGCAACAACCAGACGCTGTACCACTATGACTTGCATGGCCGTTTGCGCGAAAGCATTAATGCCCGTGGCGAACACAGCCACTTCCGCTATGACGCTCGCGGCTATCTGGTAGAAAGTGAACGCCCCGATGGTCGCATCGACCGCTATGAGGTTGATCTCGCCGGCCAACTGACCCGTTACATCGATCCTGCGCAGAAGAAACTGCAATTTCGCTACGATCGCAGTGGGCGCATGGTCGAACGGCTGGACGCCATGGGCCACAGCGTAAAATTTCGCTATGACGCCTATGGCCGGCTGCTGCAGCTCACCAACGAAAACGATGATTTGGACGGGTAGCGCCCAGTGGCGCAAGTAGCTGATCTGCTCACTGCGTCCTAGAGGGTCATGCGTTTCGATCAGGCGGCCGATATCATCGTAGCTGTAGCGCCATTCGCCTCCTTGCGGGTCGATACTCTTTAGTAGTTGTCCGGCGACTATCTCCTCTTGCCAACAGTTACCAAGCGGGTCGATGTACTTATACACCTCGTACATCGGTCCCCAGTAATAGCGGCTCTGTCGGCCGAGGCTG
>NZ_VWXK01000008.1 GCF_011752565.1 Pantoea sp. Ap-967
CCAGTGCCGGTTACGATCTCTGTCCCGCGCGCTCGAACCCTAACAAAGCAAAAGGCGTCTGGCCCTAACGGGCCAGACGCCTTTTCTTTTGCAAAATGTCAGCGCCAACGCAGATATGAAGTCGTGCACCATCATGTTTGCTGCGCGACAGCGCAGCCCCAAGAGGGCTGGGTGATCTCCTACAGGTAATCGTATTGCGCAGGGTTGGGTGATCTCCTGCGCGAGCGAGTGGGTTCGATACGGTCAGTCAGCCGGGTGATCGCGCAGGAACACCAGGTGATCCGCCTTCGACTGCTCGGCACTGTAGTAGTACCCCTGCACATCGAACTGCTTGAGCTGCTGCGGGTCGTTGACCCGCTCCTGGATCACGAAGCGGCTCATCATGCCGCGGGCTTTCTTGGCGTAGAAGCTGATGATCTTGTACTGGCCGTTCTTCCAGTCCTTGAAGTCGACGTTGATTACCCGGCCCTTGAGGGCGCTGCGCTTCACCGCGCTGAAGTATTCGTTGCTGGCCAGGTTCAGCAGCAGGTCGTCACCCTGGTCGGCCAGGGCCTGGTTCAGCCATTCGCTGATGCGCGTGCCCCAGAAGGCGTACAGGTCCTTGCCGCGGGCGTTGGCCAGCTTGGTGCCCATTTCCAGGCGGTAGGGCTGCATCAGGTCCAGCGGGCGCAGCAGGCCGTAAAGGCCCGACAGCATGCGCAGGTGGTCCTGGGCGTAGCTGAAGTCATCGTCGGCCAGGGTTTCGGCGTCCAGGCCGGTGTACACGTCGCCCTTGAACGCCAGCAACGCCTGCTTGGCATTGGCCGGGGTGAAGTCCGGGGTCCAGCTGCCGAAACGCGCGGCGTTCAGGCCGGCGAGCTTGTCGGACAGGTGCATCAGTTCGCTGATCTGCGCCGGCGACAGCTCGCGCAGTTGCAGGATCAGTGCCTGGGAATCGTCCAGATACTGCGGCAGGGTGAAGCGGTCGGTGACCGGCTTGGTGTCGTAATCGAGGGTCTTGGCGGGGGAAATCACCGTCAGCATCGGGTCGGCTCCTGGCATCGTTGGCGGCAATTCTACGGGGTGGGCCCGGCAAGTCCAATCTATGCCGACGATAGTCACAGACCATCGCCTTTCCAGGCGCTATAGTGCCCGTTTGGCTGTCACGGAGAGACTCATCGTGCGTATTGCCGTTGCCTTGCTGGCCACCTTGCTGAGCCTGGCCGCCCAGGCCGCCCCCATTCCCCCCGCCAGCATCGACCGCAGCCTGTGGCCTGAACAGCTGGACAGCCCGGCCTTGTTCGATGTGGCTTCGCGTGCCGAAATCCTCTCCTTTGCCCGGGTGCTGCATGAAAGCGAGCTGCTCAGCGATGGCGCATTGGCTGCGCGCCTGGGCTTGCGCCAGATCAACTTGCAGAAGATCCGCGCCGTGCGGGCCCAGATGTGGCAGCGGCTGTGGCAGGGCTACCAGCAGGCGCAGCTTAGCTGCGAGCAGGATGCCTCGTTCTGCTACCTGGTCGACTCCATGGCGGATTTACGCACCAAAGCCGCCACATTCGCCACCGATGTCGGCGAGTTCTATACCGGGTGGGTCGAGCCCAGCCATCAGTTCCACGTTCGCTACCTGGACGAGCAACTGCGCAAGGCCGCGCTGCTTCCGCAAACCACCAGCGAGGTGGAGCGCCTTTCCAGCCGTGAGCGCAATGGCGATGAATTGAACGACCGCATGTTCCTGCTGACCTTCGTTGGCGGCCCAGGGCCCGATGGCGGCAGCACCGATGCCCTGGCCGAATACCTGCGCAGCCAGAAATTGCAGGGCACCTTCTTCGTGCTGGGCAACCGCGTGCAGCAACGCCGTGACAGCGGCCCGGCCAATGCGTTGGGGCAGTTGTATGCCGGGCAATGCGTGGGGATCCAGGGTTGGGAATACCGCTCGCACGCCCAGTGGCAAGGCTGGCAGGACTCGATCCGGCGCGCCCAGGCGCGGGTCCAGGCCGACTTGCCCGAGCAGTACGTGCCCTTGTTCCGCCCGCCCTACGGGCAGCGCCGGGCCGATGGCGAGGCGTTCATGGCCAGCCAGCAGTTGCAGGTTTCCCTGTGGGATATCGATGCCCAGGACGACGGCCCGCTGACCGCCGAGGGCTCGGCCCAGCGCGTGATCACCCTGATGCTGCTGTGGCGCAAGGGCGTGATCCAGCTGCACGACACCTTGCCCAATGCGCAACCGGCCGTGGAGTGGTTGCTGCGCAACACGGCGCAAAGCGGGATCGGTTGGGAGGACTGCCGCGATTACGCTTATCGCGAATAGGGGTATGACTTCTGACTGTAGACCCCCCAGGGGGCGTCGCCAAGGCCTCTTCGTCATTCGGAAAAATAAACTTCAAAAACACGTAAAAATGCTTTTTCCGGTCATGGCTTTTGCGGTATGAAGAAACCAGACAGCCGATTCCTGCAGCACAGGTGGCGTCATCCAGGCCCACCTCGGCAGGTTCGCTTCCCGCCCGTAACAACGCGGATACGGGAAGACCGGCAGTCACTCTGCGGCGCAACAGACCTCGCCGTGTGGCTTCGACATAAGGTGACCGAGTATGGATGACCAAGGACGCAACCCTTCCTCCAGCAAGCCAATCCTCTATGTGCTCGATACCAACGTCCTGATTCACGACCCCAACGCATTGCTCAACTTCGAGGAGCACCACGTCGCCATTCCCATGACGGTGCTGGAGGAACTCGACAAGCTCAAGACTGGCAAACAGACCATCGCCGCCGAATGCCGCCAGGCCATCCGCCTGATCGACCAGACCCTCGGTGACGCCTCGCCCAGCGATGTCGAGCAGGGCGTGCCGATCCAGCGGGGCAAGAGCGGGCCCAAGGGCTTCCTGTCGATTCTGATGAGCCCGCGCAACGAACCCAGCAAGTTGCTGCCCGAACACCTCAACGACAACATCATCATCAACACCCTGCTCGAAGTCCGTAGCCGGCGCACCGACCTGGACGTGGTGCTGGTCACCAAGGATATCAACATGCGCCTGAAGGCGCGTGCCTGCGGGATCGCCGCCGAGGACTACAGCACTGACCAGCTGGTTGACGACGTGTCCTTGCTGTCCAAGGGCTATCACTCGGTCAGCGGGTCGTTCTGGGACCGCGTGAGCAAGGTCGATACCCGCCAGGAGCGTGGCCGCACCTGGCATCGGGTGCAGATGATCGACAACCTGCCTGCGGTGCACATCAACGAGTTCATCATTGACGAGCAAGGGTTCGTCGGCTGGGTAAAAGGTATCCGCAACGACGAACTGCTGCTGCTCGACCTGCACCAGGAACCGCTGCTGCACCAGGAGGCCTGGGGCCTGAAACCTCGGGACATCCACCAGAGCCTGGCGCTGTTCGCCCTGCTTGACCCGGATATCCACCTGGTCAACCTGACCGGCGCCGCCGGTTCCGGCAAGACCATCCTGGCCCTGGCCGCGGCCATCGAGCAAACCATGGTCAGCAAGCGCTACCGGCGCATCATCGCCACCCGCAGCGTGCAGGGGCTGGACCAGGAAATCGGCTTCCTGCCGGGCACCGAGGCGGAGAAAATGGAGCCTTGGCTGGGCGCCATCACCGACAACCTCGAAGCCTTGCACATGGATGACGAGAGCACCCATGGCAGCGTGGAATACATCCTTGAGCGGGTACCGCTGCAGTTCAAATCGCTGAACTACATTCGCGGGCGCAGTTTCCAGCAGAGCCTGATCCTGATCGACGAGTGCCAGAACCTGACACCGCACCAGATGAAGACCATCATCACCCGGGCCGGCTCGGGCTCCAAGGTGGTGTGCCTGGGTAACCTGGCACAGATCGACACGCCGTACCTGTCCGCGACCAGCTCGGGCCTGACCTACCTGACCGAGCGCTTCAAGGACTTCCCCCATGGCGTGCACATCACCCTGCAGGGTGTGCCACGTTCGGTGCTGGCCGAGTACGCCGAGTCTCACTTGTAACCGCCTCTGGCCTCTTCGCGGGGCAAGCCCGCTCTTGTAGGAGCGGGCTTGCCCCGCGAAGAGGCCGGACCTGCCGATACATATCTCTGCGCAAACCTGACCCACGGGTTTACACTGCGGACTCCCTCCACAGGAGCAGAGCAGTGCTGACACATCTTGATTCCCAGGGGCGCGCCAACATGGTCGACGTCACCGAAAAGGCCGTGACCGAGCGCGAGGCCGTGGCCGAGGCGCGGGTGCGGATGTTGCCGCAGACCTTGCAGATGATCGTCGATGGCGAGCACCCCAAGGGCGATGTGTTCGCCGTAGCCCGCATTGCCGGCATCCAGGCGGCGAAGAAGACCAGCGACCTGATTCCGCTGTGCCATCCGCTGATGCTGACCAGCGTCAAGGTCGAGCTTGGCGCCGATGGCCAGGATGCGGTGCGCATCGTCGCCCGTTGCAAGCTGGCGGGGCAGACCGGGGTGGAGATGGAGGCACTGACAGCCGCCAGCGTAGCCGCGCTGACGATCTACGACATGTGCAAGGCGGTGGACAAGGGCATGGTCATCGAGCAGGTGCGCCTGCTGGAAAAAGTCGGTGGCAAGAGCGGCCACTACAAGGTGGAGGCGTGATGAAGGTCAAGGTGATGTATTTCGCCCGTTACCGGGAGTTGCTGGGCATCGATGCCGAGCGCCTGGACGGCGAGTTCAAGGTACTCGACGATGTGCGCCAGGCCCTGCTGGCCAAGGGTGGGCACTATGCGGTGCTGGCCGAACAGAACCTGATGTGCGCGCGCAATGAAGAGCTGTGCCGGCTTGACGAGCCGCTGGAGGAGGGCGACGACGTGGCGTTCTTCCCACCGGTGACCGGGGGTTGAGCATGGCCGTTCGAGTGCAAGAGGCGCCGTTCGACCCGGGGGCTGAAACCAATGCCATGCATGCGGCGAACGTGGGTGTGGGCGCCGTGGTCGGTTTCGTTGGCTATGTGCGCGATTTCAACGATGGCCGGGAAGTGGCGGGGATGTTTCTCGAACACTACCCGGGCATGACCGAGAAGGCCTTGGGCAAGATCGTGGCCGAAGCCGAGCAGCGTTGGCCGTTGCTCAAGGTCGAGGTGTTGCACCGCATCGGGGCGCTGGAGCCGGGTGAGCCGATCGTGTTCGTTGGCGTGGCCAGTGCTCACCGGCAGGCCGCGTTCGAGGCCTGCAACTTCATCATGGATTACCTGAAAACCCGCGCGCCGTTCTGGAAGAAGGAAACGACCCAGGAAGGGCCAAGGTGGGTGGAAGGCAGGCAAAGCGACCAGGACGCCGCTGGGCGTTGGTAGCCCCTGACAGGCAGACACAGATTCCGTAGGAGCGAGCGCAGCTCGCGATACGCCGCCAGGCGTTCAGCGCCGCTGCGCGGCGCATCGCGAGCTGCGCTCGCTCCTACCAGGCCAGGTAAGGCCGGGCTTTCAGTGGTGCTTGCGCGGTACTGGCTTCAACAGCTCGTCCGGCGGCATTTCGCACTTGATCTTGCGTCCCAGCAACTCCTCGATCGCCGGCAGCTGGTACGAGTCATCCTCGCCGGCAAAGCTGATCGACACACCGCTGCTGCCCGCACGGCCGGTACGGCCAATGCGGTGCACGTAGTCATCCGGGTCTTCCGGCAGGGTGAAGTTGATCACGTGGCTGATGCCATCGATGTGAATCCCACGCCCGGCCACGTCGGTGGCCACCAGCACCGTAATGCGCCCCTCGCGGAAGTTCTCCAGGGTACGAATACGCTTGTGCTGCGGCACGTCGCCCGACAGTTGCGCGGCATTGATGCCGTCGCGCACCAGCTTTTCCTCGATGCGCCGCACCTCGTCCTTGCGGTTGGCGAACACCATCACCCGTTCCCACTTGTTCTGGGTCACCAGGTTGTACAGCAGCTTGTACTTGTCGCTGCCGGCCACCGCATACACGTGCTGTTCCACGGTTTCGCTGGCAACGTTCTCCGGCTCGATCTCGACGATGGCCGGGTTGGTGGTCCACTGCTTGGCCAGGTTCATCACGTCATCGGTGAAGGTGGCGGAGAACAGCAGGGTCTGGCGCTCGCTCTTGGGCGGGGTCTGGCGGATGATCTGCCGCACCTGGGGGATGAAGCCCATGTCGAGCATGCGGTCGGCTTCGTCCAGCACCATCACCTCGACCATGTCCAGGTGCACCTCACCGCGCTGGTTGAAGTCCAGCAGGCGGCCCGGGGTGGCTACCAGGATGTCGCAGTGGCGCGCTTCCAGGGCCTTGAGCTGCTTGTCGAAGTCCATGCCGCCCACGAAGCTCATGACGTTCAGGCCGGTGTACTTGGTCAGGGCCACGGCGTCCTTGGCGATCTGGACCACCAGCTCGCGGGTTGGCGCGATGATCAGCGCCCGCGGCTCGCCCATGTAGCGTTCCTTGGGCGGTGGCGTCTGCTGCAGCTGGGAGATGATCGAGATCAGGAACGCGGCCGTCTTGCCGGTGCCGGTCTGGGCCCGGCCGATGGCGTCCTGGCCACGCAGGGTGAAGCCCAGCACCTGTGCCTGGATCGGCGTGCAGTACGGGAAACCGAGGTCGTGGATGGCGTGCATCAGCTCATTGGACAGCTTGAAGTCGTGGAAGCGGGTTTTCCCTTCCTGGGGCTCGACCACGAAATCTTCAGGCTTCCACAGGCTGGCCTGTGGCTTGGGCTTGCGTTCGCGGCGCGGTTTGTCCTTGGCTGGTTTTTCCACCGGGGCCTCGGCAGCGACCGGCACTTCAGCCTGGGCGGCGGGTTTGGCGCGAGGCGTGGCCGGCTTGGGGGCGGGGCTGGGCTCGGGCTGTGCGAGGGGCGCGGGCGCCGGTGGCGGCGTCACGCTGGCAGCAGGAGCGACGGCCTGCGGCGCGGCGTCTCCCTTGCCGAATATTTTCTTGAGTGCCTTGAGCACGATCGTCTCATCAACTGGTTAAGGAATGTACGCCGGGCAGTGTAATGCAAGAAATGGGCGCGGCGTAGCACAAAGCGCCCACAACGACAGGTGAACCGGCTTATTGCAACTGCTTGCTCAGCCAGTCATGGATGTCACCCAGTTCCTCGACCACCACTTCGTGCTCCATCGGGTATTCCTGCCAGCGCGCGGCCACGCCCCAGGTGTTCAGGTATTCGAACGCCGTGCGGCCCATGGACGGGATCACCACCGGGTCGTGCACGCCATGCAGGCACAGCGCCGGGGTGCGTTGCTGGCAGGCGCTGAGCTGGTGGCTGTCGCTGAAGGTCGGGGCATAGGTGGACAGGGCGATCACCCCGCCCAGCGCTTCCTGCCACTTCACGAAGGCAGTGTGCAGCACCACGGCGCCGCCCTGGGAGAAGCCGGCGAGGAAGATCCGCGACAGGTTGATGCCCTTGGCCTGTTCGGCCTTGATCAGGGCGATGACCTGCTCGGCCGATTCCTCCAGCTGCGCCTCGTCGATGGCACGGGCCGGGGTCATGGCCTTGATGTCGTACCAACTGGGCATGGCGTAGCCGCCGTTGATGGTCACCGGGCGGGTTGGGGCCTGGGGCATGATGAAGCGGGTGCTGAGCAGGCGTTCCTGCATGAATTCGGCCACAGGTAGGAAGTCGTAACGGTCGGCGCCCAGGCCGTGCAACCAGATCACACAGGCGTCTGCGGTTTTCTGTGGTTCGAGAATCAGCGGTTGGGTCATGACTGCTCCGAAAGTGTGCGTGCCTATATAAGGAGTGCGTGAAAAGAAGGCAGGGGATCTGATTGTCAGAAAAAGAATGTCGCAACGATACAACTTTTCCTACTTGACGAAAGCTTAAACGCTACAGCCGACAAATGTGGTATGCGCTTTGCTATTCAACCTTCGATGCACAGGGCGATTGCCGACGGTAACACCCTTTGCACGCGAAGGCTGTCATAGAACAGCCCATTGCGCCAATTGACCCAAGAACAAGCCAACAAGGGTCGGATGCGCCTCATAAGGGTGCGGTGCAATTCCGGCTCGTACAACAAGAGCGATTTGGAGGTTGTAGATGAAGATGTTGAAAACCACCCTGGCAGTCCTGACCGCTGCCGCCGCGCTGGGCGCCGTGAGCAATGCCCAGGCCGGCGCCACCCTGGATGCGGTAAAGAAGAAGGGCTTCGTCCAGTGTGGCGTGAGCGACGGTCTTCCAGGCTTCTCGGTACCTGATGCGCAAGGCAAGATCGTCGGCATCGACGCTGACGTGTGCCGCGCCGTGGCCGCCGCCGTGTTCGGCGACGCGACCAAGGTCAAGTTCAGCCAGCTCAACGCCAAGGAACGCTTTACCGCGCTGCAATCGGGTGAAGTCGACGTGCTGTCGCGCAACACCACCTGGACCAGCTCGCGCGATGCTGGCATGGGCCTGGTGTTCGCCGGTGTCACCTACTACGACGGCGTGGGCTTCCTGGTGAACAAGAAGCTCGGCGTTTCCAGCGCCAAGGAGCTCGATGGCGCGACCATCTGCATCCAGGCCGGTACCACCACCGAGCTGAACGTGTCGGACTTCTTCCGCGCCAACAACCTGAAGTACACCCCGATCACCTTCGACACCTCCGACGAGAGCGCCAAGTCGCTGGAATCTGGCCGCTGCGACGTGCTGACCTCGGACAAGTCGCAGTTGTTCGCCCAGCGCTCCAAGCTGGCTGCGCCGGCCGACTACGTGGTGCTGCCGGAAACCATTTCCAAGGAACCGCTGGGCCCGGTGGTGCGCAAGGGCGATGAAGACTGGTTCAGCATCGTCAAGTGGACCCTGTTCGCCATGCTCAACGCCGAGGAGGCCGGCATCACCTCGAAGAATGTCGAGGCCGAAGCCAAGGCCACCAAGAACCCGGACGTCGCCCGCCTGCTGGGGGCCGACGGTGAGTATGGCAAGGACCTCAAGCTGCCCAAAGACTGGGTAGTGCAGATCGTCAAGCAAGTCGGCAACTACGGCGAAGTGTTCGAGAAGAACCTGGGCCAGAGCACCGACCTGAAGATCGACCGTGGCATGAACGCCCTGTGGAACAACGGCGGCATCCAGTACGCGCCCCCTGTGCGCTGATGGTTGCACCTGCGGCGGCATTCCGCCGCCGCAGGTTGTTCGAATCCCTACTTTTCGGGGCACTTCATGCAAAATCAAATCGGCGCACGAAAGGGCTTGTCCCTGAGCGATCCACGTGTGCGCGCGTGGCTGTTCCAGGTTCTCACGATCATCTTCGTGGTGGGCCTGGGCTGGTACCTGTTCCACAACACGCAAACCAACCTGCAACACCGGGGCATCACCTCGGGCTTCGACTTCCTTGAACGCAGCGCCGGCTTCGGCATCGCCCAGCACCTGATTCCCTACGTGGAATCCGACAGCTATGCGCGGGTGTTCGTCATCGGCCTGCTCAACACCCTGCTGGTAACCTTCATCGGCGTGATCCTGGCTACCCTGCTGGGTTTCGTCATCGGTGTGGCGCGCTTGTCACCGAACTGGATGATCAACAAGCTGGCCACGGTGTATGTGGAAACCTTCCGCAACATTCCACCGCTGCTGCAGATCCTGTTCTGGTACTTCGCGGTGTTCCTGACCCTGCCGGGGCCACGGGGCAGCATCAATATCGACGACACCTTCTTCATCAGCAACCGCGGCCTGAACATGCCCGGTGCTTCCATGGCCGAGGGCTTCTGGCCGTTCGCGGTGGCCGTGCTGGTGGCGCTGGTGGCCGTGGTGGCGATGGTGCGTTACGCCAACCGGCGCTTCGACGAAACCGGTGAGCCGTTCCACAAGTTCTGGGTGGGGCTGGCGCTGCTCGTGGTGATTCCCGGCGCCTGCGCGCTGCTGTTCGGCAGCCCGCTGCACTGGGAAGTGCCGCAGTTGAAAGGCTTCAACTTCGTCGGTGGCTGGGTGCTGATTCCCGAACTGCTGGCGCTGACCCTGGCGCTGACCATCTACACGGCAGCCTTCATTGCCGAGATCGTGCGCTCCGGTATCCGCTCGGTGAGCCACGGCCAGACCGAAGCGGCCCACTCGCTGGGCCTGCGCGAGGGCCCAACCCTGCGCAAGGTGATCATCCCCCAGGCACTGCGGGTGATCATTCCGCCGCTGACCAGCCAGTACCTGAACCTGGCGAAGAACTCGTCGCTGGCAGCCGGTATCGGCTACCCAGAGATGGTTTCGCTGTTCGCAGGAACCGTGCTCAACCAGACCGGCCAGGCCATCGAGGTGATCGCCATCACCATGAGTGTCTATCTCGCCATCAGCATCAGCATTTCGCTGCTGATGAACTGGTACAACAAGCGCATCGCGCTGATCGAGCGGTGAGGATACGCCCGTGAATGCCCATGTTTTCAAACCCGACATGCCGCCACCGGTGAAAACCGTCGGCGTGCTCGCATGGATGCGTGCAAACCTGTTCTCCAGCTGGCTCAACACCCTGCTGACCCTGTTCGCCGTGTACCTGGTGTGGCTGATCGTGCCGCCGCTGGTGCAGTGGGCGTTGATCGACGCCAACTGGGTCGGCACCACCCGCGCCGACTGCACCAAGCAGGGCGCCTGCTGGGTGTTCGTGCAGCAGCGCTTCGGCCAGTTCATGTATGGCTACTACCCGGCCGAACTGCGCTGGCGCGTCGACCTCACCGTGTGGCTGGCGGTACTCGGCGCTGCGCCGCTGTTCATCAAGCGCTTCCCGCGCAAGGCCATGTATGGCCTGGGCTTTCTGGTGCTGTACCCGGTGCTGGCCTATACCCTGCTGCACGGCGGGTTGCTCGGCCTGAGCAACGTTGCCACCAGCCAGTGGGGCGGGCTGATGCTGACCCTGGTGATCGCCACCGTGGGGATCGTCGGCGCCTTGCCACTGGGCATCTTGCTGGCCCTGGGCCGACGTTCGCGAATGCCCGCGGTGAAAGTGGTGTGCGTGACCTTCATCGAGTTCTGGCGCGGCGTGCCGCTGATTACCGTGCTGTTCATGTCGTCAGTGATGCTGCCGCTGTTCCTGCCCGAGGGCATGAGCTTCGACAAGCTGCTGCGGGCGATGATCGGGGTCATCCTGTTCCAGTCGGCCTATGTGGCCGAGGTGGTGCGCGGCGGCTTGCAGGCCATTCCCAAGGGCCAGTACGAAGCGGCCGCGGCCATGGGCCTGGGCTACTGGCGGGCGATGGGCCTGGTGATTCTGCCGCAGGCGCTCAAGCTGGTGATCCCCGGCATCGTCAACACCTTCATCGCCCTGTTCAAGGACACCAGCCTGGTGATCATCATCGGCCTGTTCGACTTGCTCAACAGCGTCAAGCAAGCCGCTGCCGACCCGGCCTGGCTGGGCATGGCCACCGAGGGCTATGTGTTCGCTGCCTTGGTGTTCTGGATTTTCTGTTTCGGTATGTCCCGCTACTCCATGCACCTGGAGCGCAAGCTGGACACTGGCCACAAGCGTTAGGAGTTTGCAAATGAGTGAAGCGATCAAACAAGCGGCCGGCCCCGAAGGCATCATCCAGATGCAGGGCGTGAACAAATGGTACGGCCAGTTCCATGTGCTCAAGGACATCAACCTCAACGTGCGCCAGGGCGAGCGTATCGTGCTGTGCGGGCCGTCGGGCTCGGGCAAGTCGACCACCATCCGCTGCCTCAACCGCCTGGAAGAGCACCAGCAGGGGCGTATCGTGGTCGATGGCGTGGAGCTGACCAACGACCTCAAGCAGATCGAGGCGATCCGCCGCGAGGTGGGCATGGTGTTCCAGCACTTCAACCTGTTCCCGCACCTGAGCATTCTTGAGAACTGCACCCTGGCGCCGATGTGGGTGCGCAAGATGCCCCGGCGCAAGGCCGAGGAAATTGCCATGCACTACCTGGAACGCGTGCGCATTCCGGAGCAGGCGCACAAGTTTCCGGGGCAGTTGTCCGGTGGCCAGCAGCAGCGCGTGGCAATTGCCCGGGCGCTGTGCATGAAGCCGAAGATCATGCTGTTCGACGAGCCAACCTCGGCGCTGGACCCGGAAATGGTCAAGGAAGTGCTCGACACCATGGTCGGCCTGGCCGAAGACGGCATGACCATGCTCTGCGTGACCCACGAGATGGGCTTTGCCCGCACCGTGGCCAACCGGGTGATCTTCATGGACAAGGGGGAGATCGTGGAGCAGGCGGCACCGGATGATTTCTTCGACCGGCCGCGCAGTGACCGGACCAAGCTGTTCCTTAGCCAGATCTTGCATTGATGTGATTGGGGCCGCTTTGCGGCCCTTCGCGAGCTTTGCTCGCTCCTACCCTGGGGCGCCTACCCCTGTAGGAGCGAGCGTAGCTCGCGATAGCTTTACTTGTCTTCCGGGTTGGCAGCCGGTGCCGGCGGCGGGCGCAGCCCCACCTCGGCAATCAGCTTCAACTGCTGCCCGTTGCGCATCACTTCGATGCTGATCTTCTCGTTCGGCTTGATCCGCGCCACCTGGTTCATCGACTTGCGCCCGTCACCAGCCGGCTCGCCGTTGATGCTCAGAATCACGTCACCGAGCTGCAACCCGGCCTTCTGCGCCGGGCCATCGCGGAAGATGCCCGCCACCACGATACCCGGGCGGCCCTGCATGCCGAACGACTCAGCCAACTCCTGGCTCAGCGGCTGTACCTCGATGCCCAGCCAGCCACGGATCACCTGGCCGTGCTCGACAATCGATTTCATCACCTCAAGCGCCAGCTTGATCGGGATGGCGAAGCCAATGCCCTGGGAACCGCCGGACTTGGAGAAAATCGCTGTGTTGATGCCCACCAGGTTGCCGTTGGCATCGACCAGCGCGCCGCCGGAGTTGCCCGGGTTGATTGCCGCGTCGGTCTGGATGAAGTCTTCGTAGTTGTTCAGGCCCAGCTGGTTGCGGCCGGTGGCGCTGATGATGCCCATGGTCACGGTCTGGCCAACGCCGAACGGGTTGCCGATGGCCAGCACCACATCCCCGATATGGATGTTGTCGGAACGGCCGATGGTGATGGCCGGCAGGTTCTTCAGGTCGATCTTCAGCACCGCAAGGTCGGTTTCCGGGTCGCTGCCGATCACCCGGGCCAGGGTTTCGCGGCCATCTTTCAGGGCCACGACGATCTGGTCGGCGCCGCTGGTGACGTGGTTGTTGGTCAGCAGGTAGCCCTCGGGGCTCATGATCACCGCCGAACCCAGGCTCGACTCCCAGCGCCGCTGTTTGGGCAGGTTGTCGCCGAAGAAACGGCGGAACTGCGGGTCTTCGAACAAGGGGTGGGAGCTTTTGTTCACCACTTTGGTGGTGTACAGGTTGACCACCGCCGGGGCGGCCAGGGTCACGGCGTCGGCATAGGACACCGGGCCCTGCATGATGCGCGTGGTTTGCGGGGCTTGCTGCAGGTTGACGTCCTGGCTGGGCAGGCCGACCCACTCCGGGTAGCGCAGGATGATCAGCATGGCGATCAGCACGCCGGTGAGCAGGGGCCAGCCAAAGTAACGCAAAGCCTTGAACATGAACGAATCCTGGAAAAGAGCCGGCGCCTGTGGCCGCGCAGTGGGGCATGAACGCGCGCGACTATACACCGGTTCCCCCGATGCCGACGACGGCCCATAATGGCCGGCATTATACGGGCGTTCTTCAGGCGTTGCGCCCGAGAAAAGCGCAGTTTTCGAGGAGATTTTCATGGCCGTCGCTCTCAACACCCTGGTCGAGGAAGCCGAGCGCTACCTGGGCAGCGCGAAGATCCAGGACTATTGCCCCAACGGCCTGCAGGTCGAGGGCCGCCCGCAGGTCAGCCGCATCGTCAGCGGCGTCACGGCCAGCCAGGCGCTGCTGGACGCCGCGGTCGAGGCCCAGGCCGATCTGATCCTGGTGCACCATGGGTACTTCTGGAAGGGCGAGAACCCGTGTGTCACCGGCATTCGCCAACGCCGCCTGAAGACCCTGCTCAAGCACGACATCAGCCTGCTGGCGTTCCACCTGCCGCTGGATGTGCACCCTGAGGTCGGCAATAACGTGCAGCTGGCGCGCCAGCTCGACATCACCGTGGAAGGCCCACTGGACCCGGCCAACCCCAAGGTGGTCGGGCTGGTCGGTTCGCTGGCCGAGCCGGTCACCGCCCGTGACTTCGCCCGCCGCGTGCAGGAAGTGCTGGGGCGCGAGCCGCTGCTGGTCGAGGGCGATGAGATGATCCGCCGGGTTGGCTGGTGCACCGGGGGCGGGCAGGGGTATATCGACACGGCGATTGCCGCAGGCGTGGACCTGTACCTGACTGGCGAGGCCTCCGAGCAGACCTACCACAGTGCCCGCGAAAACGGCGTGAGCTTCATCGCCGCCGGGCACCATGCCACCGAGCGCTATGGCGTGCAGGCCCTGGGGGATTACCTGGCGCGGCGCTTTGCCCTGGAGCACTTGTTCATCGATTGCCCTAACCCGATCTGAGAGCGGCGTCGCCTGCTTCGCGGGGCGAGCCCGCTCCTACAAGGTTCGGTGTCAATCTTCAGGATGGCGCGGGCCTCTGTGGGAGCGGGCTTGCCCGCGAAGGGGGCGGGCCTGCAAGCCCAAACCCCTAGTCATATCGTTAGACCTTTTCGATCTAGCCCCCCGCCTAAATAGAATCAGCCGCTGTGATAAAGTGGCTCGCTCGAACACGGCCCGCAGGCCGTCCATAAGATCGTTTTTCGTGAGTAGCCATGGTCGACAAACTGACGCACTTGAAACAGCTGGAGGCGGAAAGCATCCATATCATCCGCGAGGTGGCCGCCGAGTTCGATAACCCGGTGATGCTGTACTCGATCGGCAAGGATTCCGCCGTGATGCTGCACCTGGCGCGCAAGGCCTTTTTCCCGGGCAAGCTGCCGTTCCCGGTGATGCACGTCGACACCCAGTGGAAATTCCAGGAAATGTACCGCTTCCGCGACAAGATGGTCGAGGAAATGGGCCTGGAGCTGATCACCCACGTCAACCCCGAGGGTGTGGCGCAGGGCATCAACCCCTTCACCCATGGCAGCTCCAAGCACACCGACATCATGAAGACCCAGGGCCTGAAGCAGGCGCTGGACAAGCATGGTTTCGACGCGGCCTTCGGTGGCGCGCGCCGCGATGAAGAGAAGTCGCGGGCCAAGGAGCGCGTCTACTCGTTCCGTGACAGCAAGCACCGCTGGGACCCGAAGAACCAGCGCCCAGAGCTGTGGAACGTGTACAACGGCAAGGTCAACAAGGGCGAGTCGATTCGCGTGTTCCCGCTGTCGAACTGGACCGAGCTGGACATCTGGCAGTACATCTACCTCGAAGGCATCCCGATCGTGCCGCTGTATTTCGCCGCCGAGCGTGAAGTCATCGAGAAGAACGGCACCCTGATCATGATCGACGACGACCGCATCCTCGAGCACCTGTCCGAGGAAGAGAAGGCGCGTATCGTCAAGAAGAAGGTGCGTTTCCGTACCCTTGGCTGCTACCCATTGACGGGCGCTGTCGAGTCGGAAGCCGAAACGCTCACCGACATCATTCAGGAAATGCTCCTGACGCGCACTTCCGAGCGCCAGGGCCGGGTCATCGACCACGATGGCGCCGGTTCCATGGAAGACAAGAAACGTCAGGGCTACTTCTAATTTTCAGGGTTACTCCATGTCGCACCAATCCGATTTGATCAGCGAAGACATCCTCGCTTATCTGGCTCAGCACGAGCGTAAAGAACTGCTGCGTTTCCTCACCTGCGGTAACGTGGATGACGGCAAGAGCACCCTGATCGGGCGCCTGCTGCACGACTCGAAGATGATCTACGAGGACCACCTCGAGGCCATCACTCGCGATTCGAAGAAGGTCGGCACCACCGGCGAGGAAGTCGACCTGGCGCTGCTGGTCGACGGCCTGCAGGCCGAGCGCGAGCAGGGCATCACCATCGATGTCGCCTACCGCTACTTCTCTACCGCCAAGCGCAAGTTCATCATTGCCGACACTCCGGGCCACGAGCAGTACACCCGCAACATGGCCACCGGTGCGTCCACCTGCGACCTGGCGATCATCCTGGTCGATGCCCGCTATGGCGTGCAGACCCAGACCCGCCGCCACAGCTACATCGCCTCGCTCCTGGGCATCAAGCACATCGTGGTCGCGGTCAACAAGATGGACCTCAAAGGCTTCGATGAAGGCGTGTTCGAGTCGATCAAGGCCGATTACCTGAAGTTCGCCGACGCCATCGACCTCAAGCCAAGCAGCCTGCACTTCGTGCCGATGTCGGCGCTCAAGGGCGACAACGTGGTCAACCACAGCGAGCGCTCGCCGTGGTACGCAGGCCCGACCCTGATGGAAATTCTTGAGACCGTCGAAGTCTCGGCCGACCGCAACTTCACCGACCTGCGCTTCCCGGTGCAGTACGTCAACCGCCCGAACCTGAACTTCCGCGGCTTTGCCGGCACCATCGCCAGCGGCGTGGTGCACAAGGGTGACGAAGTGGTGGTGCTGCCGTCGGGTAAGAGCAGCCGGGTCAAGTCCATCGTCACCTACGAAGGTGAACTGGAAAACGCCGGCCCAGGCCAGGCCGTGACCTTGACCATGGAAGATGAGATCGACATCTCCCGTGGTGACCTGCTGGTGCATGCCGACAACGTACCGCCAGTGACCGACCAGTTCGACGCCATGCTGGTGTGGATGGCCGAGGAGCCGATGCTTCCGGGCAAGAAGTACGACATCAAGCGCGCCACCAGCTATGTGCCGGGCTCGATTGCCAGCATCACCCACAAGGTTGATGTGAACACCCTGGAGCAGGGCGCTGCCAGTGCCCTGCAACTGAACGAGATTGGCCGGGTCAAGGTTGCCCTGGACACCTCGATCGCCCTGGACGGTTACGACAGCAACCGCACCACTGGCGCGTTCATCGTCATCGACCGCCTGACCAACGGCACCGTCGGCGCCGGCATGATCATCGCGCCGCCAGTGCTGCCCCATGGCAGCACCGGCCAGCATGGCAAGCAGGCTCACGTGGCCACCGAAGAGCGCGCCCTGCGCTTCGGCCAGCAGCCGGCCACCGTGCTGTTCAGCGGCCTGTCCGGCGCTGGCAAGAGCACCTTGGCCTACGCCGTGGAGCGCAAGCTGTTCGACATGGGCCGTGCGGTGTATGTGCTCGATGGCCAGAACCTGCGCCACGACCTGAACAAGGGCCTGCCCCAGGACCGCGCCGGCCGCACCGAGAACTGGCGCCGCGCCGCCCATGTGGCGCGCCAGTTCAACGAAGCCGGCCTGCTGACCCTGGCGGCCTTCGTTGCCCCGGACGCCGAAGGCCGCGAGCAGGCCAAGGCGCTGATCGGCAAGGACCGCCTGGTGACCGTTTACGTACAGGCCTCGCCACTGGCCTGCCGCGAGCGCGACCCACAGGGCCTGTATGCCGCCGGTGGCGACAACATCCCGGGTGAGAGCTTCCCGTTCGATGTGCCGCTGGATGCTGACCTGGTGATCGATACCCAGAACACCAGCGTTGAGGAAGGCGTGAAACAGGTGCTGGATGTGCTGCGTCAGCGTGGCGCGATCTAAGCATTGCTGAAGATGAAAAACCCCGCTTCGGCGGGGTTTTTTGTACCTGTTGAATGACTGCCTGGTTTACGTTTAGACAAATTGACAAGTTGACAGGTATCGCAAGGCATCCTAGCCTATCCGCACAGGGGCTATTCAGGCCCTGAGGAGGCCCCATGAGTGTGATCACCCACGATGCCATGCATCCTGCGCTCGCGCATGTCGAGGCGGCCAAGGCAGCCTTGCGGGAGCGCTTCGAGGAGCATCTTGAACGAGCGTCAGCGGTTGTGGTGTTGAAGGCCGTGGCGCTCGCTGACGAAAAGGCATTTGCAGCCCTCGCCAAGGTGGAGGTCGAGGCCAAGCGCAGTATCGCAACGCGCAATCAAGAGGCTGTGGCCCGGATGAAGGCGCGGGCCTTCGAGCGGGTGGCCAGCCGTTGTGAACTGCTTGATGCCAAAGCGGCTTGCGAGATCCTGGGTATTACCAAGCAAGCATTGAGTCAGAAGGCCAAGGCTGGGAAGCTGCTGGCATACACCAACACAGGCAATCGCAGAAAGTTCTACCCATCGTTTCAATTTTCGGGAAACAAGCCAAGGCCGGTTATCGAGGCATTGATTTCATCGTTGGATGTCGATCCTGCTGATACCGAAGCGATGAATACGCTTGTTCAGCATCTGGTGGGCAGGATGGACTATTCCGACCCAGGCGAGCCGAGTAACGTTATGCCGCGTTTCGAAGTGCTGGATGACCCTGTGGCGTTGGAAATCATCACGCGTGATTACCGCAATGCGCTGATGGCGGGGCAGTGAAGGCGGGCTTCGTGGGAGGTCCGCCAGGTGCTCACTCCAGCACTACACCTAGGCTTTCCAAAAGCTCTATGGCTGTTTCGCCATTGGATAGCAACGCTTCCATTACCCGCTGGTGGCTAACTGCTTCGACTTGACGCTTCCGGCCCTCGAACAGGACAAGATTGCATCCGTCCAGCGAACCGGTCACGGTGTAGACTGCTGACTGGTAAAGAAGACCATCGACCTCGGCGATCGCCATGCACGCTTGGCTTAAGTTTTGGGTAAGTGCGTATCCCTCACGCCCCTGTCCCTTGGCTTGCACGATATCTCGCACTTTATGGTAAGTGGCTCTGTTTGCCAGCGCTGCCACGTCGACCACGTTCAGCACGCGTGCTGTCTTGAGCCGATGCAGAGACGTTTGCTGAAGTTGCCGAAGGCTGACGGACTGGTCGTCGACGCCTTGCCCAGGCTGGAAAGATTCGGCGATCGCAACTGCTTCGGTAAAACCCAGATAGTAGACCCCAACCTGCTTGGTGGGATCGGCATAGCGCGTATCGGAGTCAGCGCGATAGTGCACGGGGTTGGCATCGTAGCGAGAGGGCTGAACGCGGTGCAGTACTGTACCTCCGGCTAACTGACGCACCAGTTCCGGATAGCATTTCAGGGTTTCCAGTACTTGCCTGGCGATTGTGTTTTCGGGCTGCATTGCCGTCTTGCTCATGCGATACCTCCGATCAATCGCGGCGGTGTCGGCAGAGTGTGCGAATTGAATGACATAGATTACCTAGCCCTTCTTGCCCTCGACGGACTTGAAGTGCCGATCATAGTCACTTCGCCGTTCGCACCCTTGTTTGTAGGGGTCCATGTCGCAGGCAAATTTCAGGTCCTGCTGGCTGGGCAACAGAAAGAAATCGCCATTGGTACAACCCGAGAGAAGCAACAGCAGCATCCATACCGGCGTTTTCATTGCGCGTCCTTGAACAGGGGAAGGCCCTTTGATTTTCGCCAGGCAATGATACGTGCGATCACACCCATGGCGCAGCCCTCCAGTTCATTGGCTGGGTAATAGAGCAGGTCCGAGCCACCCGGGTGCTCGGTGATGTCGATGAAGTGCTCAAGCAGCCGATCCTGCCAGGCCGAGGTACCAGAGGCCTGGAGCAGTTCCTCGATCACCACCTTGAACTCGGCGCAGGTGTAATCGGCAAGGCTGTACTTTTGACTGATCACCACTGCACCTCCGACGACAGCGCGTACTGCAGGGCGCTCATGATTCGCAGGTTTTCAGCGCTGTACATCGCACCGCCGAAGGCGGGTGGGTCCAGGTGGCAGACCTGATAGTTGCGCACGCCTTTGGCGGTTTCACCGAACGGCGCGCGGGGTGGCCAGCCTTGCTTGAGGCGGTTGAGTTGCGAGGTGACGAATTGCTTGGAGTAGACCGGGTCCTCGGCGAGGGCCATCCAGAAGGACTGGGAGAAATCGTCGAAACTGGCGAAGGTTTGCTCTGCCAGCTTGGTTGCGATGTGCTCTGGGAGGTGCATGGCCATGACCGCGGTTCTCTCTTGAAGTGATGCATGGATCATGGCTTTGCTGGTTTGGGATGGGAATATTCACCGTGCTGCATTTGGCGTAAGGTTTTTTTGATGACATTGTAGGAATGTTCCTTCAGCTGAAAGCACTCCGCCAAACTCAAGGCCGCAGGATCGATGATGTCGGGCATTTATTATTGTTGTTTATCGCGATGTTTTAATCAGTAAAGGTATCCTCACTGCATCGGATAGTTCGATTCAAATATGCGTTTCAGACACAGGAATCACCCGTTTTTCCTTAACCGCCTTGTAGGAAAAACTTGAGTAGATCTCTTTCACCCCCGGCAGCCGCTGCAGCACTTCGCGGGTAAATTCCCCAAACGATTCCAGGTCCCGTGCCAGTATCTCCAACAGAAAGTCATACCGCCCGGAGATGTTATGGCACGCCACGATTTCGGGAATTTCCATCAGCCTGCGCTCGAACGCCAGGGCCATGTCCTTGGTATGTGAGTCCATCATGATGCTGACGAACGCCGTCACCCCAAACCCCAGCGCTTTGGGCGACAGGATGGCCTGGTAGCCGGTGATGTAGCCGTTGTCTTCCAGCAGCTTGACCCGCCGCCAGCAGGGCGAGGTGGTCAGCGCGACCTGGTCGGCCAGTTCCGATACGGTCAGGCGGGCATTGTTCTGCAGGGCTGCGAGCAGGGCGCGGTCGGTGCGGTCGAGGCTTGAAGGCATGCTTTGCCCTCCTGGGGCGGTTTTTATTGTGTTCTTTCCAAGGCAAGCCAGAAACCGTGGGCAAGTTTGGAAAAATTCTGCTGGCCTGGTGGCATAAGCTTAGAACAAACCACCAGAGGCTGTTGCCATGCGCGACTCCCATAACAACACCGGTTTTTCCACCCGCGCCATTCACCACGGCTACGACCCGCTTTCCCATGGCGGCGCCCTGGTGCCACCTGTGTATCAAACCGCAACCTATGCCTTCCCAACCGCCGAGTACGGCGCTGCCTGCTTTGCCGGGGAGGAGGGTGGGCACTTCTATAGCCGCATTTCCAACCCGACCCTGGCGTTGCTGGAGCAGCGCATGGCGTCGCTGGAGGGTGGCGAGGCGGGCTTGGCGCTGGCCTCGGGCATGGGGGCCATAACCTCGACCTTGTGGACCCTGCTGCGCCCGGGTGATGAATTGATTGTCGGGCGGACGGTGTATGGCTGCACCTTTGCCTACATGCACCACGGCATCGGGGAATTCGGGGTCAAGGTGCGGCATGTGGACCTCAACGATGCCGAGGCGCTGAAAGCTGCGATCACCCCAAAAACCCGGATGATCTACTTCGAAACACCGGCGAACCCGAACATGCAGTTGGTGGATATCGCGGCGGTTGCTCAGGCCGCGCGGGGGCACGACCTGCATATTGTCGTCGACAACACCTACTGCACGCCGTACCTGCAACGGCCACTGGAACTGGGGGCTGACTTGGTGGTGCACTCAGCCACCAAGTACCTCAACGGCCATGGTGACATCACCGCAGGCCTGGTGGTCGGGCGCAAGGCGCTGATCGACCGGATTCGCCTGGAGGGGCTCAAGGACATGACCGGCGCGGTGCTCTCGCCCCACGATGCGTCGCTGTTGATGCGCGGGATCAAGACCCTGGCCCTGCGCATGGACCGCCATTGTGCTAATGCCCAGCAGGTGGCCGAGTTTCTGGCCGGGCAGCCACAGGTGGAGCTGATTCATTACCCGGGGCTGGCATCGTTTGCCCAGCACGCGCTGGCGCAGCGGCAGATGCGCCTACCGGGCGGGATGATCGCTTTCGAGCTCAAGGGCGGGATCGAGGCGGGGAGGCGCTTCATGAACGCGCTGCAGCTATTTGCCCGTGCCGTAAGCCTGGGCGATGCCGAGTCGTTGGCGCAGCACCCGGCGAGCATGACCCATTCCAGCTATACGCCTGAACAACGGGCGCATCACGGGATATCCGAGGGGTTGGTGCGGTTGTCGGTGGGGTTGGAGGATGTGGAGGATTTGTTGGCGGATGTGGCGCAGGCGTTGGCGGCTTGCCTGTAGGAGCGGGCTTGCCCCGCGAAGCAGGCGACGCGGTGGCTGGCACCGGCTGCGCCGGTGTTTGCGGGGCAAGCCCGCTCCTACAAGGGGCGAGGATCGTGCGCAAGAAAAAGGCCTCTTTCGAGGCCTTGTTCATTTCAGCGAATCAGCGCTTGAGCCCGTAGCTCTCGTCGAGCATGCCCGGCGAGTTCGGCGCTTTTGGCGCGTAGTCACGGGGTACTTCGGCGGTGTCCTTCGGCGGGGTCAGGCGATCACGCGGGCCCTGGGTGCCTTCGGAATGCAGCGCGGCCAGCAGGCGCTGGCGGGTCAGGTCGTCGAGCGCCAGGTGGTTGGCGCCGTCGGCCAGGTGGTCCTGCACGTCCTGGTAGCTCTGGGTCAGCTTCTTGACCAGTACCGCGGTGCTGTTGAAGTGGGTAACCACCTGGTTCTGGTAGTTGTCGAAGCGCTGCTGGATGTCATCCAGCTGACGCTGGGTGCTGCTGGGCGCCGCGTTGGGCAACAGGCGGGCCACGATGAAACCGACCGCCACACCGATGACCAGGGCCAGGGTTGGCAACAACCAAACAAGGAGCGAGAGTTCCACGAGTCCTTCCTCTATAAACGGCTTTGCTTTACGTTAACGGCTCAGACCTGCGCTGTATACCGCGAGCGATCGCAAATCAGAACAGAATTCCTCACCTAGACGAATCGACCCCCTTCGAGGTCACGGAGTAGTGCCTTGCTTGTCCGCGAAACCCCCTTGTTCATCGACGGCCCGATGGGCCAGCTGGAAGCCTTGTACCTGGACGTGGCCGATGCCCGCGGTGCGGTGCTGATCTGCCACCCCAACCCGGTCCAGGGCGGCACCATGCTCAACAAGGTGGTTTCGACCCTGCAGCGCACCGCCCGCGATGCCGGCTACGTGACCTTGCGCTTCAACTACCGCGGCGTCGGCGCCAGCGCCGGCAGCCATGACATGGGCGCCGGCGAGGTGGCCGATGCCGAGGCTGCCGCGGCCTGGCTGCGCGACAAGCACCCGCAGTTGCCGCTGGTGCTGATGGGCTTCTCGTTCGGCGGCTTCGTCGCGACCAGCCTGGCCGGGCGCCTGGAAGCGCAAGGCGCGCAGTTGCAGCAGCTGTTCATGATCGCCCCAGCGGTGATGCGCCTTGGCGCCGAATTCCCGTTGCCGCAGCAATGCCCGATCACCGTGGTGCAGCCCGACGCCGACGAAGTCGTCGACCCACAGCTGGTTTACCAATGGTCTGAAACACTGGGCCGCCCCCATGAGCTGCTGAAAGTGGCAGAATGCGGACACTTCTTCCATGGCAAGCTGACCGATCTGAAGGATCTGCTGCTGCCGCGCCTTTCGAACTGAGCCAAGCCTGAATAAGCGAACACCCATGACCACGCGCATCCTCACCGGTATCACCACCACCGGCACCCCGCACCTGGGCAACTACGCCGGCGCCATTCGCCCGGCGATCGTCGCCAGCCAGCAGCCCGGTGCCGACTCGTTCTACTTCCTGGCCGACTACCACGCCCTGATCAAGTGCGACGACCCGCTGCGCATCCAGCGTTCGCGCCTGGAAATCGCCGCCACCTGGCTGGCTGGCGGCCTGGACCCGGCGAAGGTGACCTTCTACCGCCAGTCCGACATCCCTGAGATTCCTGAGCTGACCTGGCTGCTGACCTGCGTGGCGGCCAAGGGCCTGCTCAACCGCGCGCACGCCTACAAGGCCTCGGTGGACAAGAACCTGGAAACCGGTGAAGACCCGGATGCCGGCGTGACCATGGGTCTGTACAGCTACCCGGTGCTGATGGCTGCCGACATCCTGATGTTCAACGCCAACAAGGTGCCGGTTGGCCGTGACCAGATCCAGCACGTGGAAATGGCGCGGGACATCGGCCAGCGTTTCAACCACCTGTTCGGCCAAGGCAACGACTTCTTCGCCCTGCCGGAGGCGGTGATCGAGGAAAGCGTGGCGACCCTGCCGGGCCTGGACGGGCGCAAGATGTCCAAGAGCTACGACAACACCATTCCGCTGTTCACCAGCGCCAAGGACATGAAAGACGCCATTTCGCGCATCGTCACCGACTCGCGCGCACCCGGCGAAGCCAAAGACCCGGACAACGCCCACCTGTTCACCCTGTTCCAGGCCTTCTCGACGCCGGCGCAATGCGCCGAGTTCCGCGAAGAGCTGCTGCAGGGCCTGGGCTGGGGTGAAGCCAAGCAGCGCCTGTTCCAGCTGCTGGACGGCCAGCTGGCGGAAAAACGCGAGCACTATCACCAACTGATCTCGCGCCCGGCCGACCTGGAAGACATTCTTCTGGCCGGCGCCGCCAAGGCCCGCAAGATTGCCACCCCGTTCCTTGAGCAGCTGCGCGAGGCCGTTGGCCTGCGTTCGTTCCGCAGCAGCGTGCAGGCCACCACCGAAGTGAAGAAAAAAGCCGCCAAGAGCGCGCGTTTCGTCAGCTTCCGCGACGAGGACGGCAGCTTCCGCTTCCGCCTGCTGGCCGCCGATGGCGAGCAGTTGCTGCTGTCGCGCAGCTTTGCCGATGGCAAAAGCGCCGGCGCTGTAAGCAAGCAGCTGCAGCAGGGCGTAGACGCCGATGTGCGCGTCGAAGGCCTGGGCTTCAGCCTGTGGCTGAACGACGAGCAAGTGGCCGAAGGCCCGCAGTTCGACAGCGCCGAAGCCCGTGATTCGGCCATCCAGAGCCTGCGCGAAGCCCTGGCACCCCAGCAGGACTGAAGGCCAAAATCTCCAGGCCGGCACCACCCCGGTAGGAGCGAGCGTAGCTCGCGATGGGGCGCGCAGCGGCCCTTGGGTTTCAGCATTGCGGCCCATAACAGCGGGGCTGCTTTGCAGCCCATCGCGAGCTGCGCTCGCTCCTACAGGTGCAGCGTGTGCGCTGGCAAAGCCGGCGCCATACAGCGCAAAACGGCCTTGAATGAGGCATATTGACGCAAGTCGCATTGCCATTAAGCGGGCCTGTCGCTACAGTGACGGCCCGTTTTTTGTTGCCTCGCTAACGAAATCATGACGCCCCTAGAACGATATCAAGCAGATCTGAAACGTCCCGACTTCTTCCATGACGCGGCGCAGGAAACGGCGGTGCGTCACTTGCAGCGCCTGTACGACGACCTCGTGCACGCGCAGAACAACAAGCCGGGCGTGTTCGGCAAGCTGTTCGGCAAGAAGGAGCAGACGCCGGTCAAGGGCCTGTACTTCTGGGGTGGAGTAGGGCGAGGCAAGACCTACCTGGTCGATACCTTCTACGAGGCGCTGCCGTTCAAGCAGAAGATGCGCACGCACTTCCACCGCTTCATGAAGCGTGTGCACGAGGAGATGAAAACCCTCAAGGGCGAGAAGAACCCGTTGACCATCATCGCCAAGCGCTTCAGCGAAGAAGCCAAGGTGATCTGCTTCGACGAATTCTTCGTTTCCGACATCACCGATGCCATGATCCTCGGCACCCTGATGGAAGAGCTGTTCAAGAACGGTGTGTCGCTGGTGGCTACCTCCAACATCGTTCCCGACGGCCTGTACAAGGACGGCCTGCAGCGCGCACGCTTCCTGCCGGCCATCGCCATGATCAAGCAGTACACCGACGTGGTGAACGTCGACAGTGGTGTGGACTACCGCCTGCGCCACCTGGAACAGGCCGAACTGTTCCACCACCCGCTCAACGATGCCGCGCACCAGAGCATGCGCGCCAGCTTCAAGGCGCTGACGCCCGAATGCACCCAGGCGGTCGAGAACGACACGCTGATGATCGAGAACCGGCCGATCCAGGCCCTGCGCACCTGCGACGACGTCGCCTGGTTCGACTTCCGCGCCCTGTGCGATGGGCCGCGCAGCCAGAACGACTACATCGAGCTGGGCAAGATTTTCCACGCCGTGCTGCTGAGCAACGTCGAGCAGATGGGCGTTGCCACCGACGACATCGCCCGCCGCTTCATCAACATGGTGGACGAGTTCTACGACCGCAACGTCAAGCTGATCATCTCGGCTGAGGTGGAGCTCAAGGACCTGTACACCGGCGGGCGCCTGAGCTTCGAGTTCCAGCGCACCCTGAGCCGGTTGCTGGAAATGCAGTCCCACGAATTCCTGTCGCGGGCGCACAAGCCGTAGGGATTTCAGGGCCGCTTTGCGGCCCTTTCGCTGTGTGGGCCCTCAGGCCTCCTGCATGAACTGCTGCCGATACTGGTTCGGCGACAATTCCGTGTGCTGGCGGAACAACCGGGCAAAGAAACTGGCATCGTCATAGCCCACCTCGTAGCTGATGGTCTTGATGCTCTTGCGCGTGCTCGACAGCAGCCCCTTGGCCGTCTCGATACGTAGCCGCTGCAGATAGTGCAACGGCTTGTCGCCGGTCGCGCCCTGGAACCTGCGCATGAAGTTGCGGATGCTCATGCCGTGGTTGCGGGCCACGTCCTCGAAGCGGAACTTGTCGGCGAAGTGCTCCTCCAGCCAGTGTTGGATCTGCAGGATGATCAGGTCCTGGTGCAGCTTCTGGCCGCCGAAGCCCATGCGCCCCGGGGTGTAGTTGCGCTGCACTTCGTAGAGGATGTCGCGGGCCACGGCGCGGGCCACGTTGGCCCCGCAGAAACGCTCGATCAGGTAGATGTACAGGTCGCAGGCCGAGGTGGTGCCGCCGGCGCAGTACAGGTTGTCGGCGTCGGTCAGGTGCTTGTCCTGGTTCAGGCGCACCTTCGGGAAGCGCTCGGCGAAGCTGTCGAAGAAGCGCCAGTAGGTGGTCGCTTCCTTGCCGTCGAGCAGGCCTGATTCGGCCAGCCAGAACACCCCGCTGGCCTCGGCGCACAGCACCGCGCCACGGGCATGCTGGGCGCGCAGCCAGGGCAGCACCTGGGGGTAGCGTTGCTGGAGGTTGTCGAAATCGTCCCAGAAGGCCGGGAGGATGATGATGTCGGCATCGTCGAGGGCGCCCTCGACCGGCAGCTGCACATTGCTGAAGCTGTCCACCGGCTTGCCGTCGGGGCTAACCAGGCGGATCTCGAACATTGGCTGCAAGCCAAGGCCCAGTTGCTTGCTGTAACGCAGGCTGGCGAGGTGGAAGAAGTCCTTGGCCTGCATCAAGGTCGAAGCAAAGACCTTGTCAATGGCCAGGATGCTGACGCGCCGCAGCGACGCGGAGGGTTGGGTAAACATCATTGTCATTGTTCTTATAGGGTAGAGTGGTCAATCACCGGCTGGATCGTCTTATTTTTTGGCGATTGTGTCTACCCCGCAGCACCGGGTCGCATTGTTCGCCGGCAAGCCCGCTCCCACAGGCAGTGAGATCCCTGTAGGAGCGGGCTTGCCCCGCGAAGCCGGCGACGCCGCACCTAGCTCAAGGCGCCGGGTTCGGCTGCTCCTGGTGCAGCGCCTCGATGGCCGCCAGCAGCTCGTCGCTGAGGTTCAGCTGCAAGCTGTCGAGGTTGCTCTGCAGCTGCGCAGTATCGGTGGCGCCAATGATGTTGCTGGTCACGAACGGCTGGCGTGTGACAAAGGCCAGGGCCATCTGCGCCGGGTCCAGGCCGTGTTCCCGCGCCAGCTGCACATACCGGCTACAGGCGGCCACGGTCTGTGGGTTGGAATAGCGGGCGAAGCGGCTGAACAGGGTCAGGCGGCCTTTCTCCGGGCGGGCGCCGTTCTCGTACTTGCCCGAAAGCATGCCGAACGCCAGCGGGGAATAGGCCAGCAGGCCGCACTGCTCGCGAATCGCCACTTCCGCCAGGCCCACCTCGAAGCTGCGGTTGAGCAGGTTGTAGGGGTTCTGGATCGACACCGCACGCGGCCAGCCACGGGCCTCGGCCAGTTGCAGGAACTTCATGGTGCCCCACGGCGTTTCATTGGACAGCCCCACATGGCGGATCTTGCCGGCGCGAACCTGCTCGTCAAGCACCTCAAGGGTTTCTTCCAGCGGCGTGAACAGGTCGCTGGCCTGGTGCTGGTAGCCCAGTTTGCCGAAGAAGTTGGTGCTGCGCTCTGGCCAGTGCAACTGGTACAGGTCGATACGGTCGGTCTGCAGGCGCTTGAGGCTTTCGTCCAGCGCCGCCACGATGTGCTGGCGGTTGTGCCGTAGCTGGCCGTCGCGGATGTGGCTGATGCCGTTGCCGGGGCCGGCCACCTTGCTGGCCAGTACCCAGTCGTCGCGGTCACCGTTGGCGCGGAACCAGTTGCCGATGATGCGCTCGGTGGCTGCGTAGGTTTCCGGGCGCGGTGGCACGGGGTACATTTCGGCGGTGTCGATGAAGTTGACGCCGCGGGCCTTGGCCAGGGCAATCTGCGCGAAGGCTTCGTCCTGGGTGTTCTGCTCACCCCAGGTCATGGTGCCCAGGCACAGGGCGCTGACGTCGAGATCGGTACGGCCGAGCTTGCGGTATTCCATCGAAAAGACACTCCTTGGCAAAGACGCCCATAAAAGCAGGTTGAAATTTTTCGCGCAATCTGGATAATTCGGCACCTCTCCGTGTGGCGGAAGTGATGCACCACCACTCAGGAAGAACCCCGTCGAACATTGGCGTGCCCGACCCGAGCCCCCAAAAGCGTCAGCGTTCGGCTGCGCGTTTGCCCTTGGCAAGCTGTGCACTATCCAGTAAGATTCGCCGTCTATTTTTCGCTGGGCGGCCTCTGAGGCTTTAGAGAATGAAAACTTTTACTGCTAAACCGGAAACAGTAAAGCGCGAGTGGTTCGTAGTCGACGCCGCTGGCCAGACCCTGGGTCGTCTGGCTACCGAAATCGCTACCCGTCTGCGTGGCAAGCACAAACCAGAATACACCCCTCACGTTGACACCGGCGACTACATCGTCGTCATCAACGCCGAGCAGGTTCGTGTAACTGGCGCCAAGTCTTCCGACAAAATGTACTACTCCCACTCCGGTTTCCCAGGCGGCATCAAGGAAATCAACTTCGAGAAGTTGATCGCCAAGGCCCCTGAGCGTGTTATCGAAACCGCGGTCAAAGGCATGCTGCCTAAGAACCCGCTGGGTCGCGACATGTACCGTAAGCTGAAAGTGTACGCGGGTGCTGCTCACCCACACACTGCTCAGCAGCCTCAAGAACTGAAGATCTAACGGGAAAGTTCATTATGTCGGCGACTCAAAATTACGGCACTGGCCGTCGCAAGACCGCAACCGCTCGCGTTTTCCTGCGTCCGGGTACTGGTAACATTTCCATCAACAACCGTTCTCTGGACGTGTTCTTCGGTCGCGAAACCGCTCGCATGGTTGTTCGCCAGCCGCTCGAGCTGACCGAAACCGTTGAGAAGTTCGACATCTACGTCACCGTTTCCGGTGGCGGTGTCAGCGGTCAGGCCGGTGCGATCCGTCACGGTATCACCCGCGCTCTGATGGAATACGACGAAACCCTGCGTGGCGCTCTGCGTCGTGCTGGCTACGTCACCCGCGACGCTCGTGAAGTCGAGCGTAAGAAAGTGGGTCTGCGTAAAGCGCGTAAGCGTCCTCAGTACTCCAAGCGTTAATACCGCTTCGGCAGTCGAAAAAAGCCCGGTTCCTTGGAACCGGGCTTTTTTTATGGCTTGAACTAACCTGTCAGCATGTCCGTGGCGGCATGGCACATAGACGCAGATCAAGCAAAGCGCGGGTTGTGGCCCTTGGAGGGGCTAATCACCTTGTCACTGTGTGGATTTGTTTCTTACCATGGCGGCCAATTTTTAACGCCACAGACACAACCTAAGTACAGGCCAGATACAACTGGCCAAGCAAGCTGATGGGAGAGGACTGAATGAGCAATGACGGCGTCAACGCAGGCCGGCGCCGCTTCCTCGTAGCCGCGACATCCGTGGTCGGGGCGGCGGGGGCAGTGGGGGCTGCGGTACCGTTCGTGGGGTCATGGTTTCCCAGTGCCAAGGCAAAGGCTGCCGGTGCACCGGTGAAGGTGAACATCGCCAAGGTGGAGCCTGGGCAGCAAATGGTCGCCGAATGGCGTGGCCAGCCGGTGTTCATCGTGCGGCGAACGCAGGAGATCCTCGGCAATCTAAAGAAGATCGAGGGCGACCTGTCCGACCCGCAATCGAAAAACTCGGTGCAGCCGGCCTATGTCGACCCCGAGGTTCGCTCGATCAAACCGGAAATTCTCATTCTCGTCGGCCTGTGCACGCACCTGGGCTGCTCGCCGACCTTCCGCCCGGAAGTTGCGCCCGCTGACCTGGGGCCCAAGTGGGTCGGTGGCTATTTCTGCCCCTGCCACGGCTCCCACTACGACCTCGCCGGGCGCGTCTACAAATCCCAGCCGGCGCCGCTCAATCTGCCAGTGCCGCCACACTCTTACGAGACGGACGACCTCATTGTCATCGGCGTCGACCAGGAGAAAGCATGATGAGCAAGTTCATGGACTGGATCGACGCGCGCTTCCCCGCCACCAAAATGTGGGAAGACCACCTCAGCAAGTACTACGCGCCCAAGAACTTCAACTTCCTGTATTTCTTCGGCTCGCTGGCCCTGCTGGTGCTGGTCAACCAGATTGTCACTGGCGTGTGGCTGACCATGAGTTTCACCCCATCGGCCGAAGAGGCGTTCGCCTCGGTCGAATACATCATGCGTGATGTGGAGTACGGCTGGATTCTGCGCTACCTGCATTCCACCGGTGCTTCGGCGTTCTTCATCGTGGTCTACCTGCACATGTTCCGTGGCCTGCTCTACGGTTCGTACCAGAAGCCCCGTGAGCTGGTATGGCTGTTCGGCATGCTGATCTACCTGGCGCTGATGGCCGAGGCCTTCATGGGCTACCTGCTGCCCTGGGGCCAGATGTCGTACTGGGGCGCCCAGGTAATCATCTCGCTGTTCGGCGCCATTCCGGTGATCGGCGGCGACCTGACCCAGTGGATCCGTGGTGACTACCTGATTTCCGGTATCACCCTGAACCGCTTCTTCGCCCTGCACGTGGTGGCCTTGCCCATCGTAATCCTTGGCCTGGTGGTGCTGCACATCCTGGCCCTGCACGAAGTGGGTTCAAACAACCCCGATGGCGTGGAAATCAAGAAGCACAAGGACGAGAACGGCATCCCGCTCGACGGTATTCCGTTCCACCCTTACTACACCGTGAAGGACATTGTCGGGGTGGTGGTATTCCTCTTCGTGTTCTGCGCCGTGGTGTTCTTCTTCCCGGAAATGGGCGGTTACTTCCTGGAAAAACCCAACTTCGAACAGGCCAACGCCTTCAAGACGCCGGAGCATATCGCCCCTGTGTGGTACTTCACGCCGTTCTACGCGATTCTGCGTGCGGTGCCTGACAAGCTGTTCGGCGTCATCGCCATGGGCGCGGCAATCGCCGTGCTGTTCGTGCTGCCCTGGCTCGACCGCAGCCCAGTGCGCTCCATGCGCTACAAGGGCTGGATCAGCAAGGTCTTCCTGCTGGTGTTCTGCATTGCCTTCGTGATCCTCGGCATTCTCGGCGTGCTGGCCCCCACCCCTGAGCGCACCTTGGTGTCGCAGGTGTGCACGGTGCTGTATTTCGCCTACTTCCTGCTGATGCCGTTCTACACAAGGCTTGAGAAGACCAAACCGGTTCCGGATAGGGTGACTGGCTGATGAAAAAGTTGATTGCAGTATTTTTGCTGGCAGTGATGCCTGCCTTTTCCTTCGCTGCCGAGCATGGTCTGGAGCTGGACAAGGTCGATATCGACCTCACCGACAAGGCCGCCATGCAGGACGGTGCGCGCACCTTCGCCAACTATTGCATGGGGTGCCACAGCGCCAAGTTCCAGCGTTACGAGCGGGTGGCCGATGACTTGGGCATCCCCCACGAGCTGATGCTTGAGAAGCTGGTGTTCACCGGTGCCAAGATCGGCGACCACATGCAGATCGGCATGCAGCCCAATGACGCCAAGACCTGGTTCGGCGCCGCTCCGCCTGACCTGACCCTGGTTGCCCGGGTGCGTGGCACCGACTGGCTGTACACCTACCTGCGCAGCTTCTACGAAGACCCGTCGCGCCCGTACGGGGTCAACAACCGGGTATTCCCGAACGTCGGCATGCCCAACGTGCTGGTCGGCCTGCAGGGTAACCAGGTGGTTGGCTGCAAGCAGGTGCAGATGGTGGTCGATGGCAAGAAGCAATTCGACCCGTTGACGGGCAGCCCGTTGACCCATGAGGCCTGCGACCAGCTGACCATTACGCCGAATTCCGGTACCCTGACCACTGAGCAGTTCGACGAGAAGGTCAAGAACCTGGTGACCTTCCTGGCCTATTCGGCCAACCCGGTCAAACTGGAAAGCCAGCGCATCGGTACCTACGTGTTGCTGTACCTGGCTTTCTTCTTCGTGTTCGCCTATTTGCTCAAGCGCGAATACTGGAAGGACGTGCACTGATCACGCAGTAGTTCTGGTAGTTGAACGCGCCCGGGGCGCCCGGCCATGTTGGCCGGGGCGCCCCGGGCGCGTTTTCATTTAGAGTTTTACAAGCATCCCTGCGAGGAGGCGCTACATGGGCGCAACCAACCGGTTAGCCTGCTATTCCGACCCTGCTGACCATTATTCTCATCGGGTACGCCTCGTGCTCGCCGAGAAGGGGGTCAGCGTGCAGGTCATCGACGTCGACCCTGCGCGTTTGCCGGCCAAGCTGGCCGAAGTGAACCCGTATGGCAGTGTGCCGACCCTGGTCGACCGTGACCTGGCGTTGTATGAATCGACCGTGGTGATGGAATACCTCGAGGAGCGTTACCCGCATCCGCCGCTGATGCCGGTGTACCCGGTGGCCCGTGGCAACAGCCGCCTGTTGATGCACCGTATCCAGCGTGACTGGTGCGCGCTGGCCGATACCATTCTCGACCCGCGCAGCAAGGATGCCGCCCGCGCCGAGGCGCGCAAGGCGCTGCGCGAGAGCCTGACCGGTGTTTCGCCGCTGTTTGGCGAGTTCGCTTGCTTCATGAGCGAGGAGCAAAGCCTGGTCGACTGTTGTCTACTGCCCATACTATGGCGTTTGCCGGTACTGGGTATCGAATTGCCGCGGCAAGCCAAGCCGCTGCTGGATTACATGGAGCGGCAGTTCGCCCGCGAGCCTTTCCTGGCGAGCCTGTCCTCCGTTGAACGTGAAATGCGCAAGCTTTAAGGAGCCGTTGATGAACTCCAGTCGCCCCTATCTGGTTCGAGCACTGTACGAGTGGATCGTCGACAACGATTGCACGCCCCATATGCTGGTCAATGCCGAATACCCGGCTGTCCAGGTGCCACAAGGTTTTGCCAGTGATGGCCAAATCGTTCTGAATATTTCGCCAAGCGCCGTGCGCAACCTGCACATGGACAACGACGCGGTCAGCTTCGAGGGGCGCTTCAGTGGCGTTGCCCATTCGCTGTTCGTGCCGGCCGGCGCCATTCTGGGCATCTATGCCCGTGAGAATGGCCAGGGCATGGTCTTTGAGCTGGAGCCGCCGTTGATGGAGGACGAGGAGCTTGAAGACGAAGCGGTCGAGCCCGATGACGATGGCCCGCCGGAAGGCGGTGGCCAGCCGCCACGCCCAAGCGGGCGGCCGAGCCTGAAGGTGGTCAAGTAACGAAAAAGGCGATCCAACTGGATCGCCTTTTTTGTGCGCCGCTCCCCACGCGATGCGCGCCTCGTAGGAGCGAGCGCAGCTCGCGATGAGGCCAGCCCAGGCTAGTCGATATACTCGAACAGCTTAACGATCTTCTGCACCCCGGAAACGCCCTGAACCACGGCAGTAGCAGAGTTAGCCTCCTGCTGGGTCACCAGGCCCAACAGGTAAACGATGCCGTTCTCGGTAATCACCTTGATGCGCGAGCTGGGCACGGCATTGTCGGTGAGCATCTGGGTCTTGATCTTGGTGGTCAGCCAGGCGTCGTTGTTGCGTGCGAGGATGGAGGAGGGCTGCATCACCTGCAGCTCGTTATGCACCTTCTTCACCCGCTGTACCTGGCCAGCGGTTTGTTCGGCCAGGCTCTTGAGGTCGGCGCGCGGGGTTTGCCCGGCGAGCAGGACAATGCCGTTGTAGCTGCTGACGACGATGTGCGAACCCTGGTCCAGGTCGGGGCTGGCCTTGGCGATGTTCACCGAAGCCTTGGTTTCGATCAGCGAGTCGTCGATCTTGCTGCCAATGGTGCGCGTGCCGCGATCGTCCTCGATCGGCGAATTGCGAGTCGAGGTCAGCACCGAGCTGCAACCGGTGACGCTCAGGCACAGGGTCAGGGCCATCAGGCCGAGGCGGATGGGGGTCATTCTTCACTCCCGAACAGTTGGCTGTCGATCAGATCGCACAGGCAGTGGATCGCCAGCAGGTGGACTTCCTGGATACGAGCGGTGACCGTCGACGGCACGCGGATCTCCACGTCCTCGGGCAGCAGCAGCGACGCCATGCCGCCGCCGTCGCGACCAGTCAATGCTACGACAATCATTTCACGATCATGTGCGGCCTGGATCGCTTGAATCACGTTGGCCGAGTTGCCGCTGGTGGAAATCGCCAGCAGCACGTCGCCGGGCTGGCCCAGGGCGCGAATCTGCTTGGAGAAGATTTCGTTGTAGCTGTAGTCGTTGGCAATCGAGGTCAGCGTCGAGCTGTCGGTGGTCAGGGCGATCGCCGGCAGGCTCGGGCGCTCGCGCTCGAAGCGGTTGAGCAGCTCGGAGGAAAAGTGCTGCGCATCGCCGGCCGAGCCGCCGTTGCCGCAGGCGAGCATCTTGCCCTCGTTGAGCAGTGCATTGACCATGACCAGGCTGGCCTGCTCGATGTGCGGTGCCAGGATGTCCATTGCCTGCTGCTTGGTGTCGATGCTGGCCTGGAACAGCCGGCGAATTCGGGATTGCATGTCCATCTGGTGACCTTAAGTGGGGCGGTGGCCGGCGCTACGCGCAACAACGACCAGCCCGCGATACATAGAGCAAAAAAATCGGAATGGGTTCAGCATTCGAAGGCGTTTTTCAGCCATTGAAGCGGTCGGCCTGCGTGCTGGCTTCCCTGCAGGGCGACAACGTCGAAGCGGCAGGGGTAACTGGCCCAGCGGGCCTCTTTCTGCAGGAACAGGGTGGCGGCAAGCACCAGCCGTTTCTGTTTGCGCCCGTCGATACTGCCGAGGGCGCCGCCGAAGCCCGCGTGCAGCCGGTAGCGGACTTCGACGAATACTACTGTATCGGCATCGAGCATGACCAGATCAAGCTCGCCGCCTTTGCATCGCCAATTGCGCGCCAGCAGCTGCAAACCGTGCCCCTGAAGGTAGTCGAGGGCTTGGCTTTCTGCAGCCTGGCCGGCGCGGGTTGGCGATGCCTCGGGCATCAGTGGGCGGTGTCCGGCAGGCGCTTGACCTGGCCGCCTTCGAACTGGGCCCACGGCAGCTGACGCTCGACGCGCTGGCTGGCGTTGATGCTCAGGCTACCCGACAGGCCTTGCACGCGGTTGTCCGGCAGGGCCTTCAGCTGGCCCAGGCGCGGCGCCAGGCTGTAGGCGTCGACGCCCATGGCGTACAGGCGGCCGAGGCTGCCGGCGGCCTGTGGCCATTGTTGCACCACCTGCTGGCGCAGGCTGTTGCTGGTGTCGAGCAGCCAGGGCGTTTCGCAGAAGCGGATGCCGTTCATGTCGTTGTACTGGTTCACGTCACCGCTGGCGCTGTACAGGTTCGAGGTGGCGTATACCGGCACGTCACCGGCGTACTGGAAGTTCAGGGTTGGCTTGATCTGCTGCGCCTGCTGCGGGGTGGAGGCGAGGAAGATGAAGTCGATGTCCTGGCGGCGCGACGGCTGCGCGGCGATGTTGCCGCCCACGGTGCTTTGCAGGCTTTGCGCACGGCCTTCGCTCTGGCGCAGCTGGAACAGGTTGGCGATCTGCTGGGCCAGGGCCACTGGCTGGGCGATGCGCTCGGCGGCAATGATGGTGCCGCCGTTGCCTTCCCAGTCCTGGCGGAAGGCGGCCAGCACGCGGTCGCCCCACTCACCGCTCGGAACCAGGGCCACGGCGCGGACCATGCCGTCGGCGCGGGCGCGGCGGGCCACTTCGCGGGCTTCGTCCTCGGCGGCGAGGCCGAACTGGAACAGTTGCGGCGGGGCTTTCTGCCCGGCGTCGGCGTAGTTCAGCGCAAGGGTGGTGATGGGCAACTGGGCGTTGCCGGCCAGTTGCTTGACCAGGGGTTTTTCCAGCGGGCCGACCACCAGTTGCACGCCATCGGCCTGGGCCTGGCGGTAGAAGGCGTCCAGCGAGCCGATGCGCGAGCTGTCATACACCTGCACCGCCGGTGCTGGCTGGCCACCTTGCTGGGCCTGGAAGTGGGCGGCCATGAAGCCGTCGCGCAGGGCGCGGGCAACGTTGGCCAGCGGGCCTTCCTGGGGTAGCAGCAGGGCGATCTTGGTCAGCGGCTGGCTGGCCAGCTCCTTGAGCTTGGTCAGGGCTTGCGGCAGTTGCTGCGCGGCCGGGTGGTCGGGGTGCTGTTTGCGCCAGGCGTCGATGGCAGCCTGCTGCTGCTCAAGGGTGCCGGCGCTTTTCACCGCCAGGGCCAGGCTGGTCCAGCCGGCCAGGGTCTGGTCGTTGGCCGGTTGCTGCAGTTGCTCGGCCGGCAACGAAGCGACCAGGGCCCAGATCGCGTCATTGTTGGCGCTGGCCGCCTGGCCGCTGAGCAGCGGGGCCAGCAGCACGCGCTGCTGGGCTGCCGGCAGGGCCTGACCATCGGCCTCGAAGGCGGCAGCGTGCACGCTGTAGGTACGCACCTGCTGCTCGGCCGGCAGTTCGCCGACATGAGCCAGGTTGGGGTTGGCCAGGGCCGCCAGGGCCGCCTTGGGCTGGTTGCGGCTCATCGCAAGCTCAGCGCCCAGGGTGGCGGCGAAGATCTGCTGGGCCGGCTTGAGCGTGTCCATCGGCACCTGTTCAAGGATGCGTGCGGCGCGTGGGAAGTCCTTCTGCTTGTAGGCCAGGTCGGCAGCGCTCAGGCGCAGCAGCGCGGCATCTTCCGCGGACTTGCTGGAGGCGGCCTTCTCGAGCAGTTGCTCGATGCTGGCGTCCGGGGTGCGTGGCAGTTCGCCCAGGCTGGATGAGGGCGAGCTGGCGCAAGCTGCCAGCAGGGCAGCGAGGCAGAGGGCTGTGAGCAGCCGCAGGCAAGCGATCATGTAAAGGTCCTGTTACTCGATCAAGTTGGCCGACGATTGTACCCAAGCGGCAGCCCGGGCGCGATGTTGCTGATGGTCGAACCTTCACTATAGGTGCCCGGCCGGGGGCTGCCGATGAAGTTCTTTGCGCCCTGTTACCGGTGCTCGGGCTACAATGGCGCCTTTGATCCGAAAGACAGGTGCGTGCAGTGACTGATGTGGCAGGGGCTTCGAAATCCACCGTGGGGACGCTTTATGTGGTCGCGACCCCCATCGGCAACCTCGACGACATGAGCGCCAGGGCGCTGAAGGTGCTGGCCAATGTCGCCCTGATCGCGGCCGAGGACACCCGGCACTCGATCCGCCTGCTGCAGCACTTCGGCATCGATACGCCGCTGACCGCCTGCCATGAGCATAACGAGCGCGACGAGGGTGGCCGCTTCATCACCAAGCTGCTGGCCGGTGAAGACGTGGCGCTGGTGTCCGATGCCGGCACGCCGCTGATCTCCGACCCCGGCTACCACCTGGTGCGCCAGGCGCGTGCCGCCGGCGTCAGCGTGGTGCCGGTGCCGGGTGCCTGTGCGCTGATCGCCGCACTGTCGGCAGCGGGCCTGCCCTCGGACCGTTTCATCTTCGAAGGCTTCCTGCCGGCCAAGGCTGCCGGCCGTCGGGCGCGTCTGGAGCAGGTAAAGGAAGAGCCGCGCACGCTGATTTTCTATGAGGCCCCGCACCGCATCCTCGAATGCCTGGAAGACATGGAGCTGGTGTTCGGCGCCGAGCGCCCGGCGCTGCTGGCCCGCGAGCTGACGAAAACCTTCGAGACGCTCAAGGGCCTGCCGCTGGGTGAACTGCGCGCCTTCGTGGCTGGTGACAGCAACCAGCAGCGCGGTGAGTGCGTGGTACTGGTAGGGGGCTGGAGCGCGCCGGAAGGCGAGGATGCGATCAGCGCCGAGGCGCAGCGAGTGCTCGACCTGTTGCTGGCCGAGTTGCCGCTCAAGCGCGCGGCTGCCCTGGCGGCGGAAATTACCGGTGTGCGCAAGAATCTTTTGTATCAGGCGGCCCTGGAAAAACAGAAATCCCAGTAGTGGCCAATTGATATAGTTTGCGGTATCGCTTGTTCTTGCGCGCGCGTGCCGTTAACCTTGTCGGCGGAGAGTCGATCGGACAGTCGCTGCCTGCGTTTGTTCCGCAACTTTTTGTTGCGAAACAGCAGGGGGAGGAAAGTCCGGGCTCCATAGGGCAGAGTGCCAGGTAACACCTGGGAGGCGCGAGCCTACGGAAAGTGCCACAGAAAATAACCGCCTAAGCACTTCGGTGCCGGTAAGGGTGAAAAGGTGCGGTAAGAGCGCACCGCACGGCTGGCAACAGTTCGTGGCTAGGTAAACCCCACTCGGAGCAAGACCAAATAGGGTTCCATCAGGCGTGGCCCGCGTCGGAACCGGGTAGGTTGCTAGAGGCGTCCAGTGATGGCCGTCGTAGAGGAATGACTGTCCTCGACAAAACCCGGCTTACAGATCGACTCTCCACTTCTTCCCCTCCTGCTTGAATCGATAGCAGATGCCTCTTGGTAATACCAAAAAAATCTTACTCTTAATAAATCACTTTAACTTCGAACGGCATCCGTTTGAGGCGGTTTGATTTTTCTCATGTTTTTTCCCGTCAGGTACTCCTTCCGCATTCCTTTGTTGCGCTAAATCGCGGTCACGTAAGGGTTTTCCTTATGAACGTGCCTTGACGGTGCAGCGGGCGGATTCCTATAGTGTGCGCAAGTGGCAGAAAGTGGGACGAAGTGGGTTTTCTGCGACAAAAAAGCTAACATTGTGGGGGATCGCTACCGTGTTTCGCGGAGCCAACGCCGTCAGCCTCGACGCCAAGGGCCGTCTCGCCATGCCGAGCCGGTACCGTGACGAGCTCGATTCGCGTTGCAATGGTCAGCTGATCGTGACCATTGACGCCGTAGACCCCTGCTTGTGTGTTTATCCCCTCGATGAGTGGGAACAGATTGAAGCCAAGTTGCGTGCCTTGCCGTCGTTGCGTGAGGAAAACCGCCGCCTTCAGCGCCTGCTGATCGGTAACGCGGTTGACCTGGAGCTCGATGGCAGTGGGCGTTTCCTGGTGCCGCCCCGCCTGCGTGAGTACGCCAAGCTGGACAAGAAGGCGATGCTGGTGGGGCAATTGAACAAATTCCAGCTGTGGGACGAGGATGCCTGGAACGCGGTTTCGGCAGCCGACCTTGCAGCTATCCAACAACCGGGCGCCATGCCCGACGATTTGCGTGACCTGATCCTGTGACCATAGATAGCGGCTTCAACCACATCACCGTCCTGCTCGACGAAGCTGTCGAGGCATTGGCCCTGCGCGCCGACGGTTGCTATCTGGACGGCACCTTCGGACGTGGCGGCCATAGCCGCCTTATTCTCAGCAAGCTCGGCCCCCAGGGGCGGCTGCTGGGCTTCGACAAAGATCCTCAGGCGATTGCCACAGGGCAAGCGCTGGCGGCCGAAGACGGCCGCTTTGTCATTGTGCAGCGCAGCTTTGCCGAGCTGGGCGCGGAAGTGGCCGAGCGCGGCCTGCATGGCAAGGTCAGCGGCATCCTGCTTGACCTGGGCGTGTCTTCGCCGCAACTGGACGACCCCGAGCGCGGCTTCAGCTTCCTCAACGACGGCCCGCTGGACATGCGCATGAACCCCGACCAGGGCATCAGCGCTGCCGAGTTCATTGCCACCGCGCCCGTCGAAGAAATTGCCCGTGTGTTCAAGGAGTACGGCGAGGAGCGCTTTGCCGGGCGCATGGCACGTGCCGTGGTCGAGCGCCGCGAGCAGCAGCCGTTCACCCGTACTGCCGACCTTGCCGAAGTGCTCAAGGTTGCCAACCCAGCCTGGGAAAAGGGCAAGAACCCGGCAACCCGCGCCTTCCAGGGCCTGCGTATCCACGTCAACAACGAGCTGGGCGACCTTGAGGCCGGCCTTGAAGCGGCGCTCGATGCCCTGGAAGTCGGCGGCCGCCTGGCGGTCATCAGCTTCCACTCGCTGGAAGACCGCATCGTCAAGCTGTTCATGCGCAAGCTGGTCAAGGGCGAGGCCGATAACCTGCCGCGCAACCTGCCAGTGCAGCACAAGGCGTTCGAGCCGAAGGTCAAGCTCATCGGCAAGGCCCAGTTCGCCTCCGACGCCGAACTCAAGGCCAACCCGCGGTCGCGCAGCGCCGTGATGCGGGTGGCGGAGAAGCTTCGGTGAGCCGGCTCTTTGCCAAGCCCCTGCCTGGCGGGAGCTTCCTCATGCTTTTGCTGTTCGTTGGCGTGCTGGTTTCGGCCATCGCGGTGTCCTACAGCGCGCACTGGAACCGCCAACTGCTCAATACCCTGTACGGTGAATTGAACGAGCGTGACAAGGCCCAGGCCGAATGGGGCCGGTTGATCCTCGAACAAAGCACCTGGACCGCCTCCAGCCGCATCGAGAACCTGGCTTCCGAGCAGCTGAAGATGCGCGTGCCTGCCGCTGACGAAGTGCGGATGGTGGCGCCATGATGAAGCTCGAAGGCGCACTCTATCCCTGGCGCTTCCGGGTGGTGATCGGCCTGCTGGCACTGATGGTCGGTGCCATCTGCTGGCGCATCATCGACCTGCAGGTGGTCGACCGCGACTTCCTCAAGGGCCAGGGCGACGCCCGTAGCCTGCGGCATATCCCGATTCCGGCACACCGCGGGTTGATTACCGACCGCAACGGCGAGCCGCTGGCCGTGAGTACCCCGGTCACCACCCTGTGGGCCAACCCCAAGGAAATGCAGGCCGCCAAGGACCGCTGGCCACAGCTGGCCGCAGCCCTGGGCCAGAACGCCCAGCAGCTGACCGAGCGCCTGACCCAGCAGGCCAACAAGGAATTCATCTACCTGGTCCGCGGCCTGACCCCGGAGCAGGGCCAGCACGTGCTCGACCTCAAGGTGCCGGGTGTGTACGGCCTGGAGGAGTTCCGCCGCTTCTACCCAGCCGGTGACGTGACCGCGCACATGGTCGGCTTCACCGACCTCGACGACCACGGCCGTGAAGGCGTGGAGCTGGCCTATGACGAATGGCTCGCCGGGGTGCCCGGCAAGCGGCAAGTGATCAAGGACCGGCGTGGCCGGCTGATCAAGGACATCCAGGTCACCAAGAACGCCAAGGCCGGCAAGACCTTGGCGTTGTCGATCGACCTGCGCCTGCAATACCTGGCCACCCGCGAGCTGCGCAACGCCATTGCCGAGCAGGACGCCAAGGCCGGCAGCCTGGTGATCATGGACGTGAAAACCGGCGAAGTGCTGGCCATGGTCAACCAGCCGACCTACAACCCCAACAACCGCCGCAGCATGTTCCCGGCGGCCATGCGCAACCGGGCGATCATCGACGTGTTCGAGCCAGGCTCCACGGTCAAGCCGATCTCCATGAGCGCGGCGCTGCAGAGTGGCCGCTGGAAGCCGACCGACAAGGTCGAGGTGTACCCGGGCAGCCTGCAGATCGGCCGCTACACCATCAAGGACGTGTCCAAGAGCGAGGGGCCGATCCTCGACCTGACCGGCATCCTGATCAACTCCAGTAACGTGGGCATGAGCAAGATCGCCTTCGATATCGGCGGCGAGGCCATCTACCGGGTGATGTCCCAGGTTGGCCTGGGCCAGTACACCGGCCTTGGCTTCCCCGGCGAGCGCGTTGGCAACCTGCCCAACCACCGCGAGTGGCGCAAGGCCGAAACCGCCACCCTGTCCTACGGCTATGGCGTGTCGGTGACCGCCTTGCAGCTGGTGCATGCCTACGCGGCGCTGGCCAACGACGGCAAGATGGTGCCGCTGTCGATCCTCAAGGTCGACAAGGCGCCAGAAGCGGTACAGGCCATTCCGAAGGAAACCGCCGAAACCATCCAGGGCATGCTGCAGCAGGTGATCGAAGCACCGCGCGGTGTGTTCCGTGCCCAGGTGCCGTTCTATCACGTGGCCGGCAAGTCCGGTACTGCGCGCAAGGCCACCGTCGGCTCCAAGGGCTACACCGAAAACGCCTACCGTTCGCTGTTCGCCGGCTTCGGCCCGATGAGCGACCCACGCTACGCCATCGTCGTGGTGATCGACGAACCGGGCAAGGGCGGCTACTTCGGTGGCCTGGTTTCGGCACCGGTATTCAGCAAGGTCATGTCCGGCACCCTGCGCCTGATGAACGTGCCGCCAGATAACCTGCCGCCACCAACCGACCCGCAGCAGGCCAGTGCAGTACCCGCCAAGGGAGGGCGTGGATGATGACGATGCCATTGAGCAAACTGTTCGCCAACGCCAGCCAGGATCCACTGATCCGCGAACTGACCCTGGACAGCCGTCAGGTGCGTCAGGGCGACCTGTTCCTGGCCGTGCCCGGCGCCAAGGTCGATGGCCGCGAGCACATCGCCGATGCCCTGGCCCGTGGTGCCGCCGCCGTGGCCTACGAAGAGCACGGCGCCAACGTGCTGCCGCTGACCGACGTGCCGCTGATTCCGGTGAAAGGCCTGATTGGCCAGCTGTCGCAGATCGCTGGCCGCTTCTATGGCGAGCCGAGCCGCCAGCTGCACCTGGTCGGTGTCACCGGCACCAACGGCAAAACCAGCGTGACCCAGCTGGTGGCCCAGGCGCTCGATGCGCTGGGCCTGCGTTGCGGCCTGATCGGCACCCTTGGCACGGGCTTCTATGGTGAGCTGCAGAGCGGCCGCCTGACCACGCCCGACCCCATCGCCGTGCAGTCCACCCTGAACGACCTGAAGAAGGGCGGCGCCAAGGCCGTGGCCATGGAAGTGTCTTCCCATGCCCTGGAGCAGGGCCGGGTGGCCGCGCTGGAATTCGACATCGCGGTGATGACCAACCTGTCGCGCGACCACCTGGACTACCACGGCAGCATGGAGGCCTACGAGGCCGCCAAGGCCAAGCTGTTCGCCTGGCCGAGCCTGCGCTGCCAGGTGGTCAACCTGGACGATGGGTTCGGTCGTCGCCTGGCCGAGGATTTTGCCCGCCGCCCGGTTGCCGACCATATCGAAACTCGGCTGCTCAGCTATAGCCTGGAAAACCCGGACGCTTCGCTGTTCTGCCGTGAAGCCCACTTCGATGACGATGGCGTGCGCGCCATCCTCGTCACCGCCCAGGGTGAGCGTACCCTGCGCAGCCAGCTGCTTGGGCGCTTCAACCTGAGCAACATGCTGGCTGCCGTGGCCACCTTGCTGGCGCTGGACTACCCGCTGGACGAAATTCTCAAGGTCACGCCGAAACTGCAGGGCCCCGTGGGGCGCATGCAGCGCCTGGGCGGCGGTGACAAGCCGCTGGTGGTGGTCGACTACGCCCACACCCCGGATGCCCTGGAGAAAGTGCTCGAAGCCCTGCGCCCGCACGCCCATGGCCGGCTGCTGTGCCTGTTTGGCTGTGGCGGTGACCGCGACCGCGGCAAGCGTCCGCTGATGGCCGAAGTGGCCGAGCGCCTGGCCGACCGCGTGCTGGTCACCGACGACAACCCGCGCAGCGAAGACCCGCTGCGTATCTTCGACGACATTCGCCCTGGTTTCGCCAAGCCCGCCGACGTCGAGTTCGTCGCCGGCCGTGGCGAGGCCATCGCCCACCTGATCGCCACTGCTGCTGCCAACGACGTGATCGTGCTGGCCGGCAAGGGGCATGAGGATTACCAGGAAATTCATGGCGAGCGCCATGCCTTTTCCGACCTGATCGAAGCCGACAAGGCACTTGCAGCCTGGGAGGCTCCACATGCTTAAGCCCATGATACTCAGCCAGCTGACCGAGGCACTGAACGCGCGCCTGGTCGGTGCCGACGCAAGCTTCACCGGCGTCAGTATCGACAGCCGCACGGTCGGCGCCGGGCAGCTGTTCGTTGCCCTGGCCGGCCCGCGCTTCGATGGCCACGACTACCTTGCCGACGTGCAGGCCAAGGGCGCCGTCGCTGCCCTGGTTGAACGCGAGGTCGCAGGGGTCGACCTGCCGCAGTTGCTGGTTGCCGACTGCCGCATCGCCCTTGGCCAGCTGGGCGCCCTGAACCGCGCCGGCTTCGACAAGCCCGTGGTGGCCATCACCGGCTCCAGCGGCAAGACCACGGTCAAGGAGATGCTGGCCAGTATCCTGCGTACCCGTGGCCTGGTGCACGCTACTCGCGGCAACCTCAACAACGACCTCGGCGCGCCGCTGACCCTGCTGGAAATCGCCCCGGAGCACAGCGCCGCGGTGATCGAGCTGGGCGCCTCGCGCATCGGCGAAATCCGCTACACCGTCGGCCTCACCCGGCCGCAGGTGGTCATTATCAACAACGCTGGCACCGCCCACGTGGGTGAGTTCGGCGGCCCGGAGAAGATTGTCGAGGCCAAGGGCGAAATCCTCGAAGGCCTGGGCGAGGGCGGTATCGCCATCCTCAACCTGGACGACAAGGCATTCGCCACCTGGCAGGCCCGCGCCGGTGCGCACACGGTGGTCAGCTTCGCCCGCAGCGACGCCCGCGCCGACTTCCACGCCAGCCACATCGACCGTGATGCCCGCGGCTGCCCGTCGTTCACCCTGCATGGCGCTGGTGAGTCGGTGGCCGTACAGCTCAACGTTCTCGGCGAGCACAACGTCAGCAACGCCCTGGCCGCCGCCGCCGCCGCCCATGCCGTTGGTCTGAGCCTCAACGGCATCGCTGCCGGGCTCAATGCCGTGCAACCGGTCAAGGGCCGCACTGTGGCGCAAATCGCCGCGAACGGCGTGCGCGTGATTGATGACAGTTACAATGCAAATCCCACCTCGATGTGCGCGGCCATTGATATACTCCGCGGCTTTTCCGGGCGCACCGTTCTGGTGCTGGGGGATATCGGCGAACTGGGCCAGTGGGCGGAAGAAGGTCACCGTCAGGTGGGCGAGTACGCGCGCGGCAAGGTCGATGCCCTGTATGCAGTGGGTTCCAACATGATTCATGCGGTATCGGCGTTCGGCGCCGATGGCCGTCATTTCGCCACCCAAGCTGAGCTGATCGACGCCGTTCGTGCCGAGACAGCCAGTGATACCACCATTTTGATCAAAGGCTCGCGCAGTGCTGCGATGGAAAACGTCGTGGCCGCTCTGTGCGGTGCCAGCGGGGAGAAACATTAATGCTGCTGCTGTTGGCTGAGTATCTGCAACAGTTCCACAAGGGCTTCGCGGTCTTCCAGTACCTGTCCCTGCGCGGGATTCTTGGCGTACTGACCGCGTTGTCGCTGGCGCTGTGGCTGGGCCCGTGGATGATCCGTACCCTGCAGATCCGCCAGATCGGTCAGGCCGTTCGTAACGACGGCCCGCAATCGCACCTGTCCAAGTCCGGCACCCCGACCATGGGCGGTGCCTTGATCCTGTCCGCCATCGGCATCAGCACCCTGCTGTGGGCCGACCTGTCCAACCGCTATGTATGGACCGTGCTGATCGTGACCCTGCTGTTCGGGGCCATCGGCTGGGTCGACGACTACCGCAAGGTGATCGAGAAGAATTCCCGTGGCCTGCCGAGCCGCTGGAAGTACTTCTGGCAATCGGTGTTCGGCCTGGGTGCTGCGGTGTTCCTGTACATGAGTGCGCCCACCAGCGTCGAAACCACGCTGATCGTGCCGTTCCTCAAGGACGTTACCATTCCGCTGGGCATCGGTTTCGTGGTGCTGACCTACTTCGTCATCGTCGGCTCCAGCAACGCGGTCAACCTCACCGATGGCCTCGACGGCCTGGCGATCATGCCCACGGTGATGGTCGGCGGTGCCCTGGGCATTTTCTGCTACCTGTCGGGCAACGTGAAGTTCGCCGACTACCTGCTGATTCCGTACGTACCCGGTTCCGGCGAGCTGATCGTGTTCTGTGGCGCGCTGATCGGCGCAGGCCTGGGCTTCCTGTGGTTCAACACTTACCCGGCCCAGGTGTTCATGGGCGACGTCGGTGCCCTGGCACTGGGCGCAGCGCTGGGCACCATCGCGGTGATCGTGCGCCAGGAAATCGTGCTGTTCATCATGGGTGGCATCTTCGTGATGGAAACCCTGTCGGTGGTGATCCAGGTGGCCTCGTTCAAGCTCACCGGCAAGCGCGTGTTCCGCATGGCGCCGATTCACCACCACTTTGAACTCAAGGGCTGGCCCGAGCCGCGCGTGATCGTCCGCTTCTGGATCATCACCGTGATTCTGGTGCTGATCGGCCTGGCAACCCTGAAACTGAGGTAGATGAGCGTGTCTTTGATCGCTTCCGACCAATTCCGCATCGTTGTCGGCCTCGGCAAGAGCGGCATGTCCCTGGTTCGCTTCCTGGCGAACCGGGGCATTGCCTTTGCGGTCGCCGACACCCGTGAGCAACCGCCGGAACTGGAAACCCTGCGCCGTGATTACCCGCAGGTGGAAGTGCGCTGTGGTGAACTGGACGTGGACTTCCTGTGCCGCGCCAGCACGCTGTACGTAAGCCCGGGCCTGGCCCTGGCCACGCCTGCCCTGCAGCAGGCAGCGGCACGTGGCGTGCAACTGTCTGGTGACATCGAGCTGTTCGCCCGCTATGCCAAGGCGCCAATCGTGGCGATCAGCGGCTCCAACGCCAAGAGCACCGTCACCACCCTGGTCGGCGACATGGCCGCCAAGGCCGGCAAGCGCGTGGCCGTGGGTGGCAACCTCGGCACCCCGGCGCTCGACCTTTTGAGTGACGAGGTGGAGCTGTACGTGCTGGAGCTGTCGAGCTTCCAGTTGGAAACCACCGACCAGCTCAACGCTGAAGTGGCCACGGTGCTGAACATCAGCGAGGACCACATGGACCGCTACAGCGGCCTGCCGGCCTACCACCTGGCCAAGCACCGGATCTTCCGTGGCGCCCGCCAGGTGGTGGTCAACCGCCAGGACGCCCTCAGCCGGCCGCTGCCTGTGGAAGGCCGCCCGTGCTTCACCTTCGGCCTCAACCAGCCCGATTTCAAGGCCTTCGGCCTGCGTGAAGTCGACGGCGAAAAATACCTGGCATACGAGTTCCAGGCGCTGATGCCGGTGCGCGAACTGAAAGTGCGCGGTGCCCACAACCAGAGCAACGCCCTGGCCGCCCTGGCCCTGGGCCATGCCGCAGGCCTGCCGTTCGCGCCAATGCTCGACGCCCTGCGCGAGTTCGGTGGCCTGGCCCACCGCTGCCAGTGGGTGCGCGAGCGCAACGGGGTGAACTGGTACGACGATTCCAAGGCCACCAATGTCGGGGCTGCCCTGGCCGCCATCGAAGGCCTGGGCGCCGATATCGAAGGCAAGCTGGTGCTGATTGCCGGCGGTGATGGCAAGGGCGCTGATTTCGCCGCCCTGCGCGAGCCGGTTCAGCGCTTCTGCCGCGCCGTGGTGCTGCTTGGCCGTGACGCCGAGCGCCTGGCCCAGGCCCTGGGCGATGGCGTGCCGCAGGTCAGGGTCAAGACCCTGGACGACGCCGTGCAGCAGTGCGCCGAGCTGGCCCGCCCGGGCGATGCCGTGTTGCTGTCGCCGGCCTGCGCCAGCCTCGACATGTTCAAGAACTTCGAAGAGCGTGGGCGCCTGTTCGCCCAGGCGGCGGGAGGGCTGGCATGATCTTCGGCGTCTTCAAGCCTTACCCGTCGCCGCTGATCAGCGGCCGTGGCATCGACCTCGACTTCCCGCTGCTGGCCGGTTGCCTGGCACTGCTGGGCCTTGGCCTGGTGATGATCACCTCGGCGTCCTCGGAAGTGGCCGCCGTGCAGTCCGGCAACCCGCTGTACCACATGTTCCGCCATCTGGTGTACGTGTTCCTCGGCCTGGTCGCCTGCGGTGCGACCATGATGGTGCCGATCGCCACCTGGCAGCGTATGGGCTTCATGATGCTGATCGGCGCCTTCGGCCTGCTGGTCATGGTGCTGTTGCCGGGCATTGGCCGTGAGGTGAACGGTTCGATGCGCTGGATCGGGTTCAGCTTCTTCAACGTGCAGCCTTCGGAAATCGCCAAGGTGTTCGTGGTCATCTACCTGGCCGGTTACCTGGTGCGGCGCCAAACCGAAGTGCGTGAAACCTGGATGGGCTTCTTCAAGCCGTTCATCGTGCTGCTGCCGATGGCTGCCTTGCTGCTGATGGAGCCGGACTTCGGCGCCACCGTGGTGATGATGGGCGCCGCCGCGGCGATGCTGTTCCTTGGCGGGGTGGGGTTGTTCCGCTTCAGCTTGATGGTGGTGCTGGCGGTGTTCGCGGTGTTCGTGCTGGTGCAGGCGCAGCCGTACCGGATGGCGCGCCTGATTACCTTCACCGACCCCTGGTCCGACCAGTTCGGCTCCGGCTACCAGCTGACCCAGGCACTGATCGCCTTCGGCCGTGGCGAGTGGCTGGGCGTGGGCCTGGGCAACAGCGTGCAGAAGCAGTTCTACCTGCCGGAGGCGCACACCGACTTCGTGTTCTCGGTACTGGCCGAGGAACTGGGCGTGGTCGGCTCGCTGGTGACCATCGCGCTGTTCGTGTTCGTCACCATTCGTGCCCTGTACATCGGCCTGTGGGCCGAGAAGGCCAAGCAGTTCTTCTCCGCCTACATGGCCTTTGGCCTGGCGTTCCTGTGGATCGGCCAGTTCCTGATCAACATCGGGGTGAACGTCGGCCTGCTGCCGACCAAGGGCCTGACCCTGCCGTTCCTCAGTTACGGCGGTTCATCGCTGGTGATCTGCTGCGCCTGCGTGGGCTTGTTGCTGCGTATCGAGTGGGAAAGCCGCACGCACCTGGGCAGCGAGGAACACGAATTCAATGAAAGCGATTTTGCCGAGGAGACCAGTCATGGCCGCTGACGGCAAGAACGTACTGATCATGGCTGGCGGCACCGGGGGCCATGTGTTCCCGGCCCTGGCCTGCGCCCGTGAGTTCCAGGCACGCGGCTACACCGTGCACTGGCTGGGCACCCCGCGTGGCATCGAGAACGAACTGGTGCCACAAGCCGGCCTGCCGCTGCACCTGATCCAGGTCACGGGCCTGCGCGGCAAGGGCAAGCTGTCGCTGCTCAAGGCGCCGTTCACCCTGGTCAAGGCGGTGCTGCAGGCGCGGCGCATCGTGCGCCAGCTCAAACCTGTGTGCGTGGTCGGCTTTGGCGGCTATGTGACCGGCCCCGGTGGTGTGGCTGCGCGCCTGTGCGGCGTGCCGCTGGTGATCCATGAGCAGAACGCCCGCGCCGGCACTACCAACCGCCTGTTGCTGCCACTGGCAGCGCGGGTGTGCGAGGCCTTCCCGGCCACCTTCGCCAGCAGTGAAAAGCTGCGTACCACCGGCAACCCGGTGCGCCCTGAACTGTTCATGGACGCCGTGCGCGCCCCCCTGGCCGAGCGCCGTGCGCGGCTGTTGGTCATGGGCGGCAGCCTGGGTGCGGAACCATTGAACAAATTGTTGCCTAAGGCCCTGTCGGAAGTGCCGGCAAGCCTGCGCCCGGAGGTGTTTCACCAGGCCGGGAAGAACCATGGGCCAGTCACCGCCGAGCGCTATCGCGAAGCCGGTGTCGAGGCTCAGGTCGAGCCGTTCATCAAGGACATGGCCCATGCCTATGGCTGGGCCGACATGGTGGTGTGCCGGGCCGGTGCCCTGACCGTCAGCGAGCTGGCGGCAGCGGGCCTGCCCTCGATGCTGGTGCCCTTGCCCCACGCCATCGACGACCACCAGACCCACAACGCCCAATATCTGGCCCAGGAAGGCGCAGCCTTCCTCATGCCACAAGCGACAACTGGCGCAGCGCAGCTCGCTGAACGCCTGAACGAGGTGCTGATGCAACCCGAGAAACTCAACACCATGGCTGGCACCGCACGGCGCCTGGCCAAACCTGCTGCAACCAGCACCGTGGTCGATATCTGCCTGGAGGTGGCCCATGGTTGAAAGCCAGAAAGCCATGCCCCAACCGAAGATGGGCCGTATCAACCGCATCCACTTCGTCGGTATCGGCGGCGTGGGCATGTGCGGTATCGCCGAAGTGCTGCTGAACCTGGGTTACCAGGTGTCCGGTTCCGACCTCAAGGCCTCGCCGGTTACCGAGCGCCTGGAGTCGTTCGGTGCCGAGATCTTCGTTGGCCACCGCGCCGAGAACGCCGCCAATGCCGACGTGCTGGTGGTGTCCAGCGCCATCAACCCGGCCAACCCGGAAGTCGCCACTGCCCTGGAACGCCGCATTCCCGTGGTGCCGCGCGCCGAAATGCTGGCCGAGCTGATGCGCTATCGCCATGGCGTGGCGGTTGCCGGCACCCACGGCAAGACCACCACCACCAGCCTGCTGGCCTCGGTGTTCGCCGCCGGCGGCCTGGACCCGACCTTCGTCATCGGTGGCCGCCTGACCGCCGCCGGCACCAACGCGCAGCTGGGCACCAGCCGCTACCTGATTGCCGAAGCCGATGAAAGCGACGCCAGCTTCCTGCACCTGCAGCCCATGGTTGCCGTGGTCACCAACATCGACGCCGACCACATGGCCACCTACGAAGGCGACTTCAACAAGCTGAAGAAAACCTTCGTCGAGTTCCTGCACAACCTGCCGTTCTACGGCCTGGCCGTGGTGTGCCTGGACGACCCGGTGGTGCGCGAGATCCTGCCGCAGGTCAAGCGCCCGACCGTTACCTATGGCTTCACCGAAGAGGCCGACATCCGCGCCATCAACGTGCGCCAGCAGGGCATGCAAACCCATTTCACCGTGCTGCGTCGCGACCGCGAGCCGCTTGAGGTGTCGGTGAACATGCCGGGCAATCACAACGTGCTCAACGCCCTGGCCACCATCGCCATTGCCACCGATGAGGGCATCAGCGATGAAGCCATCGTCCAGGGCCTGTCCTGCTTCCAGGGCGTCGGCCGGCGCTTCCAGGTGTACGGCGAGCTGCCGGTCGAGGGTGGCAGCGTGATGCTGGTGGACGACTACGGCCACCACCCGACCGAAGTGGCCGCGGTGATCAAGGCCGTGCGCGGTGGCTGGCCAAGCCGGCGCCTGGTGATCGTCTACCAGCCGCACCGCTATAGCCGTACCCGCGACCTGTACGACGATTTCGTGCAGGTACTGGGCGATGCCAACGTGCTGCTGCTGATGGAGGTCTACCCGGCCGGTGAAGAGCCAATCCCCGGTGCCGACAGCCGCCAGCTGTGCCACAGCATTCGCCAGCGCGGCAAGCTGGACCCGATCTACATCGAACGTGGCGCCGAGCTTGCGCCGCTGGTCAAGCCGCTGCTGCGTGCCGGCGACATCCTGATCTGCCAGGGTGCCGGTGACGTTGGCGGCCTGGCCCCGCAACTGATGAAAAGCCCGCTGTTCGCAGGCGCCAAGCAGGAGAAGTCGAAATGACCAGCGCCTACGCAACCTTGCACTCGACCCTGGACGTCAAGGCGTTCGGCCGCGTCGCCGTGCTGTACGGCGGCAAGAGCGCCGAGCGTGAAGTGTCGCTGAAATCCGGCGCCGCCGTGATCGACGCGCTGACCAGCGCCGGTGTCGACGTGGTCGGCATCGACGTCGGTGACGACCTGCTGGCGCGCCTGCAGGCCGAGAAAATCGACCGCGCCTTCATCATCCTCCACGGCCGTGGCGGTGAAGACGGCAGCATGCAGGGCCTGCTTGAGTGCCTGGGCATCCCCTACACCGGCAGCGGCATCCTTGCCTCGGCCCTGGCCATGGACAAGCTGCGCACCAAGCAGGTGTGGCAGAGCCTGGGTATTCCAACCCCGCGCCACGCGGTGCTGGCAAGCGCCGAGGATTGTGTTGCAGCCGGCACGGAACTGGGCTTCCCGCTGATCGTCAAACCAGCCCATGAAGGCTCTAGCATCGGCATGGCCAAGGTGAACAGCGAGCAGGAACTGGTCGCTGCCTGGCAAGACGCCGCCAACTACGATTCGCAGGTTCTGGTCGAGCAATGGATTCACGGCCCGGAGTTCACCATCGCGGTACTGCGCGGCCAGGTGCTGCCGCCGATCGCGCTGGGCACCCCGCACGTGTTCTACGACTACGACGCCAAGTACATCGCCAATGACACCCAGTACCGCATCCCGTGCGGCCTGGACAGTGCCAAGGAGCAGGAACTGATCGACCTGACCGCGCGCGCCTGCGATGCCATCGGCATCGAAGGCTGGGGCCGGCTGGACGTGATGCAGGACGAGCAGGGCCGGTTCTGGCTGCTCGAAGTCAACACCGCACCAGGCATGACCGACCACAGCCTGGTGCCCATGGCGGCCCGTGCGGCCGGCCTGGACTTCCAGCAACTGGTGCTGGCAATCCTGGCCGACAGCGTCGTGACGCGAGGTTAAGACCATGCAAGGCGCAATGATACGTCAGCAGCAACCCGTTACCGGCCGTAGCAAGCCGGTGCCGCGTGGTGCCAGCCGACTGGTGGCCGACGAGCCCGTATCGGCGCGCCTGCCGCGGCCCAGCCTGGGTGGCCTGAAGCGCTTGCTGTGGCCGATCGTGCTGGTGGCTGCCGGCTTTGGCGCCTACGAAGGTGCCATTCGCCTGATGCCCTATGCCGACCGGCCGATCACCAAGATCGACGTGCAGGGCGACCTCAGCTACATCAGCCAGCAGTCGGTGCAGCAGCGCATTGCCCCCTACGTGGCGGCGAGCTTCTTCAGCGTCGACCTGACGGCGATGCGCGCCGAGCTTGAGCAGATGCCGTGGATCGCCCATGCCGAAGTGCGCCGCGTGTGGCCCGATGAGGTGGTGATTCGCCTGGAAGAACAGCTGCCGGTGGCGCGCTGGGGCGACGAGGCCTTGCTCAACAACCAGGGCCAGGCCTTTACCCCGCGCGAGCTGGCCAACTATGAGCACCTGCCGCAGCTGTTCGGGCCGCAGCGTGCCCAGCAACAAGTCATGCAGCAGTATCAGGTATTGAGCCAGATGCTGCGCCCCTTGGGCTTTTCCATCGCTCGCCTGGAGCTGCGCGAGCGAGGCAGCTGGTTCCTGACCACCGGTGCCGGTAGCACCGGGCCGGGCATCGAGCTGCTGCTGGGGCGCGACCATCTGGTGGAGAAGATGCGCCGTTTCATTGCCATTTACGACAAGACGCTCAAAGAGCAGATCACCAATATCGCCCGCATTGATCTGCGTTATTCCAACGGACTTGCCGTTGGTTGGCGGGAACCGATTGCACCGACGACGGCCAAACCCGCCGTTGCGAAGAATTAGAGAGAGGCAGGACCATGGCAAACGCGCATAGCGGCAAAATGATCGTCGGGCTGGACATCGGCACCTCCAAGGTGGTGGCGCTGGTGGGTGAAGTGGGCCAAGACGGCACCCTCGAGATCGTGGGTATCGGCACCCACCCGTCCCGCGGCCTGAAAAAAGGCGTGGTGGTGAACATCGAGTCGACCGTGCAGTCGATCCAGCGCGCGGTGGAAGAGGCCCAGCTGATGGCCGGCTGCCGCATCCACTCGGCGTTCGTCGGCGTGGCCGGCAACCACATCCGCAGCCTGAACTCCCACGGCATCGTCGCGATTCGTGACCGCGAGGTCAGCCTGGCGGACCTGGAGCGTGTGCTCGACGCCGCCCAGGCCGTGGCCATTCCGGCCGACCAGCGCGTGCTGCACACCCTGCCGCAGGACTACGTGATCGACAACCAGGAAGGCGTGCGCGAGCCGCTGGGCATGTCTGGCGTGCGCCTGGAAGCCAAGGTCCACGTGGTTACCTGCGCGGTCAACGCGGCGCAGAACATCGAGAAGTGCGTGCGCCGTTGCGGCCTGGAAATCGACGACATCATCCTTGAGCAGCTGGCATCGGCCTACTCGGTGCTGACCGATGACGAGAAAGAGCTGGGCGTGTGCCTGGTGGACATCGGCGGTGGCACCACCGATATCGCCATCTTCACCGAAGGCGCCATCCGCCACACCGCGGTGATCCCGATTGCCGGCGACCAGGTGACCAACGACATCGCCATGGCCCTGCGCACGCCCACCCAGTACGCCGAGGAAATCAAGATCCGCTACGCCTGCGCCCTGGCCAAGCTGGCCGGTGCCGGCGAAACCATCAAGGTGCCAAGCGTGGGCGATCGCCCACCGCGCGAACTGTCGCGCCAGGCCCTGGCCGAAGTGGTGGAGCCGCGTTACGACGAGCTGTTCACCCTGATTCAGGCTGAACTGCGCCGCAGCGGCTACGAGGACCTGGTGCCTGCCGGCATCGTCCTCACCGGCGGCACCGCGAAAATGGAAGGCGCCGTGGAACTGGCCGAGGAAATCTTCCACATGCCGGTACGCCTGGGCGTGCCGCACAGCGTTCGGGGGCTGAGCGACGTGGTGCGCAACCCGATCTATTCCACCGGCGTGGGCTTGCTCACCTACGGCCTGCAGAAGCAGTCCGAGGACTTGCCCCTGACCGGTAACATCAGCAGCAACAGCTATGGCGATGAACCGAAGGCCCCAGTGCTTGAGCGCTTCAAGCGGTGGGTTCAGGGCAACTTCTAAGTTTCAAAGCAGTAGTGGTAGGCGCGACAACTAGAGAACTGTAAGGAGAGGGAAAATGTTCGAGCTCGTAGACAACGTCCCGCAAAGCCCGGTCATCAAAGTGATCGGCGTCGGCGGTGGCGGCGGCAACGCCGTCAACCACATGGTGAAGAGCAGCATCGAAGGCGTCGAGTTCATCTGCGCCAACACCGATGCCCAGGCGCTGAAAAACATTGGCGCACGCACCATCCTGCAACTGGGTACCGGCGTAACCAAAGGGCTGGGTGCCGGTGCCAACCCGGAAGTCGGCCGCCAGGCCGCGCTGGAAGACCGTGAGCGCATCGCCGAGGTGCTGCAGGGCACCAACATGGTGTTCATCACCACCGGCATGGGCGGCGGTACCGGCACCGGTGCGGCGCCGATCATCGCCGAAGTGGCCAAGGAAATGGGCATCCTCACCGTTGCGGTGGTGACCCGTCCGTTCCCGTTCGAAGGCCGCAAGCGCATGCAGATCGCCGATGAAGGCATCCGCATGCTGGCTGAAAGCGTCGACTCGCTGATCACCATCCCCAACGAGAAGCTGCTGACCATCCTGGGCAAGGATGCCAGCCTGCTGTCTGCCTTCGCCAAGGCCGACGATGTACTGGCCGGTGCCGTGCGTGGTATCTCCGATATCATCAAGCGCCCGGGCATGATCAACGTCGACTTCGCCGACGTGCGTACCGTGATGGGTGAAATGGGCATGGCGATGATGGGTACTGGCTGCGCCAGCGGCCCGAACCGCGCCCGCGAAGCCACCGAGGCGGCGATTCGCAACCCGCTGCTCGAAGACGTCAACCTGCAGGGCGCCCGCGGCATCCTGGTGAACATCACTGCTGGCCCGGACCTGTCGCTGGGTGAGTACTCCGACGTGGGTAGCATCATCGAAGCCTTCGCCTCCGACCACGCGATGGTCAAGGTCGGCACCGTGATCGACCCGGACATGCGCGACGAACTGCACGTGACCGTGGTTGCCACTGGTCTGGGCGCGCGCATCGAAAAACCGGTGAAAGTGGTCGACAACACCCTGCAGACTGCCCAGCAGGTGTACGAGTCTTCCAACCCGGCGCCGGTTCGCCAGGAGCAGCCAGCCGTCAACTACCGCGACCTAGAGCGCCCGACGGTAATGCGCAACCAGGCTCACGCCGGTGCTGCGGCAGCCGCCAAGCTCAACCCACAGGACGACCTGGATTACCTCGACATTCCAGCCTTCCTGCGTCGTCAGGCCGATTGATGGAATTTATCAGGGGTATAAGGGTGATTGGTGTTCAGCAAAGGCCGGGTCTGTTATTATTCCCAGCCTTTGTTGATACCTGTTCGCAATTAGCGCTGAAGCGGCCAATGCCATGATTAGACAACGCACCCTGAAGAATACCATCCGTGCCACCGGCGTCGGCCTGCACTCCGGGGAGAAGGTCTACCTGACCCTCAAGCCTGCGCCTGTCGACACCGGCATCGTCTTCCGTCGCGCCGACCTCGACCCTGTGGTCGAAATCCCGGCGCGCGCGGCCAATGTGGGCGAGACCACCATGTCCACCACGCTGGTCAACGGTGACGTCAAGGTCGATACGGTCGAGCATTTGCTCTCCGCCATGGCGGGCCTGGGCATCGATAACGCCTACGTCGAGCTCTCCGCCTCGGAAGTGCCGATCATGGATGGCAGCGCCGGTCCCTTCGTATTCCTGATTCAGTCTGCCGGCCTGGAAGAACAGGACGCAGCCAAGAAGTTCATCCGCATCCTGCGCGAAGTGACAGTGGTGGAGGGCGACAAGAGCGCCACCTTCCTGCCTTTCGACGGGTTCAAGGTGAGCTTCGAGATCGACTTCGATCACCCGGTCCTCAAGGGCCAGACCCAAAGTGCGGTGGTAGACTTCTCCAGCACCTCCTTCGTCAAGGAAGTCAGCCGCGCCCGTACCTTCGGTTTCATGCGTGACATCGAGTACCTGCGCAAGCACAACCTTGCGCTGGGCGGCAGTGTCGAGAACGCCATCGTGGTCGACGAGACTGGTGTGCTCAACGAAGACGGCCTTCGTTCCGATGACGAATTCGTCAAGCACAAGATCCTCGACGCCATTGGCGACCTTTACCTGCTGGGCAACAGCCTGATCGGCGAGTTCAAGGGCTACAAGTCTGGCCACGCGCTGAACAACCAGCTGCTGCGCAAGCTGATCAAGGAAACCGATGCCTGGGAAGTGGTCACGTTCGAAGATGCCAGCACGGCACCGATCTCGTACATGCGCCCTGTAGCGGCGGTGTAAGTTCGAACACTCTCTAGTTCATTAAGGCCACCTTCGGGTGGCCTTTTTTTTTTCAGCCCTTGCCTTTGTTGGCGTGGCTGGCCAGGCGTTCGAGGGCGGCGCGCAACTTGGGGTCGGCGATACCTTCTGCCGAATCGCGGATGCTCATTGCGGCGTTGCTCGACAGTTCGGTGGTATTGCCGCCGCGCTTGGCCGGCACCAGCGGCGGCTGCACCTTGTACAGGATGCGCTTGAGGTTGCCGAAGGCTTCCAGTTCCTGAAGCTGGCGCAGCAGGCGTTTTTGCTGGTAGCGCAGGCGGGTGGCCCAGTGCCCGTCGGTGACCACCAGCAGCAGCGTGCCATCACGCCAGGACGCCACATGGCAATGTTCGCGCGCAGCCGGCTGCAACTGGCTTTCCAGCAGGCGCTGCAGGTGCTCCAGGCGCTCGGCCTGGTTCAGTAGCAGGCGCAGCGGGCGGTTCTGGCGCAGCAGGGCGGCGGGTGGCTGGGCGGGGGAGGGTTTGAAGGCCATGGCTGTTTGCATGAAGTTACAAGATGGGCAGTCTAACATCTCTGTTGGCTGTGCCGGCCTCTTCGCGGGGCAAGCCCGCTCCTACAGATATTGCGCGATTCCCGTAGGAGCGGGCTTGTCCCGCGAAGAGGCCAGTGCAAGATACGAGTCATTCTCGCTACGTTTCATCAACCTGAAGGTTGAACTCAGGGAAAATGCCCCTATCTTAGAAAAGCCCCCGCCTAAGCGCTGTGCCAGCATCGTGGCAATCGACCACTTTCCTCACCATCGTTTCCGGGTAGAATGCTCGTTCGCATGCGGCCTCAGGGCTGCACGGGCGACTCATGGGGCCGCCCTCCATCCCTACGTGTGGAAGATCCTGCCGATATGTTTGCGCCTTTGTTAAAAAAACTTTTTGGAAGCAAGAACGAGCGTGAAGTCAAACGCATGCTCAAGACGGTAGCTATCGTCAATGCCTTCGAAGAGAAGATGGTGGCCCTCTCCGACGAGCAACTGCGGGGCAAGACCGCAGAGTTCAAGGAACGCTTGGCCAAAGGCGAGACCCTGGACCAGCTGTTGCCTGAAGCCTTCGCCGTGGCCCGTGAGGCCGGCAAGCGCGTGATGGGCATGCGCCACTTCGACGTGCAGCTGATCGGTGGCATGACCCTTCACGAGGGCATGATCGCAGAAATGCGTACCGGTGAAGGCAAGACCTTGGTCGGTACCCTGGCCGTGTACCTGAACGCACTGTCCGGCAAGGGCGTGCACGTGGTCACGGTGAACGACTACCTGGCCCGCCGTGACGCCAACTGGATGCGCCCGCTGTACGAATTCCTCGGCCTGTCCGTGGGTATCGTCTCGGCCTTCCAGCCGCCTGAAGAAAAGCGCGCTGCCTACGCCGCCGACATCACCTACGGCACCAACAACGAATTCGGTTTCGACTACCTGCGCGACAACATGGCGTTCAGCCAGGAAGAGAAGTTCCAGCGTGAACTCAACTTCGCGGTGATCGACGAAGTCGACTCGATCCTCATCGACGAAGCCCGTACCCCGCTGATCATCTCTGGCCAGGCCGAAGACAGCTCCAAGCTGTACATCGAGATCAACCGCCTGATCCCGCGCCTGACCCAGCACATCGAGGAAGTGGAAGGCCAGGTCACCCAGGAAGGCCACTTCACCATCGACGAGAAGAGCCGCCAGGTCGAGCTCAACGAAGCCGGGCACCAGTTCATCGAGGAAATGCTCACCCAAGCCGGCCTGCTGGCCGAGGGCGAGAGCCTGTACTCGGCGCACAACCTGGGCCTGCTGACCCATGTCTATGCCGGCCTGCGTGCGCACAAGCTGTTCCACCGCAACGTCGAGTACATCGTGCAGGACGGCCAGGTGCTGCTGATCGACGAGCACACCGGCCGTACCATGCCGGGCCGTCGCCTGTCCGAAGGCCTGCACCAGGCCATCGAGGCGAAGGAAAACCTGAACATCCAGGCTGAAAGCCAGACCCTGGCTTCGACCACCTTCCAGAACTACTTCCGCCTCTACACCAAGCTGTCCGGCATGACCGGTACCGCCGACACCGAAGCGTTCGAGTTCCAGTCGATCTACGCCCTGAACGTCATGGTCATTCCGCCGAACAAGCCGCTGGCGCGCAAGGACCACAACGACCTGGTGTACCTGACCGCCGACGAGAAATACGCCGCGATCATTGCCGACATCAAGCAAAGCATGACCCAGGGCCGGCCGATTCTGGTGGGTACCGCCACCATCGAAACCTCCGAGCACATGTCGAACCTGCTGAAGCAGGAAGGCATCGACCACAAGGTACTGAACGCCAAGTACCACGAGAAGGAAGCCGAGATCATCGCCCAGGCCGGTGCCCCGGGCGCGCTGACCATCGCCACCAACATGGCTGGCCGTGGTACCGACATTCTGCTGGGTGGTAACTGGGAAGCCGAAGTGGCCGCCCTGGAAAACCCGACCCCTGAGCAGATCGCCCAGATCAAGGCCGACTGGCAGAAGCGTCACCAGCAGGTGATCGAGGCCGGTGGCCTGCACGTGATCGCCTCCGAGCGCCACGAATCGCGCCGTATCGACAACCAGCTGCGTGGCCGTTCCGGCCGTCAGGGCGACCCGGGTTCGAGCCGTTTCTACCTGTCGCTGGAAGACAGCCTGATGCGCATCTTCGCCTCTGACCGGGTGAAGAACTTCATGAAGGCACTGGGCATGCAGTCCGGTGAGGCCATCGAGCACCGCATGGTCACCAACGCCATCGAGAAAGCCCAGCGCAAGGTCGAAGGCCGCAACTTCGACATCCGCAAGCAGCTGCTCGAATACGACGATGTGGCCAACGAACAGCGCAAGGTGATCTACCACATGCGCAACAGCCTGCTGGCGGCCGAGAACATTGGCGACACCATCGCCGAGTTCCGCCAGGAAGTGCTCGATGCCACCATCAGCCAGCACATTCCGCCGCAGTCGCTGCCCGAGCAGTGGGACGTGGCCGGCCTCGAGGCTTCGCTGGCCAGCGATTTTGCCATCAAGCTGCCAATCCAGCAGTGGCTCGACGAGGACGATCACCTCTACGAGGAAACCCTGCGCGAGAAGCTGCTGAGCGAAATCACCACGGCCTACACCGAGAAGGAAGACCAGGCCGGCATCGACGCCCTGCGTACCTTCGAGAAGCAGATTCTGCTGCGCGTGCTGGACGATCTGTGGAAAGACCACCTGTCGACCATGGACCACCTGCGCCACGGTATTCACCTGCGTGGCTATGCGCAGAAGAACCCGAAGCAGGAGTACAAGCGCGAGTCGTTCACCCTGTTCCAGGAACTGCTGGAGTCGATCAAGCGCGACACCATCCGCGTGCTGTCGCACGTTCAGGTACGCCGCGAAGACCCGGCCGAAGAAGAAGCCCGCCTGCGCCGCGAAGCCGAGGAGCTGGCCAGCCGCATGCAGTTCCAGCATGCTGCCGCGCCGGGCCTTGAAAGCGAGCTGAGCGAGGAGGGTGCTGAAGTGGCCGTGGCCGCCGCCCCGGTGCGCAACGACCTGAAACTGGGCCGCAACGAGCCGTGCTGGTGTGGTTCGGGCAAGAAATTCAAGCATTGCCATGGTCAGATCGAGTGATCTGATTCACTCGCTGTAACGTGACACACCGGGGGCCGCTGTGCGGCCCATTCGCGGCACAAGGCCGCTCCTACAGGGACCGCGCCCAGCCTGATGGTTGCGATGCCCTTGTAGGAGCGGCCTTGTGCCGCGAATGGGGCGCGAAGCGGCCCCGCTTTTCCCTCATCATTTCACCGTATTTCTAGGAGCGCTCTAATGGCTGTTGGTCTTGGTCCTTTGCCCACCCTGCACCCGGTTCCGGGTTTTGAACTCGGCATCGCTTCTGCCGGCATCAAGCGCCCTGGGCGCAAGGACGTGGTGGTCATGCGCTGCGCCGAAGGCTCCAGCGTCGCAGGCGTGTTCACCCTCAACGCCTTCTGCGCCGCACCGGTGATCCTCTCCAAGCAGCGTGTACAAGGCACCGTGCGCTACCTGCTGACCAACACCGGTAACGCCAACGCCGGCACCGGCGCACCTGGCCTGGCCGCCGCCGAGCGCACCTGCGCCAAGCTGGCCGAGCTGACCGGCGTGCCAGCCGAGTCGGTACTGCCGTTCTCCACCGGCGTGATCGGTGAGCCGCTGCCGGTCGAGAAGATCGAAGGCGCCCTGCAGGCCGCCCTGGACAACCTGTCGGAAAACCACTGGGCTGAAGCCGCCACCGGCATCATGACCACCGACACCCTGCCCAAGGGTGCCAGCCGCCAGTTCCAGCACGACGGCGTGACCGTTACCGTCACCGGTATCAGCAAAGGCGCGGGCATGATCCGCCCGAACATGGCCACCATGCTCGGCTACATCGCCACCGACGCCAAGGTCGCGCCGGCGGTGCTCAAAGACCTGATGCTCGATGGCGCCAACAAGTCGTTCAACCGCATCACCATCGATGGTGACACCTCCACCAACGACTGCTGCATGCTGATCGCCACCGGCAAGGCCAACCTGCCGGAAGTCACCGAGGCCAGCGGCGCGCTGTTCGAAGCGCTGAAAAAGGCCGTGTTCGAAGTGTGCATGGAAGTGGCTCAGGCCATCGTCCGTGACGGCGAAGGCGCGACCAAGTTCGTCACCGTGCAGGTCAACGGCGGGGGCAACCACCAGGAGTGCCTGGATGTGGGTTACGCCGTGGCCCACTCGCCGCTGATCAAGACCGCGCTGTTCGCTTCCGACCCGAACTGGGGCCGTATCCTGGCCGCCGTTGGCCGTGCGGGTGTGCCTGAGCTGGACGTCAGCCTGATCGATGTGTACCTGGACAGCGTGTGCATCGCCAGCCAAGGCGGGCGCAGCCCGAGCTACACCGAGGAGCAAGGCTCGAAGGTGATGGCGCAGGAAGAAATCACCATCCGTATCGAGCTGGGCCGTGGCCAGTGCAGCGAAACCATCTGGACCACCGACCTGTCCCACGAGTACGTGAAGATCAACGCCGAATACCGTACTTGATGTAACGGTTTTTGGCTTGCGGGCCCTTTCGCGACCTGCGGTCGCTCCTACGGGGGGTTGCGTTGCCCTGTGGCAGCGAGCGTAGGGCGGGATAGGGCTTGCACGCCGAATGCCACCCCAAACCATTTACCACTGGCCGGCCTGGCGGAGCGTGAAGGTTGAAACGGATACATGTTGTAGCAGCAGTCATTCGGGGCACCGATGGCCGCATTCTGATAGCCCGGCGCGCCGACACCCAGCACCAGGGTGGTCTCTGGGAATTCCCAGGTGGCAAGGTGGAGCAGGGCGAGGCCGTCGAAGCGGCCCTGGCCCGTGAGCTGCGCGAGGAGCTGGGTATCGACGTGGTGCGTTCGCGGCCACTGATCAAGGTCAGCCATGACTACCCGGACAAGCAGGTGCTGCTGGAGGTTCGCGAAGTCGACGCCTTTGTCGGCGAGGCCCACGGCGCCGAAGGCCAGCCACTGGCCTGGGTGGCCCCGCGGGATTTGCCCCAGTACGAGTTCCCCGAGGCCAACAAGCCGATCGTCGCCGCAGCGCGCCTGCCCGACCAATACCTGATTACCCCCGATGGCCTGGAAGTGCCGCAACTGCTCAAGGGCATCCAGAAGGCGGTGGCCAATGGCATTCGCCTGATCCAGTTGCGCGCGCCAGACATGTACGACCCCAAGTACCGCGATGTGGCGGTGGACGCGGTGGGCCTGTGCGCCGGCAAGGCGCAGCTGATGCTCAAGGGCCCGCTGGAATGGCTGGGCGACTTCCCGTCGGCCGGCTGGCACCTCACGGCTGCGCAGTTGCGCAAGTACGCGGCCAAGGGGCGGCCATTCCCGAAAGCACGCTGGCTGGCGGCGTCTTGCCACAGTGCCGAGGAGCTGGCGCTGGCTGAGCAGATGGGGGTGGATTTCGTGACCCTGTCGCCGGTGCAGGCAACCCAGACCCACCCTGAGGCCGTGCCGCTGGGCTGGGATGAGGCGCAGCGGTTGATCGCAGGTTTCACCCAGCCCGTCTACCTGCTGGGTGGCGTAGGGCCGGCTGAGCGCGAGCAGGCCTGGGCGGCTGGCGCGCAAGGTGTGGCGGGGATCCGGGCGTTCTGGCCTGAGGCCTAAGCGCCCACGCCCCCCCGGTAGGAGCGACCGCAGGTCGCGATGGGCTGCAAAGCAGCCCCATCACGACCTACACACAACCATCACCCCAAAGGCTTCTGCGCAGGCTGCCACAACACCTCAGCCACCCCCTGGCGCCGCCCAATGATCCGCGCCGCCACAAACAGCAAATCCGAAAGCCGGTTGATATAGGCCAACCCCACCCCCGCCAACGGCTCCAGCGCATTGAGCTGCTGGCAGCGCCGTTCGGCACTGCGCGCCAGGCTGCGGCACACATGGGCCTGGGCCACCAGCGCCGAACCGCTGGGCAGGATAAAGTTCTTCAACGGCCCCAGTTCCTCGTTCCACACATCGATGGCCGCTTCCAGCCGCTCCACCTCGGCCTGGTTCAGCGCCTGGTAGCTGGGCATCGCCAGCTCCCCGCCCAGGTCGAACAGCCGATGCTGGCAGGGCGCAAGCACGTTACCCACCTCATCCAGCCCGTGTTCCCCCAGCCCCGCGAGCAGCAGGCCAAGTTGGCTGTTAAGGCTGTCGACCTCGCCGATCGCCTCGATTCGCGGGTGGTCCTTGGGCACCCGGCGCCCATCGCCCAGGCCGGTTTCGCCCTGGTCGCCGGTGCGGGTGTAGATTTTCGACAGGCGATAGCCCATGTCATGCCTCCGTTTTGGTCGCCGCCGTCGCCGGCTGGCCGAGGGGCAGGCGCAGGGTGAAGCAGGTGCCCTGGCCGGGCGTGGACTGCACTTCCATCTGCCCCTTGTGGTTATTGGTGATGATGAAGTAGGAAACCGACAGCCCAAGCCCGGTGCCCTGGCCGATCTCCTTGGTGGTGAAGAATGGCTCGAAGGTACGCTTGCGCACGGCCTCGGGCATGCCGACGCCGTTGTCCTCCACCTGGATTTCCGCCCACGGCGGGTTGAGCCGGGTGCGCAGGGTAATGCGCCCCGGCTCGCTGGGCTGGGGGCGCAGGTGAATGGCCTGGGCGGCGTTCTTCAGCAGGTTGAGCAGCACCTGCTCCAGCTCGTTGGCCGTGCCTGGCACCGGCCCCAGGTTGGGGTCGAACTGGCGCACGATGGCCTGGCCCTTGAAGTCGAAGCCGATGGTCAGGTCGAAGTCGTTGCCGGCAATTTCCACGGCCTGGTCGATCAGTGCCGGCAGGTCGCAGGGTGCCAGTTGGCGGTTGCTCAGGCGGCTGAAACTGAGCATGTGGGTGACGATTTTCGCGGCCCGGGCACCGGCCTGCTGGATGCCATCGAGCAGTTGCGGCACCTCGCGGCTGGCCAGGTAACGGTTGACGCTGGTGAGGTCGATGCCCTGCTCGCCGGCCTGCTCCTGGTTGCGCGGCAGCTCCGGAGACAGGCGCCGGCGGATGTTCTGCACGTTGTGCAGAATCGCCCCCAGCGGGTTGTTGATTTCGTGGGCCATGCCGGCTGCCAGGCCGCCGACCGAGAGCATCTTTTCCGACTGCACCATCATCTCTTCCAGCGACAGGCGCTGGGTGATGTCGTCGATCCGAATGACCACGCCACGCCCGCCACCGCCCATCAACGGGTAGAAGGTCAGGGCGTAGTGGCGCGAGTCGTCCGCCTTGGGCCAGGTGACCCGCTCGATCTTCGCCACCCGGTGCTTTTCCACGGTTTCCTTGAGCTGGGGCAGGAACGGCTTGAGCGGTTCGAAGGCGATGAAGATCGGTTGGTTCAGCGCCTCGTCCAGGGGCGTGCCGGAGAGTACCGTGGCCTCGTGGTTCCACTGGGTGACGTAGAGTTGTTCGTCGAGGGCGATCAGCGCCGAGGGCATCGAGTCGATGATGCTGTTGAGGTAGTTCTGAAAGCCCGTGAGCTTTTTCTCGATCTTGCTGCGAACCTGAACTTCCAGCTCCAGCTTGCGGTTGGTGTGGCGGGTTTCCTCGGCCAGGCCCTGGGCCTGGTCGTAAGCGTCCTGGAACTCGTCACGGGCGCGCTTGAGCTGCTGCTCGCGGGCCTCGATACGCGACAGCATGGTGTTGAAGGCCTCGGCCAGGCTGCCGATTTCGTCGTCGTTGCCCCGCTGCGCGCGCAGGGCATAGCTTTCCTCGCGGGTTACCTGGCGGCTGAGCTCTTCGAGCTGATTGATCGGCTGGGTAATCAGGCGCTTGATCTGCCGGGCGATGACGATCCACAGCAGGATGCTGAACACCAGGATCGCCAGGCTGGCGCTGAGGGTGCCGGTGTAGAAGGCCGTGGGCAGCTCGCTGCTGGCTACCAGCAGCAGGTGCGCTGGCGGGCTGGCCTCGCGGGGCAGGCGGATCAGCTGGGTGCTGCGAAACTCCATCAGGCGCCAGCCGTCGATGTTGCGGTAGCGCTTGGGCAGGGCCAGCGGCTCGCCGTGCTGCAACTGCGCCAGCAGGCGCCCGTCGCCGCCGTAGAGGGCCGCCGCGCGCAGTGGCGTGTAGCTGCCCAGTTCCTGGAGCAGGGCGGTGGCGTTTTCTTCCGAGTCGCCGGCACGCGCCGACAGCTGCGGGTTGGCCACCAGCCGGCCAATGGTCTGCAGGGCCTGCGGCGCCATGCTTTCCTGGGTGATCCAGTAGGCGGCGCTGATGAAGGTCAGGTTGGCCACCAGCAGAATGGTCACCAGCAGCACCAGCAGGGCTGCCAGCAGCTTCTGCCCGACCGGGAGGTTTTCCAGGCGTTGGCGCAAGGTCATGGGCTGGGCGATGTCCTTATGGGTTGACGTCAGGCGCTGGGCAAACCGCGCGCCCGCAGGTTATCGACCAGGCGCTGGTGCAGGTGTTCCAGCTGGGGCAGCGCCATGCCGTGGCGGGCAGCGGCGCGGCAGGCATGGCCCAGCAGGTAGTGCACCTCGGTGCGCCGGCCGGCGCGAACGTCCTGGTACATGGAAGAGTAGTTGGCCGCGGTGGCCAGGATCACCCGTTGCACGTCTTCGGCAAGGTCGATTGCCGCCTCGGGCTGGCCACAACGCTGCAGCAGGCCGGCCAGCTCCGCACTCAGCGCCTCCACTTCACCCAGGTGGCCGAGCAGCCCGCCGTTCTGGCAATCGTGCAGCACGGTCAGCGGGTTGATCGCGCAGTTCAGCGCCAGCTTGCGCCACAGGCGGGTGAGGATGTCGACGGTCCATTCGCTGGGGATGCCGGCGTCCTGCAGGTCGCCGAACCAGTCGGGCACGGCCGGGTTGGCAGGGTCGCCCAGCCAGGTGAAGCCCTGGCCGGCAAAGCGCACCTGAAAGTCGCCCTCGCGAAAGGCGCCTTCGGTGCTGGAGGCAAAGATGCAGCGGGCCAGGGGCACCTGCTCGGCCACTTCGTCCTGGCTGCCCAGGCCGTTTTGCAGCAGCACGATCGTCGCGCCATCGGCCAGGCGTGGGGCGAGGCGGGCGATGGCGGGGGCGGCGTCATAGGCCTTGCAGGCCACCAGCACGCGGTGGATCGGCCCGGGGGCCTCAGCGGTTTCCGCGGGAATGGCGTAATGCCGCGGTTGCTCCTGTTCGACCAGGGTCAGGCCACCGGCCTGCTGGTAGGCCTGCAGGCGCGCTGCATCACGCAGGATCAGGCGCACTGCCTTGCCCGCACGGGCCAGGCGGCAAGCCCAGAGGGTGCCGAGGCTGCCGGCGCCGAGAATATGCCAGGTGCTGCTCATCTGCGTTTCGCAACCCGTTATAATGAGTCCGCATTTTAACCCGCTAACACCGACGCGCTCCATGTTCAGACTGAGCGCGCTTTTATTTTATGGAGAACAACCATGCCTTCGTTCGACGTGGTATCGGAACTGGACAAGCACGAAGTGCAGAACGCGGTCGACAACGCCATCAAGGACCTCGACCGCCGCTACGACCTCAAGGGCAAGGGCAGCTTCGAGTTCAAGGACAAGGAGCAGACCGTGGTACTGACCGCCGAGGAAGAGTTCCAGCTCGAAGCGATGCTGGAAATCCTGCGCCTGGCCCTGGTCAAGCGCAAGATCGACGTGAAATGCCTGGAAACCAAAGACCCGTATGCCTCGGGCAAGGAAAAGAAGCAGGAAGCCAAGTTCCGCGAAGGCATCGACAAGGACCTGGCCAAGAAGATCGTCGCCACCATCAAGGATGGCAAGCTCAAGGTCCAGGCCGCCATCCAGGGCGAGCAGGTGCGCGTCACCGGCAAGAAGCGTGACGACCTGCAGGAAGCCATCGCCCTGCTGCGCACCAAGGAGTTCGACATGCCAATCCAGTTCAACAACTTCCGCGACTGATCGCCGGGTTGTCTGGAACCCCGATGGCCCAATGATGTCCATGGTGGCCATGGCCGCTGAAATACCGGCGGCCTGCTTCACAGTGCATGTGCCGCTCGGCATCAGGAGATGACTATGGATTTGAACGCTGAAGTGGATCAGCTGGTCCGCCAATCGCAGACCTGGATCCCCTTGATCATGGAATACGGCAGCCGCCTGCTGCTGGCGTTGCTGACCCTGGCGGTCGGCTGGTGGATCATCAACAGGGTCAGCGCCCGCCTGGGCAAACTGGTTGGCCTGCGCAATGCCGACCTGGCACTGCAGGGGTTCATCAGCACCCTGTCGAACATCGTGCTGAAGGTGCTGCTGTTCGTCAGCGTGGCGTCGATGATCGGTATCGAAACCACCTCGTTCGTCGCCGCCATCGGTGCCGCGGGCCTGGCCATCGGCCTGGCCTTGCAGGGGAGCCTGGCGAACTTCGCCGGTGGCGTGCTGATTCTGATGTTCCGCCCGTTCCGCATTGGTGACTGGATCGAGGCGCAGGGCGTGTCTGGTACTGTCGACAGCATCCAGATTTTCCACACCGTGCTGCGCACCGGTGACAACAAGACGGTCATCATGCCCAACGGCAGCCTGTCCAACGGCATCATCACCAACACCAACCGCCAGCCGACGCGCAAGGTGGTGTTCGATGTGGGTGTGGACTACGAGGCCGACTTGCAGAAGGCCCGCCAGGTGTTGCTGAGCTTGGCCCAGGACCCGCGTGTGCTGGCCGAGCCGGCGCCGCAGGCGGTGGTTTCGACCTTGGGCGACAGCTCGATCACCGTGTCGCTGCGCCTGTGGACCAAAACCTCCGACTACTGGGATGTGATGTTCATGCTCAACGAGCATGCCCGTGACCGGTTGAAGGCTGAAGGCATCGACATTCCCTTTCCGCAGCGGGTGATTCGCGTGGTGCAGGAGACGGCCGCGCAGTAAGTTTTCGTTGAAGCCGGGGCCGCGTGCGGCCCTTCGCGGGGCAAGCCCGCCCCTACAGGGCGCGCTTGCCCCGGTTTTTTTTGCGTCCCTTACACTTGTTCACAGCAAACCCCCACCATTTCTGGCATATAGCCTGACCCCCTCTGCCTGTACCCGATACGCCATCATGAAACCACTCCTGTACATCACCCCCCTGCGGGCCCTGCTGTTTGGCCTGACCCTGGCCCTGTTCGAACTGCTCACCTACCTGGCCAGCGACGCCGTGATGCCGGCCATGCCGGTGGTGGTCGAGCACCTGAACGCCAGCCCCGAATACATCCCCCATGCGCTGAACCTCTACCTGCTCGGTGGCGTGGTGCTGCAATGGCTGATCGGCCCGCTGGCCGACCGCTATGGCCGCCGGCCATTGTTGCTGGCAGGCTGTGCGTTCTTTGGCGTGGCCTGCCTGGCCACCTACTGGGTGCAGGACATCGGCCTGTTCAACCTGCTGCGCCTGTTGCAGGGCATTGGCCTGGGCTTCGTGGTGACCGTGAGCTACCCGGCGCTCAACGAGGCCTTCAGCGAGGCTGACGCGGTGCGCATGATGGCACTGCTGGCCAATATCGCCTTGCTCTCGCCGTTGCTCGGCCCGCTGATCGGCACCCTGATGCTGCAGTGGCTGGACTGGCGCTGGCTGTTCGTGGCCTTCGCCATCGGCGCGGTGCTGTGCTGGGTGTTGCTGCACCGCTTGATGCCCGAAACCCTGGGGGTGGAGCGCCGTGACGGCTCGCGCCTGGCGTTCACGCCGATCCACCTGCTGCCGCTGCTCGCCGGTTATGGCCAGTTGCTCGGCAACCTCAAATTCGTTGCCGGCAGCGCTGCACTGGGCCTGGTGGGCTTGCCGCTGATTGCCTGGATCGGCCTGTCGCCGGTGCTGTTGATCCACGACGAGGGGTTGAGCACGATGGCCTATGCGCTGTGGCAGTTGCCGGTGTTTGGTGGGTTGATCCTGGGTAACCTGGTCATCAACCGCATTGCCGAGCGCTATCCGTTGCCGGCGTTGGTACGCGGCGCACTGGGGCCGTATCTGGCCGGGCTGTGCCTGATGGTGCTGGCGACCTGGTGGTGGCCGTCGGTGACCAGCGTGGTGGCGGGCATGACGCTGTATGCCCTGGGGCTGGGGGTGGCCAATGCCGTGCTGTACCGCATGACGCTGTTCGCCAGCGAGCAGAGCAAGGGGTTGGTGTCGGCGATGTTGGGGATGATCACCATTGCCCTGCTGGGGCTGGGTGGGGCGCTGCTGGCGATGATCGGGGCGGGGGAGAGCTTGCTGCACTTTGCCCTGGCCGCCGGTGTGGCCGGAGTGCTGGCGCTGTGGCCGTTGTGGTTCGTGGTGGGGCGGCCGGCTTCACCTGTGGTTGCGGGGTAATCGCAATCGCCTGTAAGGGCCTCTTCGCGGGGCAAGCCCGCTCCTACAAGGACCGCACACCATTTGAGGTTTGTGCGGTCCTTGTAGGAGCGGGCTTGCCCCGCGAAGAGGCCGCTACAGGCTAACAAGCACTGTCAGGGCTGCTCGGCCGCCGGGTTCTCAACCGGCACGGGCTTGCCCTTTCCCGCTTCCTGGCGCCAGTGCAAGGCAATCAGGATCAAGGTCGGTACACCCAGCAACGCCGTAATCAGGAAGAAGTCGTGGTAGCCGTACTTCTCCACCATCACCCCCGAATACCCGCCGATCAGCCGTGGCAGCAACAGCATGATCGAACTCAGCAGCGCATATTGCGTGGCCGAGAACTTCAGGTTGGTCAGGCTCGACAGGTAGGCGACGAACGCCGAGGTGGCCAGGCCCGAGCTGAAGTTGTCGAGCGAGATGGTCACCACCAGCATTTCCAGGTTCGGGCCCATGTCCGACAGCATCAGGAACAGCAGGTTGGTGGCCGCCGAGGCAACCCCGCCGATGAACAGGATCGGCAGGATGCCGAAGCGCACGATCAACAGGCCGCCGACACCCGCGCCGACCAGGGTCATGACCAGGCCGAAGATCTTGCTGACGCTGGCGATTTCGTCCTTGGTGAAGCCCATGTCGATGTAGAACACGTTGGCCATCACCCCCATGACTGTGTCGGACATGCGGTAGGTGGCGATCAGCCCAAGCAGCAGCAGGGCCTGCCAGCGGTAACGGGCGATGAAGTCGTTCACCGGCGTCAGCACCGGCGCCAGGCCGCGCCGGCCCATGCCCGACAAGCAGGCCCAGGTCAGCAGCACGTAGAGGATCAGGCGCAGGAAGGCGCGGTCTTCGAGCAGCAGGTCGAGCGGCGTGGCATCGCCGGAAATCACGCTGGACCAGCCGGTGTTGAACATCTGGGTGAAGCTTGCCGGCACCGATACCAGCAGGATGATCAGCACGAACACCGAGGCCATCTGGTGCATCAGGCCGTAGCGCGCGGCCGACAGCTGGGTGCGCATCGGCACCGGTGGCTCACGCATCACCAGGGTGGTGAACAGCGCCGGCAGCATCATCACGCCAAACAGCACGTAGGTGCCGGCCCAGGCCTTGTGCAGGTAGCTGAAACCGGTGGAGCCGAACCATTCGGCGAAGAACAGCGCGCCGGCGGTGGCAAGCAGGGCGGCCACCCGGTAGCCGGCCATGTAGCTGGCGGCCAGGGCGGCCTGGCGCTGGTCATCGGCGATTTCCAGGCGGTAGGCATCGACGGCGATGTCCTGGGTGGCCGAGGCGAACGCCACCAGCACGGCCAGGGCAATCAGCCACGACAGGTGCTGTTGCGGGTCGCACAGGCTCATGCCGACCAGGCCGATCACCACCAGCGATTGCGACAGCAGCAGCCACGAACGCCGCCGCCCCAGGCCGCCGAGCAAGGGCAGGCGCCACTGGTCGAGCAGCGGCGACCAGACCCACTTGAAGGCATAGGCCAGGCCGATGAGGCTGGCGTAGCCGATGGTTTCACGGGCAACACCCGCTTCGCGCAGCCACACCGAGAGGGTTGAAAACACCAGCATGTAGGGCAGGCCGGCGGCGAAGCCGAGCAGCAGGAGTACCAGGGTTGACGGACTGGCATAGGCGGCAAGGGCAGCGCGCCAGGTTTTACGGGGCATGGGCCAACATCTGCCTCAAAGTTTGCGAAAACAAAGCGCGCACTCTAACCGCTGTGCTCCATTGGGCGCCAGCCATGGCGCGTCATATCCACACGATTATTGGCTACATTCACACCCTCCGCACGCAGCCTGGCCCGTTGTTCATCACCCGATGGCGTGCCCAGCGCCAGGCTCAGGCGGCCGCCAGCGCCCAGCACGCGGTGCCAGGGCAGGCGGGTATCGGCTGGCAGTTGCCCGAGGGTGCGCCCAACCCAGCGCGCCGCCCGCCCGAGCCCGGCCAGTTCGGCAAGCTGGCCGTAGCTGACCACCTTGCCTTCGGGCACCTGGCCCAGCACCGAATACAGCGCCGTTCGTCGGGCCTCGGGCGAGTCCAGGGCATGCGCATACGGCTCAGACATCAGGGCAGCCCTGGCCTGGGATGAAACCGGACGAATGGTCGCGGCAAATGAGAGTTGAACTCAATGGCATGGTCCTGGGTCTGTGCTTGCTCTGGTAGCGGGTATCTGGATAATGCCCGGCTTTTTCGTCAAATCGAACCCGTAACGTGCTTATGTATTCTAGATCCTTGCTGTGCCTGATGAGTGCTTCGCTGTTTGCCGCCCCGGCCCTGGCCGACACCGTGTGGATGAAGAACGGTGACCGCCTGAGCGGCAAGATCCGGGTCTTCGACGGCGGCAAGCTGCTGCTGGAAACCCCGTACGGCGGGTCGATCTCGCTGGACTGGAAGCAGGTCAAGACCCTGGAAAGCGACCAGGAACTGCTGGTCAAGCAGGATGCCTACACCGGCGAAAAAGCCAAGTCGCTCAAGGCTGCCGAGCCGGGCAAGGTGACCCTGGCCAATGGCGATGCGCCGAAAACCGTTGACCTGGCCAGTGTCCAGCAGATCATGAAGCCCAAGCCGCTGGTGGAGGACTTCATCTGGAAGGGCAACGTCGATGTGGCAATGGACTACAAGCGCGCCGAAACCGACAGCGACGACTACGACGTCAGCTTCAAGACCACCGCCCGCCACGGGCGCTGGCGGCACAATGCCGAAGGCGAGTACAACCGCGAAACCAAGGACGACGTCACCACCACCGACAACTGGAGTGCCGAGTACGCACTGGACCGCTTCATCACCGAGAAGTGGTTCTGGCAGGGGCGTCTTGAGTACAAGAGCGACCGCATCGAAGACCTGGCGCGCCAGCGCACGGTCGGTACCGGCCCTGGCTACCAGTTCTGGGATGATGAACTGGGCGCGTTCTCCCTGGGTTCGCTGATCAACCGCACCGACTTCGAGTACCAGGACGGGTCCAAGGACAACTTCTATTCCGCCGCGGTGAAGTGGGACTACACCCGCTACCTGATCGGCAAGAACGTGCAGCTGTTCACCAATGGCGAGTTCGCCAAGCCACTGGGTGGCGCGGCAGACTACTCGCTGGATGCCGAGGTGGGGCTGCGCTACAAGGTCACCGAGTGGGCATCGCTTAACCTCAAGGCCGAGAAAGACATCATCAGCGGTACTCGGGACAGTGACCTGGACAAGACCCGGTATACCGCGGGCTTCGGTGTGACCTGGTAATCGCCGGGGGCGCGTTGCGCCCCAATCGCGACGTACCGTCGCTCCTACGGGGGGAGGGCGCGCGATCTGCAGGGGTGGGATTTACCGTAGGAGCGACGGCACGTCGCGATGGGCTGCAACGCAGCCCCTCTGGCACTCCCAGGTGATAATGCTTATCGTGTCACCCATCCAGCCCGCCATCAGGAGCCGCCCCCAGTGAGTACCAACGCCATCCGCCCCGCCCGGGAACTGCTGCTCAAGGAGTACCGCGGCGTGCTCTCGACCCATTCCAAGTCCATGCCCGGTTTCCCGTTCGGCTCGGTGGTGCCTTATTGCCTGGACGCCGAGGGCAACCCGCTGATTCTCATCAGCCGCATCGCCCAGCACACCCACAACCTGCAGAAAGACCCCAAGTGCTCGTTGCTGGTAGGCGAGCGCGAGGCCGAGGACGTGCAGGCGGTTGGCCGCCTGACGCTGATGGCCGAAGCCCACAAGCTGGTCGATGAAGCCGCCATCGAGGCCGCCGCCGAACGCTACTACCGCTATTTCCCCGACGCCGCCAATTACCACAAGGCCCACGACTTCGACTTCTGGGTGCTGCAACCGGTACGTCACCGCTACATCGGCGGCTTCGGTGCCATCCACTGGCTCGACCAGGTAACCCTGGCCAACCCGTTCGCGGGCAAGGCCGAGGCCAGCATGATCGAGCACATGAACAGCGACCACGCCAATGCCATCGCTCACTATGTAGAGCTGAGCGACCTGCCACGCAGCGCAGCGGCGCACATGGTGGGTATCGACAGCGAGGGCATGCACCTGCGCATCGGCCAAGGCATCTACTGGCTGCCATTCCCAAGCCCTTGCAACACGCCGACACAAGTGCGCGAAGCCTTGGTTTTGCTGGCCCGCGCCGACCAATGGCCGACCGCGACGCACGTCGAGGCTTGAAAAGCTGCGTTCACGCATCCATCTGTAGGTCTTACAGGAAGGGTTTCTTCCGACGAGGAATGCTTTGATGCGTGCTTTTCTATTGCTGTTTCTACTGTTCCCGGTGCTGGAGCTGTTCGTCTTCGTGAAGGTCAGCGCGGCCATCGGTTTCTTCCCGGCGCTGCTGCTGATCATCGCTGGCTCCGCCCTGGGCGTGCTGGTGATTCGCGTGGCCGGCCTTGCCACCGCCCTGCGTGCCCGTGAAAGCCTGCAGCGTGGCGAGTTGCCCGCCGAGGACATGTTCCAGGGCCTGATGCTGGCGGTGGGTGGTGGCCTGTTGCTGCTGCCGGGCTTCATCAGCGACGTGCTGGGCCTGCTGTGCCTGCTGCCGTTCAGCCGCCACCTGGCTGCGCGCAAGATGCGCGAGCGCGCCGAGGCCCAGGCCATGCGCCAGCGTGCGTTCCAGGACGACCCGTTCCAGGCGCAGCCGCGAGACGGCGGCCACCGGCCGAACGTGATTGAGGGCGAGTACGAGCGCCGCGACAAACAGTGACACCCACAACCCCCGGGGCCGCATCAGCGGCCCCGGTGTTTTTCAGCCTGCTGAAAATTTTTGCATGGCAAGCCTTGTAATTGATTATGGCGGCCTCATGTATGTGGTCACCGCAAGGTTTCTGGTGGCAACGCCAGGCTAAACACAGGTGGTTCGCCCTTTGCGGGCCACCCCCGGCCACGCCGGACCGCATCAACCCGCCGGTGTCGATACCGGCCGATGAAAACCACAATTTGGGAGAGATCGACAATGAAGCTTCGTCCTCTGCATGACCGCGTAGTCATCCGTCGCAGCGAAGAAGAATCGAAAACCGCTGGCGGTATCGTCCTGCCGGGTTCGGCCGCTGAAAAACCAAACCGCGGCGAAGTCGTTGCTGTTGGCACCGGTCGCGTTCTGGAAAACGGCGAAGTACGTGCCCTGGCCGTAAAAGTCGGTGACAAAGTGGTTTTCGGCCCTTACTCGGGCAGCAACACCGTGAAAGTCGATGGCGAAGACCTGCTGGTCATGGCCGAGAACGAAATCCTCGCCGTTATCGAAGGCTGATTTCCCCCGACTTCCCGTTACTCCAAAGAATTTCCAAGGATTAAACGATCATGGCTGCTAAAGACGTAAAATTCGGCGACTCCGCTCGTAAGAAAATGCTGGTTGGTGTCAACGTTCTGGCTGACGCGGTAAAAGCGACCCTCGGCCCGAAAGGCCGTAACGTGGTTCTGGCCAAGAGCTTCGGCGCGCCAACCATCACCAAGGACGGCGTTTCCGTCGCCAAAGAGATCGAGCTCAAAGACGCCTTCGAGAACATGGGCGCCCAACTGGTCAAGGAAGTCGCTTCCAAGGCCAACGACGCTGCCGGTGACGGCACCACCACCGCAACCGTCCTGGCCCAGGCCATCGTCAACGAAGGCCTGAAAGCCGTCGCTGCCGGCATGAACCCAATGGACCTCAAGCGCGGCATCGACAAGGCCACCGCTGCCATCGTCGCCGAGCTGAAGAACCTGTCCAAGCCATGCGCCGACTCCAAGGCCATCGCCCAGGTAGGCACCATCTCCGCCAACTCCGACAACTCCATCGGTGAAATCATCGCCGAAGCCATGGAAAAAGTCGGTAAAGAAGGCGTGATCACCGTTGAAGAAGGCTCGGGCCTGGAAAACGAACTGTCCGTCGTAGAAGGCATGCAGTTCGACCGTGGCTACCTGTCGCCATACTTCGTCAACAAGCCAGACACCATGGTTGCCGAGCTGGAAGGCCCGCTGCTGCTGCTGGTCGACAAGAAGATTTCCAACATCCGCGAACTGCTGCCAGTGCTGGAAGCCGTTGCCAAGGCCGGCCGCCCACTGCTGATCGTTGCTGAAGACGTCGAAGGCGAAGCCCTGGCTACCCTGGTCGTCAACAACATGCGCGGCATCGTCAAGGTTGCTGCTGTCAAGGCACCGGGCTTCGGCGACCGCCGCAAGGCCATGCTGCAGGACATCGCTGTCCTGACCGGCGGCCAGGTCATCTCCGAAGAAATCGGCCTGACCCTGGAAACCACTACCCTGGAGCACCTGGGTAACGCCAAGCGCGTGATCCTGTCCAAGGAAAACACCACCATCATCGACGGTGCTGGCGTTGACGCCGACATCGAAGCACGCGTCAAGCAGATCCGTGCCCAGATCGAAGAAACTTCCTCGGACTACGACCGTGAGAAGCTGCAAGAGCGTCTGGCCAAGCTGGCTGGCGGTGTTGCCGTGATCAAGGTCGGTGCTGGCACCGAAGTTGAAATGAAAGAGAAGAAAGCCCGCGTTGAAGACGCCCTGCACGCTACCCGTGCAGCCGTTGAAGAAGGCGTGGTGCCTGGCGGTGGTGTGGCCCTGGTTCGCTCCCTGGCTGCCATTGTCGGCCTCAAAGGCGACAACGAAGACCAGAACGTCGGTATCGCCCTGCTGCGCCGCGCTGTAGAAGCCCCGCTGCGCCAGATCACTGCCAACGCCGGCGACGAGCCAAGCGTTGTTGCTGACAAGGTCAAGCAAGGTTCCGGCAACTACGGCTACAACGCTGCTACCGGCGAATACGGCGACATGATCGAAATGGGTATCCTGGACCCAGCCAAGGTCACCCGTTCGGCCCTGCAAGCTGCAGCTTCGATCGGCGGCCTGATGATCACCACCGAAGCCATGGTTGCTGACCTGCCGGAAGACAAGCCAGCTGCTGGCATGCCTGACATGGGCGGCATGGGTGGCATGGGCGGCATGATGTAAGCCAGCCTTACCCCCTGCACCAAGAAAAAGCCCCGGTTCGTAAGAGCCGGGGCTTTTTCGTTCTTCCGTTCCAGCCCTGCGGGCCTCTGTAGGAGCGGGCTTGCCCCGCGAAGCAGGCGGCGCGGTGTATGGCACCGGCGGCGCCGGTGTTCGCGGGGCAAGCCCGCTCCTACAAGGTTCTGAGGTGTTAGCGGCGAATCAGGCGGCGCGCTGTTCGCCGGCTGGCGCTTCGGCCAGGCCTTTGCGGTACAACACGAAGTAGTACGACCCCAAGCCGATCAACCAGCAGAACACTGCCGTCCACACGTTGTGCGACAGGAAGTGCGCACCCTGCATCATCCGGCCCAGCGCCAGCCCGGAGCCGGCCACCAGGGCTACCACGAACGCCACCCGCGCAAGCTTTGGTTTGCGGTCACGCAGCATGAAGAACAGGCCGAACAGGCAGAACCCGGTTGCCGCATGCCCACCGGGCCAGCACAGCCCCGGTTTGTCGGTGGCCGGCCGGGGCTGCAGCAGTTCGCTGTAGGTTTCCTTGCCGCCGAACTGGGTCAGGCTCCACGGGCACTGCACCTGGGTCACCTTTTTCAGCGGCGTGACGAACGCCGTCGACAGGCCCAACGCCAACACCAGGCAGCCCAGCTCCCGGCGCCAGCCGAACAGCTTCTGCCAGAAGAAGCTCAAGGCGTATGTGCCCAGGGACAACAGGCCGATCAGAATGACCACCTGCTTGACCCGGTCATGCATGATGGTTTCCAGCAGGTAACTGTGGCGGCCGATGAACTGCCCGGCAGCAGGGTCGAAGAACAGGTTGGCGACGTCCATGTCGACCGAGGTCAGCTCCATCAGAACCAGGCCCACGGCAACCGCCAGCGGGATGCCCAGGTACAGCCAGGGGTTGATCGGGCGCGGCCGAGTGCGTTGTTGCATGACGACTCCAGAGGGTAAAAAGACCGGGCATTGTCATGCGCCCGCTATCCTCTGTTCGTGAAGGATCAGTGAAAAAACTGTCAAGTTCGCAGAGTTTGCCCCAGGGCTGGCACAGTGCCGACGATGGCCTTAAGCTGCGCCTGCCGTGCACCCCGGCGAAGCGCCGCACAGGAGAACCCGATGCGTATTCTTTTGGTTGAAGACAACCGCGATATCCTGGCCAACCTGGCCGACTACCTTGGCATGAAGGGCTACACCGTCGATTGCGCCCAGGACGGCCTGTCTGGCCTGCACCTGGCCGCCACCGAACACTACGACCTGATCGTGCTCGACATCATGCTGCCCGGCATCGATGGCTACACCCTGTGCAAACGCCTGCGCGAGGACGCCCGCCGTGATACCCCGGTGATCATGCTCACCGCCCGCGACCAGCTCGACGACCGCCTGCAGGGCTTCCGCTCGGGCGCCGACGACTACTTGCTCAAGCCCTTTGCCCTGTCGGAACTGGCTGCGCGCATCGAGGCGGTGCTGCGCCGGGCCCAGGGCGGCGGGCGCCGCACCTTGCAGGTGGCAGACCTGAGCTACGACCTCGACACCCTCGAAGTGACCCGCCAGGGCCGCCTGCTCAAGCTCAACCCGGTAGGCCTCAAGCTGCTGGCCGTGCTGATGCAAAAGAGCCCGCACGTGCTGCGCCGCGAAGTGCTGGAAGAGGCCCTGTGGGGCGACGATTGCCCAGACAGCGACAGCCTGCGCAGCCATGTGCACCAGCTGCGCCAGGTCATCGACAAACCGTTCGAAAAACCCCTGCTGCATACCGTCCATGGCGTCGGCTATCGCCTCGCCGAGGGCCGTGATGGAGTTTAAGCAAAGCCTTGCCCAGCGCATCATCATCGCCTTTGCGCTGATGAGCGCGCTGGTGGCCGGGGCCTTCGCCTTCGGCATCGTTGCCACCGTGCACCTGGTCGAGGAGCGGTTGATTTCCTCGGTGCTGGGCGGTGACCTGCAGCGCCTGCTGCGCATGGACAGCGTCAGCGACTGGAGCCACCGGCCGCGGCCGGACCAGCTGTTCTACTTCAGCGGCGGGCGCGATGATTTCGAACTGCCCAAGGACCTGCGCCACCTGGACGTCGGCTTCCATGAGGTATTCCGCGACCAGCTGTCGTACCACGCCATGGTCGAGATCGTCGATGGCCGGCGCTATGTGCTGCTGCAGGACCAGAGCGACTTCGAAGAACGCGAGCGGGTGCTGTTCGCCGTGGTGGTGGTCGGCTTCGTGCTCAGTCTGGTGCTGGCCGTGGTGCTGGGCTGGCTGCTGGCGCGACGGGTGATGGCTCCGGTGATCCGCCTGGCCCGCCAGGTACGCCACCGCGACCAGTTGCTGGGCCTGGCGCCGCCGTTGGCGCCCGATTATGCCGCCGACGAAGTGGGCCAGCTGGCGGTGGCCTTCGACGACACCCTGGGCCGGCTGCGTGATGCGCTGACCCGCGAGCGGCTGTTCACCAGTGATGTCAGCCACGAGCTGCGCACGCCGCTGATGGTGCTGGCCACCTCGTGCGAACTGCTGATCGAAAACCCCAACCTCGACACCCGTTCGCGCAGCCAGGTGGAACGCATTGCCCGTGCCACCGAAGAAATGCGCGAGCTGGTCAAGACCTTCCTGATGCTCGCCCGCGCCCAGCGCGACCAGGGGGCGGTGGCGTCCCAGGCGACGTTGCGTGAAGTGGCCGATGACCTGATCGGGGTGTGGCGCGACACCATCGAGCAAAAGGGCCTGTCGCTGTACTTCGATGGCCGGGTCAGTGCCGGGCCACTGCTGTACAACGCCACCTTCCTGCACTCGGTGATGGGCAACCTGTTGCGTAACGCTGCGCATTACACCGACAGCGGCTATATCCGCCTGAGCCTGGAAGCCAACGGTTTCAGTGTCGAGGACAGCGGTGTGGGCATTCCTGAGGAGCAGCGTGAAAAAATGTTCCAGCCGTTCGTGCGCGGCGAGGAGCGTCGTGGCGAGGGCCTGGGGTTGGGGCTGTCGCTGGTGCAGCGGATTTGTGACGACCAGGGCTGGCGCGTCACCCTGACGTCGGCCGCACCCCATGGCTGCCGTTTCCAGGTAGACCTGAGCCAAAGCGCGGAAAAAACAGACCCTTCTCAGTAACAAGATGATATATCTTACAGACTAGATTACATTTTTTTCACGCGGGCATGACCAGACGGCTACGCTTGCTTACCTAAGGTGGGCGCTCTGGAGTCAGGAGATGCCCGATGCGCAGCCCAATCAAACTCGAATTTTCCGAGAAGTACGACCAGCAGCACGCCCAGGAGTACTTCCTCAAGCACCAGGATGGCCTGGCCCGTCGCCTGTCGCACCTACGCGATGAGCAACTGGCCCGGCACGCCTTGGCGCTGGCCGGAGAACCGGGCTTGGTGCTCGATTTGCCCTGTGGTGCGGGCCGTTTCTGGCCGCTGCTGGCGGAAAAGCCGAACCGCGTGATCATCGGTGCCGACAACTCCGAGCACATGCTTGAAACCGCCCGCGCTGCGCAACCACCACAGGTGGTGGCGCGGGTACGGCCCTTGCAGACCTCGGCGTTCGATATCGACCTGCCGGACAACGCGGTGGACAGCATCTTCTGCATGCGCCTGTTCCACCACATTGGCGAGGCTGCGCATCGCAAGACGATTCTCGATGAGTTTCAACGGGTGACCCGCGACAGCGTGATCCTGTCGCTGTGGGTGGACGGCAACTTCAAGGCCTGGCGGCGCAAGAAGCTTGAGCACAAGCGCAACGCCAAGGCCGAGCAGGGCAGCTACCAGAACCGTTTCGTGCTACCGGCCGAAACCGTTGAGGCCGAATTTCAGGCCGCCGGCTTCAGAATCCAGGAACGCCTCGACTTCCTGCCGTTCTACGCCATGTGGCGGGTTTATGTATTGCGCAAGGGGTAGTGTTTGATGGCTGTAGCCCAAAGTGGGGAGTCACGGTTCGATTTTTACTGGCGCCAGCAGGGCGAATGGGTCGAGGAGCCCAACCAGCGGCGTGGTGGCGAAAGTGGCGTGCAACGCCTGAACGATGCCAGCGGCAAGCTGCTGTATGCCAAGCGCCAGGTGGGGCATATCTACCGCAGCCTGCTGCATCCGTTCGGCAGGCCAACCGTATTGCGTGAACTCGATGCGCTGAACAGCTTCGAGCAATTGGGCGTGCGCGTACCGCGCATCGTCTTCTGCGGCGCCGAGCGCGATGCCGACCACCAATGGCGTGCGCTGCTGGTGAGCGAGGCGCTGGATGGTTTCGTCGAGCTCGACACCTGGCACGAACAGGGCGCGCGCGAGCGTTACCCGCAGGTGGTGCACGAGCGCATGCTCAAGGACCTGGCCGACAACCTGGCGCGCATGCACCTGGGGCATTGGCAGCATGGCTGCCTGTACGGCAAGCATGTGTTCATCAAGGTGATTGGCGAGGGCGAGCAGGCCCGCGTCGAAGTGGCGTTGCTGGACCTGGAGAAATGCCGGCGGCGGATCAGCTGCCAGCGTGCGGCCGGCAATGACCTGCGCCAGCTGCGCCGCCACTCGTCGCTCAACGACGCGGAATGGCAAACGCTGCTCTATTTTTATCAGATGGCGTTTGGCAGCGCTGTCAAAGGGTTAGGGCAATGAAACTAGAAATCGCTCGAGCTTTGTTCCTGGTGGCTGGCTTGGCTGTGACCACGGCGGCGGTGGCTGCCTGGGAAGAGCCGCGTCCTGTGGTGTTCAGCAAGGCTGAGCAGGCGGCGCAGTGCGCGTTGCCGCGGGAAGTGAAGCAGCAGCACGCGCAGGTGGCGCCAGATCATGATCTGTTGCTGTTCCTGTTCGGCATGCGCCAGGGACTTCGGCCATTTGGCTGAAATTGGCTTGAGCAAACAAAGGCCCCGCACTCGCGGGGCCTTTGCTTTTGAAATGGGCGCGCATCCTGTAGGAGCGAGCGTAGCTCGCGATGCGCCGCCTGCGGCGCCCGATAGCACCGCCGTTGAACCAGCGCCGCGCGCGGCGCATCGCGAGCTGCGCTCGCTCCTACAGGGGCGTCAGGCGGCTGCGGGGTGTTTGGCTTCGGACCTGTGGGCCAGCAGGGTGTAGATGCACGGCAGCACGAACAGGGTAAATAGCGTGCCGATGGACATCCCCGTGGCAATCACCGTACCGATGTCGAACCGGCTGACCGCCCCGGCCCCGGTCGCCAGAATCAACGGCACCATGCCGAATACCATCGCCGCCGTGGTCATCAGCACCGGCCGCAGGCGAATCGCCGCCGCTTCTTCGATCGCCTCGCGCACGCCCAGGCCTTTTTCCTCGCGCAGTTGGTTGGCGAATTCGACGATCAGGATACCGTGCTTGCTGATTAACCCGATCAGCGTCACCAGCCCCACCTGGGTATAGATGTTCATGCTGGAAATCCCCAGGAACAGCGGCAGCAATGCCCCACAGATCGACAGCGGCACCGTTACCAGAATCACCAGCGGGTCGCGGAAGCTTTCGAACTGCGCCGCCAATACCAGGAAGATGATCGCCAGCGCCAGGCCAAAGGTTACCCACAGCGCGCTGCCTTCCTGCACGTATTGCCGCGCCGTGCCGGCATAGTCGAAGGAGAAGCCCTCCGGCGCCTCCTCGCGGGCAATGTCCAGCACCGTCTGCAAGGCCTCGCCGATGCTGACCATCGGCACGCCCTGGATGATCGCGGCGTTCAGTTGCTGGAACTGGTTGAGCTGGCGCGGGCGGGCGCGGTCGTTGAGGGTGATCAGGGTCGACAGGGGCAGCAACTGGCCCTGCTCGTTCTTCACGTAGTAGTTGTTCAGCCAGCCGGGGTTGTCACGGTAGGGCCGCTCGACCTGGGCGATCACCTTGTAGCTGCGCCCCTCCAGGGTGAACCGGTTGATTTCCCCCTCGCCCAGCAGGGTGGCCAGGCTGCCGCCCAGGGTGTCCATGGACACGCCCATTTGCGCGGCCTTGGCCCGGTCGATATCAACCACCACCTCGGGCTTGTCGAAGGCCAGGTCGATGTCGAGGAAGGCGAACTTGCCCGAGGCCTGCGCCCGCTGCTTGACCCGCTGCGCCACCTCCAGCAGGGCCGGGTAGTCGCCGGCGGTGTTGATCACGAACTGAAATGGCAAGCCCTCGCCGGTGCCCGGCAGCGATGGCAGGTTGAAGCCGAAGATCTGCAGCCCGCCAATCTGTTCGAGCTTGGCCTGCACCAGGGGCAGCAGCTGCATCTGGGTGCGCTCGCGCTCGTTCCAGGGCTTGAGCAGGAACCCGCCGATACCGCTCTGCACACCGTTGAAACCGTTGATCTGGAACGACGAATAGTATTCGGGAAAGCTCTTGAACAGCGGCGTGAACTGGTCGGTGTAGGCGTTCAGGTAGTCAAGGTTGGCCGGCTGCGGCGAACTGCTCATCATGAAGATCACGCCCTGGTCCTCGTTGGGCGCCAGCTCGTTCTGGGTGAACTTGAGCAGCACCGGGATCAGGCACAGGATGATCACCGCGAACACCAGCACCACCGGGCGGCTGTCGAGGGTGGCGTGCAACAGGCGCTGGTAACGCCCCTTAAGGCGTTCGAACAGCACGTCCAGGCGGTGGGCCAGGCCACTGGCATTGTGCTCCGGGCGCAGCAGCAGGGCGCACATCATGGGTGACAGGGTCAGGGCAACAATCCCGGAAATCACCACCGCCCCGGCCAGGGTGAGGGCGAACTCCTTGAACAGCGCACCGGTCAGCCCAGTGAGAAAACCGATGGGGGCGTACACCGCCGCCAGGGTGATGGTCATCGACACCACCGGCATGGCAATTTCCCGCGCGCCCTCAAGCGCTGCGTCGAACGGTGTCTTGCCTTCTTCCATGTGCCGGTGAATGTTCTCCACCACGACGATGGCATCGTCCACCACCAGGCCGATGGCCAGCACCATGGCCAGCAATGTCAGCAGGTTCAGCGAATAGCCCATCATCTGCATGAAGAACAGCACGCCGATCATCGACAGGGGAATGGTCACCACCGGGATCAGCACCGAGCGCAGGGCACCGAGGAACAGGAACACCACCACGATGACGATCAGCACCGCCTCGCCCAGGGTCTTGATCACCTCGTCGATGGACGCCTGGATGAACAGCGTGGCGTCGTAGGCGATCGACACCTTGAGCGCTTCAGGCAGCTGGCCTTGCAGCTCGGGCATGATCTTGCGCACTTCCTTGATCACCTCCAGCGGGTTGGCCGCCGGGGTGGCCTTGATGCCGATGTACACCGACGGCGTGCCGTCGAACGAGCTGACCGTGTCGTAGTTCTCCGCACCCATCTCCACCCGCGCCACGTCGCCCAGCAGCACCCGGCTGTCACCGGACACCTTGACCGGCAACGCGGCGAACGCTTCGGCGGATTTCAGCTCGGTGCTGGCGTTGATGCTGGTGACGGTGTATTCGCCCTTCACCTCGCCAGCGGCGGAAAGGAAGTTGTAGCGGCGCACGGCACTGGTCACGTCGGTGGCCGAAAGGCCGAAACCGGCCAGCTTCACCGGGTCGATCCAGATGCGCATGGCGAATACCTGGTTGCCGAGAATCTCGGCCTCGGCCATGCCCGGCAGGGTGGCCAGCTTGGGCTGGATCACCCGCGACAGGTAGTCGGTGATCTGCGGGTTGCTCATTTCCTTGCTGTAGAAGCTGATGTACATCAGCGCCGAGGCGTCGGCGGCTTCCTTGCTCAGCACCGGGTCTTCGGAGTCTTGCGGCAGCTGGTTGCGCACTTCGTTGGCCTTGGCCAGCAACTCGGTGAACAGCCGGTCGCTGTCGGCGCCGATGCGTGCGTAGATGGAGATCACCGAGAAGTTCTGCCGGCTCACCGAGGTCATGTAGTCGATGCCTTCGGCACTGGCCAGGCTCTGCTGAAGGGGCTGGGTGATGTAGCCCTGGATGGTTTCGGCGTTGGCCCCGGGGTAGGCGGTGGTCACCGTGATCAGGGCGTTTTCCATTCGCGGGTACTGGCGGATCTGCAGCTTGTTCCAGGCCTGGAAACCCAGCAGCAGAATCAGCAGGCTGACCACCGTGGCCAGTACCGGGCGGCGGATGAACGGGTCGGTGAATGCCATGCCTGCCTCCCGTTCAGTCCGTGCGCCTGGCGCCCTGGTCGGGCTTGAGCGCGCTGTCCTGGCCAATGCGGATCGCCGCGCCCGGGGTCAGCTTGAGCTGGCCAGCGGTGACCACCTGCTCGCCGGCCTTGAGGCCCTTGCTGACCACCACCACGCCGTCGCGGCGCTCGCCGGTCTGCACGGTGCGCTGCTCGGCAGTGAGCTGGGGCTGGCCGTTGTCATCGTGCTGCGGGTTGCCGTCCTGGTCCTTTTTCGGTGTGGCGACGTACACCGAGTTGCCGTACAGGGTGTAGGTGATGGCGCTTTCCGGCACCACCACTTGCGGCTGCGGGTCGGGCAACAGGACCAGCAGGTTGGCGAACATGCCCGGCAGCAGCTTGCCATCGGGGTTGGCCAGGGTTGCGCGCAGCAACAGGTTGCGGGTGTTTTCATCGACCTTGGGGTTGATCGCGCTAAGGCTGGCGGGGAAGGTCTGGCCAGGGTAGGCGGCCACCTGCACCAGTACTTGCTGGCCCAGGCTCAGGTGCGGCAGGGCCTGCTCCGGTACGTTGAAGTCGACGTACAGGCTGGAGAGGTCCTGCAAGGTGGCGATCATGGTGCCGGCGGCCAGGTACTGGCCGATGTCCACCTGGCGGATGCCGAGGGTGCCGCTGAACGGGGCATTGAGGCTTTTCTTGGTCTTCTGCGCCTTGAGCTGTTCGACCACCGCCTGGTTGCGCCGGTACTGGGAGTTGAGCCGGTCGAACTCGCCACGGGAGATGGCCGCATCGCCCACCAGTTGGCTACCACGGCCGAAGTCGACCTTGGCCAGGCCCAGGTCGGCCTGGGCGGTGCCGAGCAGGGCCGACTCCTGGTCGTCGTTCAGTTGCAGCAGCGGTTGCCCGGCTTTCACCTTTTGCCCGGAATCGAAATACAGCGCCTTGACGATGCCTTCCACTTCAAGGCTCAGGTCAACGCCCTGCAGCGCCCGCAGGCTGCCCACGGCGGGCAGGCGTTCTTGCCACTGGCGTTGTTCGGCCTGGGCGGCGGCGACGGTGATCGGCGGCCGGGGGGCGGTGAACATCTGGACCTGTTTATAGATCGAGAAGCCCTTGTAGCCCGCCAGGGCCAGCACGATCAGCAGTACGACGGCCAACATGATGAGCATGCGGCGACGGACCATGGTTCCGGTTCCTTGGAGGCTGGGTTGTTATGCGTTTTGACACGACAACGGGCGATCATGCCCACGTGCGGATAGACGAAGTATTGACTGTTTTCCGAGAGAAGGGGAGATGATTGCCTATGGCGGCCTCTTCGCGGGCAGGCCTGCTCTTGTAGGAGCGGGCTTGCCCCGCGAAAGGGCCCTCAAGCCAGGTGCAAATGGTTGTCCCAAAACCCGGAAGGCAGCTTCATCGGTTGCCCGACCAGCTCGCCCTTGCGGCAATCATAGAAGCGGCAACGCCCCTGCCCGGAGGTGACGACGAAGCCATCCTTCACCGCCCCGACACCGGCGCAATCGGGCATCGGCGCATCGAGCTTCACCGCCCCGCTGTCCAGGTCCCAGACGAACAGGCGGTTGGCCCGTGGCGCGGTCAGTGCCACCAGGCGCAGGTCGCTGTGAATGGCGACGCTGGCGGTGTACTGGGCCATCGACTGCAACTGGTGTTCCGGCACCGGGAACGCCTTGAACGGCTCACCCGGGCGCTTGATCGCCAGCAACTCGGCGGTTTCGTCGGCATCGCCCATGAACTGCTGGCAGGCCGCGATCGTGCCATCTTCGCCCACCGCCAGGTGGCGCACGCTGTTCATCTGCTGGGCCAGGGTTTCCTTGCTCAGCAGGGTGCCATCGCGCTGCATCAGCACCAGGCTCGGCTCCATGGCGTTGAGGTTCATCTCGACCCGGCTCTCGGCTTCGGTGCGAATGCCACCGTTGGCCACGACCAGGGTTTCGCCGTCCGGCAGCCAGGCCAGTTCATGGGGGCCGATGCCGTGGGTCGGGATTTCCCCGGTGTACACCAGGCGCTCGCCCTCGAAACGGTACACGCCGAGCACGCCACGCCCCGGGTCGGTGGTGTCGTTCTCGGTGGCGTACAGCCATTCGCCGCCCTTGTGGATCACCGCGTGGCCATAGAAGTGCCGGTTCGGCTGCGACGCGATGGTTTGCAGCAGGCGCCCGTCACGAAGGTCCAGCAGGTAGCTTTCGGTGCCGGGGCGGCGGGCGACGAACAGGGCGATCGGCAGCTCGGGGTGGTTGATGATGGCATGGCAACGCTGGGCCACCTGGGTGCTGAACACCTGGGTGCCATCCAGGCGGAACCCGACTGCGTAGTGCTTGCCGTCGCCATCGTCACGCGCCGACAACAGCAGCGGCTCGCTACCCTTGTTGCGCAGCAGGCTCCAGCCGCCCAGGGTCAGGGCGCTGAGCAATACGCTACCGAGTTTGAGGGCCTGGCGTCGCAGCATGATCAGTCACCGTCGTTGGCATTGAAGCCCAGCTGGATGTTCAACGCCTTGGCCAGGTCGCCTTCGTGCAGGCGGTGGACGACGTTGAGGGCATCGTAGATCTGGTTGAGGGTCTGCTGGCCGGCGTCGTCGGCCAGCAGCTCGCCGAGGGTCTTCTGGTTGTCGGCCAGCAGTTTCAGGGCAGTAGCGTAGGCGTCGTCGATCTTCTGCGCCAGGGCTTTCTGATCGCTGGGCAGCAGTCCGCGCAGGCCCTGGTTGTCGACACCCACCCACACGGCCTGGGCGGCCTTGAGGGTAGCTTCCAGGCTTTTCATCGACGAGTGGCTGCGCCAGGCTTCGGCCTGCAGCGGCTGCGGGATGCCCTTGCTCTGGCGGCCCATCGGCGCGCCCAGCTTCTTCTTCAGGGTGTCCAGTGCCGTTACCTGGGAGCGCAGCAGGTCGGCGATGGCCTCGTGGGAGTCGGCGTAGCGCTGGTTGGGGAACTTGGTCATCTGCGACAGCATGCCGTCGGTGCTGTTCCAGCTCTTGAGGATTTCCTCGGCCAGCACCTTCTGGTGTTCGCCGATGGCCACCAGCAGCGGGCAGTAACGGGCCTTCTGCTCGGCGGTAGCGATGTCAGGCTTGCTGTCGAACAGGATGTATTCGTAGGCCGAGAGGCCACGTACCACGACGCTGGCCTTGCCCAGGGCCGCGGCATCGACGGGCTTGTCACCATTGACCAGTTGCTCGACCTGGCGGCCGACCAGGTTCTTCTTGTCGGGCCAGAATTGCACTTGCCAGGCGCGGTTGCCTTCGGCCAGCGGGCCGACCAGCAGGGGTTGCAGCTCGGCCCAGGCTTTCTGTGCATTGAGGAAGTCGGCGCGTGCGGTGTCCAGGCTTTCCTTGCCTTCGCAGTAGGCCAGGGCGCTGGCCGCCAACTGGCGGTCGGCTTCGACCCAGCGGCTGTAGGTCGGCAGGATGACCTGCTTGGCGATGGCAGCGGAGGTGACCGCTTGTGGGTCCTGCGGCGAGCAGGCACCCAGGGCGAGTGCGGCGAGGCTGGTGAACAACAGTTTGGGTCGGAACATGCCCGGCTCCTTGCGCGTTTAAAGTGAGTTCAGGAACGCCAGCAGCGCGGCGCGCTGCTCGGCATTGAAGGTCAATACATGGTCGCGCGCCGCCTGCGCCTCGCCGCCGTGCCAGAGCACGGCTTCGAGCAGGTTGCGGGCGCGGCCGTCGTGCAGGTACTGGGTGTGGCCGCTGACGGTTTCGGTCAGGCCGATGCCCCACAGGGGCGGGGTGCGCCAGTCCTGGCCGTTGGCGGCGAATTCGGTGCGCTCGTCGGCCAGGCCCGGGCCCATGTCGTGCAGCAGCAGGTCGCTGTAGGGGCGGATCACCTGGTGCGCCAGCTCCGGTTCTGCGCTGTTGGCTCCGGTGGTGAACTGCGGCACATGGCAGGCCTGGCAACCGGCCTGGAAGAACAGGTTCTTGCCGGCCAGCACCTGCGGCGCGCCGACGTCACGGCGGGCAGGTACGCCCAGGTTGCGGGTGTAGAAGGTGACCAGGCGCAGGATATTGTCGCTGACTTCCTTTTCACCGCCTTCACCGTCGCCATTGGGCGCGGCCAGGCAGTCTACCTGCGCCGCGGTGCAGTCGTCCTTCGGTTGCAGGGTGCTGGTCAGGCCCATGTCGCCACTGAAGGCGTGCACGTTCTGCTGGTTGACGTTGGGCTGCCCGGCTTTCCAGCCGAAGCGGCCGACCACGGTCTTGCCCTGGGCATCGTCCCAGACCCGGTTGGCACGCCCGCGGATACCGTCGCGGTTGTGGTCGTCGGGGTCTTCGTTGGCCAGGATATCGGCTTCGGGAATGGCTTCGAGCAGGCCCAGGCCGATCATCGGCGGGGCCACGCGGGCCGAGAAGCGGGTGTCGGGGTGCATCGGGCCGTAGCCGAGCTGGGTGATCTGCAGGGCAGGGCGGCGCAGCTCGACCGGGTGGCCGTCCTTGAAGGTGACGGTTTGCGTGGTGTAGCTCACCCGCACCTTGCCCTCCGGCGCCACGCCGGGGATGGCCATGTCCTGCAGCTGCGTGCCGTAGACCGGCTCGGGAACCACGCCCAGGCGTTCGATCACTTTGGCCAGGTACGGCTGGTCGGGGATCGACAGGCGTACCAGCATGCCCACCGCATTGCTGTCGCCAGGTTCGGGCGGGTGGCCGCGGCCATCGCGCACGTGGCAGTTCTGGCAGGCCGTGGTGTTGAACAGCGGGCCCAGGCCATCGCGGGCGGTGGTGGTGGACGGGGCGATCACCCAGGGGCTGCGGAAGAAACTGTTGCCCACCGAGAAGTCCAGGCGCCGCTCGGGCGAAAGGTTGGCCGAGGGCATGGAAAAGGCACTGCGGTCGCTGCGCTGCACGGTTGCCTGGCCGCCAGACAGCGCTTCGCCCGGCTCGGCCTGGGTGAAACGCGGGGCGTCATCACAGGCGGCAAGGGCAAGGGCCAGCAGCAAGGGGGAAAGTCGGGACAGCGACGAGGACATGCAAAATCCTGGGCGTGGACGAAAAACCGGCGTGCAAGCTTAGCAGGCCAGCCCTGTTTGAATAAGAGCAATTTGCAATTGCCTGGGTGAAAAGGATGTGAAATGCCAGCATTTTCATTGACTGTGCGGGCCCTTTCGCAGGGCAAGCCCGCGCCTACACAGGTCGAGATGTAGGAGCGGGCTTGCCCCGCGAAAGGGCCCGCACAGAAAAAAGGCGACCCGAAGGCCGCCTCTTTGCAGAACCGAAACGACTGATCAGAACTCGTGGTCAGCAGTATCCGGGTTCAGGTTGGCAATGCCCAGCTTGCCGGCGGCCTGCTCGATGGCGCCCGTCTGCTTGACCAGCGAGGCGATGGCATCGCGCACGATCTGGTTGCCGGCAGGGTTGTCGGCGGCGATCAGCTGGTCGTAGTGCTCGCCCTTGAGCGCGTGGTCGACCATGACCTGGATCTTGGCCTGGGTGGCGTCCAGGTCGGCCTTCAGGGTGCTGTCGGTCGCCGGGTCGGCCTTGGCCACCAGCGACGACAGGCTTGGGCCGCTCAGCTTGGTGCCGTCGACGCGGGTGTACTCGCCCAGGTAGACGTTGCGAATGCCCAGGGCATCGTAGAAGTGCGAGTAGTGGGTGTTGTCGCTGAAGCAGTCCTGCTCGTCTTCCGGCGAGTTGGCTTCCAGCGAAACCTTCATGCGCTCGCCGGCCAGTTCGCCCAGCGACAGGCTGCCCATGCCGAACAGCATCTTGCGCAGGCCATCGCTGGCAGGTTCTGCTTCCAGGGTGGCGCGGTAGTTGTCGGCGACGTTCGGCGCCCAGTTGCCGACCATCTCTTCGAGGTCCTTGACCAGCAGGTCGGTCACGGCCTTCAGGTAGGCGCGGCGACGGTCGTTGTGGCCGCCGGTGGCACCCTGGCCTTCGAGGTAGTCGGTGTACGGACGGTTGCCGGCGCCTGGGCCGGTGCCGTTGAGGTCCTGGCCCCAGAGCAGGAATTCGATGGCGTGGTAGCCGGTGGCGACGTTGGCCTCGGAACCTGCCAGTTCATTCAGGCTGGCCAGCTTCTCGGGGGTGATGTCCTTGACGTCGACCTTCTCTTCGCCCACCTGGATCTCGGTGTTGGCGATGATGTTGGCGTTGGCCGCAGGGTTACCCAGGGCGTGCTCGTAGCTCTTGTCGACGTAGTCGATCAGGCCTTCGTCCAGCGGCCACGAGTTCACCTGGCCTTCCCAGTCGTCGATGATGGTGTTGCCGAAGCGGAAGGCTTCGCTCTGCAGGTACGGAACGCGCGCGGCGGCCCAGGCTTCCTTGGCGGCCTTCAGGGTGTCGTCGCCTGGCTTGGCGAGGAAGGCGTCGATCGCGGTTTGCAGGGTCTTGGCGGTGCTCAGCGAGTCGCTGTATACGGCAAAGACCATCTCGGCGTAATGCTTGACCACGGCCTTGCCGGCCGCTTCATCGACTGCGCCAGGGGCCGCAGCGGTGGTGCTGGCGGCAGCAGGTGCCTGGGCTTGCGGGGCGGCGGCCTTGTCGTCTTTGCCTTCACCGCAACCGGCGAGAGCGATGGCGATGGCCAGCAGACTGGCGGAGGCCAGAGGCATACGAATCATTATTGGTTTTCCTGCGTCGTGTGGTTGGACCAAGGGTTAGGCCGTGCGCCGTGGCACGCGAAACCGCAACATCATGCGAAAGATTTGCATTTGCTGTAAAGGGGCGCACGCGCAATTCATGTAAATGCGCGTCATGGCCTGTAACCATGGCGTGCAACCCGAAGTGCAGCGTTACAGCACGGACACCTGGTTGCGCTGCGCCTGCTTGAGGAAGTTGGTCAGTTCGCGCGAAGGCAAGGGTTTGCTGTAGTGGTAACCCTGACCCTCATGGCAGCCCTGGGCGATGATGTAGGTTTCCTGCTCGGCGCTTTCCACGCCCTCGGCAATCACCTGCATGCCCAGGCTTTTGCCCAGCTGGATGATGGCGCGCACGATGGTGGCGTCGTCATCGTCGTCGAGCAGGTCCTGGACGAAGCTCTTGTCGATCTTGATCTTGTCCAGCGGCAGCGACTTGAGGTAGCTGAGCGAGGAGTAGCCGGTGCCGAAGTCGTCGATGGCGATCATCGCCCCGGAGCGGCGCAGGCTCAGCAGGTGCTGGGCGGCGGTGCTGATATCTTCCATCAGGCCGGTTTCGGTAACTTCCAGCTCCAGGCTGCGCGGTGGCAGGCGGTGCGCCTGCATCAGGTTGTTGACCACCCGTGGCAGCTCGTTGTGGTGCAACTGCACGGTGGACAGGTTGACCGCCATGCGCAGCTCGACGAACCCTAGGTCGTGCCATTCGCGCAGTTGGCGGCAGGCCTGGTCGAGTACCCACTCGCCGATGGCGATGATGCTGCCGTTCTGCTCGGCCAAGGGAATGAACTGGTCGGGCGGCACCATGCCCAGTTCCGGGTGCTGCCAGCGCAGCAGCGCTTCCACGCCGACCACGCGGTGGTCGCGGTAGCTGATCTGTGGCTGGTACACCAGGTACAGCTGGTTGCGCGGCAGGGCTTCGCGCAAGTCTTTTTCCAGCTCGCGGCGGCGGCGCATCTCGCTGTCGACGCTGGCGATGTAGAACTGGTAGCGGTTGCGCGAGCGGGCCTTGGCCAGGGTCATGGTCTGCTCGGCTTTTTGCAGCAGTTTCTCGGTGCTGTCGCCGTCTTCGGGGAACAGGGTGATGCCGATGGTGGCGCGCAGGCGGATTTGCTGGTGCTCGAAGCCGAATGGCACTTCCAGGTCGTCGAGAATGCTCTGGGCCAGTTCCGCGGCTTCGTAGGGCTGCTCGATATTGGCCTGAACCAGGGCGAACTGGTCACCGCCCAGCCGCGCCAGGGCGCCCAGGCGGCCACTGTGGGCGCGCAAGCGGTCGGCCAGGGCCAGCAGCAATTGGTCGCCCACCTGGTAGCTGAACTGCTCGTTGATGCCCTTGAAGTCGTCCAGGCCTACGCACAGCACGGCCACCCGATGTTGCAGGCGGCCGCCGTCGACCAGAATCTTGTCCAGTTGCTGCTGCAATTGCTGGCGGTTGGGCAGGCCGGTGAGGAAATCGTACTGGGCCATGCGCTGCAGGCTGTTCTCGGCTTCATGGCGCAGGTGGGTGTTGCGTTCGATCGAGGCCAGCAGTTGGTTGGCCGTGTTCACCCAGATGCCCAGTTCGTTCTTCTCGTGGCCCTTGAGCAGCGGGATCTGGTGCTGGCTGGGGCGGTCGGGGTTGATCTGGGTCAGGTGCTCGATGATCTTCGACAGCGGCTTGGTCAGCAGCCAGTGGTACACCAGGTACAGCACCAGGCCCATGGCCAGGGCGCGCAGCACGCCGGACACGAAGATGATGATCGCGTTGACCAGGAAGTCCTCGCCGTAGGAGGCGGTGTCGAGGGTGATGCTCAGGTCGCCGTAGTATTCGCTGTACGGGCCACGGCCGACCAGTTGGGTGGTGTAGGTGCGCTCCTGGCCAAGGAACAGGTCGGTGAGCCAACGCATGGACATGTCCTGCAGCGGGCGGGATTTTTCCGCGAGCATGGTTTCGTTGGGGTGGCCGATCGAGGCCATGCGCACCGAGTCGTCCTGGAACAGGCCTTCCATCACCTGCATGCCCATTTCCCGGTCGAGGCTGTACACCGCCTGGGTGGAAGGGTCGCGGAACATGTCGAGGATGCGCTGGGCATCGTTGTTGACGGCCTGGCGGGTCTTGTAGGTGTCGTAGACGATCTGCGCGCAGCTAAGGACGACGCCGACCGCCAGTGCCGAAAGAAGCACGACCCTGAGCAACTTGACCGATAAGCTGTTCCGCAATTCCAGCTTCAATGGGGTTTCCTTAATCCATGCGCATGGCATCATTTTGCCATTAACGTTGGCAATACACTATCGGCCTACCATGGGAAGTGTATCGGTTGCCCGACCCTGCAACTTGAGTGCGCGCTGCCAAACTTCCAGAGGTTTGATGTTAGCGCGCTATACGGGCTGAGCAAGCAAAACCGTGTTGGCCTGCTTGCGGGCACAGGCACAAAAAAACCCGGCACAGGGCCGGGTTTCTTGGGTCAGGGCTGAACGAATCAGGCCTTGAAGGTGTTGCCTTCGAACTGCTCGGCCACGAAGGCCCAGTTGACCAGGTTCCAGAACGCCTCGACGTACTTAGGACGCACGTTGCGGTAGTCGATGTAGTAGGCGTGTTCCCAGACGTCGCAGGTCAGCAGCGGGGTGTCGCCGCTGGTCAGCGGGCAGCCGGCGCCGATGGTGCTGGCCAGGGCCAGGGAACCGTCAGCCTTCTTCACCAGCCAGCCCCAGCCGGAACCGAAGGTGCCGACCGAAGTCTTGGTGAACTCTTCCTTGAACTTGTCGAAGGAACCGAATGCGGCGTTGATGGCCTCGGCCAGGGCGCCAGTTGGCTGGCCGCCGCCGTTTGGCGACAGGCAGTTCCAGTAGAAGGTGTGGTTCCAGACTTGAGCGGCGTTGTTGAAGATGCCGCCCGAAGAGCTCTTGACGATCTCTTCCAGGGTCTTGCCTTCGAATTCGGTGCCTGGGACCAGGTTGTTCAGGTTCACGACATAGGTGTTGTGGTGCTTGTCGTGGTGAAACTCCAGGGTTTCCTTGGAGATGTGCGGCTGCAGGGCATCGTGGGCGTACGGCAGCGGCGGCAATTCAAAAGCCATGGTGGATCTCCTGATTCAGGTCTGTTTGCGGTTTGCGCAAGGCCGATCACGGGCGGCCCGATATACGTCGGCGAGTTTTTACTCTTTGCGACGCAGGGGCTGGATCATAGCACCGGGCCCGACGCATAACCACGCAACAAACATAGGGAATAGAGGTTCCAGAGCGGTTGGGGCGAGCCGACCGGTGGTGTATGCCGTAAGCCTTTCAGCGCCTGGGAGATCGAGCGCCGCCCGCGCGGCGCATCGCAGGCAAGCCTGCTCCTACATCTGTTTCGGGCCAATCAATGCTGTGCCATTGGCGCAGGCGTCCAATGTAGGAGCAGGCTTGCCTGCGATGCGCCGCGCCAGCGGCGCTCATTCACCCAAATACCAACTGCGCCGCCACGGCAAACATCATCACCGCCACCATCAGGTCCAACAACCGCCAGGTGGCCGGGCGGGCCAACCACGGCGCCAGCCACGCCGCGCCGATCGCCAGGGTCGAGAACCACAGCAGCGAGGCACTGGCGGCACCGGCCACGTAGGCGCCGGGCACGGTTTGCTGGGCGCCCAGCGAGCCAATCAGCAGCACGGTGTCGAGGTAGACATGGGGGTTGAGCAGGGTCACCGCCAGGGCGCTGAGCAGCACCGCCCGGCGTGACCGCATGCCCTGGCCCTCCTGGTGCTGCAGACTCTGCTTCGAGCAGGCGCTGCGCAGCGCCTTGGCGCCGTACCAGATCAGGAACACCGCGCCGCCCCAGCGGGCGATGGCCAGCAGCGTCGGGTTGTGCGCCAGTACCGTGGCCAGGCCGAACACCCCGGCCGCGACAAGGATGGCATCGCAGACGATGCACAGCGCCGCCACCGGCAGGTGGTGTTCACGGCGCAGGCTCTGGGCGAGGACGAAGGCGTTCTGCGCGCCGATGGCCATGATCAGGCCGAAGGCCACCAGCATGCCGTTGATATAGCTTTGCCACATGGCACAGGCTCCCGAAAATAAACAGCCAGAAAAGATGCTGGCCATTGTCGCCATGGCGGCTGTATAAGAAAAACAAATAACGCTCACCCCACATTAGGAAAATCGATGTTCGACTACAAGTTGCTGGCCGCCCTCGCGGGGGTGGTCGAGCAGGGTGGTTTCGAGCGCGCCGCCCAGGTGCTGGGGCTGTCGCAATCGGCCATTTCCCAGCGCATCAAGCTGCTTGAGGCGCGGGTTGGCCAGCCGGTACTGGTGCGCGCCACGCCGCCAAGCCCCACTGAAGTGGGCCGGCAACTGCTCAACCATGTGCAGCAGGTGCGCCTGCTCGAACGCGACCTGCAGCGCCAGGTGCCGGCGCTGGACGAGGAGGGGCTGCCCGAACGCCTGCGCATCGCTCTCAACGCCGACAGCCTGGCCACCTGGTGGGCTGGCGCAGTCGGGGCGTTCTGCGCCGAGCAGCAGTTGCTCACCGACCTGGTGGTGGAGGACCAGGAAGTGGGCCTCAAGCGCATGCGGGCCGGCGAAGTGGCGGCCTGCCTGTGTGGCAGCGAGCGGCCGGTGGCCGGCGCACGCAGCTTGCCATTGGGCGCCATGCGCTATCGGGCCCTGGCCAGCCCCGGGTTCATGGCGCGCTATTTCCCACAGGGTTTCGACGCCGGGCGCCTGGCCCGCACGCCGGCCATCGTCTATGGCCCGGACGACTTCCTGCAGCACCGCTACCTGGCATCGCTGGGCATTCAGGACGGTTTCCTGCATCACCTGTGCCCATCGTCCGAAGGCTTCCTGCGCATGACCGAGGCCGGCCTGGGCTGGGGCCTGGTGCCCGAGTTGCAGGCCCGCGAGCAGTTGGCCAGCGGGCAACTGGTGGAAATTTGCGCCGATACCCCTATCGATGTGCCGCTGTACTGGCATCATTGGCGCAACGGCGGGCACCTGCTCGCGCAACTGACCGAACACCTGCGCGCCACCGCGCACCACTGGCTGGTGCCGTTGTAGCGGCGGCTGGCGTCTGTTGCATCTGAAATCTAGGCGGAGTCATACATGCAAATTCTGGTCACCGGCGCGAGCGGCTTCATTGGCGGGCGCTTTGCGCGCTTTGCCCTGGAGCAGGGCCTGAAGGTGCGGGTCAGCGGCCGGCGCGCCGAGGGGGTCGAGCACCTGGTCAAGCGTGGGGCGCAGTTCATTCCCGGCGACCTGGGCGACCCGGAGCTGGCCCGGCGCCTGTGCCAGGGCGTCGAGGCGGTGGTGCACTGCGCAGGCGCGGTGGGCAATTGGGGGCGTTACCAGGACTTCCACCAGGGCAACGTGGTGGTGACCGAGAACGTGGTTGAAGGCTGCCTGAAAGAGCACGTTCGGCGCCTGGTGCACCTGTCGTCGCCGTCGATCTACTTCAACGGCCGCGCCCGCCTGGATGTTCGCGAAGACCAGGTGCCGCGGCGTTTCCACGACCACTATGCACACACCAAGTACCTGGCCGAGCAGAAGGTGTTCGGCGCCCAGGAGTTCGGCCTGGAAGTGCTGGCGCTGCGCCCGCGCTTCGTGACCGGCGCAGGCGATGCCAGCATTTTCCCACGGCTGATGCAGATGCAGCGCAAGGGCCGCGTGGCGATCATCGGCAACGGCCTGAACAAGGTCGACTTCACCAGCGTGCACAACCTCAATGATGCCCTGCTCAGCGCGCTGTTCGCCGACGACCGGGCGTTGGGCCACGCCTACAACATCAGCAACGGCCAGCCGCTGCCGCTGTGGGACGTGGTCAACTACGTGATGCGCCAGATGAACCTGCCCCAGGTCACCCGCTACCGCCCCTATGGCCTGGCCTACAGCCTGGCAGCGTTGAACGAAGCCGCCTGCCTGCTCTGGCCCGGGCGCCCGCAGCCCACGCTTTCGCGCCTGGGCATGCAGGTGATGAGCCGGGATTTCACCCTGGACATCAGCCGCGCCCGCCAGTACCTGGACTACCAGCCCAAGGTCAGCTTGTGGACGGCGCTGGATGAATTCTGCGCCTGGTGGAAGCATCAGCCGCCGGGGCAGTGAACCCGGGCGGCAGAAGATGGTCATCAGTGCGCCGCGTGAGCGGTTTATAATCATGTCTCTTTGCTACCACCGCGGTTGAAGCCCCCTATGCGCAACGATGCCCACGACGATTTCGATGATGTGCCCACCTTGCGGGCCGGAACTCCCGATGACGACGAGCTGCTGCCCGCGCACGTTTCGCGCAGCCGCAAGAAGGCCGCCAAGCCGGCCAGCACCGGCCCGCTGTGGGCGTTGCTGGCGGCGTCGTTCATAGCCCTGGCCGGGTTGGGCTGGTGGAGCTTCCAGCAGATCTCGCTGATGGAGCAGCAACTGGTCGCCACCCAGGAAAGCTTTGCCCGTATCAGTGAGGAGGCGGCTGGGCGGCTGCAGGCGATCAGTGGCAAGGTCGATGCCAGCGAGTCGTCCAGCACCACCGGTAGCGAGGCGTTGAAGCTGCAGATTCGCCAGTTGCAGGCGAGCCTGGCCGAGCAGGGCAAGCAGCAGCAGGGCGTGGCGGGGCAGGCCGGTGACCTGGGCAAGCGCCTGGAGCAGGTGCTGGCCGATACCCGCGAGCAGCAGAAGGCCGTGACCGAGTTGCAAACCCAGTTGCAGGCGCAGTTGAAGGCGGTCAATGGCGAACTGGCCGCGTTGAAGTCGGGCCAGGTGGACGGTGGCAAGCTCGATGGCCAACTGAAAAGCCTGAACGATGACGTGGCGGCGCTGAAGAAGCAGGGCGGCCAGAAAGCGGCCATCGAAAGCCTTGAGCAGGATGTGCTGGTGCTCAAGACCCAGATGGAGAACCGCACGGCGTCCGGGAGCGGGGCCACGGTGCAGGAATTCGATGCGTTTCGTGGGCAGACCACGCGCAACCTGAATACCCTGCAGAGCCAGATTCAGAACTTGCAACAGCAGATTAACGCTCGGCCTTGAGAGCACCTGAGGCTTCTTCGCGGGGCAAGCCCGCTCCTACAGGAGCGGGCTTGCCCCGCGAAGGGGCCAACATCAAAGGTGCGGGTAGTCGATGTACCCCACCGGCCCCTGGCCATAGAACGTCTCGGGGTGCGCCTCGTTCAACGGCGCATCGGCCGCCAGCCGTGCTGGCAGGTCCGGGTTGGCGATGAACGGCACGCCAAAGGCCACTGCATCGGCCTTGCCTGCCGCCAACGCGGCATTGGCACTGGCCTTGTCGAAGCGCTCATTGACGATGTACGCCCCGCCGAACGCCGCCTTGATCTGCGGCCCCAGGCTGTCGTCGGCTTCCTTCTCCCGCGAGCAGATGAACGCGATACCCCGCTTGCCCAGTTCGCGCGCCACGTAGGTGAAGGTTTCGGCGCGGTCGGCGTCGCCCATGTCATGGGCGTCGGCCCGCGGTGCCAGGTGTACGCCCACCCGGCCTGCGCCCCACACCTCGATGGCCGCATCGGTGACTTCCAGCAGCAGGCGCGCGCGGTTCTCCAGCGAGCCGCCGTAGCGGTCGGTGCGCTGGTTGGTGCTGCTTTGCAGGAACTGGTCGAGCAGGTAGCCGTTGGCGCCGTGGATCTCCACACCGTCAAAACCCGCGGCCTTGGCGTTTTCCGCAGCACTGCGGTAGGCCTCGACGATGTCGGCGATTTCCTCGGTTTCCAAGGCCCGTGGGGTCGGGTATTCGCTCAAGGGGCGTACCAGGCTGACATGGCCCTTGGGCTGGATCGCGCTGGGCGCCACCGGCAACTCACCGTTGAGGTAGCTGGGGTGCGAGACGCGGCCAACGTGCCACAGCTGCAGGAAAATGCGCCCGCCGGCGCCATGCACGGCCTGGGTGACGTTATGCCAGCCACGCACCTGCTGGTCGTTCCAGATACCGGGGGTGTCGGGGTAGCCGACGCCCATCGGGCTCACCGAAGTCGCCTCGCTGAGGATCAGCCCGGCGCTGGCGCGTTGCACGTAGTATTCGGCCATCAGCGCGTTGGGCACCCGGCCTTGGTCGGCCCGGCAGCGGGTCAGCGGAGCCATGATGATGCGGTTGGGCAGTTGCACGTCGCCCAGGGTGATCGGATCGAAAAGCGTGGTCATAAGGGTTACCTGCCTGGTCAAAGCGCGTGGCGCAGTTGTTCGAGGAACGCCTGGATGGTGGCTTCGTCGCGTTTGAAAAAGTGCCACTGGCCGATCTTCTGGCTGCGGATCAGCCCGGCGCGCTGCAAGGTCGCCAGGTGGGCCGAGACGGTCGACTGCGAAAGGCCGCAGCGTTGGTCGATCTGCCCGGCACACACACCGTTTTCGGTGCTGTGGTACTGGTCGGGGAATTGCGTTGCCGGGTCTTTCAGCCAGCTGAGGATTTCTCGCCTGACCGGGTGGGCCAGCGCTTTTATGATTTCGTCGAGATCGAGTGGCATGGGTGAGGCTCGTTGTGTATCGCGGTTGAGCGAAATTTAAATCGGTATTTCGCGATATACAAATATGAAGAGGTTCTGAGCTGAGTGCGAATCGCTATATCGCGTTATAACGATATAGGTGTGGGCGGTGCTAGACTGGGCCCATGAACTACCTCGCACACCTGCACCTGGGCGGCCCGGCACCGCAACAACTGCTTGGCAGCCTGTATGGCGACTTCGTCAAAGGCTCGCTGGAGGGGCGCTTTGCGCCTGCGCTGGAGTCGGCGATCCGGCTGCACCGGCAGATCGACAGCTACACCGACCAACACCCGCTGGTGCTGGCGGCGCTGGCACGGTTCCCCCGTGAGCGGCGGCGCTTTGCCGGCATTGTGCTGGATGTGTTTTTCGACCATTGCCTGGCGCGGCATTGGGGCGACTATGCCGACCAGCCCCTGGAGCAGTTCACCGCGGGGTTTTACCGGGTGCTGTTGGCCGAGCCGGAATTGCCGGGGCGATTGGCGCGGATTGCGCCGTTCATGGCGGCGGATGACTGGCTCGGGGCTTATGGTGATTTTGCGACGTTGGAGCAGGTGTTCAATGGCATTGCCCGGCGATTGTCTCGTCCGGAGGGGATGGCGGGAGTGATGGTTGAGCTTGAGCGGTTGTATGAACCGTTGATGGCGGATTTTCGTGAGTTCTATCCGCAGTTGCAGGCGTTTGCGGCGGCGGGCAGGTGAGCTGTGTGGTGCCTGTACCGGCCCTTTCGCGGGGCAAGCCCGCTCCTACAAGTACGTATCCCGTTGTAGGAGCGGGCTTGCACCGCGAAAGGGCCGGTACCGGTAAAGCCAGGCTCAGGCAGCCCGCGCCTGCCGCCGCGGCACCACCGGCACTTCCTCAGCCCCGAACAACGCCAGGTGAATCGCCTGCTGCGCCTGGAACGCCAGCGCCGCCCGCTCTTTGTCCACGCTGCTGATCGGCGCCAGCAACTGAATACACACCTCACCCCGTGGCTCGGCAAACAAGCGCGTCAGGTGCGACACCAGGTCATCGTCACCGATGAACGGTGCAATCGGGTCGGTTTCGCCGTTGCGCCGGTACTGGATGGCCACCGGCTGCAGGGCCACGCCCTGGTCGATGGCGCCGGCCAGCAGGCGGCCGTGGAAGGTGCGCAGCTGTTGGCCGTCGGTGGTGGTGCCCTCGGGGAAAATCACCAGCGGCTGGGCCTGGCCCAACTGCCCGCTGATCTGCTCGCGCAGGCGCTGGCCGTCGCCACCGCCGCGGCGGATGAACAGCGTGCCGGCCTTTTCCGCCAGCCAACCGGCCACAGGCCAGTGACGCACTTCGGCCTTGGACAGGAACGACAGCGGCATCAGCATGCCCAGCAGCGGAATGTCGGTCCATGACACATGGTTGCTGACCCACAGCATCGGCTGCTGCGGCAGCGTGCCGACCACCCGTACCTCGAAGGGCAGGGCGCCGGCCAGGTATTTCATGAACCAGCATGTCCAGCGCTGGCGCCGCTGCATCGGTGTCTTCAGGCCCAGGCGTTCGCCCACGCCGATGATGCTTGCCATGAGCATGCCCAGCAGCAGCACCAGGATCAGCCTTGAGAAGCGGGCGATGACCCGCAGCTTGGGCATCAGACCGCTGCCTTGAAGTGGCGGGCGTAGCGTGGGCACAGGTCGTCGCGCTTGAGCAGGATGAACACATCGGCGACCTGGAAATCTTCGTCCCAGCATGGCTCGCCGCAGATCTTCGCGCCCAGGCGCATGTAGGCCTTGAGCAGCGGTGGCATTTCGGCGATGACGTTGCTCGGCAGGGCCAGGTTCGGCAGCGGGTTCTTGGGTTCGGCACGCAGGTGCTCGGTGCACAGGTAGCGTTCGCGCAGGCGCTGCATGACGGCATGGGCTTGCACGCCGCCGTCTTGCATGGGGATGCTGGCGCAGCCCATCAGGTAGCTGTAGCGGCCTTCGTTGAGCACTTCGGCCAGCTCGCCCCAGAGCACGGCGATGGTGCCGCCGTTGCGGTAGTCGGCCGCCACGCAGGTGCGCCCCAGTTCCAGGATCGGGCCTTGCAGCTGCAGCAGGCCGTGCAGGCTGAATTCTTCTTCGCTGTAGAAGCGGCCCAGGCTGCTCGCGGCCTGGTGGTCGAGCAGGCGGGTGGTGGCAACCAGCTCGCCGGTGTTCAAGTCTCGCACGCCGATGTGGCGGCAGTGCACGTCATAGTCATCCATGTCCAGGCCCTGTTCGGCGCCTTTGAGCTTGGCTTTGAATTCCGCGCTGAATACCTTGTAGCGCAAGGCCTGGGCTTCCTGCAGGGCGGCTGCGCCGACCAGGCGTTCGGCTTGCAGACGGCGTTCAGTGCTGTTGTCGCCAGAGCGAGCGATCCGAGTCATTACGAGTCTCCATAAGCCAGCCATGAAGGGTTGCGGCCGGTCGGCTTTGTTGTGCAAAGTCAGCCTAGGTAGGCGCGGTGTCACCCCTGTGAATCTTTGGTGATGCTTGCGTGACACCCCAGAACAGCCCCCGATAAGGAGCGTCCGATGGCCTGGTTGCAACGACTCAACGACCCCCTCCGCCAGCCTTTGGCCGGCACCCTGGGCGAAACCTACGCCGCCGAGCTGCAGCGCCTTGGCAACGTGGCCCCGTTCGAACTCGCGGTGCTGGGCGGGCGTGCCATGGCCACCCCGGGGCTGGCCTTCCTGATTGGCTACCAGGCCGCCCTGCGCGTGCTCTGGCCCAGTGCCCCGGCCAGCCTCGGAGCGCTGTGCGCCACCGAACGGCGCAGCGTGCGCCCGGCAGACATGCATACCCGCCTGCTGGGCCTGCGCCTGAGTGGCAGCAAGGATTTCGTCACGGCCGGGCTGGATGCCGAATGGTTGCTGGTGGCGGCGCGCGACGAGCCGCCAGGCGCGGCGCCGCGGCTGAAGCTGGCCGTGGTCTACCCCGGCGAGGCGGGGGTGGCGCTGGAGGCCTTGCCGACCTTGCCGTTGATGCCCGAGGTGGGGCATGGGCGCCTGCAACTGGAACAGGCAGCATGCGAGCTGCTGGCGGGGGATGGTTGGGATGCCTACGTCAAGCCGTTCCGCTCGCTTGAAGACTTGTACGTGCTGGCGGCGCTGGTGGCCTGGTTGTACGGGGTGGGGCAGGAGTGCGCCTGGCCCCAGGCACTGCGCCTGCGCCTGCTGGCCGTGCTGGCAGGGTGCGCCGAGGGCAGCCGGCAATGTGCCGACAGCGTGGCGTGCCATTTGCTGTTGGCGGGCTTGTTCGAGCAGTTCCAGGACCTGCGCGGGGCCATCGACAAGGCCTTGCTGGATGGGCCGCGGCAGTGGGCGCAGTTGTGGCAGCGGGACCAGGGCGTGCTGGCGCTGGCGACGGCGGCGCGGGAGAAACGCTTGGCCAAGGCATGGGCGGCTGCAGGATTGTCATGAAAGGCTGCGAGGCTGTGTGATCCTTTGACATCCGGGGCCGCGTTGCGGCCCTTCGCGGGGCAAGCCCGCTCCTACAGCGATAGCGCCGGTGCCTGTAGGAGCGGGCTTGCCCCGCGAAGGGCTGCAACGCAGCCCCAACGCAGGCGCCCCCCGCATGAAGGCATTGTGGTTGATTCTGATGTTGGCCATGGCCCCCGCCTGGGCCGAAGACTGGCCTGAACCCAATTGGCCCGTCGACAACACCCCCCTCGACTGGCAAGCCGTGGACGCCTACGCCTTCCCCGAACGCAACGCCAGCGAACGCAGCGGCATCCGCACCGATGCCCTGCTGATCATCCGCGACGGGCGCATCCTGCACGAACGCTACAGCGCGCCCACCACCGCCAATACCGCGCACCTCACCTGGTCGATCAGCAAGAGCGTCCTGGCCACCGTGCTGGGCGTGGCCCAGGGCGAGGGCCGCTTCCAGTTGCAGGACCCCGCCGCACGCTTCTACCCGCCGATGCAGGCACACCCCGAGGTGCGCCTGGCCGACCTGTTGCACTGGGCCAGCGGCCTGGCCTGGCAGGAAGACTACGAATACGCCCCGCTCAAGTCCTCGGTGGTGGCCATGCTCTACACCCGTGGGCGCAACGACATGGCCGCCTATACCGCCGCCTGTGCCCGCGCCGACGCACCCGGGCAGCGCTTCGTCTATTCAAGCGGCGACAGCAACGTACTGGCGGCGGCCCTGCGCGGCATGCTTGGCAAAGGGAATTATGCGCAGTATCCCTGGCAGGCGCTGTTCACGCCGTTGGGGATCGACAGCGCCGTGTGGGAGCGCGACGGCAGTGGCACCTTCGTCGGCTCGTCCTACCTCTACCTCAGCGCCCGGGACCTCGCCCGCATCGGCCTGTTGATGCAGCGCGACGGGCGCTGGGGCGAGCGCCAGCTGCTGCCGGCAAGCTGGGTGGCCTTCAACCGTACCCTGTTCGCCCAGGCCCAGGCCACGCCCGGCGAAGCCAACCCGGGCGGCCACTGGTGGTTGAACCAGCCCTTGGCCGGCCAGCCGCTGCCCTGGCCAGACGCCCCGGCAGATGCCTTCGCCGCCCTCGGCCACTGGGGGCAGGCACTGTATGTGTTGCCCTCGCAGAAGCTGGTGATCGTGCGCTATGGCGACGACCGTGATGGCCGCTACTCGCACAATGAACTGCTCAAACGGGTGCTGGCGGTGCTGGCCAAGGAGGAGGGCGCATGAAGCGCGTGCTGTTGCTGCTGGTGCTGGCCCTGCTGGGCTGGGCCTGGCTGGAGCGCCAGGCCCTGGCGGACTTCCCCGGTATTCTCTCGGCCTACTCGGCCAAGGAATATTGTTCGTGCCGTTTCGTCATGGGCTTCGACGAAGGGTATTGCCGGGGTTATGTGAAGCAGTGGCTGCCGTTGAGCGAGCTGCACGAAGACACCCCGCAGCGGCGGGTAAGCGCCGCTGGCCTGGGCCAGCGCAGCCAGGCGGCCTGGCAGGGCCCCCAGGCGGGCTGCCGCTTGCTGCCATGAAGGCGGGCGGGTAAGGTTGACGGTCAAGTTTCACGAGACCTGTCATGTTCAAGTTGCCCCGCCTACTGCCTGCCTTGCTGCTGGCCCTGTGCCTGCCCGCCCACGCCAACTGGCACCTCGATGGCGAGTCTTCCCGCCTGTCATTCGTCACTGGCAAGAACGGCACGACCGCCGAGGTGCACCGCTTTCTGGTGCTGCATGGCAGTGTCGACCGCAAGGGCGCGGCAGCGCTGAGTATCGAGATGGACTCGGTCAGCAGTGGCATTCCCCTGCGCGACGAGCAGATGCGCGACAACCTGTTCGAGGTCGAGCGGTTCGCCGATGCCACGGTAAAGGCGCAGATCGACCTGCGGCCCATCAACGACCTGGCCAATGGCGCGCAGATCGAACTGCGCCTGCCACTGACCGTGACCCTGCATGGCCAGTCCCACAGCTACAACGCCTTGCTCCTGGCCACCCGCCTGGACCAGCGGCGTTTTCAGGTGGTAACGCTCGAACCGCTGGTGCTGCGCGCCAGCGACTACGGCCTGCTGCCGGGTCTTGAAAAGCTGCGCACCTTCGCCAAGCTCAAGTCCATCAACCCGTCGGTGCCGGTTAGCGCGGTGCTGATCTTCAACGCCCGCTGACATGCCCGGGCCGGTCTTTCCCTGGCGTGACGGCAACCAGTTCGAACTGCTGATCGACGGCCCCGAGTTCTTTCCGCGCATGCTCCAGGCCATTGCCCAGGCCGAGCTGCAGGTGGACCTGGAGCTGTACCTGGTGGAAGCCGGGGCCTGCGCCGAAGCGGTGGTGCAGGTGCTGGAGCAGGCGGCCAGGCGCGGCGTGCGGGTGCGTTGCCTGTTCGATGACTACGGCTCGCTGGCCTTTACCACGGCCCTGCGCCAACGCCTGCTGGACGCCGGGGTGTACCTGCGCTGGTACAACCGCCTGCGCTGGAAACGTGGGTTTCGCAACCTGTACCGCGACCACCGCAAGTTGCTGCTGGTGGACGAGCGCTGGGCGGCGGTGGGTGGCACTGGGGTGACCGACGAATTCTGGACACCGGGCCAGGCGACCAGCGAGTGGCACGAGGTGATGGTGCAACTGCAAGGGCCGGTGGTGGCCGATTGGCAACTGCTGTTCGACCGCCAGTGGCACGCCAACAACCGCCGCACGGCCTGGCGGCCGGCCGAAGGCTTCGGCTTGCCACGCCTGCCCAAGGCCCCGGCACAAGGCGTCGGCATGGGCCGGGTCGCCTATGCCGACGCCCGTCAGCACCAGGACATCCTGCATTCGCTGGTGCGCGCATTGAACAGCGGCAAACAGCGGGTGTGGCTGGCCACGCCGTACTTCTTGCCCACCTGGAGCGTACGCCGCTCGCTGCGCCGGGCCGCCAGCAAGGGCCTGGACGTGCGCCTGCTGCTGACCGGCCCGCGCACCGACCACCCGTCGGTGCGCTACGCCGGGCACCGCTACTACCCGCGCCTGCTGCGCGCCGGGGTGCGGATTTTCGAGTACCAGCCGTGCTTCCTGCACCTGAAGATGGCCGTGGTGGACAACTGGGTGAGCGTCGGTTCGTGCAACTTCGACCACTGGAACCTGCGCTTCAACCTTGAAGCCAACATCGAAGCCCTGGACCCGCCCCTGACCGCGGCGGTGGTGGCCAGTTTCGAGCGCGATTTCGCCCTGAGCGAGGAAGTCGACCTCAACCACTGGAACGCCCGGCCCCTGTGGCGGCGGGTGAAGCAGCGGATCTGGGGGTGGATCGACCGGCTGGTGGTCAACGTGCTCGACCGCCGCGACTGAGACCGGCTATCGTGCTGTGACTGTTCACAGGCAATCGAAGGAGTGGGTGCGATGACGGCGAAGAAGATTCTCATGCTGGTGGGCGACTACGTCGAGGACTACGAGGCGATGGTGCCGTTCCAGGCGTTGCTGATGGTGGGCCACACCGTGCACGCGGTGTGCCCGGAGAAAGTCGCCGGGCAGACGGTGCGCACGGCCATCCATGACTTCGAGGGCGAGCAGACCTACAGCGAAAAGCCAGGGCACAATTTTGCCTTGAACTACGACTTCGTGCGGGTACGGGCCGAAGGCTATGACGCCCTGTTGATTCCCGGTGGCCGTGCGCCAGAATACCTGCGCCTGGATGAGCGGGTGCTGGAGCTGGTGCGGGCGTTCGACCAGGCCTGCAAGCCGATTGCGGCGGTGTGCCATGGGGCCCAGTTGCTGGCGGCGGCCGGGGTGCTGGAAGGGCGCGAATGCAGTGCCTACCCGGCGTGTGCGCCGGAGGTGAGGCTGGCGGGCGGGACGTTCGTGGATATCGCGGTGGACCAGGCGCATGTCGATGGCAACCTGGTCACGGCACCGGCATGGCCTGCCCACCCGGCGTGGCTGGCGGCGTTCCTCAAGGTGCTCGGCACCCGTATCGCCTGACCGGCCTGTTCGCTTGCGGCACTTCGCGAGCTACGCTCGCTCCTACAGGCCGATGAACTCCCTTGTAGGAGCGAGCAAAGCTCGCGAAGAGGCCAGCACAGGTTCAAGCCACCTGCTCAACCCAATCATTGAGGTTGTAATAGCTGGTCACCCGGGCAATTTTCCCGCAGTGGATGTAGAAGAACGCCCCCGCCAGCAACACATAGGTCTGCCCGTTGGCCGCCGGCAGCCCTTCGTCATCGGCCAGGTACTGGCCATGCACGGTAAATTCCGCCGCCGCACGGCTGCCCTCGGCATTCTGCATCACCACGATATCGGCCAGGCGCTCGCGGTAGCAGCGGTTCATCTTGTCCATGAACGCGGCGAACTTGGCCTTGCCCATCTGCCGCTCGCCCTGGTTGACGTCATGGATCACGTCTTCGCTAAGCAGGGCCAGAAAGCCCGGCATGTCGCCGGCATTGAAGGCGGCGTAGTAAGCATTTACCAGTTCGGTAGCGGTCATGGAACAATACCTGTCGTGTAGGGAAAAGGCGGTCAGTGGATTCCGATGATAGGGTTTCCCCTCAAGCCCGGCTTAGCCGAGCGCGTCATCCACATCGACAAAACGACCGCCAAGCATGGAAATACGCCTGTTGCACGGCGCCGCTATCGCGCCTTACATCGATGACCTCGCTCGCCTGCGCCTGACCGTGTTCCGCGATTTTCCCTACCTCTACGATGGCACCCCGGAGTATGAGGCCGACTACCTGGCCAGCTACACCCGCTCCGGGCGCAGCCTGGTGGTGCTTGCCCTGGACGACGGCCAGGTGGTAGGTGCCTCCACCGGCCTGCCGCTGGTGGACGTGGCGCCTGCGCTCCAGCAGCCGTTCCTGGCCCAGGGTCGCGACCCGGCCAGCGTCTATTACTTTGGTGGGTCGCTGGTGTTGCCGGAATACCGTGGACTTGGTCTGGGTGTGCGCTTCTTCATCGAGCGTGAGTCGTATGCCCACAAGCTGGCCGAATTTGACTTCTGCGCTTTCTGCGCGGTCGAGCGACCAGGCATTCATCCGCGTCGTCCTGCGGACTACAAGCCGTTGCATGGTTTCTGGCGCAATCGTGGCTTCCTGCATGATCCTTCGCTACGTACGCGTTTTGCCTGGCGCGACCTCGACGAGCAGGAGAGCTCGGACAAGATCATGTCGTTCTGGACCAAGGGACTGCCGATTTGAATGGGCTTGCCATCGAGCCTTGGTTGGCATTGTGCGAGGGGGATAGGGAAGAGGTGAGGCAGGTGTTACCCGCAGGACTGGGCGGAGCAGTTCGACAGCATTGTGTAGAGCAGGCTTGGCCTCTTCGCGGGGCAAGCCCGCTCCTACAAGGGGACGCGATTCCCTGTAGGAGCGGGCTTGCCCCGCGAAGCAGGCGCCGCCGTTACATCAGGTTTACTTCACTTCGACTGCCAGGCTCTGGGCAATCTTGCTCTGCCACAGGGCAGGGCCGGTGATGTGCACCGACTCACCGTTGCTGTCCACGGCCACGGTCACCGGCATGTCCTTGACCTCGAACTCGTAGATCGCTTCCATGCCCAGCTCGGCGAAGGCCAGGACCTTCGACTTGCGGATCGCCTGGGCCACCAGGTAGGCGGCGCCGCCGACGGCCATCAGGTACACGGCCTTGTTGTCCTTGATCGCCTCGATGGCGGTCGGGCCGCGCTCGGACTTGCCGATCATGCCCAGCAGGCCGGTTTGCTCGAGGATCTGGCGGGTGAACTTGTCCATGCGGGTGGCGGTGGTCGGGCCAGCTGGGCCTACCACTTCGTCACCGACCGGGTCGACCGGGCCTACGTAGTAGATGAAGCGGCCTTTGAGGTCCACCGGCAGCTCTTCACCGCGGTTGAGCATTTCCACCATGCGCTTGTGCGCAGCGTCGCGGCCGGTGAGCATCTTGCCGTTGAGCAGGATGGTTTCGCCCGGTTTCCAGCTGGCCACTTCCTCGGGGGTGATGTCGTCGAGGTTGACGCGACGGGCGCTTGGGCCGGCTTCCCAGACGATTTCCGGGTAGGCGTCCAGCGACGGGGCTTCCAGTTCGGCAGGGCCGGAGCCGTCGAGCACGAAGTGGGCGTGGCGGGTGGCGGCGCAGTTGGGGATCATGCACACCGGCAGCGAGGCGGCGTGGGTCGGGTAGTCCATGATCTTGACGTCGAGCACGGTGGTCAGGCCACCCAGGCCCTGGGCGCCGATGCCCAGCTGGTTGACCTTCTCGAACAGCTCCAGGCGGATTTCTTCCAGGCGGTTCTGTGGGCCACGGGCCTTGAGTTCATGGATGTCGATGGACTCCATCAACACTTCCTTGGCCATGACCGCGGCCTTCTCGGCGGTGCCGCCGATACCGATGCCGAGCATGCCCGGTGGGCACCAGCCAGCGCCCATGGTCGGGACGGTTTTCAGTACCCAGTCGACGATCGAGTCGGACGGGTTGAGCATGGCCATCTTCGACTTGTTCTCCGAGCCGCCGCCCTTGGCTGCGACATCGACCTCGACCTTGTCGCCGGGAACGATGGAGTAGTGGATCACTGCCGGGGTGTTGTCCTTGGTGTTCTTGCGGGCACCGGCCGGGTCGGCCAGGATCGAGGCGCGCAGGACGTTCTCAGGCAGGTTGTAGGCGCGACGCACACCTTCGTTGATCATGTCGTCGACGCTCAGGGTGACGCCGTCCCAGCGCACGTCCATGCCCACGCGCACGAACACGGTGACGATACCGGTGTCCTGGCAGATCGGGCGGTGGCCGGTGGCGCACATGCGCGAGTTGATCAGGATCTGGGCGATCGAGTCACGCGCGGCTGGGGACTCTTCGCGCAGGTAGGCCTCGTGCATCGCCTGGATGAAATCGACGGGGTGGTAGTACGAGATGAATTGCAGGGCGTCGGCGACGCTCTGAATCAGGTCGTCTTGCTTGATCACGGTCATGCAGCGCGCTCCTCTTAAAGACGGGAACATTCGAAAAGACGCCCGACGGTGCCGACCAGCATGTCGATGCGCCTTGCAAGGCGCGCCGGCAGGCTGGCCGGCGCAAAAGGGCGCGGCAGTATAGCGCGCCTCACCGCGCGAAACACCTGCGTGTGGTCTGGACCATGGTCGGCTGGCCGCAGGCACCATTTTTGCTGCCGATACGCGCTTGGCATACAGTGACCCGGTAATCGTTGGAGAAACACCCCACCATGCCCGAACTTCATGTGGGCGAGCGCCGCTTTGCGGTGCCGGCCGGCAGCAACCTGCTCGATGCCTTGAACGAGGCCGGGCTCAACGTGCCCTACAGTTGCCGGGCCGGCAGCTGCCATGCCTGCCTGGTGCATTGCCTGGCCGGGCAGCCGGTGGACGCCTTGCCCGAGGCCCTGGCGCTGGACAAGCACGCCCAGGGCTGGCGCCTGGCCTGCCAGTGCCGGGTGGTCGAGGACCTGCAGGTGGCGCTGTTCGACCCGCTGCAGGACGGCGTGCCGGCCCAGGTGTGCGCGCTGGACTGGTTTGCCGATGTGCTGCGTGTGCGGCTGCGGCCCGAGCGGGCGCTGCGTTACCAGGCGGGGCAGCACATGGTGCTGTGGCTCGGGGCGGTGGCGCGGCCCTATTCGCTGGCCAGCTTGCCGGGCGAGGATGACTTTCTCGAATTCCACATTGATTGCGCGCAGCCGGGGGCCTTTTGCGACCTGGCGCGTGGGCTGCAAGTGGGCGAGCGGATGCGCCTGGGCGAAGTGCGCGGCGGCGCCTTGCATTACGAGCTGGACTGGCAAGACCGGCCGCTGTGGTTGCTGGCGGCGGGCACTGGGCTGGCACCGTTATGGGGCATTCTGCGCGAAGCCCGGCGGCAGGGGCATCGGGGGGAGGTGAGGGTGATGCATGTGGCGCGCGATGGCGCGGGGCATTACCTGGCCGGGCCGCTGCAGGCGTTGGCGGGGGTGACGGTCGAGTTGGTGCTGGCGCAGCACTTGGACGAGGCGCTGGCAGGGTTGCGGCCGACATCGCGGCAGACGGTGGCGCTGGTGTGTGGCGGGGCGGGGAGTGTCGAGCGGTTTGCCCGGCGGCTGTTCATTGCCGGGGTGCCGCGGGGGCAGGTGTTCGCCGATGTGTTCGTGGCGCATGCCTGAGGGTTTTGTGCTGCCTGTGCGGGCCTTATCGCGACCTGCGGTCGCTCCTACCAGGGATGTGTAGGAGCGACCGCAGGTCGCGATAGGGCCTGGGCATCAAACCAGCGGGTCACCCACGTGCAGGATCTTCATGCCGTTGGTGCCACCGATGGTGTGGTAGCTGTCACCCTTGGTCAGGATCACCCAGTCACCTTGCTCCACCAGGCCGCGCTTGAGCAGCTCGTCGACGGCTGCCTGGCTGACCTTGTCGGCCGGCAGCGAGGCCGGGTCGAAGGCAATCGGGTAGACGCCACGGAACATGTTGGCACGGGCCTGGGTGGCGCGGTGCGGCGACAGGGCGAAGATCGGCACGTGCGAGCGCAGGCGCGACATGATCAGCGGGGTGTAGCCGCTCTCGGTCAGGGCGATGATCGCCTTCACGCCCGGGAAGTGGTTGGCGGTGTACATGGCCGCCAGGGCGATGCTTTCGTCACAGCGCTCGAACGTGGTGTGCAGGCGGTGGCTGGACTTCTGGCTGGTCGGGTGCTTCTCGGCGCCCGAGCAGATACGGGCCATGGCCTGTACGGCTTCGATCGGGTAGGCACCGGCGGCGCTTTCGGCCGACAGCATCACCGCATCGGTGTTGTCCAGCACGGCGTTGGCCACGTCGGACACTTCGGCGCGGGTCGGCATCGGGTTCTGGATCATCGACTCCATCATCTGGGTCGCGACGATCACCGCCTTGTTGTTGCGGCGGGCGTGCTGGATGATCTTCTTCTGGATGGCGATCAGCTCGGCGTCACCGATTTCCACGCCCAAGTCACCACGGGCCACCATGACGGCGTCGGAGGCGCGAATCAGCTGGTCGAGGGTTTCGTCGTCGGCGACCGCTTCGGCGCGCTCGATCTTGGCCACCAGCCAGGCGCTGCCGCCGGCCTCGTCACGCAGCTTGCGGGCGTATTCCATGTCGCTGGCATCGCGCGGGAACGACACGGCCAGGTAGTCCAGGTCCATTTCCGCGGCCAGCTTGATGTCGGCCTTGTCCTTTTCGGTCAGGGCCGGTGCGGTCAGGCCGCCACCTTTGCGGTTGATGCCTTTGTGGTCCGACAGCGGGCCGCCGATGATCACCACGCAGTGCAGGGCATCTGCGGTGGCGGTTTCGACGCGCATGACCACGCGGCCGTCGTCGAGCAGCAGTTCGTCACCGACGCCGCAGTCCTTGACCAGGTCCGGGTAGTCGATACCGACGATGTCCTGGTTGCCTTCGGTCAGCGGGTGGGCGGTGGAGAAGGTGAATTTGTCACCCACTTTCAGCTCGATGCGCTTGTTGCTGAATTTGGCGATGCGGATCTTCGGACCCTGCAGGTCGCCCAGCAGTGCGACATGGCGGCCGTTCTTGGCGGCGATGTCACGGATCAGGCGGGCGCGGGCCTTGTGCTCGTCCGGGGTGCCGTGGGAGAAGTTCAGGCGTGCCACGTCCAGGCCGGCGAGGATCAGCTGTTCGATCACTTCCGGCGAGTTGCTGGCGGGGCCAAGGGTGGCGACGATTTTGGTACGGCGGATGGTCATGCACAGACTCCTATAGTGAAGCGCAGCGAAAGGCTACTCCTCAATTGCGCTGTAGTCATTGTTCCGTTGCACTACCTGCGAGCAATGCAGGGTGGCATTTGAACGGGCAGGGGTATCCTTGCAAAAGGCTATGAAGATTTGCCGTTGCCGGCCGATACACAGGCATCTAAGGAGACTCCCCATGCGCGCCCTCATCGTTATCGCCCTGGCGGTCAGCAGCGTCGGCTGCACCCGCTGGTCCATGGACCACCACCTCAACAACGCCTACCGCGCCTACGACCGGGGCGACTGCCAGCGGGTCATGCTTGAGCTGTCGCAGGTCGACCGCACCAGCCGTTCGCGGCCGTTCATCCACCCGGAGGTGTCGTTGCTGCGCGGCCAGTGCCTGGAGCGCGACAAGCTCTACGTGGATGCCGCGCAAACCTACGAGTACCTGATCCAGCATTACCCGGGCAACGAATACGCCTACCGGGCCAAGGCGCGCCTGCAGACCCTGGAGCGGCTTGGCCATTACCGGGTAGGCGAGGCTGCGGTGGCCAACCCGGCCACCCCCTCCACTTGGCGCTAATACCAAGGTGTATTGAATTTCACGGGATTTGCTGCTCGGCCTGCGCTAGTCTGTAAGTTAGCTGTAACAGCAACCGCCAGTACCTCGTATTCCTGGCCCCGGATACGGATTGCACGTGCGACCATGTTTACCCAGCGCCATATCGAACGCCACCAGTTGCCTTGTGTACTCAAGGTCTACAACCGCTTCACCGACCAGGCGATCGGGCAGCTGGGTAATGCCTCCGAAGACGGCTTGATGCTCATCAGCTCGCTGCCCGTGCTGGTGGGCCCGGACTACGAACTGCAATTGCGCCTGCCACTCAAGGGCGGCGGCTTCCAATTCATCAACCTGACCGCCAGCTGCCTGTGGTGCCGCGAAGACCAGACCCCAGGCCACTACGATTCAGGCTTCATGCTGCTGCAGGCCCCCCGCGACTACGACGAGTTCGTTGACTCGCTCCGCGACTATTTCAGTTTCCGCCCCGCCAACGCCTCGGCCTGAGCGCTGCCCTGCCATTGATCCTTGCCGGGTGCTAATCGCGCTAGAATCGTGTCGACCTCGAAACAGGACGACCCCGTGACTTCCAGCATTTTCTGGCACGACTACGAAACCACTGGCATCAACCCGCGCTGCGACCGGCCATTACAGGTGGCCGGCGTGCGCACCGATTTCGACCTGAACGAAATTGAGGCGCCCATCAGCCTCTATTGCCGGCCTTCCGACGATATCCTGCCGCACCCGGCGGCCTGCCTGGTCACCGGCATCACGCCGCAGCAACTGGCGCACCAAGGGCTTTGCGAAGCCGAATTCATGACCCGCGTGCATGAGCAACTGGCACGCCCAGGCACCTGTGGCGCCGGCTACAACACCTTGCGCTTCGACGATGAAGTGACCCGCTACAGCCTGTACCGCAATTTCTTCGACCCCTATGCCCGTGAGTGGCAAGGCGGCAACAGCCGCTGGGACTTGATCGATGTCGTGCGCACCGCCTATGCCCTGCGCCCGGAAGGCATCAACTGGCCGCAACAGGACGGGCGCACCAGCCTGCGCCTGGAACTGCTCAGCCAGGCCAATGGCATCGACCATGGGCATGCCCACGAGGCACTTTCCGACGTGCGGGCGACCATTGCCCTGGCCCGGCTGATTCGCCAGCGCCAGCCGAAGTTGTATGAGTGGCTGTTCCAGTTGCGCAGCAAGCACAAAGTGATGGAACAGATTCGGCTGTTGCAACCCTTGGTGCATATTTCCGGGCGCTTCTCGGCCGCACGTAATTACCTGGGCGTGGTGCTGCCGTTGGCTTGGCACCCGCGCAATCGCAACGCGCTGATAGTGTGCGACTTGCAACAGGACACCTTGCCGCTGATAAGCGAAACTGCCGACGTGCTGCGTCAGCGTTTGTACACAAGGCACGATGAATTATCTGACGGGCAATTACCGGTTCCCTTGAAGTTGGTGCAGATCAATCGGTGCCCCGTGGTTGCCCCGCTTTCGGTATTGCGCCCGGTGGATCAACAGCGCCTGGGTATCGATTTGCCAATGCTGCAAGCCCGGGGCGAAGCGCTGGCCAATCAACAGCAGGCATGGCAAGGCAAGCTCGAACATATCTACGGCAATGACGACTTCACTCCAAGTGAAGACCCGGAACAACAGTTGTATGACGGTTTTATCGGCGACCGCGACCGGCGCCTGTGCGAGCAAGTTCGCACGCTGGACCCCGCACAGTTGGGCAAGGGGCACTGGATGTTCGATGACCCGCGCCTGCCAGAGTTGCTGTTCCGCTACCGGGCACGCAACTTCCCTGACACACTCGTGGGTGAAGAACGGCAGCGCTGGTTCGGCTTCTGCCAGCAGCGCCTGAGCGACCCGCAATGGGGCGCGCCAAATACCCTGGGCGATTTCGAGCAGGCACGCCAGGCAGCTTGGGCCAACGCTGACGAGGCCGGGCGCCGGGTATTGGAAGCTTGGCAGGTGCATGCCCGGGAACGGGCGGAGCAATACGCCATCAGTTACTGAATGTAAAAACAACAACGCCGGCACAGGGCCGGCGTTGTTGTTTGAATAAAGCTAGGCCGATGCGTGGACTATCAGTCCAGCAGGGTCGACCAGCTTTCAACCACGTCACCACCCCACTTGGCTTTCCACTCTTTCAGGGTTTTGTGGTTGCCGCCCTTGGTTTCGATCACTTCACCGTTGTGCGGGTTCTTGTATTGCTTGACCTTGCGCGCACGCTTGGTGGCGACAGGTTTGGCAACACCGCGCGGGGCCTTGCTCAGTTTCGACTCTGGGTCGAGCAGGGCAATGACGTCGCGCAGCGACTTCGAGTATTCGCCCATCAGGGTGCGCAGTTTGCCTTCGAACTCCAGTTCTTTCTTCAGCTTGTCATCCTGGGACAGGTTGGCCAGGCGAGCTTGAAGTTCCTTGATGGCTTCTTCGGTAGCGCGGTACTCGTTGATCAGGGACATGGAGTGTTCCTTAATGCGTGTTCGGAAATGTGTGGCTCAATAATAGACAGACGCCACACTCAAGTAAACATATTAATCGGGCCATCAAGTGTTAATAAGCCTGTGACAAATTATCTCAAGGTTAAAAAATTTTTACATTTATCCCTGCACTTCGTCCGGTTTGCCCTCTGAACAGTAAACCGCTGCCTTGGCACCGGTGCTTCGGTTGCGCCTGCTGCCGGCGGGTACAATGCTTACTGCGTTTTCTCGGGGGGGCCGCTAGAATGAGCGTCTTTGCGAAGTTCTGGAGTCTTCATTCATGCGCACCTACCGTTTGGTGATCGCCTGCCCCGACCGTGTTGGTATCGTGGCGAAAGTCAGTAATTTCCTGGCCCTGTACAACGGCTGGATCAACGAAGCCAGCCACCACTCCGACGAGCAGAGCGGTTGGTTCTTCATGCGCCATGAAATTCGCGCTGAATCGCTGCCCTTCGGTATCGAGGCATTTCGCGAGGCGTTCGCACCGATCGCCGAAGAGTTCTCCATGACTTGGCGCATCACCGATTCGGCGAAGAAGAAGCGCGTGGTACTGATGGCCAGCCGCGAGTCGCACTGCCTGGCCGACCTGCTGCACCGCTGGCACACCGATGAGCTCGATTGCGAGATTCCTTGCGTGATCTCCAACCACAACGACCTGCGCAGCATGGTCGAGTGGCACGGCATTCCGTTCTTCCACGTGCCGGTAGACCCCAAGGACAAGGCCCCGGCCTTCGCCGAGGTGTCGCGCCTGGTGCAAGAGCACACCGCCGACGTGGTGGTGCTGGCGCGCTACATGCAGATCCTGCCGCCGCAGCTGTGCCGCGACTATGCCGAGAAGGTCATCAACATCCACCACAGCTTCCTGCCTTCGTTCGTCGGTGCCAAGCCTTACCACCAGGCGGCCCTGCGTGGCGTGAAGCTGATTGGCGCCACCTGCCACTACGTGACCGAAGAGCTGGATGCCGGCCCGATCATCGAGCAGGACGTGGTGCGTGTCAGCCATGCCGACAGCATCGAGGACATGGTGCGCTTCGGCCGTGATGTCGAGAAGATGGTGTTGGCCCGTGGCCTGCGTTATCACCTGGAAGACCGCGTGCTGGTGCACGGCAACAAGACGGTCGTGTTCGACTGATTGTGGCTTGGCCTGGGGTTCTGTAGGCGCGCCGCGATCCTTGTAGGAGCGGGCTTGCCCCGCGAAGCAGGCGACGCGGTGCGTGGCACCGGCTTTGCCGGTGTTCGCGGGGCAAGCCCGCTCCTACAACCAGCGTTATGATTGGCTTCATAGGAGCGTCTATGGCAAAACCACGCAACCAACCCACCGCCTCAGCGCCGCCCACCCTGGGCGAGGGCTGCCTCGCCCGCTACGACCCTGATGCCCTCGGCGACGAGGATGGCACCGACTTCCCCGGCGCCGCCGAACTCTGGCGCCAGCTCAACCCGCCTGACGCCGCCAGCGCTCCAGCAACGGACGCGCCAGCAGGCAGACGAACACCGGCCCGCCCGCCAGCAGGTAAAAGTAGTAGGTGACCGCGCGCCAGATCAGGATCGCCGCGGCTGCTGTCGAGCTGCCCACCAGCGGCGCCAGCAGGCTGGCCGAGGTCAGCTCGGCGGCGCCGGCGCCACCTGGTAGCAAGCTGAACTGCCCGGCGCTGAGTGCGAGCATCTGCACCAGAAAGCTTGGTATCCACGCAAGCTGCGCGCCCAACCCCTGCAGCGCCAGGTACAGCACGCTGTAGCGCAGGCTCCAGTGCGCGCAGGTGAGGGCGAACACCAGTGCCAGCGTGCGCTTGGGCAGGCGCCAGGTCTGTGCCAGGGCGTGGATGAAGTGCAGCAACCTGCGCGCCCAGCGGCGCCTGCGCGGCGGCGACATGCCCAGGCGCCGCAGCAGCTGGCCGTTGACGCGCATCACCCGGCGCCGGTAGCGCAGCAGCAGCAGTACCAGGCCTAGCGCGGTGCACAGCAGCAAAGCGCTGCCCAGCAGCATGCCTTGCTGGCTGCGGCCCAGGCTGTGAAACAGCGCGTAGCCGGCAATCGCCAGCATCGCGCAGAAGAAAAATACCAGGTCGTTCAACTGGTCCATGGCGAACACCGCGCCGCTGCGCGCGGGGCCGATGCGCTCACGGGCGAGCAAGGCCATCAGCGCCAGTGGCCCACCACTGCCACCGGGGGTGGTGCAAATGGCGAACTCGGTGGCCATCACCACGCCGAGGCTGCGTACCCGGCCAAGGCTTGCGCCGTGCTCGCCCAACAGCAGGCGCAGGCGCAGGGCGTTGATTACCCAGCACAAAAGAATCATCCCCAGCAGCGTCAGCAGCAGGCCGGTGTCGAAGGCCATGAGCCTGGGCAGCAGTTCGCTGCCGCCCAGCAGTGCCGGAACCAGCAAGGCGCCGAGCAGGGCAATGGCCAGCCAGGCGAAGCGGCTCATGCGAGCACCTGGCGCTCCAGCCAGGCCGACTTGGTCAGCGGCTCACGGCCTTGCAGCAACAGTTCATCCAGGGTGCGTAGCCAATAGTCGCGTGAGAAGCGGTGGCGCATGTCCACCGGGTGCAGGCCCAGGCGCAGGGTTTCGGCGCTGTGCCAGCGCTGGCACTGCCAGTTGCAAACCACCCGCGACAAACCGCGGCGCCAGGCACTGCGGGCGCTCCAGACCAGCCCCGGGGCGTCGAAGGCGGTGAAGTCGGGCAGGCGGTACAGGTGCTGCGGCGTACTGGTATAGCGCAGCGGCAGTTGGCACAGGGCCTGGCGTGTGCCTGGGCTCATCAGCCAGGCCGGGGCGACGAAGCCGGCCACCGGCCAGCCCTGGCGGGCGAACAGCGCCAGGCCCTGTTCCAGGCGGTGCAGGGCCTGGGCTTGGTCGAGGGCGTAGAACTCGCCCTCATGGGTGAAGACCCGGCGCATGAAGTATTCGCCCAGGCTGCGCGGCGTCGGCCCGTCGTCGGCATGGTAGAAACCATGCAGCGCCAGTTCATCGCCGCGCGCCAGGCGCCGTTCGAGCAGGCGGCAGAAGGTGGGGGAGCGGGCCAGCGGGTTGCGGTGGTGGAAGTCGGGTACCACCAGCCAGGTCATGGGCACGCTGCCCATTTCATCCACGGCCTGGACGAAGGGCTGGTAGTCGGGCCAGGTTTCCGGGGCGATATCGTGCAGCACCAGCATCAGGCTGCGCCCGGCGCCACTGGGCTCAAGCATGGGCGCGCACCAGGGAGGGGTGGCCGAGCACGGCCTGGTAATGCTGCAGCAGGCCGTTGACCACGTTGTCCCAGGAATAGTGCTGCTCCACATGTTGCCGGGCCTGGCGGCCCAAGGTGCGCACCCCGGCCTCGAACGCTTCGCGCACCGCCGTGGCCATGGCCCGGCCGTCATTGGCCTGGCACAGGCGCCCGCACTGCTCGTTGATGATTTCGCTGAACGCGCCGGCGCGCACGGCCACGACGGGAGTGGCGCTGGCCATGGCTTCAAGAATCACCAGGCCGAAGGTTTCCTGGTCACCGGCGTGTACCAGCAGGTCGGCGCTGGCCATCAGCCGGGCGACCTCCCGGGGCGGGCGGAACTGGTCGATGACCGTGACGTTGCCCGGCACGTTGGCCGGCATGTTCGAACCCACCAGCAACAGGTGGTAGGGGCGGCCCAGCTGCTGCATGCAGGCAAGCAGCACGGGCAGGTTCTTTTCCCGCGAGCCGCGCCCGGCGTAGATCAGCAGGCGGCTGGTTTCGGCAATGCCAAGCTCGGCCCGCAGTTGCGGGTCGCGGTGGGCGGGGTGGAAGGTTGCCAGGTCGACGCCCAGGCGTTGTACGTGGACATCGCGCACGCCCAGGCGGGCAAGCTTGTCGGCCATTACCCGGCTGGGCGCCAGCACCCGGTCGAAATTGCCATAGAGCTTGCTGACGTAGGCCTCGACGTTGGGTGTGAACCAGTTGCCCATGCGGTTGCTTACCAGCAGTGGCAGGTCGGAGTGGTAGAAGCCGATCACCGGCACGTCGAGCTTGCGCCGCGCTTCGAGCGCCGCCCAGGCGGTGAGGTAGGGGTCGCCGACCTCGATCAGGTCGGGCTGCAGGCTGCGCAGCACATTGCACCAGGGCGCCAGGCGCACGGGAAAGCGATAACCCTTGCCGAAGGGCAGGGGAGGCGCTGGCACGTGGTGGATGCCATCGGCTTGATGGGCGCTGGCGCCGGGGATCAACAGGCTGTGGCGCACGCCGGGGAGGGCGTCGAGGCGATGGTGTTTGGCATCGAGGTAAGTTCGCACGCCGCCGCTGGCCGGGGCGTAGAACATGGTGATGTCGGCAATGTGCACGATCAGCATCCCTCCGGGATCGTCTTCGGGTGTGTCATTTGGCAATGACGCGCCTAAAGGTTGACCTTACTGAAGGATAGATTGTTCGATCGGGGTTTGGCGGGTGAAGCATCGCGAGCTGCGCTCGCTCCTACCGGCCTGCAGCCATCCTGTAGGAGCGAGCGCAGCTCGCGAAACGGTGGGGCAGGTCAGATGCGGAAGCTGCCCACCAGGTGTTTCAGGCGGGTAGCCTGTTGCTCAAGGTCCGAGCACGCGCGCAGGGTGGCCTGCAGGTTCTCGACGCCTTCCTGGTTGAGCATGTTGATCTCGTTGATGTCCATGTTGATCGAGTCCACCACGGCGGTCTGTTCCTCGGTGGCAGTGGCCACCGACTGGTTCATGCCATCGATCTCGCCAATGCGCACGGTCACGCTGTCCAGGCGCTCGCCGGCCTGGTTGGCGATCTGCACGCTGTCCTGGCTGTGGCGCTGGCTCTGGCCCATGGTGTCGACCGATTCGCGGGCGCCCACCTGCAGCTCCTCGATCATGGTTTGCACCTGCTGCGCTGACTCCTGGGTACGGTGCGCCAGGTTGCGCACTTCGTCGGCAACCACGGCAAAGCCTCGCCCGGCTTCACCGGCGCGGGCCGCCTCGATGGCGGCATTGAGCGCCAGCAAATTGGTCTGCTGGGAAATGCTGGTGATCACCTCGAGAATCTGGCCGATGTTCACGGTCTTGTGGTTGAGCGTCTCGATATGCGCGCTGGAGGTGACGATCAGGTCGGACAGGCGGTTCATCGCCGCGATGTTGCGTTCGACCACCTGCTGGCCTTCCTCGGCGAGCAGCCGGGCGGAGCTGGCATGCTGTGACGCCTGGGCGGCGTTGCCGGCAATTTCCTGGGCGGCGGCGCCCAGTTCGTTGATGGCGGCGGCAACGCTGTTGGTCCGGTTGGACTGCTCGTCGGAGTTGGCCATCGACGAATTCGAGGCACTGATTACCCGCAGCGCCACTTCATTGACTTGCTGGGTGGCCGAGGACACCTCGCGGATCGAGCTGTGGATACGCTCGACGAAGCGGTTGAACGCCGTGCCAAGAATGCCGAACTCGTCGTGGTTGTGGATGGTCAGGCGCTTGGTCAGGTCGCCTTCGCCTTCGGCGATGTCTTCCATGGCCCGGGTCATGGTCAGCAACGGCTGCATGAGCGCGCGAATCAGCAGGCCGAGCAGGCCGATGATGATCACCACCGCCACCAGCGTGGCGATGATCGCCGAGGTGCGGAAGGTGCTGAGCATGGCAAAGGCCTTGTCCTTGTCCACCGACAGGCCGATGTACCAGTTGGCCGAGGGCAGCCCCTTGATCGGGGTGAAGGTCAGCAGCCGGGCCTGGCCGTCGCTGTCGACTTCGGTGAGTTCACCTGACAGTTTCGGGGTGTGCTCGGGGAACAGGTCCGACAGCGACTTCATCACCAGCGATTTGTCCGGGTGGACCAGGATCTTGCCTTGGTCGTTGACCAGGAAGGCGTAGCCCATGCCGCCGAAGTTCAGCGAGTTGATGATTTGCACCAGGCCGTCCAGGGCCAGGTCGCCGCCGACCACGCCGACGTTGCTCGACACCTTGCTGAGGATGCCGATGACCATCTTGTTGGTGGTCATGTCGATGTACGGTTCGGTCAGCATTGCACCCTGCGCGTTCATGCCATCCTTGTACCAGGGGCGGGTGCGCGGGTCGTAGCCGTCGGGCATCTTGGCGTCGGGGCGCACGCTGAAGCCGCCATCGACCTTGCCCAGGTAGACCGTCAGGAAGCTTGAGATCAAGGCATTCTGGCCCATCAGGGTTTCGGCATTGGCCGGTTGCTGGGCGATGTTCTGGGCCAGGTTTTCCACCAGCTTGATGCGCCCGTCGAACAGGTTGCGGATGTTGGCCGACGTGGATTCGCCCATTTCAGCCAGATAGTTCTCCAGGTTGGCGCGGATGGCATTACGCTGGAGGTAGTCGTTATAGAGGGTGAACAGGCTGAAGGCGAGTATCACGATCAGCGAGGCCGCCAAAAGAATCTTGTGGCTGAAGCGAAGGCTTTTGTTCATGGCGTAATCGGTTCCGCTAAGGTTTTTTTATCGGGCGTTCGCACGAGTAGCGCTGCAAACAGCGCAACATCCCGAAAAGTCCTTTTTCGGTTGTTCCTGTGTATTAAGTGAATATCACCCATAGGTATCGGCCGAATTAAGGTAAAGCTTGAGTAGAGGATTAAAGAGATGTCGGAATCTTCGACGATAGTTGTAGGTGCTGGCCCAGATGGCCTGCCAGTGCAGCAAGCCATGCGCCTGGCCAACCGCCACGGGCTGGTCGCGGGCGCAACGGGCACTGGCAAGACTGTCACCCTGCAGCACCTGGCGGAGGTGTTCAGCGATGCCGGTGTGGCGGTGTTCGCCGCCGATGTCAAAGGCGACCTCTGCGGCCTGGGTGCTGCCGGGGCGCCACAGGGCAAGGTGGCCGAACGGATTGCCGGCATGCCGTGGCTGGGGCATACGCCACGGGCCTACCCGGTGAGCCTGTGGGATATTGCCGGGCAGTCGGGCCACCCGCTGCGCACCACCCTCACGGAGATGGGGCCGTTGCTGCTGGGGAACCTGCTGGAGCTCACCGACAGCCAGCAGGCTGCCTTGTATGCCGCGTTCAAGGTCGCCGACCGCGAAGGCCTGTTGTTGCTCGACCTCAAAGACCTCAAGGCTTTGTTGGCGCACCTCAAGGACAACCCACAGCTGTTGGGCGAAGACAGCGCCTTGATGACCAGCGCATCCACCCAGGCCTTGTTGCGGCGCCTGGCAACCCTGGAGCAGCAGGGCGCCGAGGCGCTGTTCGGTGAACCGGCGCTGCAGTTGGAAGATGTGCTGCGGCCAGACGCCGATGGCCGTGGGCGCATTCACCTGCTCGATGCCAGCCGCCTGGTGCACGAGGCGCCAAAGGTCTATGCCACGTTCCTGCTGTGGTTGCTGGCCGAGCTGTTCGAGCAACTGCCCGAGCGCGGCGATGCCGACAAGCCGGTGCTGGCGCTGTTCTTCGACGAAGCGCACCTGTTGTTCAATGGCACGCCCAAGGCCCTGCAGGATCGCCTGGAGCAAGTGGTGCGGCTGATCCGTTCCAAGGGCGTTGGGGTGTATTTCGTCACCCAGTCACCGGGCGACCTGCCCGACAGCGTGTTGGCCCAGTTGGGCTTGCGCATTCAGCATGGGTTGCGCGCCTTCACCGCTCGGGAACAGAAGTCGTTGCGTGCGGTGGCCGACGGCTTTCGGCCGAACCCGGCGTTCGACAGCCTGGCGGTGCTGACCGAGCTTGGCATTGGCGAGGCGTTGGTCGGAACGCTGGAAGAGAAGGGCACGCCGGCGATGGTCCAGCGCGTGCTGATTGCCCCGCCACAATCGCGGATCGGGCCGTTGAGCGCAGCCGAGCGCAGCGCCCTGATTGCCGCTTCGCCGCTGGCAGGGCGTTATGACAAGCCGATCGACCGGGAGTCGGCGTACGAAATGCTGACCCAGCGTAAGGGTGAGGCAGTGGAGCCTGCGCCAGTGCCGAAGGCTGATGAGGAGAGTTTCGCCGACAAGGCCGGGGAGTTTTTGCAGAGTGCGGCGGGGCAGGCGATCAAGTCAGCGGTGCGTCAGGCGGCGAACCAGCTGGGGCGGCAGTTGGTGCGGGGGTTGATGGGGTCGCTGTTGGGGGGCAAGAAGCGCTGATCGCCTGGGCTGGCCCTTTCGCGGGGCAAGCCCGCTCCTACAGGCGTCGCGCTACCCCTGTAGGAGCGGGCTTGCCCCGCGAAAGGGCCGGCACAGGCAACCACAAAAAAGCCGACCCTGAGGTCGGCTTTTCACTGCAGCGGGTTCGATCAGGCCAGCGCCTTGGACGCCAACCAGAACAGGCCAGCCGCCAGGCCCATGGAAGCCGGCAGGGTCAGCACCCAGGCCAGCAGGATGGTCTTCACCGTGCCGCCTTGCAGGCCGCTCTTGTTGGCGACCATGGTACCGGCCACACCGGACGACAACACATGGGTGGTCGATACCGGCAGGGCGAACACGTTGGCCATGCCGATTGCGCAGGCCGCGGTGATTTGCGCCGACATGCCCTGGGCATAGGTCATGCCCTGCTTGCCGATCTTCTCGCCAACGGTCAGTACCACACGCTTCCAGCCGACCATGGTGCCCAGGCCCAGGGCCAGGGCGACGGCCACGATTACCCAGAACGGGGCGTATTCGGTGGTGGCGGTGAGGTCTTTGCGCAGCTTCTCAAGGTCGGCCTTTTCACGGGCGCCCAGGTCGGGCAGCTTGCCAACCTTCTTCGCGGTATCGTCCAGGCACAGCAGGTAGCGGCGCACTTCCACACGCTTGTCGGCGTCCAGGGCGTGGTAGTCGGTCACGCCCCGCAGCGAGGCCTGCAGCGCAGCGATGGTCGGTTCGGTCTGCTGCGGGTTGCAGCTGAACTGCTCCGGCAGGTCAGTCGACTTGGCCTTGCCCAGTGCCAGGAACTCGCCCAGGGTGGCGGCGTTGCGCTGGTAGAACTGGCTCATGTGCAGGGTGGCGTCGCGGGTGCGTTCGATCTGGTAGGTGGTGCTGTTCAGGTCGAGCACGAACTTGGCCGGCACGATGCCGATCAGCACCAGCATGATCAGGCCGATGCCTTTCTGGCCGTCGTTGGAGCCGTGCACGAAGCTCACGCCCATGGCCGAGATCACCAGCACCAGGCGGTTCCAGAACGGTGGGTGCTTCTTGTCGTCGAGCTTGCGGCGCTGATCCGGAGTTTTGTGCATCTTCGACAGTGGGCGCCACCATTTCAGGCCAACCAGTACCAGTGCGGCCACGACGAAGCCGGCAATCGGCGACACCACCAGCGACATGGCGATGTCGATTGCCTTCTGCCAGTTCACGCCATCACCCAGCGGGATGCCATTGATCAGCGCATTGGCCAGGCCCACGCCGAGGATCGAGCCGATCAGGGTGTGCGAGCTGGAGGCCGGGATGCCGAAGTACCAGGTGCCCAGGTTCCAGGTGATGGCCGCAGCCAGCAGCGAGAAGACCATGGCCAGGCCATGCCCGGTGTTCACGTTGATCAACAGTTCCACCGGCAGCAAGTGCACGATGGCGTAGGCCACCCCGACTCCACCGAACAGAACGCCGAGGAAGTTGAACACCCCGGAGAAGAACACGGCCAGGTGTGGCGGCATGGCTTTGGTATAGATGACGGTGGCTACCGCGTTGGCGGTGTCATGAAAGCCATTGATGAACTCGAATGCGAGCACGAAGGTCAGGGCGAGCAGCAGGCTCACCAATACCCAGGCATCCAGTCCGCTGAATAAATCGATCATGAAGGTTGTCTGGCGGTCATAGGGGGGCGGGATTATGCCAGAAAACCTTGGCAATCGATGCACCCACTGCAGACCGATGGCAGCTTCGTCAGCGCATGCGCAGGCTTGGCACGGAGAGAGCAGGGGAGGAAAAGTTCCCTGAAAAAACAAAAAAATGCTGAAACGTCTTTAAAAATCAGGAAAAACGCCATTCTGGCGACGCTTCAAACGGGCGTATGAAATTTGTGTAATTCCATTTCATCCTCGGCCAATCGGTAATGATCGGCCGCGCCGTGGGCCTGAACCCGCGGCGCAATGGCAAGGCATGGCGGCTCAGGAGTCTTCGCTGCGCAGTTCCTTTTCCATTTTTTCCAGTTCCTGGCTGAATGCCTGGTCCTGGACAGTGGCACGTTTTCGCCAAGGCTTGCGCTCCGGGTCCGGTTGCGCGGCGTAAGTGGTGACTTCACCACCGTATACGTCCTTGTAACGTTCAGCCTGGCGCTCGAGTTCTGCGCGCAGTTCATCTTTCGTCACAGTGATACCTGAATGATTAAGAGTGGTCGTGTTGCGTGCCTGTGCAAGTTGCCCATGCACGGGCGTGCGGGATGACCGAATGATGATCGGGCCGCGGGTTTACCCCGGCATGTCGATCCGTTCAGTCAACTTGAAGTATAGCAACGGCTAAAAAGTCGCTCAGCGTTATTTACCCAACCTGACACTCACTGTCAAAGTTTTGTGAGCGGTTGAACGTTACCAAGTTTGAACCGCGTCGCGGTGGCGAAGTTCATTGCCGGTGAATAGGCACGCGCAGGGGAAATAAAAACGGCCTCGCACAAGGCGAGGCCGTTGCCTGGGGACTTCTACGGTGGGTACCTGACCAGTCTCTCCAAAGAAGCCACATGTGGCAGGAGAAAGGTATAAGCAAATTTGTCAGCGGTCAATTGCGATTATCGGCCGTTCGTTCGATAATCGCACGAGCCAGCGATTTTTTTGAGGTGTGCGATGAGTGACGAAACCCCGGCCAACGAATCCGCCAGCCCTGAGGCGATCCGCGCAACGGCGCCGGCCATGGCGCCGCCGATCGTGGCCTCCCCGGCCAAGCGGATTCAGGCCTTTACCGGCGACCCGGATTTCATGACCTCACTGGCCCGCGGCCTTGCCGTGATCCAGGCATTCCAGGAGCGCAAGCGCCAGCTGACCATCGCCCAGATCAGCCACCGCACCGAAATTCCGCGGGCGGCCGTGCGCCGTTGCCTGCATACCCTGATCAAGCTGGGCTATGCCACCACCGACGGGCGCACCTACTCGCTGCTGCCCAAGGTGCTGACCCTGGGCCATGCCTACCTGTCCTCGACGCCCCTGGCGGTGTCGGCGCAGCCGTACCTGGACCGCATCAGCGACCAGCTGCACGAAGCGGCCAACATGGCCACGCTCGAAGGTGACGACATCCTCTATATCGCCCGCTCGGCCACGGTCGAGCGCCTGATCTCGGTGGACCTGTCGGTGGGGGGGCGGTTGCCGGCCTATTGCACGTCCATGGGCCGTATCCTGCTGGCAGCGATGGACGACACCAGCCTGCGCGAGTACCTGGAGCGGGCTGACCTGAAGGCGCGTACCAGCCGCACCCTGCACGACCCCGAGTCGCTGTTCGCCTGCATTCAGCAGGTGCGGGCACAGGGCTGGTGCGTGGTCGACCAGGAACTGGAGCAGGGGCTGCGTTCGATTGCCGTGCCTATTTATGATGCGTCCGGGCAGGTGCTGGCGGCGTTGAACGTCAGCACCCACGTCGGGCGGGTGACGCGCAGTGAGCTGGAGCAGCGTTTCTTGCCGATTTTGCTGGCGGCCAGCCGCGACCTTTGCCATCAGTTGTTTGGGTAACGTAAAGCTGACGCGACCCCGGTAGGAGCGAGCGCAGCTCGCGATGGGGCGCGCAGCGGCCCCAAGGTTTTCAGTTGCGCGGCACAGGAGGCCGGGGCTGCTGCGCAGCCCATCGCGAGCTGCGCTCGCTCCTACCAGGACAGGTGTGCCGTTCAGGGGGGGGAAGGCGATTTTTTTGAGCGCATTGTTGTGCGATAAACGCACAGTGTCGCTCCGGGTGAATTGCGTCACCCCGGCCTGCTGATTAATGTCTCTCGCAACGGTCGGCTCTGCCGACCGAACAAGAAAAACATAAGAGGCGCACCCCATGACCACTGTCACCCAACTGCCGCGGCCGCACCCGTTCGCAGTACCGCTGTACTCAGGCTGAATCAGGCCGCACCCGAATGATCCCAACCCTGTACCCGTTTCCCGTGTGCAGTGGCCCGGCCGTGCCTCCTTTTTCGGATAACAACAATGAACAAGCCCCAATCTGTCGGCAGCAACCTCGACGTCCAGTCCTTCATCAATGACCAACCCCTGTCACGTTACCAGTGGCGGGTGGTGATTCTCTGCTTCCTGATCGTTTTCCTCGATGGCCTCGACACCGCGGCCATGGGCTTCATCGCCCCGGCCCTGTCCCAGGAGTGGGGCATCGACCGCGCCAGCCTCGGCCCGGTGATGAGCGCCGCGCTGATCGGCATGGTGTTCGGTGCCCTCGGTTCCGGCCCGCTGGCCGACCGTTTCGGCCGCAAGGGCGTGCTGGTGGGCGCGGTACTGGTGTTCGGTGGTTTCAGCCTGGCGTCGGCCTATGCCAGCAACGTCGACCAACTGCTGGTGCTGCGCTTCCTGACCGGCCTGGGCCTGGGCGCCGGCATGCCCAACGCGACCACGCTGCTGTCCGAATACACCCCGGAACGCCTCAAGTCGTTGCTGGTGACCAGCATGTTCTGCGGCTTCAACCTGGGCATGGCCGGGGGGGGCTTCATTTCCGCGAAGATGATCCCGGCCTACGGCTGGCACAGCCTGCTGGTGATCGGTGGCGTGCTGCCACTGCTGCTGGCCGTGGTGCTGATGCTGTGGCTGCCGGAATCGGCGCGTTTCCTGGTGGTGCGTAACCGCGGCAGCGACAAGGTGCGCAAGACCTTGGCACCGATCGCCCCGGCGGTGGTGGCCCAGGCGGCGAGCTTCAGTGTGCCGGAACAAAAGGCGGTGGCTGCGCGCAACGTGTTCGCGGTGATCTTCTCCGGCACCTATGGCCTGGGCACGGTGCTGTTGTGGCTGACCTACTTCATGGGCCTGGTGATCGTCTACCTGCTGACCAGCTGGCTGCCGACACTGATGCGCGACAGTGGCGCGAGCATGGAGCAGGCCGCCTTCATCGGCGCGCTGTTCCAGTTCGGCGGCGTGCTCAGCGCGGTGGCGGTGGGCTGGGCGATGGACCGCTTCAACCCGCACAAGGTCATTGGCCTGTTCTACCTGCTGGCCGGTGTGTTCGCCTACGCCGTGGGCCAGAGCCTGGGCAACATCACGGTTCTGGCCACGCTGGTGCTGGTGGCTGGCATGTGCGTGAACGGCGCACAGTCGGCCATGCCGTCGCTGGCCGCACGCTTCTACCCGACCCAAGGCCGCGCAACCGGCGTATCGTGGATGTTGGGTATCGGCCGCTTCGGCGCGATTCTTGGGGCGTGGAGCGGTGCCACGTTGCTGGGCCTGGGCTGGAACTTCGAGCAGGTGCTGACCGCACTGCTGGTGCCAGCGGCGCTGGCGACCGTGGGCGTAATCGTCAAGGGGTTGGTGAGCCACGCCGACGCCACCTGAGGCGGCAGGGCCGTTGCGGCCCATTCGCGGCACAAGGCCGCTCCTACAGGTAGACGCGATCGCCTGTAGGAGCGGCCTTGCGCCGCGAATGGGCTGCGCAGCAGCCCCCATCGCAAGGAAACGACCAACCCATATTTAGTTCGATAACCGCACAAATAGTCGATTATCGAATTGTCAGTCCCCCCTGCGCCTCCTTAATCTGAGCCCAACGAAGCACCCTGGCAGGAGAAGCCCGATGCGTGAAGTATTTATCTGTGACGCCATCCGCACCCCGATCGGCCGCTTTGGCGGCGCCCTGGCCGGCGTGCGTGCCGATGACCTGGCGGCGGTGCCGCTCAAGGCGCTGATCGAGCGCAACCCATCGGTACAGTGGGACCAGCTCGACGAAGTGTTCTTCGGTTGCGCCAACCAGGCCGGTGAAGACAACCGCAACGTCGCCCGCATGGCGCTGCTGCTGGCCGGCCTGCCGCAAAGCATTCCAGGCGTCACCCTGAACCGCCTGTGCGCCTCGGGCATGGACGCCATCGGCACGGCCTTCCGCGCCATCGCCAGCGGCGAGATGGAATTGGCCATCGCCGGCGGCGTCGAGTCGATGTCGCGTGCCCCGTTCGTGATGGGCAAGGCCGAAAGCGGTTATTCGCGCAACATGAAACTCGAAGACACCACCATCGGCTGGCGTTTCATCAACCCACTGATGAAGAGCCAGTACGGCGTCGATTCCATGCCGGAAACCGCCGACAACGTGGCCGACGACTACCAGGTTTCCCGCGCCGACCAGGACGCCTTTGCCGTGCGCAGCCAGCAGAAGGCTGCTGCCGCCCAGGCTGCTGGTTTCTTCGCCGAGGAAATCGTGCCGGTGCGCATTGCCCACAAGAAGGGCGAAACCGTGGTCGAGCGTGACGAGCACCTGCGCCCGGACACCACCCTGGAGGCCCTGGCCAAGCTCAAGCCAGTCAATGGCCCGGACAAGACCGTCACCGCCGGCAACGCCTCGGGTGTCAACGACGGTGCCGCAGCGCTGATTCTGGCGTCGGCGGAGGCGGTGAAAAAGCACGGCCTGACCCCACGTGCCCGCGTGCTGGGCATGGCCAGCGCTGGCGTTGCCCCGCGTGTGATGGGCATTGGCCCGGTGCCGGCCGTGCGCAAGCTGACCGAGCGCCTGGGCGTGGCGGTGAGTGACTTTGACGTGATCGAGCTCAACGAAGCCTTCGCCAGCCAAGGCCTGGCGGTGCTGCGTGAGCTGGGTGTGGCCGACGATGCGCCGCAGGTGAACCCCAACGGCGGTGCAATCGCCCTGGGCCACCCGCTGGGTATGAGCGGTGCGCGCCTGGTGCTGACGGCGCTGCACCAGTTGGAGAAGAGTGGTGGACGTAAAGGCCTGGCGACCATGTGTGTGGGCGTCGGCCAAGGGTTGGCGTTGGCCATCGAGCGGGTTTGACCTGTGCTGGCCTCTTCGCGGGGCAAGCCCGCTCCTACAAGGAACCACGCTGCCTTTTGTAGGGGCGGGCTTGCCCCGCGAAGAGGCCGGCACTTCATACACAAGGCCAATGGCCACCCCGCAAGCGGAACGAGTGTGTTACTAGGTATGTCTAGACTTACCTAGGACCCTCCCGGAGTAAAAACGTCATGACCTCAACCTTTTACACCGGCGAAGAACGCAGCAAGCGCATCTTTGCCATCGTCGGTGCTTCGTCCGGCAACTTGGTGGAATGGTTCGACTTCTACGTCTACGCCTTCTGCGCGATCTATTTCGCACCCGCCTTCTTCCCCTCCGACGACCCCACCGTGCAGCTGTTGAACACCGCTGGTGTGTTCGCTGCCGGCTTCCTGATGCGCCCGATCGGCGGCTGGCTGTTCGGCCGCCTGGCCGACCGCCATGGCCGCAAGAATTCGCTGATGATCTCGGTGTTGATGATGTGCTTCGGCTCCCTGATGATCGCCTGCCTGCCCACTTATTCGAGCATTGGCACCCTGGCCCCGGCGCTGCTGTTGCTGGCGCGGTTGATCCAGGGCCTGTCGGTGGGGGGCGAATACGGCACCACCGCCACCTACATGAGTGAAGTGGCCCTGCGCGGCCAGCGCGGGTTCTTCGCCTCGTTCCAGTACGTGACCCTGATCGGCGGCCAGTTGCTGGCGGTGCTGGTGGTGGTGATCCTGCAACAACTGCTGAGTGAAGAGGAACTGCGTGCCTGGGGCTGGCGCATCCCGTTCGTGGTCGGCGCCATCGCCGCGCTGATTTCGCTGATGCTGCGCCGCTCGCTGCACGAAACCAGCAGCGCAGAAACCCGCCAGGACAAAGACGCCGGCACCATCAAGGGCCTGTTCCGCAACCACACCGCCGCGTTCATCACGGTGGTTGGCTACACGGCCGGTGGCTCGCTGATCTTCTACACCTTCACCACCTACATGCAGAAGTACCTGGTGAACACCGCCGGCATGAATGCCAAGAGCGCCAGCTTCGTGATGACCGGTGCGTTGTTCCTGTACATGTTGATGCAGCCGCTTTTCGGCATGCTCTCCGACCGTATCGGCCGGCGTAACTCGATGCTGTTGTTCGGCGCGCTGGGCACACTGTTCACCGTGCCGCTGCTGATGGCCCTGAAGACCGTGAGCAGCCCGTTCATGGCCTTCGTGCTGATTTCCCTGGCCCTGTGCATCGTCAGTTTCTACACCTCGATCAGTGGCCTGGTGAAGGCCGAGATGTTCCCGCCCCAGGTGCGTGCGCTGGGCGTGGGCCTGGCCTACGCGGTGGCTAACGCGGCTTTCGGTGGTTCGGCAGAATATGTCGCCCTGGGCCTTAAGACCATGGGCATGGAAAACACCTTCTACTGGTACGTGACGGCCATGATGGCGATTGCCTTCCTGTTCAGCCTGCGCCTGCCCAAGCAGGCCGAGTACCTGCACCATGACCATTAAGGACGTTGCATGAGCAACCAACTGTTCGACGCCTACTTCACCGCCCCGGCCATGCGCGATGTGTTTTCCGACCGCGGTCGCCTGCAGGGCATGCTCGACTTCGAGGCCGCGCTGGCCCGTGCCGAAGCCGCCGCAGGGCTGGTGCCGCACAGCGCGGTGGCGGCCATCGAGGCCGCCTGCAAGGCCGAGCGTTATGATGTGCCAGCCCTGGCCGATGCCATTGCCAGTGCCGGCAACTCGGCGATTCCGCTGGTCAAGGCGCTGGGCAAGGTCATCGCCACTGGCGTGCCCGAGGCCGAGCGCTATGTGCACCTGGGCGCCACCAGCCAGGATGCGATGGACACCGGCCTGGTCTTGCAGCTGCGCGATGCCCTGGCGCTGCTCGACGCCGACCTCGCCAAGCTGGCCGATACCCTGGCGCACCAGGCCCTGCAGCATGCCGACACGCCCCTGGTCGGGCGTACCTGGCTGCAGCACGCCACCCCGGTGACCCTGGGCATGAAGCTCGCTGGGGTGCTTGGCGCCTTGACCCGCCACCGCCAGCGCCTGCAGGAACTGCGCCCGCGCCTGCTGGTGCTGCAGTTCGGCGGTGCCTCCGGCAGCCTGGCGGCCCTGGGCAGCAAGGCACTGCCTGTGGCCGAGGCGCTGGCTGAACAGCTCAAGCTGGCCCTGCCTGAGCAGCCGTGGCACACCCAGCGCGACCGCCTGGTGGAGTTCGCCTCGGTGCTGGGCCTGGTGGCCGGCAGCCTGGGCAAGTTCGGCCGCGACATCAGCCTGCTGATGCAAACCGAGGCCGGTGAGCTGTTCGAGCCGTCGGCTCCGGGCAAAGGTGGCTCTTCGACCATGCCGCACAAACGCAACCCGGTAGGCGCTGCGGTGCTGATCGGCGCGGCCACCCGTGTGCCGGGCCTGCTCTCGACGATGTTCGCTGCCATGCCCCAGGAGCACGAGCGCAGCCTGGGCCTGTGGCATGCCGAATGGGAAACCCTGCCAGACATCTGCTGCCTGGTTTCCGGCGCCCTGCGCCAGGCCCAGGTCATCGCCGAGGGCATGCAGGTGGATGCCGAGCGCATGCGCCGCAACCTCGACCTGACCCAGGGCCTGGTGCTGGCCGAGGCGGTCAGCATTGTCCTGGCCCAGCGCCTGGGCCGCGACCGCGCCCACCATTTGCTGGAACAATGCTGCCAGCGCGCCGTGGCCGAACAGCGCCACCTGCGTGCGGTGCTTGGCGATGAGCCGCAAGTCAGCGCCGAACTGAGCGCCGAGGAACTCGACCGCCTGCTCGACCCCGCCCACTACCTGGGCCAGGCTCGCGTGTGGGTGGCGCGTGCCGTGGCCGAACATCAACGTTTCACTGCTTGAAGGAGATCGCTGTGGCGCACTTGCAACTGGCCGATGGCGTACTGAACTACCAACTCGATGGCCCGGCCGATGCTCCGGTGCTGGTCCTGTCCAACTCGCTGGGTACTGACCTGGGCATGTGGGACAGCCAGATTCCACTGTGGAGCGAACACTTCCGTGTGCTGCGCTACGACACCCGTGGCCACGGCGCCTCGCTGGTCACCCCCGGCCCCTACAGCATCGAGCAATTGGGCCAGGATGTGCTGGCACTGCTCGACGCGCTGGACATCCAGCACGCGCACTTCGTCGGCCTGTCCATGGGCGGGCTGATCGGCCAGTGGCTGGGCATTCATGCCGGCCTGCGCCTGCACAGCCTGACCCTGTGCAACACCGCGGCGAAAATCGCCAACGACGAGGTGTGGAACACCCGCATCGACACCGTGCTCAAGGGCGGCCAGCAAGCGATGGTCGACCTGCGCGATGGTTCCATCGCCCGCTGGTTCACCCCGGCATTCGCCCAGGCCCAGCCAGGCGAAGCCCAGCGCATCTGCCAGATGCTGGCGCAAACCAGCCCCGAGGGTTACGCAGCCAACTGCGCGGCCGTGCGCGATGGCGACTTCCGTGAGCAACTGGGCCGCATCCAGGTGCCGACCTTGATCGTTGCCGGTAGCGAAGACGTGGTCACCACCCCGGAGCATGGCCGCTTCATGCAGGCCGGTATCATTGGCGCGACCTATGCCGAGTTCCCGGCGGCGCACCTGTCCAACGTCGAGATCGGCGAGGCGTTCAGCCGCCGCGTGCTCGACTTCCTGCTGGCCCGCTGAGGAGTTCGCCATGGATGAGAAACAACGTTACGACGCCGGCATGCAGGTTCGCCGTGCGGTGCTGGGCGACGCCCACGTCGACCGTAGCCTGGAGAAGCTGAACGACTTCAACGGCGAGTTCCAGAACATGATCACCCGCCACGCCTGGGGTGATATCTGGACCCGCCCAGGCCTGCCGCGCCACACCCGTAGCCTGATTACCATCGCCATGCTGATCGGCATGAACCGCAACGACGAACTCAAGCTGCACCTGCGTGCGGCGGCCAACAACGGCGTGACCCGCGACGAGATCAAGGAAGTGCTGATGCAGAGCGCGATCTACTGCGGCATTCCGGCGGCCAATGCCACCTTCCACCTGGCCGAGTCGGTGTGGGACGAGCTGGGCGTGGAGTCGCGGGGCTAAGCCCCGCGTACGACTAGGCCCCGCGCACGGCCACGGGCCCGGCATTGGCTTCCACAGCCTGTTTCAGTGCCGGGCACAGGCCCAACATGAATGCCGCTTCCGCCACCACGAACAGCGGCCCGATGATCAGCCCGCTGATGTCGTCGACGAACGCCGGTTTGCGGCCTTCGTAGTGATGGCCGACGAACTGGATGATCCAGCCCACCACGAATGCCCCCAGCCCGGCGCTCAGCCACAGGCCGGTGGGCTGCACGGCCAGTGCCTGGCCGACCCACAGGCATAGCCCCAGCAGCAGGCCCATCACCAGCCCCAGGCGCAAATCCAGGCGCAGGTAGAAGCGCACCGCGGCGGCGGCGGCGAGCAGGGCGGGGGATAGCCAGATACCGGCCACCTCCCAACCTGGGCGAGACAGCAGGACCGTGACCGCCACGACGATCAGGGGGATGCCGACGAAGTGCGTAGCGATGTTGCGTGGGTCACGGTGGTAGTTGGCGTATTGGCTCAGGTGTTCGACGAGGTTTTTCATTGTTGTTCCTCCCTGGGTGGCCTGATCTGCATTGTGCTGCCTGTGCGGGCCCTTTCGCGGGGCAAGCCCGCTCCTACAACGCGAACAGGCGGGCACTGGCAACCGATATAGCCCAGAATAGCCCGAACCCACCACCATCATCAGCTCAGCGAATGGCCGCCACGCGCATCGGTGCATCCAACTCCACCAATGTCTCGATCATCGCCCGCGCCGCTGGCGACAAGCGGTAGCCGCTGCGGCTGACCACCCCACAACGCACACTCAATACGTCCAGCGCCGGTGGAAGGTTGCGCCAGTGCAGGCGCACCAGGTTGCCCACCGCCAGGTCGTCGGCCACCGCTTCTTCGCTGGCCGTGCCGATCGCATCGCTGGCCAGCACCACGCTGCGCAGCACGGCCAGGTGCTCGGTTTGCAGGTGCGGAACGAAATCGCTGCGGCCACTGAGGTTGGCCAGGCGCTTGCGCACGCCGGGGGCGAGCAGGGCGCTGGCCAGCGGGTAGGCGAACAGGTCGTTGGTCGACAGGCTGTCCTTGGCCAGCAGCGGGTGGCCGGGGCGGCAGAAGAACAGGCCGGGGCGTGGGGTGAGCGGTTCGGTGTGAAAGTTGGGGTCGGCTTCGAACGGGCGAATGTCGTCGACGAAGAATTCGATCTGCTCGCGGCGCAAGGCCTGGCCCAGGCGTTCGGCATTGTCGATGACCAGCGCGGTGCGGATGCCGGGGTGGCGGGCGATGAACTGCTGCAGGGCTTGCGGCACCAGGCGCACGGCCAGGGCCGGGCCGCTGCCGAAGTGCAGCTCGCCAGCGTCGAGCTTGGTCATTTGCAGCACGTCGTTGCTCAACTGCGCAGCGCCTTGCACCAGCCGGCGCGCGTGTTGCAGCACCACCAGGCCTTCGGGGGTGGGGGGCAGGGCCTTGCTGGCGCGGTCGACCAGTGGGCAGCCGAAGGTTTGTTCAAGCCCCTGGATGGCGCGGCTGAAGGCGGGTTGGGTGATACCCATGGCTTCGGCGGCGCGGACGAAACTGCGGTATTCGGTGAGGGCGATGAAATAGCGCAGTTGGCGAAGGTCCATGTCGGGGCTCTGCGGTGGATCAGGGCTCGATTTAAGCGGTTGTTTTATATGTCGTCCAAGAAGGTTTATGGATTTGTTTATATCATTTTATTATTTATGAAGGCTTCTGGCCTCTTCGCGGGGCAAGCCCGCTCCTACAGGTACAGCACAGCTCTCGAAATCTGTGCTGTACCTGTAGGAGCGGGCTTGCCCCGCGAAGAGGCCGGTGTGTTTAAAGGAGATTGAGCGGATAGCTCACGATCAACCGGTTCTCATCGAACGAGTTGGTGCTGAAGTCCCGGCGCATGGTGGAGTTGCGCCACTTCACCGACAGGTCCTTGAAGGTGCCGGACTGAATCACATAGGCCAGCTCGCTTTCCCGCGCCCATTCCTTGCCATCGGTCACGCTGCCGACGGTGACGTTGTCACCCTTGATGTAGCGGTTCATCAAGGTCAGGCCGGGAATGCCGACGTTGACGAAGTTGAAGTCGTGGCGCACCTGCCAGGAGCGTTCCTTGGCGTTGTCGAAGCTTGAGTTGTAGCTGTCGTTAGCCAGGGTGCCGCCGCTAGTGCCATTGACCCGCAGCCAGACATCGTCACCGCTGACCTTCTGCAGGCCAACATAGAAAGTGCTGCCCTTGTAGCGCGCCGAGAGCATCGCCGAGGCGGTGCGGTTGTCGAGTTCACCGGCGCGCTCGGCGCCGTCTTCCTTGCCGATGAAGTAGCCAAGGTTGGCCCCCAGGGTCCAGTCGCCCAGCGGCTGGCTGTGCACCAGGTTGAGGTACTGCTGGCGGTAGATGTCCTTGAGCTGGGCGTCCCACACACCGATCATGGTGCGTTTGTCGTTGAACGTGTATTCACCACCGGCGAAATTGAAGCGGTCGGAGGTGAAGGCGCCGCGGCCGTTGAGCGACATGTCTTCCATGCTGGCGTCGTTGCGCGGGCTGTTGCCGCGGAACTGGCCGGCGTACACCGTCAGGCCGTCGATTTCCTTCGAGGTCAACTGGCCGCCGCGGAAGGTTTGCGGCAGTGAGCGGCCATCGTCGGCCCGCAGGATCGGCAGCACCGGCATCCATTCACCGACCTTCAGTTCGGTTTGCGAGAACTTGGCCTTGAGCGCCACGCCCAGGCGGCCGAAGTCGTCGGCCGGGCGGCCGTCGTCGTGTACCGGCAGCAGGTGGGTGTTGGTGGTGCCTTTGCCGCCGTCGAGCTTGACCGAGTAAAGGCCCAGCACATCGACACCGAAGCCGACCGTGCCCTGGGTGAAGCCCGAGCGTGCATCGAGGATGAAGCTTTGCGTCCATTCCTCGCCCTTGGCCTGGGAATGGGCCGGGTCGACGAAGTTGCGGTTGATGTAGAAGTTGCGCAGGTTGAGGGTGGCCTTGGCGTCTTCCAGGAAGCCGCCGTCGGCAGCCAGTACAGGGAAGGCGCAGGACATGGCCAACAGGCCGGGCAGCAGCTGGCGTGCGGGTTGCGTAGTGCTCATCTGTCGTGGATCTCTTGTTTTTATGGGCGAGCCGGTCTGCTGCAGGGTGCGGCCTGCAGGTGCGGGTCTTTTTGGGATGAACTGTGCAACGTTGCGTGGCTGATGGTGCGGGGCAGGGCAGGGGTGAGGCAATTCGCCGCAAACGGAATTGGGCGGTAATCGAACGCTATGTTCCAGTTGGTTAATTGTTGGACTGAGTCGGCTACCACAAACAAAAAGCCCACCGCGAGGGTGGGCTTTGGGCAATGACCGCTGAATCAGCGCTTGGCGGTTTCCACCGACGCCTGCTGGTTGGCCTGGCCGGTCTGCTCGTACCAGCCGCCACCCAGGGCCTTGTACAGGTTGACCTCGCTGGTCAGCTGCGACAGGCGGTCGCTGATCAGCGACTGCTGGGCGCTGAACAGGTTGCGCTGGGCGTCGAGGAAGGTCAGGTTGCTGTCGATACCGATGCGGTAGCGGCGCTCTGCCAGGCGGTAGTAGTCTTGGTTGGCCTGCACCAGGTCACGCTGTGCCTGCAGCTGCTCTTCGAAGGTCTTGCGCGCCGCCAGGCCATCGGAGACTTCCTGGAAGGCGGTCTGGATGGTCTTTTCGTACTTGGCGATGTTGATGTCCTTCTGGATCTTCGAGTAGTCCAGGCTCGCCTTCAGGCTGCCAGCGTTGAAGATCGGCAGGTTGATCTGCGGCTGGAACAGCCAGGTGCCCTGGCCGCCGCTGAACAGGTGGCCCATGTCCGGGCTCAGGCTACCGGCATTGGCGGTGAGGCTGATGCTCGGGAAGAACGCTGCGCGGGCGGCGCCGATGTTGGCGTTGGCGGCCTTGAGCAGGTGCTCGGCTTCCTGGATGTCCGGGCGGCGCTGCAGGATGTCCGACGGCAGGCCCGCCGGCACTTCGGCCAACTGGTCGGCGTCGAGTTGCAGCGGCTTGGCCAGGTCTGCCGGGATGCCGGTGCCGATCAGCACGGCCAGGCTGTTGACGTCCTGGGCGACCAGGCGCTGGTACTGCGAGTACTTGACCCGTGCGCCTTCCACGGCGGTACGCGCCTGGCTGACATCCAGCGCCGAGGCTACACCCACTTCGTTGCTGCGGCGGGTGAGGTTGAAGCTTTCCTCGTAGGCCTTCAGGGTTTCCTCGGTGAGCTTGAACAGCGCCTGGTCGGCCTGCCAGGTGTAGTAGGCGTTGGCCACGCTGGCCACCAGGGCGATCTGCGTGGAGCGGCGCGCCTGCTCGCTGGACAGGTAGGTTTCCAGGGCCTGCTCGGTGAGGCTGCGCACCCGGCCGAACAGGTCCAGCTCATAGGCGCTGACGCCCAGGGTGGCCGAGTACTGGCTGGTGATGGTGGACTCACCGGTGGTCGACATGTTCGCCGGCAGCCGCTGGCGGGTGCCGCTGGCGGTGGCGGACACCGCCGGGAACAGGTCGGCGCGCTGGATGCGGTACTGGGCGCGGTAGGCGTCGATGTTCAACGCCGCCACGCGCAGGTCGCGGTTGTTCACCAGCGAGGTCTGGATCAGTTGCTGCAGCGCCGGGTCGTGGAAGAACTGGCGCCAGCCCTGCTCGGCGGCGGCGACGTCGGCCGACTGGGTTGGCGAATACGCAGGGCCTTGTGGCCACTGCGCCGGCACCGGCGCGTCCGGGGTCTTGTAATCGGGAATCAGCGAGCAGCCGCCGAGAATGAACGCGGTTACCGCCAGGGACAGCAAAGACTTGGTCATTGCCCAGCCTCATAACGTGGAGTTTCAGGGGTGGCGTCTTTTTTCGGTTCTTTGCTGCCGAACAACGACGACACTGCGACGAAGAATAGCGGTACCCAGAAGATGGCCAGCACGGTGGCACTGATCATGCCGCCGATCACGCCAGTACCGATGGCGTGCTGGCTGCCGGCGCCGGCGCCGCTGGAGATGGTCAACGGTACCACGCCCAGGATGAACGCCAGGGAGGTCATGATGATCGGGCGCAGACGCATGCGGCACGCCTCGATGGCCGAGTCGTACAGGCTGCGGCCTTGCTCGTGCAGTTCCTTGGCGAACTCGACGATCAGGATGGCGTTCTTCGCCGCCAGGCCGATGGTGGTCAGCAGGCCGACCAGGAAGTACACGTCGTTGGACAACCCGCGCAGGCTGGTGGCGATCAGCGCACCGATGATACCCAGTGGCACCACCAGCACGACGGCGATCGGAATCGACCAGCTTTCGTACAGCGCGGCCAGGCAGAGGAACACGAACAGTACCGAAAGGGCGAACAGCGCCGGCATCTGCGAGCCGGAGAGTTTTTCCTCGTAGGACATGCCGGTCCAGGCGTAGCCGACGCCGGTTGGCAGTTCGCCGGCAATGCGCTCGACTTCGGCCATGGCCTCACCGGTACTGTAGCCCGGCGCTGGCGCACCCAGGATCTCCACCGCCTCGACACCGTTGTAGCGCGACAGCTTCGGCGAACCGAAGGTCCACTCGCCCTTGGCGAACGAGGAGAACGGCACCATTTCGCCGGCGCCATTGCGCACGTACCACTTCTGCAGGTCTTCCGGGCTCATCCGGGCGTTGGGTTGCCCCTGGATGTACACCTTCTTGACCCGGCCACGGTCGATGAAGTCGTTGACGTAGCTGGCACCCAGGGCAATCGACAGGGTGTTGTTGATGTCGGCGATGGTCACGCCCAGGGCGCTGGCACGTTCGTCATCGATGGTCAGTTGGTACTGCGGCTCGTCATTCAGGCCGTTCGGGCGCACGGCACTGAGGATCTTGCTTTGCGCGGCCTTGGCCAGGAACTGGTTGCGCGCTTCCATGAGCTTCTCGTGGCCGACGCCGGCGCGGTCCTGCAGGAACACGTCGAAGCCGGTGGCGTTACCCAGTTCGAGTACCGCCGGCGGGGCGAAGGCGAACACCATCGCATCGCGGAAGCTAAAGAAGTGCTGCTGGGCGCGGGTGGCCAGGTTGAACACGCTGTTCTCGGCCGAACGATCACCCCATGGCTTGAGCATGATGAACGCCATGCCCGAGCTCTGGCCGCGGCCGGCGAAGTTGAAGCCGGTGACGGTGAACACCGACGACACGGTGTCGGATTCGTCCTTGAGCAGGTACTCACGCATCTGGTCGACCACCGCCTGGGTACGCTCGGCACTGGAGCCGGCCGGAGTCTGTACCTGGGCGAACAGTACACCCTGGTCTTCCTCGGGCAGGAACGCGGTGGGGATACGGGCGAACAGCCAGATCATGCCGACCACGATCAGCGCATAGGCCAGCAGGAACGGCACCTTGTTGCGCAGGATGGTACCCACGCTGCGCTCGTAGCCGGTCACGCTGCGGTCGAAGTTGCGGTTGAACCAGCCGAAGAAGCCGCCCTTGGCGGTGTGGTGCTCGCCTTTCTTCAGCGGCTTGAGCATGGTCGCGCACAGGGCCGGGGTGAAGATCAGCGCCACCAGCACCGACAGGCCCATGGCCGAGACGATGGTGATGGAGAACTGGCGGTAGATCACACCGGTGGAGCCGCCGAAGAATGCCATTGGCAGCAGTACCGCCGACAGCACCAGGGCGATACCCACCAGGGCGCCCTGGATCTGCCCCATGGAGCGCTTGGTGGCCTCCTTGGGCGGCAGGCCTTCCTCGGACATCACCCGCTCGACGTTTTCCACCACGACGATGGCGTCGTCCACCAGCAAGCCGATGGCCAGCACCATGGCGAACATGGTCAGGGTGTTGATGCTGAAGCCCGCGGCGGCCAGGATGCCGAAGGTACCCAGCAATACCACCGGCACGGTCATGGTGGTGATGATGGTGGCGCGGAAGTTCTGCAGGAACAGGTACATCACCAGGAACACCAGCACCACGGCTTCGATCAGGGTGTGGATTACCCCGCTGATCGACTCGGTGACCACCGGCGTGGTGTCGTACGGGAATACCGCTTTCACCCCAGGCGGGAAGAACGGCTCAAGTTCGGAGATGGTCTTGCGCAGTGCCTTGGCAGTGTCCAGGGCGTTGGCGCCGGTGGCCAGCTTGACCGCCAGGCCCGAGGCCGGCTTGCCGTTGAACTGGGCGCTGACCGCATAGTTTTCACCGCCAAGGCCCACCTCGGCGACGTCGCCCAGGCGTACTTGCGAGCCGTCGGTGTTGACCTTGAGCAGGATCTTCTTGAACTGCTCGGCGGTCTGCAGGCGGGTCTTGCCGATGATGGTGGCGTTGAGCTGGGTGCCGGGCATGGCCGGCAGGCCGCCGAGCTGGCCGGAGGACACCTGCACGTTCTGCGCAGCCACCGCGGTCTTGACGTCGACCGGGGTCAGCTGGAATTTGTTCAGCTTGGCCGGGTCGAGCCAGATACGCATGGCGTACTGGGCACCGAACACCTGGAAGTCACCGACACCGGCAGTCCGCGAAATCGGGTCCTGCATGTTCGAGACGATATAGTTGGACAGGTCGTCCTTGGTCATGCTGCCGTCTTCGGACACCAGGCCGATCACCAGCAGGAAGTTCTTCACTGCCTTGGTAACGCGGATACCTTGCTGCTGCACTTCTTGCGGCAGCAGTGGGGTGGCCAGGTTCAGCTTGTTCTGTACCTGAACCTGAGCGGTGTCGGCGTTGGTGCCCTGCTCGAAGGTGGCGGTAATGGTCATGCTGCCGTCGGAGTTGCTTTCCGACGACACGTAACGCAGGTTGTCGATACCGTTGAGCTGTTGCTCGATCACCTGAACCACGGTGTCCTGCACGGTTTGCGCCGAGGCGCCCGGGTAGGTCACGGCGATGGCGATGGCCGGCGGCGCGATGCTCGGGTACTGGTTGATCGGCAGCTTCAGGATCGACAAGGCGCCGACCAGCATGATCACCAAGGCGATCACCCAGGCGAAGATCGGGCGATCGATAAAGAACTTCGACATGGTTTACTCCGCTTTGGCGTCTGCTTTGGCCGCATTGGCCTGATCAGGGCTGCCCGGCTTCTTGACGTTGGTGGCCTCGGTGGCCTTGACCTCGACACCTGGGCGCACGAACTGCAGGCCTTCGGTGATCAGGCGGTCGCCTGGGTTGAGGCCTTCCTCGATCAGCCACTCGCTGCCCTGGGTGCGGCTGGCCTTGAGCTGGCGCAGTTCCACCTTGTTGTCCTGGTTGACCACCAGGGCGGTCGGCGCGCCCTTGAGGTCGCGGGTCACGCCCTGTTGCGGGGCCAGGATGGCGTTGGCGTTGACCCCGGCCTTGAGGCGGGCGTGCACGAACATGCCGGGCAGCAGGGTGTGGTCAGGGTTGGGGAAGATCGCGCGCAGGGTCACGGAGCCGGTGGTTTCGTCAACCGCCACTTCGGAGAATTCCAGGCGGCCTTCCTGTTTCAGCAGGCTGCCGTCTTCGAGCACCAGTTGTACCGAGGCGGCATTGTCGCCGGCCTTCTGCAGTTGGCCGCTTTCCAGGTCATGGCGCAGCTTGAGCAGCTCGGCGGTGGACTGGGTGACGTCGACGTAGATCGGGTCGAGCTGCTGGATGGTGGCCATGGCGTTGGTCTGGCCATTGCTCACCAGGGCACCTTCGGTGAACGAAGAACGGCCGATACGGCCGCTGATCGGGGCCAGGACCTTGGTGTAGCGCAGGTCGATCTGGGCGCTCTTGAGCGAAGCCTCGGCCTGCAATCGTTTGGCATTGGCGTCGTCGTATTCCTGCTTGGACACCGCCTGTTCGTTGACCAGCTGCTTGTAGCGCTCGGCCAGCGACTTGGTGGCTTGCAGGTTGGCCTGGGCATTGGCCAGGGTGGCTTCGTACACCGACGGGTCGATCTGGTAGAGCTGCTGCCCTTCCTTGACCTCGGAGCCTTCCTTGAACAGGCGCTTGAGGATGATGCCATTGACCTGCGGGCGCACTTCGGCGACGCGGAAGGCCGTGGTGCGCCCCGGCAGTTCCGAGGTCAGGGTGAAGGCCTGGGGCTGCAGGGTGACGACGCCGACCTGAGGAGCCTGCGCTGCGGGCGCTGCTTCTTCTTTCTTACAGCCACTTAGCAGGGTTGCCAGGGCGACGGCGGAAACCAGAGCGGTAACGGCTGGCTTGAATTGCATGAGGATCCTCGGGTCGCAGGAGCAGGGAGACGCTCAAGAGTAATGGAAGAGTCTGGTCAGAAAAATTGCTATCCGAATTGGATAAATAGCTTACTAACGAATATACTTACATTCACGCTTGTTTGTAAATACCGCTGGGTAGTCCATCGCGACTACCGCAGCCCCTGATTAGCCTATCCGGGAGGCACCCTGCAGAGGTGACCCCGGCGGATGCCCCGCGCTGTCAACGTACCCGCGGGCCCAGATGAGGTTGTGCTGCCATGGTCCGTCGAACCAAAGAAGAAGCCCAGGAAACCCGTGCCCAGATCATCGAGGCGGCGGAGAGGGCCTTCTACAAGCGCGGGGTTGCGCGAACCACCCTGGCCGACATCGCCGAGCTGGCGGGCGTGACCCGCGGGGCGATCTACTGGCACTTCAACAACAAGGCTGAGCTGGTGCAGGCGTTGCTCGACAGCCTGCACGAAACCCATGACCACTTGGCACGCGCGAGCGAAAGCGAGGACGAGCTGGACCCGCTTGGCTGCATGCGCAAGCTGCTGTTGCAGGTGCTCAACGAGCTGGTGCTGGACGCCCGAACCCGGCGTATCAATGAAATCCTGCATCACAAGTGCGAGTTCACCGATGACATGTGTGAAATCCGCCAGCAGCGCCAGGGTGCGGTGCTGGACTGCCATGTGGGCATCGACCTGGCCTTGGCCAACGCCGTACGCCGCGGCCAGTTGCCGGCGGAGCTGGATGTCGGGCGTGCGTCCGTTGCCCTGTTCGCCTATGTGGACGGCCTGATAGGGCGCTGGCTGCTGTTGCCGGACAGTTTCGACCTGTTGCGCGACGCAGAAAAATGGGTCGACACAGGGCTGGATATGCTGCGCTTGAGCCCCGCGCTGCGCAAATGACACTTTGTTAAGGATTGTGAGGAAGTGTTTCCCCCGTCCATTAAGGCAGGATTAATGCCTTTCGGTAATCGAGCATAGAACAGATTTCGCCTGGCTGACGCCGCGCCTGGCGGCGCATCGCGAGCTTTGCTCGCTCCTACGGGGGGATTGTGCAGCCCGGGAAAATTACGCAGGCCCGGGGGAATTACGCAGGCCCGGGAGAATTACGCAGGCCCGGGAAAATTACGCAGGCCCGGGGGAATTACGCAGGCCTGGGGGAATTGCGCAGGCCCGGGGGAATTGCGCAGGCCTGGGGGAATTGCGCAGGCCCGGGGGAATTGCGCAGGCCCGGGGGAATTGCGCAGGCCTGGGGGAATTGCGCAGGCCCGGGGGAATTGCGCAGGCCCGGGGGAATTACGCAGGCCCGGGAGAATTACGCAGGCCCGGGGGAATTGCGCAGGCCTGGGGGAATTGCGCACGCCCGGGGGAATTGCGCAGGCCTGGGGGAATTGCGCAGGCCCGGGGGAATTGCGCAGGCCTGGGGGAATTGCGCAGGCCTGGGGGAATTGCGCAGGCCGGGGGGAATTGCGCAGGCCCGGGGGAATTGCGCAGGCCTGGGGGAATTGCGTAGGCCTGGGGGAATTGCGCAGGCCTGGGGGAATTGCGCAGGCCTGGAAAATGCGCAGGCCTGGTAGGAGCGAGCGCAGCTCGCGATGCGCCGCGTACAGCGGCGCTCGATCTCAGCGCCCGCGCAATTGCCGATCAGGCAACACCAGCGCCGCCAGCAACCCCAGCAAGGCAATCGCAGCGCTGCCCAGCAGCAGGTGGCGGAACGTTTCCAGCAGGCGCATTTGCGTCACCGGGTCCGCTTCACCCGCTTTCAGGCTGCCCAGCAGCGGGTTACCCAGCAATTCGAAACCACCCTGGTGCAGCAACCCCAGCAGCAAGCTCGACATGCACGCCACGCCCATCGCCCCGCCCAGGGAACGGAACAGGTTGGTGGTGCTGGTGGCAACGCCAATGTCCTGGCTGGCCACCGCGCTTTGCGTGCCCACCAGCGAGGTGGGGAACTGCAGCCCGCAGGCGATGCCGGTCAGCAGCATGAACACCGCACTCAGCCAGGCTTGCGGCGGGGTCATGGCCATGGCGCAAATCGCCAGCGGCATCAACACGGCGCCGGCCAGGATCTGTGGCTTGAAGCGGCCAGTGCGGCTGGTCATGCGCCCGCCGGTGAAGGCGCCCAGGGGCAGGCCCATGGCCAGTGGCAGCAAGTGCAGCGCGGCGCTGTCGGCGCCCGCGCCGGTGATGCCCTGAAAGCGCAGCGGCATCAGCATGGTCAGCGAAATCGACTGGAAGCTGGCAAAGAAAATCACCACCCAGCACAGCACCGCAACCTTGTTGCCGAACAGCCCCAGCGGCAGCAGCGGCTCCGTGCAGCGCCATTCGTGGCCGACGAACAGGCCAAGGCCCAGCACCGCGCAGCCGAACAGCGTCAGCACCGCCGGAGCCGTCCAGGCCTGGCCCTGGCCGACCAGGGTAATACCCAGCAGCAGGCTCCCCAGGCCGACGATCAGCAGCACCGCGCCCAGGTAGTCGACCCGCGCCTGGCGCCGTTGCACCGGCATGCCGGCCAGCGCCCGGCGAATGGCCCACAGCGCCACCAGGCCCAGCGGCAGGTTGATCCAGAACACCCAGCGCCACGACAGGTACTCGGTCAGCCAGCCGCCGAGCACCGGCCCGGCCACGCTGGCCACGGCGTACATGCTACTGAAGTAACCCTGGTAGCGGCCGCGCTCGCGCGGCGGCACGAAGTCGCCGATGATCGCCTGGCTCACCGACACCATGCCCCCCGCGCCAATGCCCTGGAGCACCCGCGCCAGCACCAGCTGCTGCATGTCCTGGGCCAGGGCACAGGCGATCGAGGCGAGGGTGAACAGGCTGATGCCGGTGAGGATCATGCGCCGGCGGCCATACAGGTCGCCCAGCTTGCCGTAGATCGGCACGGCCACGGTCATGGCCACCATGTAGCCGGAAATCACCCAGGCCAGCAGGCCGACGTCGTTGAACTGGGCCGAGATGGCCGGCATGGACACGGCGACGATGGTCTGGTCCAGGGCGCCGAGGAAAATCGCCAGCATCAGGGCGGTGAGCACGCTGCGCAGGGCGGTGGGGGGGAGGGCGGCTGTCACGGGGGTGGTACCTTTGAAAGACAGTGTCGCCTGCTTCGCGGGGCAAGCCCGCTCCTACAAGAGCGGGCTTGCCCCGCGAAGCAGGCGACGCGATTTCCCGAGATTGTAACCCGAGTTAGGTAGCTTCCTATGTACTATCTGCATCGCCTATGCAAGATCGGCATTGGCGCATTCATCCAGTGCTGCATGGCCGCGTGATATCGTTGGTATGCCACAGAGGCTGAATTCCGCGCTCTGCACCAGCTTGGTGCAGCATTATGCCGCAGGGTTTCGCGGCCACTGTCTCCCACACCTTTTATTCCTCTACCTGCATGTCGAGCATGAGCGCCCAGAAGGCCGAGCTTCGAACACGGCAGGTAGACCCGATTCAGGGGTCGGTAGCAAACGTTCAATTTCTACATTTATAAGCGGAGTGATCATGCCCAAGGCTTCCCATCAAGATCTGCGTTTTGCCTTCCGCGAGCTGCTCGCTTCAGGTTCCTGCTACCACACCGCTTCCGTGTTCGACCCGATGTCGGCGCGTATCGCCGCTGACCTGGGTTTTGAAGTCGGCATCCTCGGCGGTTCGGTCGCCTCGTTGCAGGTGCTGGCAGCACCGGATTTCGCCCTGATCACCCTCAGCGAATTCGTCGAGCAGGCCACCCGCATTGGCCGCGTGGCGCAACTGCCGGTGTTGGCCGACGCCGACCACGGCTATGGCAACGCGCTCAACGTGATGCGCACGGTCATCGAACTGGAGCGCGCCGGTGTCGCTGCGCTGACCATCGAGGACACCCTGCTGCCGGCCCAGTTCGGGCGCAAGTCCACCGACTTGATTTCCGTCGAGGAGGGCGTGGGCAAGATCCGCGCAGCCCTTGAGGCGCGTGTCGATTCCTCGCTGTCGATCATCGCCCGCACCAACGCAGGCGTGCTCAGCACCGAAGAAATCATCGTCCGCACCCAGAGCTACCAGAAGGCCGGTGCCGATGGCATTTGCATGGTCGGGGTGAAGGATTTCGAGCAGTTGGAGAAGATTGCCGAGCACCTGACCGTGCCGCTGATGCTGGTGACCTATGCCAACCCCAACCTGCGCGACGACGAGCGCCTGGCGCGCCTGGGCGTGCGCATCGTGGTCGACGGCCATGCCGCTTACTTCGCCGCCATCAAGGCCACCTACGATTGCCTGCGTCTGCAACGGGGCCAGCAGAACAAGTCGGAAAACCTGAGCGCCACCGAGCTTTCGCACACCTACACCCAGCCGGAGGACTACATCCGCTGGGCCAAGGAATACATGAGCGTCGAAGAGTAAGCGCCTTGGCGCCGTTCGCTCAACGCACGGCGCTCAAGGTAGCGGTGTGGGGCACGCAGTGTTCGTGCTCGCACACATTGGCCGCGCTGGGCTGGCTGCGCAGCAGCTCGGCGCGCCAGCAGGCCGAACCGTAAAGGGCTGCAACCGCCGTCAAGGCCATGACAAGGGCGACTCTTCTTGATTTGATGCCCATGGTGCTCACCTCCAGAAGGGGTGTACACCTGCATTATAGATCCTTGTCCCACTCAGGCTCGTGCTTGAACCGCTGCACCAGGAAGTCCAGCATGCTGCGCAAGGTCGCCGGCATGTGCTTGCGCGAGGTATACACCGCGTTCAGGTTCAGCTCCCGTGGCCTGGCATCGGGCAGCAGGCGCACCAACTCGCCGCTGCGCAGGGCTTCGGCGGCCTGGTAGGTGGGCAGCATGGCAATGCCGGCCCCGGCCACGGCGGCCTTTTGCAGGGTCATCGCCTCGTTGGCGCTGATATTTCCCGCCACCGGCACGGCCAGCGGCTGGCCCTCGACCTCGAAGTGCCACAGGCTGTGGCCGAAGTAGGCGTGGGTCAGGCAGTTGTGCTGGCTCAATTGCTCCACCCGCTGCGGCGTGCCGTGCTCGCGCAGGTAGGCCGGTGCTGCGCACACCACCGAGCGGCATACGCTCAGGCGCCGGGCGATCAGGTTCGGGTCCAGGTCATTGCTGGTGCGGATGGCCAGGTCGATACGCTCGTCCACCAGGTTCACCGTGCGGTCGAGCATCTGCAGTTCAACCTTCACCCCCGGGTAGCGGCGCACGTAGTCGGCCACTGCGTGCACCAGCTGGGCCTGGCCGAACGAGGTGCTGACGCTGATGCGCAGCGCCCCACGGGGGGCATCGTGGGGCTGTTGCACCGCGGCTTGCAGGTCGCCGGCCAGCTCCAGCAGTTGCCGGCAACGGGGCAGGGTTTCCTGGCCGGCGGCGGTAAGGCTGAGCTTGCGCGTGGTGCGCTGCATCAGGCGGGCGCCTACCCAGTCTTCCAGCTCGGCCAGGTAGCGCGACACCACGGGCCGTGACAGTTGCAGGTGGTCTGCCGCGGCGGACTGGCTGCCCAGGTCGACGACAGTGACGAAAACGCGCATGGCGTTGAGACGGTCCATGATTTGCCCGGTTTTAGAAACAAACTATGTTGGAGCATCGCATTTTTTGTGATGAATCGGGCAACTAAGCTGTTGGGCATCGTTCATCCGACAGGTACTGCCGATGTCCCTTCTCACACCCTTGCGCGGCCTGCTGCTGGCCTGCGTCACCCTGGCTGGCCCGGCATTGGCGGCCGCGCCGCTGCAGTTGGAGGTCTACAACCCCGGGGAGGCGGCGATCTTCCCGGTCAGTTCGGTGATCGTCAGTGGCGAGCATGACGCCATCCTGGTCGACGCCCAATTCGGCAAGGCCCAGGCCGAGCAACTGGTACAGCGGCTGCGTGCCGGCGGCAAGCACCTCAATGCCATCTATATCAGCCATGGCGACCCGGACTATTACTTCGGCCTCGACACCCTGACCCAGGCCTTCCCGGACGCCAAGGTGTACGCCTCGGCAGCCACGGTTGCGCATATCCGCCGCACCATGGACGCCAAGCTTGCCTACTGGGGGCCGCAGATGGGCGCCGACAAGCCGGCGCGGCTGGTGCTGCCGCAGGTGTTGCCGGGCCACAGCCTGACCCTGGAAGGCAAGGCCCTGGAGGTGGTCGGCCTGGATGGCCCGCAACCGGACCGCAGTTTTGTCTGGATTCCTTCGATCAAGGCGGTGGTTGGCGGCGTGGTGGTCAGCGAGAACATCCACGTGTGGATGGCTGACACGCAGACAGCCAAGTCCCATGCCGACTGGCTCGGCACCCTGGCGAACATCGAAGCGCTGGCACCGCGCACGGTGGTGCCTGGCCACTACCTGGGCCAGGGCAGCGGTTCGCTGGCGGCCGTGCAATTCACCGCCCGCTACATTCGCGACTTCGATGCCGAAACCGCCAAGGCCAAGGATGCCGGCGCATTGATCCAGGCGATGAAAAAACGCTACCCGGGCCTTGCCGATGAAAGCTCGCTGGAGCTCGGTGCCAAGGTCGCCAAGGGCGAAATGAAATGGTAATTCCGTTCAACTGACTGGAGTGTTTCCCATGAGCAAGATCGCAATCATCGGTGCCACCGGCCGTGCCGGCAGCCAATTGCTGGAAGAGGCCCTGCGCCGTGGCCACAGCGTCGTGGCCATTGCCCGCGACCCGTCGACACTGCAGGGGCGCCAAGGCGTAACCGTGCAGGCGCTGGATGCCAAGGACAGTGCGGCGCTGGAAAAGGCCCTGGGCGGCGTCGATGCGGTGTTCAGTGCCGCGCACTTTTCCACCCTTGAGCCGCAGGCGGTCATCGCGCCGGTCAAACGCGCCGGGGCCAAGCGCCTGCTGGTGGTGGGCGGGGCTGGCAGCCTGCTGCTGCCTTCCGGGCAGCGGGTGATCGACAGCCCGGACTTCCCCGAGGCGTACAAGGCCGAAGCCAATGGTGGGGTGCGCTTTCTTGACGCGCTGCGCCAGGAGCAGGGGCTGGATTGGACGTTCCTCTCGCCGTCGGCGGAATTCGTTGAAGGTGAGCGCACCGGGCACTACCGGTTGGGCAAGGATCACCTGCTGATTGGCGCCGATGGCAAAAGCTGGATCACCTTTGCCGACTTTGCCATTGCCTTGCTTGATGAGCTGGAAAAGCCGGGGCATTCGCGGCAGCGCTTTACTGTCGGGTATTGAGCCATCGGGGCCGCTTTGCGGCCCATCGCAGGCAAGCCTGCTCCTACCTGTAGGAGCAGGCTTGCCTGCGATGGGCCCTCAAAGGCTGGCACGCCCCGCCAACCAATCCAGCAACTCCACCAGCCCCGGCGGCTGAGCACGGCCCTGGCTCACCAGGTAATACCCCTTGCCCGTGCGCACCTTCAGCGCAAACGGCATGCACAACCGCCCCCCGCGCAGGTCATCGCCGATCAGCGCCCAGTCGCCGATCGCCACCCCTGTGCCTTGGGAAGCCATGGCCATCGCCATGTCCAATGTCTCGAAATGCTGCCTTGGCCCCTGCAGCGGCAACGACACGCCACACGCCTGCAACCACAGCCGCCAGTCCTGCTCGTCCCGTGATGGGTGCAACACCATGTGCCGGGCCAGGTCCTGAACCTCGCGCAGGGGCACTGGCCCATCGAGCAACGAAGGGGCACACACTGGCGTCAGTTGCTCGTCGAACAGCTTGCGCACCTGCAACCCAGGGGCTGGCGCTTCGCCGTAGACCACGGCGGCATCGAAGCCTTCCCGGCGCAAATCCACACCATGCTGCACCGTGGTGGTCAGTTCCACCGGCACGTCCGGGCGCAGCGCCTGCCACTCCATCAGCCGTGGTAACAACCAGCGCATCACGCACGTTGGCGCCTTGAGCTGCAAGGTGGCGCTGTGCCCGCCCACTTCCCGAACCCCTTGCTCGATCAGGCCGAACACCTGCTGCACCCGTGGCAGCCAGTCCTGGCCTTCGCGGGTCAGGCTCAGGCCACGGGCCTGGCGCACGAACAAGGCATAGCCCAGATGCGCTTCGAGCCCGGCAATCTGCCGGCTCACGGCGCCTTGGGTGATATGCAGCTGCTGTGCGGCGCGGGTGAAGTTGCAGTGCTGGGCGGTGACTAGAAAGGTGTGCAGGGCGGGCAGGGGCGGGAGGCGTTTCATTGCAAATCAGCCATGATCCTGGGACATGGCTAGTATGTGTTTTTTTGCCTTGTGGCGGTAGCGCTGCGTTGGGTCCAATGGCTGCAGATTCCAACAAGATCCAAGGTGAAACCCGATGGCAACCTGCGGCGAAGTGCTGGTCAAACTCCTTGAAGGCTATGGCGTGGACCATGTCTTCGGCATTCCCGGTGTACATACCGTGGAGCTCTACCGTGGCCTGGCGGGCTCGTCGATTCGCCATGTCACGCCACGCCACGAGCAGGGCGCCGGGTTCATGGCCGATGGCTATGCACGCACCCGTGGCAAGCCAGGTGTGTGCTTCATCATCACTGGCCCCGGCATGACCAACATCACCACCGCCATGGGCCAGGCCTACGCCGACTCGATTCCGATGCTGGTGATTTCCAGCGTGCAATCGCGCAGCCAGTTGGGCGGTGGCCGTGGCAAGTTGCATGAACTGCCCAACCAGGCTGCACTGGTGGCTGGCGTTGCGGCGTTCTCGCACACGCTGATGAGTCCCGACGACCTGCCACAGTTGCTGGCCCGGGCCTTTGCCGTGTTCGACGGTGCCCGGCCACGCCCGGTGCATATCGAAATTCCGCTGGATGTGCTGGTGGAACCGGCCGACCACCTGCTGCCGGGCCGCCCGGTACGCAGCTGCCGCGCAGGGGCTGCGCCGCAGGCGGTGGCGGCGATGGCCGAGCGCCTGGCCAAGGCCCGTCGGCCGTTGATTCTGGCCGGGGGCGGGGCGCTGGAAGCCGGTGCGGCCTTGGCCCGCCTGGCCGAGCACCTGCAGGCGCCGGTGGCGCTGACCATCAATGCCAAGGGCCTGTTACCGGCCAGCCACCCGCTGCAGATCGGCTCCACCCAGTCGCTGGTCGCCACCCGCGCCCTGGTGGCCGAGGCGGATGTGGTGCTGGCGATTGGCACCGAGTTGGCCGAAACCGATTACGACGTCACCTTCAAGGGTGGTTTCGAGATTCCCGGCTGCCTGCTGCGCATTGATATCGACCCGGACCAGACCGTGCGCAACTACCTGCCGGAACTGGCCCTGGTGGCGGATGCGCAGCTTGCCGCACAGGCCCTGGTCGAGGCCCTGGGCGCGCTGGCGCCGCCCACCCGCGATGCCAGCTGGGGCGTGGTGCGCGCCCAGCGCCTGCGTGCGTCGCTGGCCGCTGACTGGGACCAGCCGACCCTGAGCCAGACCCGGCTGCTGACCGGCATTTTGCAGCGCCTGCCCAATGCCGTGCTGGTGGGCGATTCGACCCAACCGGTGTACACCGGCAACCTGACCCTGGACATGCAGCAGCCACGCCGCTGGTTCAACGCCTCGACCGGTTACGGCACCCTGGGCTACGCGCTGCCGGCAGCGATGGGCGCCTGGCTTGGCAGTGCCGAGCGGGCGGACGAGCGCGTGCCGGCGGTGTGCCTGATCGGTGATGGTGGGCTGCAGTTCACCCTGCCGGAGCTGGCCAGTGCGGTGGAGGCACAGGTGCCGCTGATCGTGCTGCTGTGGAATAACCAGGGGTATGAGGAGATCAAGAAATACATGGTCAACCGGGCCATCGAGCCGGTGGGGGTGGATATCCATACCCCGGATTTCATCGGGGTGGCGCGGGCATTGGGGGCTGAGGCCGAGCAGGTTGGCGATGTGGCGCAGTTGCAGGCGGCGCTGGGCCGGGCGGTGGAGCGTACGGGGCCGACCTTGATTCAGGTGGACCAGAATCAGTGGCAGGCTTCGGTGCCGGGTTGAAATCGAGCGCCGCGCGCGGCGCATCGCGAGCTTTGCTCGCTCCTACCAGGCAGGCGCAGGGCCTGTAGGAGCGAGCGTAGCTCGCGATGGGGGCGCAAAGAAATCAGCCGGCACTGGCCCGTAACCGTGCCACGTCGCGCAGCGGTGGCGCGCCGTACAGCCGGCTGTATTCGCGGCTGAACTGCGACGGGCTTTCATACCCCACCCGATACCCTGCCACCGCCGCCTCCAGCCCGTCGTTGAGCATCAGCCGCCGCGCTTCCTGCAGGCGCAGCTGCTTCTGGTACTGCAACGGGCTCATCGATGTCACGGCCTTGAACCGGTGGTGCAGGGTCGAGGTGCTGAGGTTAACCTCCCGGGCCAGGTCCTCGATGCGCAGCGGCTGCTGGAAGTTCTGGTTGAGCCAGGTGATGGCCTGGCACACCCGGTGGGTCTGGCTGTTGGCCAGGGCTATTTCATACAGGCGGTAACCCTGCGGCCCACGCAGCAGGCGGTAGAGGATTTCCCGGCGAATCAACGGCGCAAGCATGGCGATGTCGCGCGGGTTGTCCAGCAGGCGCACCAGGCGCAGCAGGGCATCGAGCAACTGCGGGTCGCTGCGCTCCACATACAGGCCACGCCCGGAAGGCAGGTTGGGCACCAGCATCGGCCCGCTCTCGGCAATCAGCTGGCTGACCTCGGCCGGGTCCAGGTCCATGCGGATACCCAGGCTCGGGTTTTCGGGGCTGGCATCGAGCTTGACCTTGCTCAGGGGCAAGGTCACCGACACCACCATGTAATGCAGCGGGTCGTAGGCGTATTGCTCGTCGCCCAGGAACAGGCTCTTGCTGCCCTGGGCCAGGATGCACAGGGCCGGTTGCGCGAACGTCGGCACCGAGCGCACGTTCGCGGTATAGCGCACCAGAAACAGGCCGTCGACGGCCGAACACGGGCCGTGGGGGTCGCCGGCATGCCGGCGGATCAGTTCGGCCAGCTCTTGGCGCTGCAGTTCCAGGGTCGGGTCGATGGGCGGGGCGATGGTCATGATGGCTTTCCTCCAGGCCTGCCCAGCATAGGTTTGGGCAATGACGGGCGCTAGTCGAAAGCTGCACGCCGATTGCCTGATCCTGCCGCGCGGCAGGATCAGGCAATCGGCAAGCAGTAATGGCCTAACGCGCCGCGCGCGCCTGGCCCTAACCTTGGCAGCCTGGTCTATCCGCTTGCCTGCTTCAAGGAGATTGTGCAATGACCCTGAAACAACCGGTCACCCACTTGGCTTTCATCCGTGCCAGCAGCGGCCGTTCGGCAGAGCTTGGTGCACGCCTGCGCGATTTGCTGGAGCCTTCCCTGAGCACCCCCGGCTGCCTGAGTTTCACGGTGCAGCGTTCCCAGGCCGACGCCGACCTGTGGCTGCTCAGCGGCAGCTGGCAAGACCAACAGGCGATGCGTGGCTACTTTGCCTCACCTACCCTTGAGGTGTTCGGTGAGCTGGTGCAGGCGCAGGTCGTCAGCAGCCTCGACCTGCATACCTTCGACTGAAACACGGTTAGAATGCCGCCCCTCGATCAACCTGGCGGATGGCAACATGGCACGCAGAGAATTCCCGCAGTACGAAGCCGTTTCGGCGATGGTCCCGGTAGAAGGCGGTGGCTACAACGCCGCCATCGCGGTCAAGGGCCTGGGCAGCGGCGGCGCCCCGCGTTTTCACAAGGTGCTCGACGGCGAGGTGTTCAAGAGCGCCATGGCGGCCGACGAGGCCGCCTGCGCCGAACTTTCGCGCCTGCAGGGCGTAGGCGAGGAAGGCGAACTGCTGTGGTGATCAGGACTGCGGGCGCAGCATCTTGAACAGGTTGCCCAGCTCGAAGTAATCGGCCGGGCCGCCGCCGCGCAGGATCGGCTGGGCGGCGGCGGTGTCGTAGATACCGTCCTTGAGCAGGTGCTCGGCAATGTGCACCGCCACCACTTCCCCGAGAATCAGCCAGCTGGGCACCAGCGCCTGGTCTGCGCGCTTGAGCTGGACGATCTGGCTCACCTTGCACTCGAAGGCCACCGGCGTTTCGCCCACCCTTGGCACCTTGACGATGCTCGATGGAACCGCACTGAGCCCGCTCAGTTCGAACTCGTTCACGTCCGCGGCAACGGCGGCGCAGCTTTGGTTCATCTGCTCGGCCAGCGGGCGGGTGGCCAGGTTCCAGACGAACTCGCCGGTCTGCTCGATGTTGTTCAGGCTGTCTTTACGCCCGACGCTGCAGAAACCGATGATCGGCGGAATGTAGTTGAAGGCGTTGAAGAAGCTGTAGGGCGCCAGGTTCAACTGGCCGTCTGCGCTCTGGGAAGAAATCCAGCCGATGGGGCGCGGGCCGACGATGGCATTGAAGGGGTCGTGGGGCAGGCCGTGGCCTTTGGCGGGTTCGTAGTAGTACATCTGCCTGGCTCTTGGAAACGAAGTGCCTAGTGTGCCAAGCCTTTGCCCGCGTGGAAATGATCAAGCCCGGCCTAGGCCGGGCTGGGTGCACGCATCAGCGCTTAGCTGATGCGGTGGGCGTTGGTGCGGTCGAAGCCATCTTCAGCGAAACGTTGCGCGCCGGTGCGGTCGAAGCCGTCTTCAGCGAAGCGTTGGGCGCCAGTGCGGTCGTAGCCGTCTTCAGCGAAGCGTTGGGCGCCGGTATGGTCGAAACCGTCTTCGGCATAGCCGGCCGCTTGGTTCTGGGTAGTGGTGAAGCAATGGGCGTGGGTGCGGTCGAAGCCATCTTCGGCGAAGGCGCCAGCGGCGAACATCGAGAGGGCCAGGGTCAGGATCAGTTTGCTTTTCATGGTCGTTGCTCCGGTGGGTGCGAGAGGTTGTTCGTTGCTATGGGTTTCATCCTACTCCTATCAATTTGATTAAAAAGCGCAAAAAACAACGCTTAAAAATCGAATTAATCGATATATAGATGCGCGCTACCCGCGGTCCCGGCCGTTGCCGTTACCGATGCATCACAGGCAGTGAACCCCGTGCGAGCACAATGCTTCGCCAGCCATCGCAGCATGACGGTGGGGCATTAATCGGGCGTTAAGAGCGGAAAACTTCAGTTTGTAACAAGTTGTGAACGCTTTTTTCATCTCTCGCCAACCGATTTTTCAGACGCCGCTCATCACCATCGCCGCACCCCATTCCGGAGCGGCAAACAATGAATAAACTTCCGCAAATCACCCTGGCCTTCTGGGTCATGAAGATCTGCGCCACCACCCTTGGCGAAACGGCCGGTGATCTGCTGTCGATGACCTTGAACGTGGGATACGCGGTCAGCTCGATGGTGCTGATCAGCGTGTTCCTGCTGACCTTGCTCGGCCAACTGTTTTCCCGCCGCTACCACCCGATGCTGTACTGGCTGGTGATTCTTTCCACCAGCACCGCTGGCACCACCATGTCCGACTTCATGGACCGCACCCTGGGCCTGGGCTACGCCTCGGGGTCGGCCATCCTGATCGGTATCCTGTTGCTGACCTTCCTGGTCTGGCGCCTGAGTGGCAACCCACTGGACGTCACCCGTATCAAGACCCGCAGCGGCGAGATCTTCTACTGGGTGGCGATCCTGTTCTCCAACACCCTGGGTACGGCGCTGGGCGACTACCTGGCCGATGACTCTGGCCTCGGTTTTGCCGGTGGCGCGCTGCTGATCGGCAGCACCATCGCCCTGGTGGTGCTGGCCCGTTACTGGACACGCATCCCCGGCGTGGTGCTGTTCTGGGTGGCCTTCGTGCTCACCCGCCCATTCGGCGCCACCCTGGGAGACTTCCTGACCAAACCCCATGAAAAGGGTGGCCTGGACTTCGGCACGGTGGGCTCGTCGGCGGTACTGGGAGGGGTGTTGCTGGTGCTGGTGCTGATGGCCACCTGGTACCAGAAACGAGAACCGCGCGGGGCGCTGGAGATGTCCTGAGCCGGCGAGATGTTGCGGCAAATGAAAAGGGCGCCCCGTTGCTGGGGCGCCCTTTTTTCGTCTGCGGCTCACACTCAGTCAGTGGTGATCCGCGAATGCTGCTTGGTGTCCTTCATGGTGGCGTACACCAGCAACGAGCAGGCGATGCACGCCGTGACGTACCAGTAGAAGCCGCTTTCCATGCCCACGCTCTTGAACCACAGCGCCACGTACTCGGCAGTGCCGCCGAAGATCGACACGGTCAGCGCGTACGGCAGGCCCACGCCCAGGGCGCGAATTTCAGTGGGGAACAGCTCGGCCTTGACCACGGCGTTGATCGAGGTGTAACCGCTGACGATGATCAGCGCCGCCATGATCAGGAAGAACGCGCCCCACCAGGTCTGGATGGTGTGCAGGGTGCTGAGGATCGGCACGGTGAACAGGGTGCCGAGCACGCCGAAGGCGATCAGGATCGGGCGCCGGCCGATCTTGTCCGACAGGCCGCCAATCACCGGTTGCAGGCACATGAACAGGAACAAGGTGGCAGCCGAGATGGTGGTCGAGTCACTGATGCTCATGCCCACCGTGTTCACCAGGTACTTCTGCATGTAGGTGGTGTAGGTGTAGAAGGCCAGGGTGCCGCCCATGGTCAGGCCGACCACGGTCATCAGTTCCTTGGGGTGGCGCAGCAGGGTGCGCATCAGGCTTTCCTTGGCCTTTTCCTTCTTGGTGAACGAGGCGGTTTCTTCCATGCCGCGGCGCAGGTAGAGGGCAACCACCGCGCACAGCGCGCCGATCACGAAGGGAACGCGCCAGCCCCAGGCATACAGCTGCTCGGTGGTCAGGGTTTGCTGCAGGATGATCAGCACGGCCAGGGCAATGAGCTGGCCGGAGATCAGGGTCACGTACTGGAAGCTGGAGAAGAAGCCGCGGCGTTCCTTGCTGGCCATCTCGCTGAGGTAGGTGGCCGAGGTGCCGTACTCGCCACCCACCGACAGGCCCTGCAACAGGCGGGCGATGACCAGCAGGATCGGTGCGGCGACGCCGATGGTTTCATAGCCTGGGGTCAGGGCGATCACCAGGGAGCCGGCGCACATCAGCAGCACCGACGCCATCAGCGCGGCCTTGCGGCCCTTGCGGTCGGCGTACAGGCCCATCAGCCAGCCACCGATCGGGCGCATCAGGAAGCCCACGGCGAAGATCGCGGCGGTGTTGAGCAGTTGGGCGGTGGAGTCGCCGGCGGGGAAGAACGCCTTGGCGAAGTACAGCGAGAATGCGGCGTAGACGTACCAGTCGTACCATTCGACCATGTTGCCGATGGAACCGCTGAAGATCGACTTGAGGCGGCTGGCGGTGGTTTTTTTAGCGGCGGGCGCGATGGCCGCCCCGGCTGGCAGGGAGGTGGCGTTATCCATCAGGGATACCTTCTCGTTGTTTTTGTGGAGCGCGCCGAAGCGCAGCTTGCCAAGGCAATTGCAGAAGGTGTGCCAAATGAGTGCGCAGCGATCCAAATGAGGGCGCCCCGCGCCGTTGGCAGGCAAGCCCGCCCCCACAGCGCCTAGCCCCGAGCCTCGCCCCTGTAGGAGCGACCAAAGGTCGCGATGGGCTGCAAAGCAGCCCCCTACGCCCCCTCAATAAGCGAACTACCGCCTATCAACCCACATCAATAAGCGGATTTCCGCCTACCCACGCGCCACGAAGTCTTCACGCAGCAGCCCATGCCGCTGCATCTTCTCGTTCAACGTCCGCCGGGGCACCTGCAATGCCTCCATCACCGCCTTGATCTCCCCCCCATGCTGGCGCAGCGCGGCCCGCAGGCACTGGGCCTCGAAGGCTTCCATCTGCGCGACCAGCGAGTGCCCCGCAGGCGCCACTTCGCTATTGGGCGCGCCCAGCCCCAGGGCATGGCGTTCCGCCGCATTGGCCAGCTCACGCACGTTGCCCGGCCAGTCATGGGCCAGCAGTTGCGCCAGTTGCGCACCCGGCAGCGCCGGAACCGGGCGCCCGAGCTTCTCGCCCGCGGCCCGGCTAAAGTGCTCGAACAGCAGGGGGATGTCCTCGCGCCGTTCGCGCAGCGGTGCCAGGCGCAATTCGGCCACATTCAGGCGGTATGCCAGGTCCTCGCGAAAACGCCCGGCGCGGGCTTCTTCGAGCAGGTCGGGCTTGGTTGCCGCGATGATGCGCAAGTCCACGCTGATGCTCTGGTTGGCCCCAAGCCGCTCCAGCTTCTGTTCCTGGATAACCCGCAGCAGCTTGGCCTGTTGGGCCAGTGGCATGCTTTCGATCTCGTCGAGAAACACCGTGCCGCCGTTGGCGAACTCCAGCTTGCCGATGCGCTTGCCCTGGGCGCCGGTAAAGGCGCCGCTTTCATGGCCAAACAGCTCGGCCTCGAACAGCGCCTCGGGAATTGCCGCGCAGTTGAGGGCGACGAATGGTTTGTCGGCGCGCGGGCCGAAGTCGTGCAGGCAGCGCGCCACGCGCTCCTTGCCACTGCCGGTTTCGCCGCGGATCAGCACGTTGACCGGCAGGCCGGCAAGCTCCAGCACCTGCCGGCGCAACTGCTGCAGGCCCTGGGACATGCCCAGCAGGGTGGTTTCCAGGCGCGACTTGAGGTCGGCCTGCTGATGCAGGCGGCGGTTTTCCAGCACCAGCTGGCGCTTTTCCAGGGCGCGCCGCAGGCTGCCCAGCAGGTGTTGCGGGGTGAAGGGCTTTTCCAGAAAGTCGTAGGCGCCACTGCGCATCGCCTCCACCGCCATGGGCACATCGCCATGGCCGGTCAGCAGGATCACCGGCAGGTCGGGGTCATCGGCCTGCAGGCGTTCGAGCAGTTGCAGGCCGCCCATGCCCGGCATGCGCACATCGCTGATGATTACCCCAGGAAAGTGCTGGGGCAGGTGTGCCAGGCATTCCTCGGCGCGGGCGAACACCTGCACGCTGAAGCCGGAAAGGCTCAGCCATTGCTCCACCGCCGTGCGGATACTGGCTTCATCATCGACGACGATCACTGAATTCAACATACAGGCTCCAGGTCGCGGGGCAGGGTCAGGCTCAGGCGGGCGCCGCCGGGGACGTTCTCGGCGTGCAGCTGGCCGCCGGCTTCGTGGATGATGCCATAGGAAATCGCCAGGCCCAGGCCCAGGCCTTCGCCCACCGGCTTGGTGGTGAAGAACGGGTCGAACACCTTGGCAAGGTCGGCTTCGGCTATCCCGCCGCCGGAGTCGAGCACGCTCAGGCGCCACTGGGCATGGTCGGGCTCGATACGGATTTCCAGGCGCTTGTAGCGTTTGTCGGTCATGGCGTCGAGGGCGTTGCGCAACAGGTTGATCAATACCTGCTCAAGGCGGATGGCATCGCCACGCACCCAGGCCGGGCGGGCCAGGTACAGGGCCACCTCGACCTGTTCGGCGCGAATGCGCGTGTCGAGCAGGTGCAGGGCCTGGTCGACCACGGTGGCCAGGTCGAGGCGTTCGCGCAGGCCCACCGGGCTGTTGCGGGCGAAGGTTTTCAGGTGGCTGGTCAAGGCGGCCATGCGCGTGAGCATCTGCTCCAGTGGCTCCAGGGCCTTGCGCGCGTCGTCGTGGCGGCCGTGGTCCAGCAGCAGGCGCAGGGTTTCCAGCTGCATGCGCTGGGTGGTCAGTGGCTGGTTGATCTCGTGGGCCATGGCCGCCGACATCTGCCCCAGGGCCGCGAGCTTGGCCGACTGCACCAGGCCTTCCTGGGCGGTGCGCAGCTCGCGGGTACGCTCCTCGACCTGGCGCTTGAGCGCTTCGCGGCTGCGCTGGCGCAGGCGAGCCAGGCGCAGGCGCTGGCTGACGAACAGCGCGGCGAACACCAGGCTCAGCCACACGGCGGCAGCGCCTAGCGCGGCATTGCGCCCGGCGGCGCTGACCTGGGGTTTGCGCAGCAGGTGCAGGGTCCAGTTCTCGCCTTCCAGCGGCAGGCTTTCCCACAGGTATTCGGCGCTGCCGTCGGGGCCTTGCACACGGGTCAGGTGGCTGTTGTCGGCAAAGCGGGTGAGCACCTGGTGGGGCAGTGGCACCAGCGGCTGCTTGTCGTACTGACGGGTTTCGGCCAGTTCGGCGCGGTCGGCGCTGCCGAGTGGATGCAGCTCGCGGTAGCGCCAGCCGTCCTGGTTGGCGATGAAGGTTATGCCGCGGGCGTCGCTGACCAGCAGGATGTCGCTGCCCTGGCGCCACTCGCGCTCCAGTTCGGGGAATTCGAGCTTCACCACCATGGCGCCGAGAAAACGCCCGTGCTCGTCATTCACCGCGCTGGACAGGAAGTAGCCCGGCACGCCGCTGGTCACGCCTACGGCGTAGAAGCGGCCGCTGCCTTGGCTGCGGGTTTGTTTGAAATAGGGGCGAAAGCCGTAGTTCGAGCCCACGTAGGTGGTCGGCAGCCGCCAGTTGCTGGCGGCCACGGCCAGCCCGGTGCGGTCGAGCAGCTCCAGGGTGGAGGAGTTGGCGGCGCCATTGATACGTTCAAGCTTGAGGTTCAGCGCGTGCTGGGTGGCCTCGTCGATAGGGCCGCGCAGGGCCTGGACCAGTTCCGGGTCCAGCGCCAGCACGGCGGGCAGGGCGCGGTAGCGGTCGATCAGGGTGTGCAGGGCGTTGGCGTACAGCACCAGTTGCTGGCTGGCGCGGCGGGCGTCGTCTTCCATGGCCTGGCGCTTGGCCTGGTGCATGGCCCAGCCGGCGCTGAGCAGGGTGCCGAGCACGATCAGCAGGGTAATCAGCCCCAGACGCAGGGCGCGAAAGGAAAAGGGCATGGGGCGGATCCGGGTGAGGGGATATCAGGCGCGGCCTCTTCGCGGGGCAAGCCCGCTCCTACAGGAATATCACATGGCCGGAGGGGGCGCTGTGCCTGTAGGAGCGGGCTTGCCCCGCGAAGAGGCCGGGTTAGGCGACCGACTGCTTACAACAGTTCGAAGCTCTGCTGCTGCACCGCCTCGGAGTCGAGCCCGACCTGCACATTGAACTCGCCAGGCTCGGCCACCCGCTGCAGCTGGCCGTTGTAGAACTTCAGGTCATCCTCGCTGATGCGCATGGTCAGGGTGCGCGACTCGCCAGCCTTGAGCATCAGTTTCTCGAAGTGCTTGAGCTCCTTCACCGGGCGGCTCATGGACGCCGACACATCCTGCAGGTACAGCTGCACCACGGTTTCGCCGTCGCGCTTGCCGGTGTTCTTCACCGTGACCTTGGCTTCCAGGGTATCGCCACGCTTGAGGTTCTTGGTCGACAGCTTCAGCCCGGACAGCTCGAAGCTGCTGTAGCTCAGGCCGTAGCCGAACGGGTACAGCGGGCCGTTGGGCTCTTCGAAGTACTGCGAGGTGTAGTTGCCAGGCTTGCCCGGGGTGAACGGCCTGCCAATGCGCGTGTGGTTGTAGTACATCGGAATCTGCCCGACCGAGCGCGGGAAGGTGATGGCCAGCTTGCCCGACGGGTTGTAGTCGCCGAACAGCACGTCGGCAATGGCGTTGCCGCCTTCGGTACCGGAGAACCAGGTTTCCAGGATGGCATCGGCCTGTTCGCGCTCCCAGCTGATCGACAGCGGGCGGCCGTTCATCAGCACCAGCACCAGTGGCTTACCGGTGGCCTTCAGGGCCTTGATCAGCTCGCGCTGGCTGGCGGGGATTTCCAGGGTGGTGCGGCTCGACGACTCATGGGACATGCCCCGGGACTCGCCGACCACGGCGACCACCACATCCGACTGCTGCGCCGCCTTTACCGCTTCGTCGATCAGCACCGCCGGTGGGCGCGGGTCGTCGACGATTTCCGGGGCATCGAAGTTGAGAAAGTTCAGGTAGTCGACGATCGCCTTGTCACCGGTGACATTCGAGCCCTTGGCATATACAAGCTTGGCCTTGCCTTCGACGGCGCGGCGCAGGCCTTCGCGCACGGTAACCGAATGCATCGGCTTACCGTCGGCGGCCCAGCTGCCCATCATGTCGACTGGCGCGTCGGCCAGCGGGCCGACCAGGGCGATGGTGCCGGCCTTCTTCAGCGGCAGGGCCTGGTTGCGGTTTTCCAGCAGCACCAGGCTGCGCCGGGCCACGTCGCGGGCAGCGTCACGGTGCAGGCGGTCGTCGCTGTAGTAGTCCTTGAGGTCGGTGTCGGCCTTGCCGATGCGCACGTAGGGGTCTTTGAACAGGCCCATGTCGTATTTGGCGCCAAGTACTTCGCGCACGGCCTGGTTCAGCTCGTGCTGGCTCACTTCGCCGGATTTCAGCAGCCCTGGCAGCTCCTGGCCGTACAGGGTGTCGTTCATGCTCATGTCGATGCCGGCCTTGATCGCCAGCTTGGCCGCCTCGCGGCCATCGCGGGCCACGCCGTGGCGGATCAGCTCCTGGATGGCGCCGTGGTCGCTGATGGTCACGCCCTTGAAGCCCCACTGCTTGCGCAGCAGGTCGTTCATCAGCCAGGTATTGGAGGTGGCCGGCACGCCGTTGATCGAGTTCAACGCCACCATCACGCCGCCGGCACCGGCGTCGAGCGCGGCGCGGTAGGGGGGCAGGTAGTCGTTGTACATCTTTGGCAGGCTCATATCGACCGTGTTGTAGTCGCGCCCGCCTTCCACCGCGCCGTAAAGGGCGAAGTGCTTGACGATGGCCATGATGCTGTCGGGGTTGGCCGGGCTGCTGCCCTGGAACGAGCGGACCATCACCTGGCCGATCTTCGAGGTCAGGTAGGTGTCTTCGCCGAAGCCTTCACTGGTGCGGCCCCAGCGCGGGTCGCGGGCGATGTCGACCATGGGCGCGAAGGTCATGTCCAGGGCATCGGCGGAGGCTTCGATGGCTGAGGTGCGGCCAACCTTGGCGATGGCGTCCATGTCCCAGGTGGCGGCCAGGCCCAGGCCGATCGGGAAGATGGTGCGTTCGCCGTGGATGGTGTCGTAGGCGAAGAACATCGGAATTTTCAGGCGGCTGCGCATGGCGGCGTCCTGCATCGGCCGGTTTTCGGGGGCGGTGCGCGAGTTGAAGGTGCCGCCGATGCGCCCGGCGGCGATTTCTTCGCGGATCTTCTCGTGGGTCATTTCCGGGCCGATGCTGATCAGGCGCAGCTGGCCGATTTTTTCGGCTTCAGTCATCTGGCTGATCAGGTTGTCGATGAACGCCTGCTTGTCCTGCAGGGGCGGTGCGAGTGGGGCGGCAAGGGCCGCCTGGCTGGCAAGGCCCATGGCCAGGCCCAGCAAAGACAGTTTCATCATGAATTCCGTTGTCGAGGCCGGTGCCGTATCCACGGTGATACGCGCGCGGCCGAAGTTTTCAGGCGGCTATTGTTGTACGATTCGCATGCTTTTCTTCCAGCGGCCGATTATGCCTGAATATATCGCCAGGGGAGGAAGACCCGTATGCCGGGACCACAACTATAAAAACAGCCAAGAGATCCAAGGCATGACGCCCCTCAATGAATACGAGCAGCGCCGCATCGCCGAGGCCATCGCCCGGGTAGAACAGCGCACCGACGCGCAACTGGTGACCGTGCTGGCGCGGCGCGCCGATGACTACGCCTACCTACCGCTGTTCTGGGCCGCCGTGCTGGCACTGGTTGTGCCGGGCCTGTTGCACGGGCTGGTCGGCTGGCCTGGGGTGCGTGGCCTGCTGGTGGCCAATGTGCTGCTGTTCATCGGCCTGTGCCTGTTGCTGCGCCAGCCGCGCCTGGCCGACTGGCTGATCCCCCGCGCCCTGCGCCGGTGGCGGGCCTCGCGCCTGGCCCGCGAGCAGTTTCGCGAGCAGAACCTGCAGGGCACGGTGGGCTCCACCGGCGTGCTGATTTTCGTGGCCGAGGCGGAGCGGCATGTGGAGATCCTGGTTGACCAGGGCATCGCCCGTCATTTGGATGCCGCTACCCGGGCCGCGCTGGTTGGCCGATTTGCCGAGCAGGTGCGCCAGGGGCATACCTTGCAGGGTTTCGTCGACTGCATCGAGGCCTGCGGCGAACGGCTGGCCCGGCAGTTGCCACGCACCCATGCACGCAATGAGCTGCCCAACCGCCTGGTGATACTCGACTGAAGCAGATTGCAGGCCGCTCCCACAGGGCATCTGGCGCACGGTAGAATGTGCGATCCGCTATTCGAGGCACCGTTTCGCCATGTCCGCCAGTTCTTCCGCTTCCCCCGCACCGGATGCCCGCACCCGGTTCCTAGACCTGCTCAGCGCTGCCTTGCAGGGCAATACCCTGGTCAAGCTGGTACTGGCGCGCCATGTCGGCGCCGACGCTACCTTGCAGCGCATCATCGCCAAGCCGCTGCTGGTGAAGGGGCAGGCCAGCCTGTCGCTGGTGTACCGCCACCAGACCCGCGACATCACCCGCAACCTGCCGCTGGACCAGGCCCAGGCGCTGGTGGCCGAACTGCTGCCGGACAGCTTTCGCAATGCCCACCTGTTCGACGCCGATGGCGAGGTGCAACTGACGTTCAGCAAGAAGGGCAAGCCGATGCTTCAGCGCCATGGCGCGCAGGCGCCGCGTGAAGCTGCCGTAAGCGTTGGCCATGACCGTGAGAAGAAGCGCTACCTGGAGCTATCGCGCCCGTTCCTGCGCGACCTGGGCGTGACCGATGCCCAGGCGGCGCTGATTCCGTCGATGTCGCGCAAGTGGAAGCAGATCAACAAGTTCATCGAAGTGTTCGACCACGCCCTGGCCACTGCGCAGGTGCCTGCCGGCCAGGCGCTGCGGGTGGCCGACTTCGGCTCGGGCAAGGGCTACCTGACCTTCGCCATGCATGACTACCTGCGCAATACCCTGGGCCGCGAGGCGCAGGTGACGGGTGTGGAATTGCGCCAGGACATGGTTGACCTGTGCAATGCCGCGGCCGCGCGCCTTGAGCATGCTGGCCTTGAGTTCCAGTGCGGGGACGTGCGCAGCGTGGTGCCCGAGGCCATCGAGGTGATGATCGCCCTGCATGCCTGCGACATCGCCACCGACTACGCCATTCACACCGGCATCCGCTGCAACGCCGCGATCATCATGTGCTCGCCGTGCTGCCACAAACAGATTCGCCCGCAGCTGCACAGCCCGGGGCTGCTGCAGCCGATGCTGCAATATGGCCTGCACCTGGGGCAACAGGCGGAAATGCTCACCGACAGCCTGCGCGCGCTGTACCTGGAAGCCTGTGGTTACGAAACCAAGGTGTTCGAGTTCATCTCCCTGGAGCACACCAACAAGAACAAGATGATTCTTGCGGTGAAGCGCCGCCAGGCGGGCGACAACGCCGCCCTGCTGGAGAAGATCGCCCAGCTCAAGGCGTTTTACGGGGTGCAGGAGCACTGCCTGGAGACGTTGTTGCAGGCGGATCATCTGATACCGCAGTAGGGTTGCTGGCCCTACCGCGTCTCCTATGGAACAAATCGAAACTATCTGATTTAACAGATAATCCTGTAGGAGCGGGCTTGCCCCGCGAAGCAGGCGCCGCGGTGCATGGCACCGGCTGCGCCGGTGTTCGCGGGGCAAGCTCGCTCCTACAGGGAGTTGCATCGCCCTACGGGATTTGGCATGCCTTGGTTGTAGGCGCTCGCGATGCGCCCGCTGGGCGGCGCTAGCCGATTGCCAGTTCCGCCGCCCCCAACGGGTGCGTGCTGGCGTCGAAGAAGTGCAACGCCGTGCCCGTCAAGTTCCCGAACCGCTCCTGGTAATGCCGTTTCTGGTTGAGCACCGACGCTTCGCCCAGTGGCCGAATCGCAATCGACAGGTGCGCCGGGCGGGCCTGGCGAATGGCGTCCAGCAGGTGCTGGTCGCTGCTGTCCAGGTGCTGGCCGAATAGGCATACGCCCTGGTTTTCCAGTGCCAGTTGGCCCAGGCACCAGGCCAGGTAGTCCGAGTGGCGGATGGCGCGCAGCTTCTCCTCGCTGCGGTCCTCATTGACGAACAGCGGCACCTCGCCGGGGATGTTCACGGCGAAGCCGTGGAGCAGTTCGGCGCTGTCGGCGCTGCGCTGGCGTGTGGTGCCGTCGGGCAGTTTCAGCAGGTGCAGGCCACCGTGCAGGTGCAGCACGCGGGTGCCCTCGCTGCGGGTGCGGCGAACGTCGAAAAAGCCCTGTTCGTCGAACAGCTCGGCAAAGCCTTGTGGGGCCTGTTGCACGGCCCAGGGCAGGATCAGGTCGTAATTGCTGGTATAGACGCTGCGGTAGGCGCGCAAGGCCTGGTTGATCGAGGCCAGGGTGGCCTTGGGCACCCGCGCCCACGGTAGGTGCAGGGTGCGCACGGCGTGGATCAGGCCTTCCTTGATCGAGTAGTAGCGGTTCAGTGGCGCCGTGGAATTGATGGCCAGGGCGGCGTTGGCGCGCACGGTGTGGTTGAGCGTGCTCAGTACCGGTTCGAACAACTCGGTGCCCAGGGACTTGAACAGGGCCTGGTCGCTGATCGCCAGGCCTTTCTTGCGCCCGGCACGCTGGGCTTCCTCGTACAGCGAGAAGTAACCGAACGGTTTCCACAGCGCGCGACTGGCGCCGTTGCCCAGCAGCAGGGCTGTGCAGGGGTGGCGCTGATTGAGGTCTGACCAAGTGGCGAGGAGGGCGTCGAGAGCTGGCATGCGGGGTCCGTTCGATGATGCAGGGAGCGGCGGGGACTTTAGCATGTCATGCAAGGAGTGCGAGGGTTGCTGTTTCCAGCTGCGCCCTGTGTCGCCTGTACTGGCCTGTGCCTGCAGTCGCGCCGCCATCCTTTGTAGCAGATAACCCAGCCCTACGGGCTGCGCTGTCGCGCAGGGAACCGTGCCAGCAGTCGCACCGCGGTGCCTTAGTGGGAAAGTGCCTTCAGAACATGGTCGGGATCGTTGCGGATTGCTCGGAGCAGCGCTTTGGCTGGCCCGGTGGGTTCTCTGCGCCCCTGTTCCCAGTTTCTTAACGTAGCCACCTGGACATCGATCATTTCGGCAAAGCGTACCTGCGACAAACCTGTTGCTTGGCGAATGCGTCTGACTTGGAGGGCGTCGATTTCAAACAGCTGCGAGGGCGCGCGCTTGCCCTGAACGATCTCGTCCATTTGCTGGACGCTTTCCATTAGCTCTTCAAAGAACGTGCTCATGTGCGCCTCCAGTTTTCAATGATGTGCTTCAGTGCCTTGCGTTGCTCGGAAGACAACTCGGACTGCTCGTTTTTCGGGTAGATGTACAACATGGCGAGTTGTGAGTGTGAGGTGAAGTAGTAGTAAATCACCCGGGCTCCGCCACGTTTTCCACGGCCGCAGGCAGCAACGCGAAGCTTGCGTAGGCCTCCGGTTCCCTCGATCAAGTCACCGGACTCCGGTGCGGCCATCAGCTTGATCTGTAGAAGCCGATAGGCATCGTCCTCAAGGAGTTCCTTCACCCTTCTCGAAAAAATAGGTGTTTCAATGAAAAGCATAGCAGGATGTGCGCCATTGGCGTAGTCGCTGGTCGCACAGCGCTACGGGAAGGAAGATATCCTGGCGCATGAACCTACGCCGGAACGTTAGGCTAGTGGATCGCGCAATGGTTGGGAGCTAGCCCACTTCCGGTTCAGATGTAGTCCGTTTCGCTATTGCGCCCCCGTCGCTCCGCGCTGCCTGTTCCGCCACACCCGATACGCTCGAATCCCAGCCCGCACCGAGCCGAACAGCAATATGTCTTCCATCTCCCGGGCCATGCCTGAGCGCACCAGCATGCGCAGGAAGGTGCCGCGGGCGCGGGCGATGGCGAAGTGCACGCCCTGGGCGGCCAGGGTGTCGCGGACTTCGCGCAGGGCCGAGATACCGCTGACGTCGATGCTGCTCACCGCCTCGGCATCGAACAGCACAGCCTGGGGCTGGGCCTCGCGCTGCACGGCTTCGAGCAGGCGCTGCTTGAAGTAGTCGGCGTTGAAGAACAGGATCGCATCGTCGAAACGGTACACCACCAAGCCCGGCACCGTGCGCGCCTGCGGGTGCTTGCGGATGTCGACCTGGCCCTCGGTGCCTGGCAGCCAGCCCAGTACCGCGTCGGTCGGTTGGTAAATGCTGTAGAGCAGGCGCAGGATCGCCAGGGTCACGGCGAACACGATGCCCGGCAACACGCCCAGGCCCAGTACGCCCGCGGTGGTCAACAGGCACAACCAGAACTCGAAGCGGCTCAGGCGCCGGATACGGCCCAGCGAGCGCACATCGATCAGCCCCCAGCCGGCCATCAGCAGCACCGCGCCCAGTGCTGCCTGCGGAATCCATGCCATGGGCGCGGTGAAGAACATCAGGATCAGGGCGATCACCAGCGCGGCGATGATGCCCACCAGTTGGCTCTTGCCGCCGACCATGTCATTGACCGCGGTGCGCGAGTCGGCCCCGCTGATGGCAAAGCCCTGGGAAATACCGGCGGCCAGGTTGCTGACGCCCAAGGCGACGAACTCGTGGTTGGCGTTGATCGCGTAGCCGTGCCGAGCGGCGAAGCTGCGGGCGGTGAGCATGGCGCTGCAGAAGCTAACGGTGGCGATGCCCAGGGCGTCGCGCAACAGGCTTTTGGTTTCCGCAAGGTTGCTCTGCGGCCAGGCCAGGCTCGGCATGCCCGAGGGCACCGGGCCGAGGATGGCGACGCCGAAGCGGTCCAGGCCGAACAGGCCCGCCACCAGGGTGAACAGCGCTACTGTCGCCAACGCCGCTGGTAGGCGCGGGTAGCGGCGCGGCAGCCAGATCAGCAGCGCCAGCCCGGCCAGGCCAATGGCCAGGGTCAGCCAGTGGATTTCATTCAGGCGCTGGAAGAAGTTGACCACGCTGAGGACGAAACCATCGCCCTCGATCCTGAACCCCACCACCTTGGACAACTGCCCGGCAATCAGGCTCAGGCCGATGCCATTGAGGTAGCCGATCAGGATCGGCCGCGAAAAGAAGCTGGCAATGAACCCGGCCCGTGCCAGCCCTGCGCCAATCAGCATCACCCCGACCAGCACGGTGACGATCACCGACAGCTCGGCGATGCGCTGCGGGTCGCCCATGGCCAGTGGCGCCACGGCGCCGGCGATCATCGCGCAGGTGGCTGCATCGGGGCCGACCATCAATTGGCGCGAGCTGCCGATCAGGGCGTATACCATCATCGGCAGCACACAGGCATACAGCCCATATTGCGGCGGCAGGCCGACGATCTGGGCATAGGCAATGGCGATGGGAATCTGGATGGCGGCCACCGAAAGCCCAGCCTGCAGGTCGGCGTGGAACCATTCGCGGCGGTACTGCAACAGGTTGGCCAGGCCCGGGAGCCAGCGGGAGAGAAACATGCGTCGTCCTTTCGAAATGCTTCACGAGTCCATTGAGCATATGCGCCACTCGTCGTTGCGCATGCAAGCGGATTCAAGCGGATCGAAGAGGAAATGGCCACGGGCCACATCAATGAAAGGACAGAAACGAAAAAAGGAGCCTTGGCTCCTTTTGACAGCGATGACGTTGCTGGAACGCCATGCGGGGACTGCGAATCTGGAGCGGGTAGAGGGAATCGAACCCTCAACTAAAGCTTGGGAAGCTTTCGTTTTGCCACTAAACTATACCCGCATCTGGTGTACAACTTTTACCAGAGGCTTTTTACCAGAACCCTCCTCGAATTAGAAGCCCCGGTTATAAAAAGAGCCGCAAAAAGCTGTCGGCGCCCATAGCCTGCGGGTGAGGGCTACAGAACGCCGATGCGCTCAAATGGCAACTGCATGCTGGCCCTGCTGCATGAATGAATAAGACGGTTGGCGGGACTCGCGCACGGTGGGCTTGAGGAAATCGAGCATCACGTTGCGGGTGTCTTCGCAGGCGTTCTTGTTTTCCATATCAAGGAAGTGCCCGGCATCGCGAATCACGCTGAAGTGGCTCTTGCCAACGTGCTGGCCAAAATGGCGGGCATCCTCGACCGTGGTGTACTCGTCCCGGTCACCGTTGATGAACAGCACCGGAATGTCGATGTTGCGCGCACCTTTCAGGGCGCGTTCCAGGTCATGCTGCAGCACCTGGTTGATGTGGAAGTGCATCTGCGCGTACTCGTGGCTGTCCAGGCTGCTCACGTGGCGGTAATTGAAGCGCTTGAACAACGACGGCAAGTGCTTGCCGATGGTGTCGTTGACCAGGTTGCCGACCTGGTAGCGATCGCAGGCGGCCAGGTACTTGCAGCCACGCTCCAGGTAGTCGCGCATCGGTTCGTTGATGATCGGTGAGAATGAACTGACCACCGCCTTTTTCACCAGCCGTGGCTGGTGCGCCAGTGCCAGGAGGGTGCAGGCACCGCCCCAGGAGAAGGACATGACGTGGTCGCAGCGGAAGTGCTCGATCAACTCCAGCAGGATATGCGCCTCATCCTCCTTGCTGATCAGCCGTTCCTGGCGGTTGTGTGGCTTGGACTTGCCGGCATAGGGCTGGTCGTACAACACGACGTTGAATTGCGGGTGCAGATTGCGCACCGTCTGGGCGAACGATGCCGTGGTGGCCAGCGACCCATTGATCAGAATGATCGTTTTTTCGGCCGCATCCGCGCGATAGAACTCCGTGTAAACCCGATACTGACCTTGGACATCAAGTACAGCGATTTCTGGCCTCATGTCATCGACTCCTGGCGCAAAAAGGGTATTCGCGTCACCTAGGGTGCACGTTCTTTATGACAGGTAGGCATTCGCCTGAATTAAACCGGGGGGCCCTGTGTCGATCCTTGGCACGCATGTCGACGATTGTTTTTGGCGGGCAATTCACCGTGCCCCAACGCATCGAGGCATTGGGTGGCCGGCAAAAAGTGTCAGGGTCCACTGACTGTGACTGGTTGGTCACTCATGGACTGACGAAGATGGAGTCAAGCAGCGGGTCGGGAATCGCGCAAGTGCCGTTTGCGCAAATTTGTGACTCGGAGCGCTCAGCGGTCGTATGCCTGTATTACGGCATTCAGACCGAGGCGATTTCTTCCGCCGTCAGGGCCCGGAACTCCCCAGGTTGCAGGCAAGGATCGAGCCGGATCGCACCCATGCTTTCGCGGTGCAGGCCGATCACCTTGTTGTCGAAGTGGCCGAACATGCGCTTGACCTGGTGGTAGCGGCCTTCGACGATCGCCAGCCGTGCCTGGCGGGGGCTGAGGATGTCGAGCTGGGCGGGCTGGGTGGTGAGGCCTTCGAAGGCGAAATAGAAGCCTTCGCGGAACTTGGCCACGTAGTGGTCGGCGATGTCGTCTTCGGTGTGCACCAGGTAATGCTTGGGCAGCTTGGTGCCCGGCTGGGTCAGGCGCCGCGACCACTGGCCATCGTTGGTCAGGACCATCAGCCCGGTGGTGTTGAAGTCCAGGCGCCCGGCGATGTGCAGGCCGTCGCGCAGCTCGGCGGGCAACAGGTCGAGCACCGTGCGGTGCTGCGGGTCGTGGGTGGCGCTGACGCAGCCGACGGGCTTGTGCAGCATCAGGTAGCGGGCAGGGCGGCCGGCTTGCAGCAGCTGGTCGTCGACTTCTACCCGGCTGAACTCACGTACCTCGGTGGTTGGCTCGTATGCCACCTCACCGTCCACGCGCACCCGCCGTTGCACCAGCATGAGGCGCACTTGCTGGCGGTTGTAGCAGGGTAGGTTGGCGAGGAAACGGTCGAGACGCATGGCGAAAAGGGGGCAGAGGTGCGGGGGCGCAGTCTAGCGGTTTTCCTTTGGGTGCGGTGCTGGCTTCTTGATCCGATTTAACGAGGAAGCCTGTAGGAGCGGGCTTGACCCGCGAAGCAGGCGACGCGGTGGGTGGCACCGGCTGCGCCGGTGTTCGCGGGGCAAGCCCGCTCCTACAGGGGATTGTGGGCGGCGCCTCGCTCCAGGTCGTCGACTACCGCCGCGCAGCGCGGGCACAGGCAAGCCTTGTCGCGCAGTTCGGCCGGCAGGGCCTGGAGCACCGCGGGGTCGATGCTGACGCTGAAGCACCAGCACGCCTGGGTGGCGCTGCGCGGGTCGGCCAGGGCGCACTGGTTCAGGGCGCCACAGGCGGGGCAGTGCAGGCTGTCATTCATCGTCGGTTCCGGCAGATTCAGTGCAGACACGGTTGCGCCCGGCCTGCTTGGCACAATACAACGCGCGGTCGGCGCGGCTGAGCAAGGTGTGCAGGGTGTCGCCTTGCTGCAGGGCGCTGAGGCCGATGCTGGTGGTCAGGTGCAGCGCTTGCGCTTCGAAGCTGAAGGCCTGCTGCTCGGTGCGGCGGCGGATTTTCTCGGCCACCTCGATGGCCTGCCGGCCCTCGGTTGCGCGCAACAGCACGATGAATTCCTCGCCACCCCAGCGGCACAGTATATCCGACTGGCGCAGGCTGCCTTGCAGCACCTGGGCGAACTGGCGCAGCACTTCGTCGCCTGCCAGGTGGCCGTGGGTGTCGTTGAGGGTCTTGAAGTGGTCAAGGTCGATCAGCAGCGCCACCAGTGCCGTGCGGTCGCGCTGCGCCGCTTGCAGTGCCTGGGCGGCGAGCAGGTCGAAGCTGCGCCGGTTGGGCAGGCCGGTGAGGCTGTCGAGGGTGGCCAGGGCCTCGGTGCTGGCCTGGTGGCGCTTGAGCATGCCGTGCAGCAGCGACAGCACCACCAGGCTGATGGCGGCGCAAATGGCCAGGTTCAGGTACAGCGAGTGGCGAATGCGGTCGAGGGCGCCGGTTTCGCGCTTGTCCACCAGCAGGTACCAGTCCAGCTCGGGCAACTGCCGAACATTGAGAAAGTGGCTGTGGCCCTGGCTGTCGGTGTACTCGTGGCTGCCTTCGCCCGGCACCGGGCTTTGCCCGAGCAGGCTGCCCAGCTCAATGTTGTCGTGCAATGCCTGGCCCACCCGCAAGCCATGGGGGCCACCGTCGGAGCCTGTAAGCAGCACCTTGCCATGGGCGTCGGTGAAGAACACCGAGCGCTGGTAGCGCCGCTGGTAGGTGTCGATCAGTTTGACCACCGCATCCACGCTCAGGCCCACCCCGGCAGCGCCGATGAAGCGCTGCTGGTAATCGAGCACCTGGTAGTTGATGAACACGGTCAGGCTGTCATGGTTGGCCATGTCCAGGTCGACGTTGATTTCATACGGCTCTTTCGCGTCACGCAGGCGGAAATACCAGGCGTCGCGCCAGGTGCCGGGTACCACGTGCTTGAGCACGCCCTTGGCCTGGTAATAGGTAAGGCTGCGGTCGGACACGAAGAACGAGGTGAAGGTTGCCTGCTTGCCCATCACCTCGCGCAGGTAGCGGGTAATGCGCCCGGTGTCCTGTTCACCGGCCAGCACCCAGTCGCGCAGGAAGGTGTCCTGGGCCATCATCGAGGCGATCAGCACCGGGCGGATCAGGTCTTTCTGGATTTCCGAATAGACCGTGTCAGAGGTCAATGGCAGCTCGGTGTTGATGATGCCGTCGCGGATCGCGCTGCGCGAGGCGTAATAGCTGATCAACGAGGTGGCGAGAAAGCCGCAGGCCAACAGCAGCAGCAGGGCAAGGATCAGCGAGCGCTGCGAAAACAGGGCGGAGCGTGAAGGCATGATCTTCCCATGATGTGTGCCGAGGCGCACATTCTAGTGATATGGCGGCAAAATGACTGCATGTATTTAAGGGGTATTTCCACCTGTATCAATTTGTTTCGCCAAGGGCACTGCACCCTGGGAACGTTGTCTGATTCAATGTCGACGAACGCTTTCGTGTCGACGCTCGCCAGCGCCGCTGTTCGAGCACCCCCAGCGGTCCAGGAGGCCGCCATGTCCTATCGTATTCTGTTGATCGCCCTGCTGGGCCTGATGATGTCCGCCTGCGCTCCTTACTACGAGAGCTCGGGCTATTACCGTTCCGATTACTACTCCACTGGCCCCTACGCCTACCCAGGCTATTACGGTTACGACCGCTATTATGTCGCCCCGCGTACCCACTACTACTACCAGCCGGCACCCCGCTACTACCGGCCGGCGCCTCCCCCGGTCTACCGCCCTTATCCGCAGCCGGGAATGAACCAATGGCATGGCAACCCGCGTTACGACTACGGCAACCGCCAGCGCAATGACTACGGGCGTGACCGCGAACGGCACGACTACACCAATGGCAGCCAGCGCTACCAGCATGATCGCTGGCATTCCAATGGCGGCGGCGACAACGACCGCCAGCAGGGCCCAGGCCGTGGCGGTGAACGTAACTGGCAGCGCTGACCGTCAGCCCTGGCCCATGTCTGCCAGTGGGTGACGGCCTTCCCAGGCTTTGCTGAAGTGCGCCTCGACAACCGCCGCTGGCACCTGCGCCACGTCCGGCCAGTGCCAGCGTGGCTGGTTGTCCTTGTCCAGCAGGCGCGCCCGCACGCCTTCGCTGAATTCCGGATGCCGGCAGCAGTTCAGGCTCATGCTGTATTCCATCTGGAATACCTGCGCCAGGGACAGGTGCCGGGCACGGCGAATCTGCTCCCACACCAGGTGCGCCGTCAGCGGGCAGCCTTCATGCAGGCGTTGGCCGGCCTCGGCCAGCACGGGGTCGGCGTGGTGTTTCAAGCCCTCCAGGGCACGCCACGCGGCTGACGCATCGGCCACATCCAGCAATGCGTCTATCGCCTGGCGGCGCGGCAGCCATTGCGCCTCGGGCAATTCGGCCCAGGCGCGGTGTTGTTCAGCCTTGAGCAGGCTGTTCAACTGCAACGCGGTTTGTTCCTGCCAGTTCAGTTGCAGCAATTCCTCGATCAACGCCTCTTGCTGTTGCTCGCCGAAAAAGCGGTCGGCCAGGCCCAGGTCGAGGGCATCGCGGGCATTGATCGGTGACCCGGTCAGCCCCAGGAACAGGCCGAGCTTGCCCGGCAGGCGAGCGAGGAACCAGCTGGCGCCGACATCCGGGTACAGGCCAATGCTGATTTCCGGCATGGCCAGCCGGCTGCTGGGGGTGACGATGCGCACCCCGGCACCTTGCAGCAAACCCATGCCGCCACCCAGCACATGGCCATGGCCCCAGCACAGCAGCGGCTTGGGGTAGGTGTGCAGCAGGTAATCGAGGCGGTACTCGGCGGCGAAAAAGGTGGCAGCCAGGGGCGGCACGCTGGCGGGGTGATCGCGGCAGGCCTGGGCCAGCGCGCGCACATCGCCGCCGGCACAAAAGGCCTTGGCGCCGTTGCCGCGCAGCAGCACGCAGACGATGCCGGGGTCGTGGGCCCAGGCAAGCAGCTGCTCGCCGAGCACCTCGATCATGGGCAGGTTGAGGGCATTGAGCGCCTTGGGTGCGTCCAGGATGGCAATGCCGATGCGGGCGCCATCGGCGCCGGTGAGTACCTCGCAGTGAATGGCCATGGGTAACCTCGCGCAAGTCATCCCCCAAGTATGGCCCGCCCCGGCGAACATGCCGGTCGTCGGTCGGATCGATTGACAAGGGCCGAGGGCTTACCTAGTGTCGCGCCATTGATTACGGATGGCCCCATGACTGACGACGATCGCATCAAACTCGAACCCAGCTGGAAGGCTGCCCTGCGCGCCGAGTTCGACCAGCCCTACATGCACCAGCTGCGTGAATTCCTGCGCCAGGAGCACGCGGCCGGCAAGGAAATCTACCCGCCAGGGCCGATGATCTTCAACGCGCTAAATTCCACGCCCCTGGGCCAGGTGAAAGTGGTGATCCTCGGCCAGGACCCTTACCACGGCCCAGGCCAGGCCCATGGCCTGTGCTTCTCGGTGCAGCCGGGGGTGCCTGCGCCGCCTTCGCTGGTGAACATCTACAAAGAGCTGCAGCGCGACCTGAACATCCCGATCGCCAGCCACGGCTACTTGCAGAGCTGGGCCGAGCAGGGTGTGTTGCTGCTGAACACGACCATGACCGTGGAACGCGCCAACGCTGCGTCCCACGCCAAGAAGGGCTGGGAGTTCTTCACCGACCGGATCATCCAGGTGGTCAGCGAGCAGTGCCCGAACGTGGTGTTCCTGCTGTGGGGCGCCCATGCCCAGAGCAAGCAGAAGCTGATCGATGGCACCAAGCACCTGGTGCTCAAGTCGGTACACCCCTCGCCGCTGTCGGCTTATCGCGGGTTCCTGGGGTGCGGGCATTTCAGCCGGGCTAACGGTTTCCTGGAGCAACGCGGCCTGGCGCCGATCAACTGGGCATTGCCACCCTTGGCCTGAGGCCAGGCCGGGCCTCTAGTTCACCAAGCCGATGCGCGGCGCCTGCTGGCCTCCCACGGCGATACCGCGCTCATCCTGCAACCGGGTGTACTGGGTCAAGGCATCCAGGTCCAGTATGCCGGTGTCTTCCTGCCGTGCCGCAGTTTCGAATACCTTGAAACCGTTACCACCATAGGCAAGGAAACTGTTGGCCACCACGCGGTAGTGGTTCTCGGGGACCACTGGTTGGCCATTGAGCCGCAGGCTGCCTGGCACCACGCGGTTCTGCTCCGGTGCGCCAGGGTCCCACTCATAATAGAAACCGGTGGACACCTGTAGAGGCAGGAAGGTACCCAGGGACCATTGCTGGTTGAGTAACGCTACGAGCTGCGCCCCCGTCAGGTCCTGAAGCACCAGGGTGTTGGAAAAGGGTTGCACGGCATACAGTTGCTCAAAGGTCAGGAAGCCACCCTTGGGCTGGTGCAGGTCGGCACGCAAGCCACCCGGGTTGGCGAACGCAATCTGTGCGCCCTGTTCGGCAGTCCTTGCCAGTTGGGCGTCGGTGATCAGGTTACCCAAGGTGCTTTCCCCCGCAGCATTGTGTACGCGAGTCAGTGCCGGTAATGCGAGCTGCCCGACCCGTTCGCTCAGCCTGGACTGTGTCCGTTCGCGAAGCTCACTCACCAGCGCGACCAACCCATCGTTGGGCTTCAAGCGCTCCGGGTCCACGATCAGGTTCCTGGTGGAAATCCCTGTGACCTCGTGCGTTCCAGGGGTGACGTCCAGCGTCAACTGTGTAAGAAACTGCCCGTACTCACCTGCCTGGGTCACGGTCAGCTCGCCGACGCTGCACTGGTAGCCCTGGTGGGTATGCCCGCTGACCAGGGCGTCCACGGCACCTTCCAGCCGTTTCGCCACATCCACGATGCGGCCCTCCAGTTGCTTGCAGTTACGCTGATCGAAGGGCTCTTGCGTGTGCCCGCCCTGGTGAATGACTGCCACGATGGCATTGACCCCCTGGGCTTGGAGCTCGGGGAGCAGGCTGTTGATTGCATCGGCCTCGTCGATGACCTTAAGGCCCGCGAACCCGCTCTTCGTCACCACGGTCGACATTTCCTTGAGCACCGCGCCGACGAAGGCGATTTTCACGCCTTTGGCGTGCGCTATGTGGTAAGCCGGCAGCAGGCGCTTGCCGGTATCCGTGTCGATCAGGTTGGCGGCGATGTACGGAAAGCCACTGCCCGTGTAATCCCCGCGCAGTTTGCAGGCTTTGTCCGGGCGTGGTGATTCGCAGCCGCCGTTTACCTGCCTCAGGAGCTCGACTTTGCCAGCGTCGAATTCATGGTTGCCCGCCGCGCTGGTGATCATGCCCATCTTGTTCAACGCCTCGAGCACCGGTTCATCGGCCCATAGCGAGGAAATGGCAGGGCTGGCGCCTATCAGGTCACCCGCGCCGATGAACAGCAGGTCAGGGTCTTCTGCCCGCAGTTCGTCAAGCAGTGCACCCAGGGCGGCGACTCCGCCGTAGGGGCGGTCGTCCAGTGCATCGCCAGTGTTGCGATAGCGTTGCGGGCTGGCCTCCAGATAGCCATGCAGGTCGTTGATGGCAACCACATTGATACGGGTAGTGGGAAGCGATGCGGCAATCGAGTAGTTTGCGCCCATTGCCAGGCATGCCCAAGTGATGGCCATGCATCCAGTACGTCTTGGACTCATTCATTTCTCCGATCTGAACTTGGCTTTGTTTGCCTGCCCCGGCTGTGGGCAGGCAAGCAAAACTTAATGGCGGTGCAAGGCTCAGAACATCGGAAAAGGCGTGTTGTGTGCGTCTACCGTGCGGATTCAGCGGTAGTTCTTTTCCAGCAGCGGAACAACGGCTCGGCCAGAAACAGCACGAACAGCAAGCGCATCACCTGCAGCGCTGTAACCAGTGGCACCGACAGCTGCAAGGTTTCCGCCGTCAGGCTCATCTCCGCGATGCCGCCAGGCATCATGCCCAGGGTCAGCGAGCGCAGGTCCAGTTCAGTCATCACGCTCAAGCCCCAGGCCGCGCTGCCGGCAATCGCCATGCACAACCCCGTGGCCACCAGCGTGCGCCCAAGAAACGACGGCGCACGGCGAAAGAACGCCCGGTTGAAGTGGCAGGCCAGGCCGCTGCCGATCAGCCATTGGCCGATCTGGCTGGCGCCATTGGGCAAGGCGATCTGCAGGTTGCCCGCCAGGCTCAGCGAAGCCGCCACCAGCAAAGGCCCGAACAGCCATGGGTTGGGTTGGCGCAAGCGTTGCCAGGCAAACCCCATGGCCACGCCCAGCGGCACGATCACCGCCAGCCAGCCCCAGCTCACGCTGCCGGCATGGTTCAGCGGCACGCCATCACCGAGCAGGAACTTGAACAGCGCCGGTACGCACAGCACCACGGCCAGCACGCGCAGGCTCTGGGCCGCTGCTACCTGGCTGAGCACGGCGCCATTGCGCGCGCCGAGGTTGACCATTTCCCCCGAGCCGCCGGGCATGCTGGCGAAAAACGCCGTGGCGCGGTCCTCGCCGGTGCGCCGCAGCAGCCACACGCTGATCCCGCTGGACAGGGTGGTGAACAGCGCGCCGAAGACAATCAGCAGAAAGTGGCTGGCAACCTGTTCGATCACCGCCGGGGTGAAATGCAGGCCAATGCCGATGCCGATGATGCATTGGCCGCACTTGCGTCCGTTGGGGATTTCCGACAGCTGCCAGGGCGTCAGGCAGCGCACCAGGATGATCGCCAACAGCGAGCCGACCATCCACGGCAAGGGCCAGCCGACCTTGCTGGCGGCATAACCGCCTGCAAGGCCGACCAGCCCGGTGGCAACGAACAGTGGCATTGGCCGCCGGTCAGGCATCGGCCAGGGCCCGGCGCTGTTGGCTGCGCTTGCGCCAGATGCGCAGCAGCGGCAGGGTCAGCATGCAGATCGTCAGCACCCACACCGACAGGCTGATCGGGCTGGACCAGAGGATGCCCAGTTCGCCGTTGGAGATCGACAGCGCGCGGCGCAGGTTCTGCTCCATCAGCCCACCGAGGATGAACCCGAGCAGGATCGGCGACAGCGGGAAGTCCAGCTTGCGCAGGATGTAGCCCATGATGCCGATGCCCACCATCAGGAACAGGTCGAAGGTGGTGGCGTGCACGGCGTAGACGCCGATGGCGGTGATGATGGCGATCACCGGCACCAGCGCCCAGTTCGGCACGGCAAGGATGCGGGTGAAGATGCGGATCATCGGAATGTTCAGGATCACCAGCATGATGTTGGCGATGAACAGCGAGGCGATCAGGCCCCAGACGATGTCCGGTTGCTGTTCGAACAGCAGCGGGCCTGGGGTGATGTTGTACAGGGTCAGTGCACCGATCATCACCGCCGTGGTGCCCGAGCCTGGTACGCCCAGGGTCAGCATCGGCACCAGGGCGCCGCAGCAGGAGGCACCGATGGCGGTTTCCGGGGCCGCCAGGCCACGGGCGTCACCCTTGCCGAATTTGCCCGTGGTGCCGGCAATGCGCTTCTCGGTCATGTAGGCCACGGCGCTGGCCAGGGTGGCACCGGCACCGGGCAGCACGCCCATGATGAAGCCGAGCAGGCCGCAGCGGATATTCACCACGAACACCGAGGCCGCTTCCTTGAAGTTGAACAGCATGCGCCCCGTGGCCTTGACCGCCTGGTGGCCATGGTGGGTTTTTTCCAGCAACAGCAGGATCTCGCTGATGGAGAACAGGCCCAGCACCAGCACCACGAACTGAATGCCGTCGGCCAGGTGCACGCTGTCACCGGTGAAGCGGTACACGCCGCTGTTGGCGTCGATGCCGACCGCCGACAGGAACAGGCCGATCAGCGCGGCGATGAAGGTCTTCAGGGGTTTGTCGCCGGCCATGCCGCCCAGGCAGACGATGGCGAACACCATCAGCACGAAATATTCCGCCGGGCCAAAGGCGATCGCCCATTTGGCCAGCAGCGGGGCGAACAGGACCATGCCGCAGGTGGCAATCAGGGCGCCGATGAACGAACTCCAGGCCGACAGCGACAAAGCCACGCCAGCCAGGCCCTGGCGCGCCATGGGGTAGCCGTCCAGGGTGGTCATCACGGTCGACGCTTCGCCCGGGATGTTCAGCAGGATCGAGCTGATCCGCCCGCCGTACTCGCAGCCCAGGTACACCGCAGCCAGCAGGATCAGCGCCGACTCAGGCGGCAGGCCGAGGGCGAAGGCGATCGGAATCAGCAAGGCCACGCCGTTGATCGGGCCCAGGCCCGGCAGCAGGCCGACCACGGTGCCGATCAAGGTGCCAGACAAGGCGGTGACCAGGTTGTAGGGGCTCAGGGCGACGCCGAAGCCCTGGCCCAGGTAGCTCAAGGTATCCATGTGTCAGTTCTCCAGTACGCTCAGCAGGCCCAGGGGCAGGGGGACGTCCATGACGCGGTCGAACAGCCAGTACAGCAGCAGGCTCATGCCCACCACCACCAGGCTGCTGTGCAGCCAGCGGCCGCCGTACAGGCGGGCCATGGGGATACCGACCAGAATGGCGCTGAGGATGAAGCCCAGGGGTTCGAAGGTGCCGGCGAACACGATCAGCAGGCCGACGCACACGCCGATCTTGATCAGGGTTTCCCGGTCCAGTTCGGGTTCGTCGTCCTTGCGCACGATGGGCGTTGGGCGAACGGCCAGGTACAAAAGGCCCAGGCTCATCAGGCCGAGCATCAGCAGCGGGTAGGCGCGCGGGCCCACTGGCTCATAGGAAAACGCGGCCTGGTAGGGCCAGGCCATCACGGCCAGGGCGGCGCACACCGCCAGCAGGGCCAGGGCGAAAATGCGTTGCAGGATCATGCAGAAATCCTCGTGGTTTAAGGCGCGACACGGGCCCTGTGGGAGCGGGCTTGCCCGCGAACACCGGCATAGCCGGTGCCATGCATCGCGGTGCTTGCTTCGCGGGCAAGCCCGCTCCCACAGGGATCGATGACAGCTCTCGGGTGGCTTACTGAATCAGCCCGAATTCCTTGGCCAGCGATTTGTAGTCCGCCACCTGCTTCTTCACATAGCCGTCCAGTTCTTCACCGGTCATGGCGAACGGGAACAGCTCGCGCTGGTCACGCAGCTTGGCGAAGTCTTGCGAGGCCAGCATCTTGTCGAAGGAGTCCTTCCACCAGGCGTATTCCTCGTCGCTCACCTTTGGCCCAAGGTAGAAGCCACGCACCACTGGCCAGACGATGTCGTAGCCCTGTTCCTTGGCGGTGGGGATGTTCTTCATCTCCGGCTCGTCCAGGCGGTTTTCCGAGAACACCGCGAGAATGCGCATGTTGCCGCTCTGGATGTGCGGCATGGAGTCGGAAATGTCGGTGGAGCCCACCTGGATGTGCCCGCCCAGCAGCGCGGTGGCGATCTCGCCGCCGCCTTCCAGGGCCACGTAGCGCAGGTCGCGCGGGTTGATGCCGGCGGCCTTGGCGATCAGTGCGGTTTGCATCCAGTCCTGGCTGCCGACGGTGCCGCCGGAGCCGATCACGACCTTGCTCGGGTCCTTCTTCAGGGCGGCGACCAGGTCGTCGAGGGTTTTGTAGGGCGAGTCATTCTTCACCGCGATGGCACCGTAGCTGGTGCCGACCGCCGCCAGCCATTTCACCGCGTTCTCGTCGAAGCGGCCGAACTTGCCCTGGGCCAGGTTCAGCAGCGAACCGCTGGACCAGGCCACCAGGGTGCCGGCGTCGGCCGGGCGCTGGGCGACCACGGCGTTGTAGGCCACGGCACCAACGCCGCCGGGCATGTAGGTGACGCGCATCGGCTTGCTGAGGATCTTTTCCTGCACCAGGGCGCTCTGCACCAGCTTGCAGGTCAGGTCGAAGCCGCCGCCGGGCGAGGCCGGGGCGATGCATTCAGGGCGTTTCGGTTCGGCGGCGAGGGCATTGCCGGCCAGCAGCAGGCAGCCGGTGGCGAGGACGAGGCGGCGCAGTGAAAAGGTCATCGAATGTCTCCGTGAGCGTTGTTGTTATGGGTTACCACAGCGCGACGCTGTAGCTCACCAGCAGCCGCACTTCGTCGGCGTCGCGGGCGAAGTTGGAGCGGAAGGTGGCGTTGCGCAGGCGCACGGCGACGTTTTTCAGCGCGCCGCTTTGTACCACGTACTTGAGTTCGGTGTTGCGTTCCCACTCCTTGCCCTCGCCACCGGCGGCGCGGCTGACGTTGTCGCCGTTGATGTAGCGGGTCATGAAGGTCAGGCCAGGGATGCCGAGTGCGGCGAAGTTGTAGTCGTAGCGCGCCTGCCAGGAGCGTTCGTCGGCCCCGGCGAAGTCGTTGATCTGGACGAAGTTGACCAGGTACGGGTCGGCGCCATCGATGTACGGGAAGGCGCTGTCGCCCGACAGCTGCTGCCAGGCGGCGCTGACCTTGTGCCCGCCCAGGCTGTAGCTGAGCAGGGTGTTGAAGGTGGTGTTGTCGATGCGCCCGGCCTTGGCCGCGCCGGCATCGTCGCTGATCGCCAGGCGCACATCGGCGCCGAAGGTGCCAGGGCCCCAGGGCTGGCTGGCGACCATGCCGATGAAGTGCTGGCGGTAGATGTCGTCGAGCTGGGCGAAGTGGTAGCTGCCGGCGATACGGTCGGTGAACTTGTAGTCCAGGCCCGCCAGGTCGAGGTTGTCGGCGCTGAAACTGCCACCGAAGCGGCCGTTCTTGTTGTTCAGGGCCAGGTCTTCCCAGTTGGTGTCGTTGCGGTCCTTGGCTTTGTCCAGGCGCCCGCCGGTGAAGGTCAGGCCCTTGATTTCCTGGGAGGTGAGCAGGCCGCCTTCGAAGGTCTGCGGCAGGATGCGCCCGTCGTTGGGCTGCAGGGTCGGCAGTTCGGGAATCAGCGTGCCGACTTTCAGTTCGGTCTTGGAGATCTTCACCTTGCCGGTCAGGCCGAGCTTGGAATACTCGTTGGCCGCCTTGCCGTCGTCATGGGTGGGCAGCAGGCCGGTGCCGGTACGGTCGGGGCTGGAGTCGAGCTTGATGCCCAGCATTCCCAGGGCGTCCAGGCCGAAGCCCACGGTGCCGTCGGTGTAGCCGGACTCGAAGTTGAGCATGAAGCCCTGGGCCCACTCGTCGCGCTTGGACTGCTGCGCGCTGGTGCCGTCGCGAAAATCGCGGTTGAAGTACATGTTGCGGGTTTCGAAGGTGGCCGTGCTGTCTTCGAGGAAGGCGGCCTGGCTCAGCGGGGCGACGCCGGCGAGCGCCAGGGCGCTGGCGATGGCAGAGGGGCGTGCGGACAGGGAACGGCTAGGCGCGAACGCCTGAGGCTGCAATGACAGCATCGGGATGACTCCGTTTTTTATTCTTGTTCGTTGCACCTTGCTGGTGCTTTTTTCGGCGCGTGGGGCAACCGTGGTGCGATGCTAGGTAACGAACCTTTCGTGAACCTTTCAGCGCGAAAGGTTTGTTACAAGGGGCTTCACAGCCTTGACTTCAGCGGTACACTCCGCGCCACCGCCCCACCCGAGCAGGGAGAATCCGATGCGTGTGCTGCTGGTCGAAGACCATCTGCAACTGGCTGACAGCGTGGCCCAGGCCTTGAAAAGCCATGGCCTGACCGTGGACGTACTCCACGATGGCGTGGCCGCCGACCTGGCCCTGGCCAGCGAGGAATACGCCGTTGCCGTTCTTGACGTGGGCCTGCCGCGCATGGACGGTTTCGAGGTGCTGGCGCGCCTGCGCAGCCGTGGCAAAACCCTGCCGGTGCTGATGCTGACCGCACGCAGCGACGTCAAGGACCGGGTCCACGGGCTGAACCTGGGCGCCGATGACTACCTGGCCAAGCCGTTCGAACTCACCGAGCTGGAGGCGCGGGTCAAGGCCCTGTTGCGGCGCAGCGTGCTCGGTGGCGAACGCCAGCAACGCTGCGGGCCGCTGGTGTACGACCTGGACACCCGGCGTTTCAGCCTGGGGGACGACAACCTCACCCTGACTTCCCGCGAGCAGAGCGTGCTCGAAGCCCTGATTGCCCGCCCGGGCCGGGTGATGAGCAAAGAGCAACTGGCAGCCCAGGTGTTTGGCCTGGACGAAGAAGCCAGCCCCGATGCCATCGAAATCTACATCCACCGCCTGCGCAAGAAACTCGATGGCCACCCGGTGGCCATCGTCACCTTCCGCGGCCTGGGCTACCTGCTTGAGCACCGCGATGCGTGACAATGGCAGCCTGCGCGGGCGGCTGGTGGGCAACCTGGCGCTGCTGCTGGTGGTGCTGATGCTGGCCAGCGGCCTGAGCGCCTACTGGAATGGCCGTGAAGCGGCCGATACCGCCTACGACCGCACCCTGCTGGCCTCGGCGCGGACCATTGCCGCCGGGCTGTCCCAGCGTGACGGTACCCTGAGCGCCGATGTGCCCTATGTGGCGCTGGACACCTTTGCCTACGACAGTGCCGGGCGAATCTACTACCAGGTGCTGGACATCGAGCAGAAGCTGATTTCCGGTTACGAGCACCTGCCGCCACCGCCGCCCGACACCCCGCGTACCGACGATTACCCAGCCCTGGCGCGCTTCTACAACGCCACCTACCTGGGCCAGGACGTGCGCGTGGTCAGCCTGCTCAAGGCGGTGAGCGAGCCGAACATGAACGGCATGGCGGAAATTCGCGTGGCCGAAACCGAGGAGGCGCGGGTGCGCATGGCCAGGGGGCTGATGGCCGATACGCTGCTGCGCCTGGGCATGCTGGCGCTGGGGGCGCTGGTGATGGTCTGGTTTGCCGTCAGTGCCGCGCTGCGCCCGCTGGAGCGCCTGCGCACGGCGGTGGAGGAGCGCCAGCCAGACGACCTGCGGGCGCTGCCGGTGGTGCAGGTGCAGCGCGAGCTGGGGCCTTTGGTGCGGGCTTTGAACCACTTCACCGAGCGCTTGCGTGGGCAGTTCGAGCGCCAGGCGCAGTTCATCGCCGAGGCCGCCCACGAACTGCGCACGCCACTGGCCGCGCTGAAGGCGCGGGTCGAGCTGGGCTTGCGTTCGCAGCAGCCGCAGGAGTGGCGGCAAACCCTTGAAACAGCAGTTCAGGGCACCGACCGCCTGACCCACCTGGCCAACCAGTTGTTGTCGCTGGCCCGGGTGGAGAACGGTGCCCGGGCGATTGCCGAAGGCGGGGCGCAGCGGCTGGACTTGAGCCAGCTGGCCCGTGAGCTGGGCATGGCCATGGCGCCGCTGGCGCACAAGCGCGGGGTGGCGCTGGCGCTTGAGGCCGAGGCGCCGGTGTGGTTGAAGGGCGAGCCGACCTTGCTCAACGAGCTGCTGAGCAACCTGATGGACAACGCGCTGGCGCATACGCCGGCGGGCGGTAATGTGATTTTGCGGGTATTGGCCCCTGCCGTGCTGGAGGTCGAGGACGATGGGCCCGGAATTCCCGAAGATGAGCGCGAGCGCGTGTTCGAGCGGTTTTACCGGCGCGGGGTGCAGGGCAGTGGGCTGGGGCTGGCCATCGTTGGCGAGATTTGCCGGGCGCACCTGGCACAGATCAGCCTGCATGATGGCGAGAAAGGTGGGTTGAAGGTGCGGGTGAGTTTTATTGCCGATTGATGGGCTGCCTGGGCCGGCCCTTTCGCGAGCTGCGCTCGCTCCTACCCGGTTGGCGCAACCCTGTAGGAGCGAGCGCAGCTCGCGAAAAAATGCGTTAGCGCAACATGCTCCGCGCTTCCAGCAACTCGCCCATCTCAAGCTCCGTGCCAAACGGCAAGCCCAGGTGCCGATAGGCCGGCAGTGCCGCCAGTGGCCGGCTGCGCCCGCGCAGGCTCAGGCACTTGGCGATCTGCACCACGTCGATGTAGTCGACCTTGTCGGTGCTGCGGTCAAGGTCCTGTACCTGGCTTGGCAGGTTGACCAGTTGCTCGGGGAATTCCCACGAAGAGAGAATCTTGTCGCCCAGCACCGGCTGGATCTGTTCGATCACGTAGTGCAGGCACACCGGGTCCGACAACAGCTCGTTGTGTTCCTCGGCATAGATCAGCACCGGCAGCGCGCCGATCTGGTTCACCAGCCCGCCCAGGGTCGCCTGGTCGGGCTTCAACTGGGGCGTGTAGCGGCGGCACAATTCATAGCTGATGCCAGCCACTTCCAGGCTGTTCGACCAGATATCGCGCAGCTTTTGCTCCACTGCCGAAGAACGGGCATGGAAGATCTGCTCGATCACCAGGCCAATGGCCAGGTTGCAGCTGTAGTTGATGCCCAGGCGGGTAATGGCGGTGTGCAGGTCGGTGACCTCCACGGCCGCACGCAGCAGCGGGCTGTTGACCACCTTGATCAGGCGTGCCGAAAGGGCGGCATCGCGGCCGATCACCTTGCTCAGGGCGGCAACGCTGATTTCGCTGTCTTCGGCTGCCTCGCGAATGCTCAAGGCAACCTCGGGCAGGGTCGGCAGGACCAGGTCATCGTTGTCGATGGCAGCGAGCAACTGCGCTTGAACCATCTCGGCCAGCTTGTTCATGAACGTCTCTACGGCAAGGGTGGTGCACTCTTCAGCGCTGGATTTCGCGGTCGCGGTCCAGCGCGTAGGGCAGGCTCAACAGCTGCAGGCGTGGGCCTTCCAGGCTGCCCAGGTGCAGGTTGTCGTCCTCCACCGAATCGGCGCTGAGCACCGCCAGCAGCTCGCAGCCCTGGCCGGTGCTGGCAGCCAATACCACCTCGCCGACCGACGAGCCGTGGGTGGGCGAGAAAATCTCCTCGCCCGGCGCCGGCACGGCTTGCTGGTCGAGTGCCAGGCGGTACTGGCGGCGCTTGAGCTTGCCCAGGTACTGCATGCGCGCGACGATTTCCTGGCCGGTGTAGCAGCCTTTCTTGAAGCTCACGCCATCGACAGCTTGCAGGTTGATCATCTGCGGGATGAACAATTCCCGGGTTGGGCCCATGACCTGGCCGATGCCGGCACGGACCTGCCCCAGCAGCCAGTCGTTGAGGCTGCCTTCGGGCAAGGCGGCGGCCAGTTGCTCGCGCACGCTGGCGGCGTTGTCCGCCGGCACCCAGAGCTCGACGCGGCCAGGAGAGACGGCAATGGCGATCAGGCCATCATGGCGCACGGTGCTGCCAGGCTCGTCCGGCACGACCAGGCCCAGTGCTTGCAACGCGGCCTCGCCACCCTGCAGGCCGAAGCGGGCCCAGGCCGCGCTTTCATCGGTCAGCGTGGCCTTGGAGAACACGGCGTATTTCTTCAGGTCGGCCAGTTGCGGCTCCAGCAGCTCGCTGGCCATGGCCAGCAGGAAGCCATTGCCTTCGGGCAGGATGCGGAAGCTCGACTGCATGCGCCCCTTGACCATGCAGCGGGCACCGAGGCTGGCATGCTCAAGGCTCAGGTAGTTGATGTTGCAGGTCAGCTGGCCCTGCAGGAACTTGCCGGCGTCGGAGCCGCGGACGGCGAGAATGCCCTCGTGGGACAGGGGGCTGAAGAAAGCGGAATCGGCCATGGGTCATCGCGGTGGCTAAAGACTGGCGGCCATCATAGAACGCCGGTAACAAAATAGGTAGGTGACTAGACCAACGCCCGGTGTCGCTTCGCGCGCTGCGCGGTATACTGCGCGACCATTCGAGGAGGGCCCCATGGTCGAACAAACAGAACTCAACCGGCTTTTCTGGCACAGCCGCCGTGGCATGCTGGAACTGGACGTACTGCTGGTGCCATTCACCCAGGAGGTCTACCCGACCCTCAACGAAGCCGACCGCGAGCTCTACGTGCGCCTGCTCAGCTGCGAGGATCAGGACATGTTCGGCTGGTTCATGGAGCGCACCGAGTCCGAAGACCCGGAGCTGCAGCGCATGGTCCGCATCATTCTGGACCGTGTCCAGCCCAAGTGAATGCTTCGAGTGCCGCTGGCAGGGCTCGCGCCTGTTGCTGGTGGCCTACCTCGGTTGCCAGGCCCTGGCCCTGCTGGCCTTGTGCTTGAGCGCCTGCCCCTGGTGGCTGGCCTGTGCTGCCGCCGCCGCTTGCCTCGCCCACGCTGGCTGGGCTATTCCCCGACGTATTCTGTTGACCGATCCCCACGCCGTGACCGGCTTGCGCCGCGATCCCCAGGGCTGGCGGGTGTTCAGTCGCGCGCAAGGTTGGCAGCCGGTGCGCCTGTGCCGCGACAGCGTGGCGGTGCCGGCGTTGGTGGTGGTGCGGTTCGCCAGGGCAGGGGCATGGTTCGGCCAGAGCCAGTGCGTGCCGCGTGATGCCCTGGGGGCAGACGCGCATCGGCGGTTGCGGGTGAGGCTGAAGTTCAGCCGAAGAAGGTTTGGCCTCCCGGTAGGCGCGAGCAAAGCTCGCGATGCGATCTAACTGGCTTAGGGTATCAGCCTGCCTGTGAGGCCCCATCGCGAGCTTTGCTCGCTCCTACCAGGTTTTTTGGGCAAGCCCTCTGTGAAGAGGGCGGCTTAGTGCTCAAAGGGGGCTGAGGATGGTATCCCTGGCCTCTGGCAGCATCCCTGGGTAATCCAGGGTGTAATGCAGCCCGCGGCTCTCCTTGCGCTGCATCGCCGAGCGAATCATCAGCTCGGCCACCTGGGCCAGGTTGCGCAACTCGATCAGGTCGCGGCTGACCTTGTAGTTGCTGTAGAACTCGTCGATCTCATCAAGCAGCAGGCGCACCCGGTGCTCGGCCCGCTGCAGGCGCTTGCTGGTGCGCACGATGCCCACGTAGTCCCACATGAAACGCCGCAATTCGTCCCAGTTGTGCGCAATGATCACGTCTTCATCGGAGTCGGTCACCTGGCTGGCATCCCAGCAGGGCAGGGCCTTGGGCATGCCGATCTGCTCCAGGTGAGCTTGGATGTCCGCTGCCGCGGCGCGGCCGTAGACGAAGCATTCGAGCAACGAGTTGCTGGCCATGCGGTTGGCCCCGTGCAGGCCGGTGAAGCTGGTTTCGCCGATGGCGTACAGGCCCGGCACATCGGTGTGGCCGCGATCGTCCACCATCACGCCACCACAGGTGTAGTGGGCTGCCGGCACCACCGGGATCGGCTGGCGGGTGATGTCGATGCCAAAGGCCAGGCAACGCTCGTAGACCGTGGGGAAATGGCTCTTGATGAACTCGGCTGGCTTGTGGGTGATGTCCAGGTACACGCAGTCCACGCCCAGGCGTTTCATTTCATGGTCGATGGCGCGGGCGACGATGTCACGCGGGGCCAGTTCTTCGCGTGGGTCGAAGCGCGGCATGAAGCGCTCGCCGTTGGGTAGGCGCAGCAGGGCGCCTTCGCCGCGCAGGGCCTCGGTAATCAGGAAGCTCTTGGCCTGGGGGTGGTACAGGCAGGTGGGGTGGAACTGGTTGAATTCCAGGTTGGCCACCCGGCAGCCGGCGCGCCAGGCCATGGCGATGCCGTCACCGCAGGCGCCATCGGGGTTGCTGGTGTAGAGGTAGACCTTGGCCGCGCCGCCGGTGGCCAGCACGGTGAAGCGGGCGCCAAAGGTGTCGACCTCGCCGCTGTTGCGGTTCAGCACGTAGGCGCCCAGGCAGCGTTCGCCAGGCAGGCCCAGGCGCCGCTCGGTGATCAGGTCGACCGCCACCCGTTGCTCCAGCAGCTCGATATTCGGGCGCTGCCGGGCACGCTCCAGCAAGGTGGTGAAAATCGCAGCGCCGGTGGCGTCGGCGGCATGGATGATGCGCCGGTGGCTATGGCCGCCCTCGCGGGTCAGGTGAAACTCGAAACCGCCATCGTCGACACTGTGGTGCTCGTCACGGGTGAACGGCACGCCTTGCTCGATCAGCCACTGGATGGCTTCGCGGCTATGTTCCACGGTGAAGCGCACCGCCGCTTCGTCGCACAGGCCACCGCCGGCATTGAGGGTGTCCTCGACGTGCGACTGCACGGTGTCGGTGTCGTCGAGCACGGCAGCGACGCCGCCCTGGGCCCAGAAGGTCGAGCCGTTGGCCAGGTCACCCTTGCTCAGCACGGCAATGCGCAGGTGGGCGGGAAGGTTCAGTGCCAGGCTGAGACCGGCGGCGCCGCTGCCGATCACCAGGACATCATGTTGGAATTGTTGGCTCATGTCGGGACACTAGTAATCTTTGGAAGGGGCGCGGCACAATAGTCACGCGCAGATGGCATTGTGAAACTATCGTGAACGCAGGCCGGGTTGCCTTTATAGCAGCCTGCGGTGGCCAATTTCCATGCCACTGGGGACGTTACGGCATCTTCGTGGGAACTTTCCGACACGGCCGGAAATCCTATGAAGGCTGCCCGCACGCCACACATTGCCGCGGCGACGCAGGGCGGCAGCTCTTTCCGGGCTGACACCTGCGTAATTCGAAACCTGTTTATCGACGCAGCGGGCCGTGACCGCGCCGCGTCTTCCGTGCGAGCCGACCAAGGGCCGCAGGAAACTTGCTTGGAGGGGAGAACTTTTGCGCAAAGCCCGAGTCTATGGTTGCAAGCCTGAACGATGGCTGTTGCAACGCTCCTTCGAGTTCACTGAGGAGTGTTCATGCTAACCCAGGAAGAGGATCAGCAGCTTGTAGAGCGCGTACAGCGCGGTGACAGGCGAGCGTTCGATCTGTTGGTGCTGAAGTATCAGCACAAGATTCTCGGGTTGATCGTGCGGTTCGTTCACGACACCCACGAGGCCCAGGATGTAGCACAGGAAGCCTTTATCAAGGCCTACCGTGCGCTTGGCAATTTCCGCGGTGACAGTGCGTTTTATACCTGGCTGTACCGCATCGCCATCAACACGGCGAAGAACTACCTGGTGTCCCGTGGAAGACGGCCACCAGACAGCGATGTGAGCTCCGAGGATGCGGAGTTTTACGACGGCGATCATGGTCTCAAGGATCTCGAGTCCCCAGAGCGCTCGTTGTTGCGGGATGAAATCGAAGGCACTGTCCATCGCACCATCCAGCAACTGCCTGAAGATTTGCGCACGGCCCTGACCCTGCGTGAGTTCGATGGGTTGAGTTACGAAGACATTGCCAGTGTCATGCAATGTCCGGTGGGTACCGTGCGCTCTCGAATCTTCCGCGCTCGGGAGGCCATAGACAAAGCCCTGCAGCCGTTGTTGCAGGAAACCTGAGACAGCGGCGACAGCCAAGAGAGGAACCGCCATGAGTCGTGAAGCTTTGCAGGAATCGCTGTCCGCGGTGATGGACAACGAAGCGGACGAACTGGAATTGCGTCGGGTGTTGAACGCCGTCGACGATGCCGAAACCCGTGCCACCTGGTCGCGTTACCAGGTTGCCCGTGCAGCGATGCACAAGGAACTGCTGCTGCCCAAGCTGGATATCGCCTCGGCGGTGTCTGCGGCGCTGGCCGATGAGGCCGTGCCGGTGAAGGCCAAGCAGGGCCCATGGCGCACCGTTGGCCGCCTGGCCGTGGCCGCTTCGGTGACCGTTGCCGTGCTGGCCGGTGTGCGCCTGTACAACCAGGATGAAATCACCGGTGCCGAGCTGGCTGCCCAGCAACCTGCCCAGCAGGGCCTGAGCATGCCACAAAGTCAGGGCCCGGCCGTTCTGGCAGGCTATAGTGAGAGCAGTGAGCAACCGACCGGGCCAATGGCCAACGGCGTGCTGCAGAACCAGGCCGGCTGGGATCAGCGTCTGCCAGGCTACCTGCGCCAGCATGCCCAGGAATCCGCGCTCAAGGGTACTGAAACCGCCTTGCCGTATGCCCGCGCCGCCAGCCTGGAAAACCGCTAAGTAAGGAGGATCATGCGCGCGCTACCTCTCCTGTCGCTGCTGATTGGCAGCTGCATGACGGTGCCAGCGTTGGCAGCCAACTCGTCGCCCGAGGCGACGCAATGGTTGAACAAGCTGGCACAGGCCGAGCAAAAGCAGAGTTACCAGGGCTCCTTCGTTTACGAACGTAACGGCAGCTTTTCTTCCCACGATATCTGGCACCGTGTGCAGGACGGCAAAGTCAGCGAGCGCTTGTTGCAGCTCGACGGCGCCGCCCAGGAAATCGTGCGCGTGGATGGTAGGGTACAGTGCGTCAGTGGCGGCCTTGCCAATGGCGCCAGTGGCGTGAACAACCCGCCAGACGCTGCGCAGCGCTCGCTCGATCCCCTCAAGCTGATGAGCTGGTACGACCTCAGCGTCGCGGGCAAGGCCCGTGTCGCTGACCGTGACGCGGTGGTCATTACCCTGACCCCGCGCGACCAGCATCGCTACGCTTTCGAACTGAACCTGGACCGCCGTACCGGCCTGCCGCTGCGTTCGTTGATGCTCAACGACAAAGGGCAACTGCTGGAGCGCTTCCAGATGACCCGCCTGGACACCGACACCCCGCCCAGCGACCAGGACCTGCATGCCAGCGCCACCTGCAAGCCGGTGGAGCGGGTGGCCAGCAGTGCCAGCGAGGTGGTGGCCGGGTGGCGTTCGGACTGGCTGCCGCCAGGCTTCGAGCTTATCAACAGCTCGGTGCGCCGTGACCCGGCGCGTGACAGCACCATCAGCAGCCTCATGTACGACGATGGCCTGGCGCGGTTCTCGGTGTTCCTTGAACCGGTGAAGGAAGATGCCGGCACCGATGTGCGCACCCAGCTGGGCCCGACCTCGGCGGTATCGCGGCGCCTGAACACGCCCAAGGGCAAGGTTCAGGTCACCGTGGTCGGCGAGATTCCGCTGGGTACGGCAGAACGTGTCGCACTGTCGATGCGCCCACAGGATGCCCAGGCAAGCCAGTAGTGGCGTGCCCTCACGGCCCTGTACAAGGGCGATGCCAAGGCGGACGGACACGCTGCTGAAATGAAATTAAAGCATTGTCATTTGCAATCCTTTGGCAAATTTTCTATAGGTCAGGCTTTCAGGAGCCTGGCCTTTCCTGCGTTGTGCAGGGGCTATTTCCAACTACCGCTCGTTGTGACGGGAGCCGTATGTCAATACCACGCTTGAAATCCTACCTAACGCTGTTCGCCGCCGTGCTGATGCTCGGCCAGGTGCTGACTGCCCAGGCCGATGAAGCCCTGCCGGACTTCACCACCCTGGTCGAGCAGGCCTCGCCGGCGGTGGTCAACATCAGTACCAAGCAGAAACTGCCAGACCGCCGCGTGGCGGCCGGGCAGATGCCGGACCTGGAAGGCCTGCCGCCGATGTTCCGCGAGTTCTTCGAGCGCAACATGCCGCAGCAGCCCCGTTCGCCACGCGGTGATCGCCAGCGCGAAGCCATGTCGCTGGGTTCGGGCTTCATCATCTCCAGCGATGGCTACGTGCTGACCAACAACCACGTGGTGCAGGACGCCGACGAGATCATCGTTCGCCTGTCGGACCGCAGCGAGCTGCAAGCCAAGCTGATCGGCACCGACCCACGCACCGACGTGGCCCTGCTCAAGGTCGATGGCAAGAACCTGCCGACGGTCAAGCTGGGTGACTCGGAAAAACTCAAGGTGGGCGAGTGGGTGCTGGCCATCGGTTCGCCGTTCGGCTTCGACCACTCGGTGACCAAGGGTATCGTCAGCGCCAAGGGCCGTACCTTGCCCAACGACACCTATGTGCCGTTCATCCAGACCGACGTGGCCATCAACCCGGGTAACTCCGGCGGCCCGCTGTTCAACATGAAAGGCGAGGTGGTGGGTATCAACTCGCAGATCTTCACCCGTTCCGGCGGCTTCATGGGCCTGTCCTTCGCCATCCCGATCGACGTGGCCATCGACGTCTCCAACCAGCTGAAGAAAGACGGCAAGGTCAGCCGCGGCTGGCTGGGCGTGGTGATTCAAGAGGTCAACAAGGACCTGGCCGAGTCGTTCGGCCTGGACAAGCCGGCCGGTGCCCTGGTAGCCCAGGTGCTGGAAAACGGCCCGGCAGCCAAGGGTGGCTTGCAGGTGGGTGACGTGATCCTGAGCATGAACGGCCAGCCGATCGTCATGTCCGCCGACCTGCCGCACCTGGTGGGCAGCCTGAAAGATGGCGAGAAGGCCAAGCTGGAAATCATCCGCAACGGCAAGCGCCAGAACCTCGACGTCGCCGTGGGCGCGATGCCTGACGACGATGCCGACATCGGCACCGGCACCGGCGCCGACGGCAAGGCCGAGCGCAGCAGCAACCGCCTGGGCGTGTCCGTGTCGGACCTGACCGATGAGCAGAAGAAATCCCTGGAGCTCAAGGGCGGCGTGGTCATCAAGGAAGTGCAGGATGGCCCGGCAGCGGTGATCGGCCTGCGCCCGGGCGATGTCATCAGCCACCTGAACAACCAGGCCATCGCCTCGGCCAAGCAGTTCACTGAAATCGCCAAGGACTTGCCGAAGAACCGTTCGGTGTCGATGCGCGTGCTGCGCCAGGGGCGCGCCAGCTTCATCACCTTCAAACTCGCCGAATAAGCGGTTTGCCAGGTGAAAAGGGCAGCTTCGGCTGCCCTTTTTCATGAAAGTTCACAATTGCGCGCGCCATTGATGTGTACAGTTCGGCAGAGGAATCTCCCATAACCCAACTGCTTAAGGTACAATTCCCGGCTATTTTTCGGCGGGCGTCCGGCTCGCAGCCTTTTCGAGTGTTGACCCGTGAGTGATTTGAGTCATATCCGCAATTTCTCCATCATCGCCCACATCGACCATGGCAAGTCGACCCTGGCCGACCGTTTCATCCAGATGTGCGGTGGCCTGTCGGCTCGCGAAATGGAGGCCCAGGTACTGGACTCCATGGACCTGGAGCGCGAGCGCGGTATCACCATCAAGGCCCACAGCGTCACGCTCAACTACAAGGCGCAGGACGGCAAGGTCTACCAGCTGAACTTCATCGACACCCCCGGCCACGTCGACTTCACCTATGAAGTTTCGCGTTCGCTGGCGGCCTGCGAAGGCGCGCTGCTGGTGGTGGACGCAGGCCAAGGCGTCGAAGCCCAGTCGGTTGCCAACTGCTACACCGCCATCGAGCAGGGCCTGGAAGTCATGCCCGTGCTGAACAAGATGGACCTGCCCCAGGCCGACCCGGACCGCGTCAAGGACGAGATCGAGAAGATCATCGGCATCGACGCCACCGACGCCGTGGCCTGCAGTGCCAAGAGCGGCATGGGCGTTGACGAGGTGCTCGAACGCCTGGTGCAGAGCATTCCGGCCCCGGAAGGCGATATCGACGCGCCGTTGCAGGCGCTGATCATCGACTCCTGGTTCGACAACTACCTGGGCGTGGTCTCGTTGGTGCGCGTGCGCCATGGCCGCGTCAAGAAAGGCGACAAGATCCTGGTCAAGTCCACCGGCAAGGTGCACCTGGTCGACAGCGTCGGCGTGTTCACGCCCAAGCACACCCAAACCGCTGACCTCAAGGCCGGCGAAGTGGGCTTCATCATTGCCAGCATCAAGGACATTCACGGTGCCCCGGTGGGTGACACCCTGACCCTGTCCACCACCCCCGAGGTGGCGGTGCTGCCTGGCTTCAAGAAAATCCAGCCGCAGGTTTACGCCGGCCTGTTCCCGGTCAGCTCCGACGACTTCGAAGACTTCCGCGATGCCCTGCAGAAGCTGACCCTGAACGACTCGTCGCTGCAATACATGCCGGAAAGCTCCGACGCCCTGGGCTTCGGCTTCCGTTGCGGCTTCCTCGGCATGCTGCACATGGAAATCATCCAGGAGCGCCTGGAGCGCGAATACGACCTGGACCTGATCACCACCGCGCCAAGCGTGATCTACGAGCTGGAACTGAAAACCGGCGAAACCATTGTCGTCGACAACCCGTCCAAGCTCCCGGATGTCTCGGCCGTGGCCGATTTCCGCGAGCCGATCGTGACCGCCACCATCCTGGTGCCGCAGGAGCACCTGGGCAACGTCATTACCCTGTGCATCGAAAAACGTGGCGTGCAGCGCGACATGCAGTTCCTTGGCAGCCAGGTGCAGGTGCGCTATGACATGCCAATGAACGAAGTGGTGCTGGACTTCTTCGACCGCCTGAAGTCCACCAGCCGCGGCTACGCTTCGCTGGACTATCATTTCGATCGCTACCAGTCGGCCAACCTGGTCAAGCTGGACGTGCTGATCAACGGCGACAAGGTCGATGCCCTGGCATTGATCGTGCATCGTGACAACGCGGCCTACAAAGGCCGTGCATTGACCGAGAAGATGAAGGAGCTGATCCCTCGGCAGATGTTCGACGTAGCGATCCAGGCAGCCATCGGCGGCCAGATCATTGCCCGGACAACCGTCAAGGCACTCAGAAAGAACGTACTGGCCAAGTGCTACGGTGGTGACGTCAGCCGTAAGAAGAAACTGCTGGAGAAGCAGAAGGCCGGTAAGAAACGCATGAAACAGGTGGGCAACGTGGAAATTCCACAGGAAGCCTTCCTCGCCGTGCTCAGGTTGGATAGCTAGGTCCTATGTCGCTAAATTTCCCGCTGTTGCTAGTCATCGCCGTCTTCGTTTGCGGTCTGCTGGGCTTGATCGACCTGCTGTTCCTGGCCCCGCGCCGGCGGGCAGCGGTCGCCACCTACCAGGACAGCGTCACCCAGCCAGAAATGGCGGTGGTCGAGCGCTTGAGCAAGGAACCGCTGCTGGTGGAGTACGGCAAGTCGTTCTTCCCGGTGCTGTTCATCGTGCTGGTGCTGCGCTCGTTCCTGGTGGAGCCGTTCCAGATTCCTTCCGGGTCGATGAAACCGACCCTGGAAGTGGGCGATTTCATTCTGGTGAACAAGTTCTCCTATGGCATCCGCCTGCCGGTGATCGACAAGAAGGTCATCGAGGTCGGTGACCCGCAACGCGGCGATGTGATGGTGTTCCGCTACCCAAGCGACCCGAACGTCAACTACATCAAGCGCGTGGTTGGCCTGCCGGGCGACACCATCAGCTACACCAGCGACAAGCGGTTGTTCGTCAACGGCCAGCCGATTGCCGAGCAATTGGTCGGTGCCGAGCCGGGGACCCTGGGCAGCGCCGAGCTGTACAAGGAAAAACTCGGCGAAGCCGAGCACCTGATCCGCAAGGAAATGACCCGTTATCGCATGCCGCCGGATCAGCAATGGACCGTGCCGGCCGGCCATTACTTCATGATGGGCGACAACCGCGACAACTCCAACGACAGCCGCTACTGGGACGACCCGAAGATTCCGAAGGAACTTCACGGCATGGTTCCGGACCGCAACATCGTCGGCAAGGCTTTCGCGGTATGGATGAGCTGGCCAGAGCCCAAGCTCAGCCACTTGCCCAACCTGTCGCGGGTCGGCCTGATCCATTGATACCCTTCGGCGCTGTCCTGCAGACAGCGCCGAATGCTTTTCTGACATAGGCTTGTGTTCTCAGGGAACGAGAGATTCGCCGCTCGCTGCGTCGGACCACAGGCAAACAGTCTTTCAGGATGTTGATTTGAACAACGCGTTGAACAACCAGCGGGTGGCTGCATGAGTGCTTCCCTTGCCCGTCTCGAGCGCAAGCTCGGCTACACCTTCAAGAACCAGGAGCAGATGCTGCTGGCCCTGACCCACCGCAGCTACGCCGGGCGCAACAACGAGCGCCTGGAGTTCCTGGGTGACGCCATCCTCAACTTCGTCGCCGGCGAAGCGCTGTTCGAGCGCTTCCCGCAGGCCCGCGAAGGCCAGCTGTCGCGCCTGCGTGCCCGCCTGGTCAAGGGTGAAACCCTGGCCCGCCTGGCCCGCGGCTTCGACCTGGGCGACTACCTGCGCCTGGGCTCGGGCGAGCTCAAGAGCGGCGGTTTCCGCCGTGAGTCGATCCTCGCCGACGCCCTCGAAGCGCTGATCGGTGCGATCTACCTGGACGCGGACATGCAGACCGCGCGCGAGCGCATCCTCGCCTGGCTGACCGACGAATTCGAAGGGCTGACCCTGGTCGACACCAACAAGGACCCGAAAACCCGCCTGCAGGAATTCCTGCAATCGCGCAGCTGCGAGCTGCCGCGTTACGAGGTGGTCGACATTCAGGGCGAACCGCACTGCCGTACCTTCTTCGTCGAATGCGAAGTGGTGCTGCTGAACAACAAGAGCCGTGGCCAGGGCGTGAGCCGGCGTATCGCCGAACAGGTCGCCGCCGCCGCCGCATTGATCGCCCTGGGCGTGGAGAATGGCAATGACTGAGAACACCCCAACCCGCTGTGGCTATGTGGCTATCGTCGGCCGCCCGAACGTGGGCAAGTCGACCCTGCTCAACCACATCCTCGGCCAGAAGCTGGCGATTACCTCGCGCAAGCCGCAAACCACCCGCCACAACATGCTCGGCATCAAGACCGAGGGTGACGTGCAGGCGATCTACGTCGATACCCCGGGCATGCACAAGGCCAACGACAAGGCCCTGAACCGTTACATGAACCGTAACGCCTCGGCGGCCCTGAAGGACGTCGATGTGGTGATCTTCGTGGTCGACCGTACCAAGTGGACCGACGAAGACCAGTTGGTGCTTGAGCGCGTGCAGTACGTGACCGGCCCGCTGATCATCGCGGTCAACAAGACCGACCGCATGGAAGAGAAGGCCGAATTGATCCCGCACCTGCAGTGGCTGCAGGAGCAACTGCCGAACGCCGAGGTGATGCCGATTTCCGCGCAGCAGGGGCACAACCTCGAAGCGCTGGAAGCGCAGATTGCCAAGCACCTGCCGGAAAACGACCACTTCTTCCCGGAAGACCAGATCACCGACCGCAGCAGCCGCTTCCTCGCCGCTGAACTGGTGCGCGAGAAGATCATGCGCCAGCTGGGCGCGGAGCTGCCGTACCAGATCACCGTGGAGATCGAAGAGTTCAAGCAGCAGGGCCATGTGCTGCACATCCACGCGCTGATTCTGGTGGAGCGTGACGGCCAGAAAAAAATCATCATTGGCGACAAGGGTGAGCGTATCAAGCGCATTGGCTCCGAGGCGCGCAAGGACATGGAAGTGCTGTTTGACTCCAAGGTCATGCTCAACCTGTGGGTCAAGGTCAAGGGCGGCTGGTCCGACGACGAACGCGCCCTGCGTTCGCTGGGCTACGGCGACCTGTAACGATCCCGGGCAAGCCGTTTAACCTGTGGGAGCGGGCTTGCCCGCGAATACGATGGTGAATTCACCGCCGCATTCGCGGGCAAGCCCGCTCCCACAGGTACATCTGGCCTTCAGAGACAGCGCATGGATCAACCCACCCCCCAACCCGCCTACGTCCTGCACAGCCGCGCCTACAAGGAAACCAGCGCCCTAGTGGACTTCTTCACGCCCCAAGGCCGCTTGCGTGCAGTACTGCGCCGTGCGCGGGGCAAGGGCGGCAGCCTGGTGCGGCCGTTCGTGCCATTGGAAGTGGAATTGTTCGGCAAGGGCGAGCTGAAGAATGTCCGGCGCCTGGACACCGTGGGCATCGCCGCCTGGTTGCATGGCGATGCGCTGTTCAGCGGCTTGTACCTCAATGAACTGCTGATGCGCCTGCTGCCCGCCGAAGCGCCGCAACCTGAACTGTTCGAGCACTATGCCCTGACCTTGCAGGCACTGGCCGCCGGCAGGCCGCTGGAGCCTTTGCTGCGCTCGTTCGAGTGGCGGCTGCTGGAAGACCTGGGCTACACCTTTTCGCTCAGCCACGATGTCAACGATGAACCGGTCGAAGCCGATGGCCTTTACCGCCTGCGGGTCGATGCCGGCCTGGAACGGGTCTACCTGGTGCAGCCGGGGCTGTTCAACGGCGCCCAGCTGCTGGCCCTGGCCCAGGCCGACTGGGAGGCGCCCGGCGCGCTGCTGGCGGCCAAGCGCCTGATGCGCCAGGCACTGGCGGTGCACCTGGGGGCAAAACCGCTGGTCAGCCGGGAACTGTTTCGCAAGCGCTGAGCACGACGTATGCTGTGGGGCTCAATCACAGGAGAGCCTTTCGTGACTCACAGCAACCGCATGCTTCTTGGCGTCAACATCGACCACGTGGCGACCCTGCGCCAGGCCCGGGGCACCCGCTATCCGGACCCGGTCAAGGCCGCACTGGACGCCGAGGAAGCGGGTGCCGACGGCATTACCGTGCACCTGCGCGAAGACCGCCGGCACATCCAGGAGCGCGACGTGGTGCTGCTCAAGGACGTGCTGCAGACGCGCATGAACTTCGAAATGGGCGTTACCGAAGAGATGATGGCCTTTGCCGAGAAGATCCGCCCGGCGCACATCTGCCTGGTGCCCGAAACCCGTCAGGAGCTGACCACCGAAGGTGGCCTGGACGTGGCGGGGCAGGAAGCACGCATCAAGGCCGCCGTTGAGCGCCTGGCGCGCACCGGCGCGGAGGTTTCGCTGTTCATCGATGCCGACGAGCGGCAGATCGAGGCCTCGCGCCGGGTAGGCGCGCCAGCCGTGGAGCTGCACACCGGGCGCTACGCCGATGCGCAAACCCCGAGCGAAGTGGCCGACGAGCTGCAGCGTATCGTCGATGGCGTGGCCTTTGGCGTGGGCCAGGGGCTGATCGTCAATGCCGGGCATGGCCTGCATTACCACAATGTCGAGGCGGTGGCGGCGATCAAGGGGATCAATGAACTGAATATCGGCCATGCGCTGGTGGCCCATGCCCTGTTCGTTGGCTTCAAGGCGGCGGTGGCTGAGATGAAGGCGTTGATCGTCGCGGCTTCGCGCTGATCCGTTGGTTGTCAGTGCCGGCCTCTTCGCGGGGCAAGCCCGCTCCTACAGCGAACAGGCCGGCACTGGCAACCCATTCACTCTGATCGAAACACCAGGGTAAACCGCGTTGGCCCAGCAGGGCTGCTGCAGACCTCGACCCGCCCCCCATGCAACTGCATGATCGACTTGACGATCGCCAGCCCCAACCCCGTCCCGCCTTCGAGCCGCGAACGCCCGGCACCCACCCGGTAGAAGCGTTCGAACAACTGCGGCCAGTGTTCCTCGGCAATCCCCGGCCCCTGATTCTCCACCCACACCCGCACTTCGGCGCCCTGGCGTTCGATGCCCAGTTGCACGGCTTGCCCCTCGGCGCCATGGCGGATGGCATTGTTCAGCAGGTTGGACAGTGCCCGTTGGAACATCAACCGGTCCACCAACGCCGTTGCCCACCCCTGCAATTGCAGCTCGATGCCCTTGGGTTCGGCCGTGTAGGCGAACAACTCACTGACCTGCGCCGCTTCATCGGCCAGCGCCAGCGGCTTGAGCAGCACCTGGGCCTGGGGTTGGCTGACCTGGGCGAGAAACAGCATGTCGTTGATGATGCGGTTGAGGCGGGTCAGTTCCTCGATGCTGTCCTCCAGCACTTCGCGGTAGTTCTCGCTCTGCCGCTCGCGGGCCAGGGTGACCTGGGCCTTGCCCATCAGGTTGCTCAACGGCGTGCGCAGTTCGTGGGCCAGGTCGTCGGAGAACTGTGACAGCTGGCGAACGCCCTGGTCGAGGCGTTCGAGCATGACGTTGATGCTACACGCCAGGTCCGCCAGTTCCTGGGGCAAGCCGGCCACGGGCAGGCGGTGCTGCAGGTCCTGGGCCGAAACCTGCCCGGCAATGCGGCGGAACCTGCGCAGCGGCTTGAGGCCGCGCTGCATCAGCCACCAGGCACCGGCGCCGATCAGCGCCAGCAGCAGCGGCAGCGCCAGCAGGGTGGAGTTGAGGTAGGCCTGGAGCAGGGCGTTGTCGTCTGCGCGGTCGAGCGACATCATCACCCGCACCGGGGTGTCGTCGCGCAGGCGCATCAGCTGGGTGGCGGTGAGGATCTGCCGGCCGCTGCCGTCGCGCCACGGGTGAAAGCCCAGGCGGGCGTCGGTGGGCAGCTCGCTGACCCGTGATTCAAGGGCCGGCCCCAGGCTGAGCAGGTGCGGGTGGCGGCCATCGAGGGCCAGCACGCTGAGGCTCAGGTTGTCGTGGCCCATCACCAGGTCGAGCAGCGGGTGGGCGCGGTTGCCCAGGTCTTCGTTGCGCAGGTCGACCCGCAGGTTGTGCGCTACCTGCAGCATCTTGCGCGCCAGGTCCTTGCGCGCGCGGCTGTCCAGCTCATGGTCGAGGGCGAACACGGCCAGGCAGGCCAGCAACAACACCAGCGCGGCGCCCATCAGGGTGACGCCCAGGCCCAGGCGCAGCGACAGGCTGGCGTTTTTCACACGCGGGCCTCAAGCACGTAGCCGACGCCGCGCAGGGTGTGGATCAGCTTGTCGTCGAACGGGTCGTCGATTTTTGCCCGCAGGCGGCGGATCGATACCTCGACCACATTGGTGTCGCAATCGAAGTTCATGTCCCAGACCAGCGAGATGATCTGCGTGCGTGACAGCACCTCGCCGCTTTGGCGCATCAGCAGGTGCAGCAGGGCGAACTCCTTGGCGGTGAGGTCGATACGTTGCCCGGCGCGATAGGCGCGGTGGCGGCCGGGGTCCAGCTCCAGGTCGGCGACCCGCAGGGTGCTCGGTTGCAGTTGCTGGTCGTTGCGCCGTAACAGGGTGCGGATACGGGCCAGCAGCTCGGGAAACTCGAACGGCTTGAGCAGGTAGTCGTCGGCGCCTAGATCCAGCCCCTTGACCCGGTCGGCCAGGCGGCCGTGGGCGGTCAGCATCATGATGCGGGTGGCGGATTCGGCGCGCAGGCGCTGCAGGACCGTCCAGCCGTCGAGCTCTGGCAGGTTGACGTCGAGGATGACCAGGTCGTAGGGCTGCTGGCGCGCCAGGTGCAGGCCGTCGGTGCCGGTGTGGGCACAGTCGACCACGTAGCCGTTTTCGCGCAGGCCTTGGTGCAGGTAGTCGGCGGTTCGCAGTTCGTCCTCGATGATCAGCAGGCGCATGGGGCGGGCTCGGTGTGTTGGAAAGGGCGGGATTCTCAAGCCTGAAGGGGGTTGAGGGTCAAGGGGCGGGATGTTACGGAATGAGAATGGCCCGGCAACACCCGATCACATTGCAAGACTGTAATGCGCGCCTCACCTTGGTGTTAGCTGCCCTAGGGCAGGCTTGCCCTGTCAGATCGACTAACACGAGGCAAGCACGATGAACCTGAGCAAATACCTGCTGCTGGCGGCCATGGCCCTGGGCAGCGCCAGCGTCTACGCCGAAGGCGGCGCAGAACGTTCGAAGCAGTTCTGGGAGGCCTTCCGCCAGGACCAGGCACGCCTGTATGGCGACCCGCAGCAGGCCATCGCCGAGCGCGAGCGCAAGGCCCAGGAGAAAGCCCGCGAGGTGGCCAAGGATTGACGCCGGGCGCCGCTGGCGCGACCCCAAACGCTATTTACGCGCCAGTAACGTGGCCCGGCGTGGCGCTGGCAAGCCTTCGATGGTTTTGCCATGGTCGTTGGGGTCGAGGAAGTCGCCCAGCGACTGGTAGCGCATCCAGTCGGTGCTGCGCTGTTCCTCGACGCTGGTGGTGCTTACGTCGACGCAGCGCACATCGCTGAAGCCGGCGCGGCGCAGCCAGCGCTCCAGGGCCGGAACAGACGGCAGGAACCAGACATTGCGCATCTGCGCGTAGCGGTCCTCGGGCACCAGCACCTGGTTTTCATCACCTTCGATCACCAAGGTTTCCAGCACCAGCTCACCGCCCTTGACCAGGCAATCCTTGAGCGCCAGCAGGTGCTCGATGGGCGAGCGGCGGTGGTAGAACACGCCCATGGAAAACACCGTGTCGAAACCTTCCAGGTTGGCTGGCAGGTCTTCAAGGGCAAACGGCAGGTGCCAGGCTGGCAGCTCGGGCAGGTACTGCTGCACGGCCTGGAACTGGCAGAAGAACAGCCAGTTGGGGTCGACGCCGATGACCATGTCGGCGCCGGCGCCGAGCATGCGCCACTGGTAGTAGCCATTGCCGCAGCCCACGTCGAGCACGCGCTTGCCCTTGAGGTTCAGGTGCGGGCCGACCCGTGACCACTTCCAGTCCGAACGCCATTCGGTGTCCACGTGCACGCCGAACAGGTCGAACGGCCCCTTGCGCCAGGGTGACAGCCCCATCAGCGCCTGGCGCAGCTGGGCGCGGGTGGCATCGTCGCAGGCGCAGTCCAGGCGCAGGCCGCTGGCCAGGTCGACGTCACTGGGCGTGAGCGCCGGCAGGGCGTCGAGGGCGCCGCGCCAGCGGTCGAGGTCGCCATGGCCTTTTTCCAGCTTGGCATCCAGTTGCGCTTGCAGGCCCTGGGACCAGGAAGCCAGGGGCGTACCCGCCAGGCGGCGGACGAGGGGGGAAAGATCGATCATGGCAGGGCTATCAGCGAGGCGAAGTTGAGGCATTGGAACCAGGGCACGACCTTGGTGAAACCGGCCGCGTGCAGGCGCTCCTTGTGCGCCTGCAGGGTGTCGGGCTTCATCACGTTCTCGATGGCACTGCGTTTCTGGGCGATTTCCAGTTCGCTGTAGCCATTGGCCCGCTTGAAGTCCAGGTGCAGCTCGTTGAGCAGGGTTTGCTCCTCGTCATCGGCGAAACGCAGTTTCTCCGAGAGGATCAGCGCGCCGCCGGGCAGCAGCGCCTGGTGGATGCGCGTGAGCAGCTCCAGGCGCTGCTCGGGGGCAATGAACTGCAGGGTGAAGTTCATTGCCACCACCGAGGCCGGCGCGAGCGGCAGGCTGAGGATGTCGGCCTCCAGCACTTGTACCGGCAGCAGTTCCTGGAACATCGAGTCCTGGGCGGTGAGGTATTGGCGGCAGCGCTCGACCATGGCCGCGGAGTTGTCCACGGCGATGACCTGGCAGCCGTCGCTGCGCACATGGCGGCGCAGCGCCTGGGTCACCGCCCCCAGGGAAGCCCCCAGGTCGTACAGTGCGGTGTTGGGCTGGGCGAAGCGCGCGGCCAGCACGCCGAGGTTCTCGACGATGGTCGGGTAACCGGGCACCGAGCGCTTGATCATGTCCGGGAACACGCGCACCACGTCTTCGTTAAACACGAAGTCGGGCACTTGCTCCAGGGGCTGGGCGAAAAGGCGGTCGGGTTGTTTGCTCACGGCGGGCTCGGTGCGGAAACGGGGGCGATATTCTAGCCAAATCAAGGGCGTAATGCCTATTTATCGGACTGCCGTCCTGCCAGGGGCGACGGGAGGGAGATTTCCCCGTTTAAAAGGTCTGACGACCGTTGCTGATGAATTCGTGACTACGCTGCTGTGCCTGCTGATTATAGCCCCGACCGGAAAAGCCTATCGTCGTCTTCTGCAGCGTGATGTAGGTAATTAACGGAGGCATTAGATGACTGAAATAACCCATCCTGAACAAAGGCTGTCCTTTCAGCAATTGAGCGAAGAGCAGCGCGCCCAGTATGTGCCGGAGCAAGTTTTTGATCTGCGAAAGAACGAGCCGGCCTTTATCTTCAATCGGGATAATCTGATCGCGATCAAGCGCTACGAAAAAGCGATTCGCAAACTTCCTACTGCTGATGCAGCCATCCCCGAATCCGTGATGAGCCTGGTGAGTGCCAGCAAGCAGGATATTGACGTTCTCTTTGACAACCTGCGCAAGCATGCCGATTCTTGGGACGGTGTGGAAGATGCTTGCAAGAGTTTGGGGGCGGATCTTCAAATTTTTGCAGAGACCTTGGTCGCTGAGGCGACTAAGTTGATTGCACTGATCAAGACGATGGACACCTGGGATGCCACTGCCGGCCAGCACGCTATTGTGCTGCCAGTGAGGGACGGCGAGACCTTCAAGCAGGCCGTTGCACGGCACATGGGCGTCATTGGCGAAGACATTGCCTACAAGCGCAAGAGTATTCAGCATGTAAAACAACTGGTCGATCACTTCGGCGACGCCATCAGCGAAAACTTGCTACCGATGGCGCGTGATTTAAGAGAAAAAATGCTGCACAGCCAGTTCACCGAGGCGCTGACACAGTTAGATGCCAAAATCACGGTGTTGGACAGTGAGATACAAAAAACACTCGATGAGTACAACCGTTTGGTCGGCCTGTCTTTTACCGGCCTGGTGTTTGGCCCCCTCGGATTGGCGATCACCGGTGGTATTTATGGCAAGCAAGCGGAGGCAGTGCGGGCTGAAAAAAACAAAAAAATCCGCGCGCGCAGCGAGTTGGTCAAACAGAAGTCCGAGTTGCAGGGCTACTTCCCGATCATTGAGAAAGTCACTACGGACATCGCTGACATGGCATTTCGCTTGGTCGACGTGCGCACGGCTACTGCCAACTTGGAGGACGTCTGGGTATTGCTGGATGCCTATGCGAAGAATTCGCAGAGGCGCGCAGAGGCCGTTTCAACCAATCATGATGTCAAGCGCTTCGTCGAGCAATTCGAGCGAGTGATCAATCCATGGAAAAACATTCAAGGTATCTCAAAAGATATCTCAAAATTGTTCAATGAGACGTTGATAGATTTTGAAAGGGAGTTCCAAAATGGTAAATGAAACGCGTAGCCTGCCAGATGTAAACGTGATGACCCAGGCCGAGGATAAAATCCGCACGCTTTATCACGGTCATACAGCAACTGTTCTACCGGCGGTACGGGAACGCCTGCTCGACCTCGCCTCCTTGGTAAAAGCCGGAAACGACATGCTGCGAGAAAGTGTGCTTTCCAGTCTGGTTTCGCTGAACCTGGAGTTTGACCAATATCCGGCGTCGGAAGAGGACGATCTTCTGCGCCTGCGGCAGAGTGTGGCGGCCGACATGGCGCAAGTGGTCCTGGCGGCCGAGCGCGTGCAGGGTTACCGCGACCCGAATATCGCCGCTTTGAAGGCGGAACAGGGGAAGGTCGTGTTGCAGGTTCAAACTTCCATTGACGCCCAGAAAGCGCTTGTCGCCGCCCAGGAGGCCCGCCTGAAGGAGATAGACGCTTTACTCCAGACCCTGGAGAAGCCATCTGTAACCCAAGCACTGCGCGGCTTGCTGCCTGAACCGAAGGATATCGAAGTGGTTATCGGCACCCTCAAGGATCCAACGGTAAGTCCGGAGTTGGTGAAGGCTGCCCTCGAGAATCTCAATAAGCACCTGGATCTACTTGAACAGGGGCGCAAACTGTCCGACGTGTTCATGAGCCGCCGTCGTCTCGGTGAGGCGTTGAATGAGCAGCGCATCACTTTGGAGCAGATCCAACTGCAGTTGTCGAAGGAACAGGCTGGACAACTGCAATATGAAAGCATTGAGCAACTGCTGGCCGAGCGACAGACCTGGTTGCAGCAGGTGAACCGGTTCTGTGACAGTTGGAAGGCACTGTCGCAAACCGTCGCTGCAGCCACACAGCCACCTGCGCTTAAATCTGCACTTGAAGAGGTCCGCGACTACCTGGTGTCGGTGCGCCGCGCCATCGAGGCCGTTTGAAACCGCTCAATCAACCCTGACTTTGCAATCGAACGTCTGCACCGGTTGCACCTGCGATGCCCAAGGCTGCTGATACACCAGTATCAAGTGGCCTTCGCCGGCGCCATGAGCTTGGAAGCGCCAGGTTGAAAGCCCGGCCTCGCCCACGATGTCAGCGTCCTCGGGGGCGCTGTACACCTCGGGGCCAAGGCCCTTGAGGACATTGGACGCCGGGTTCTGAACCCGCCAGCGGTAACCGGTGGACGGGTTGCTGGGCAGGGTCAGGGTGAGGGTCTGGCCGACCTGCAGGCGCTTGGGGCATTCGCTTTCGGCGTCCAGTTCGACATTCGGTTGCGGCTGCTGGGCGCAGGCGGCGAGCAGGGCGAGGCTCAGGGGAACGAGCAGACGGGGGGCGGTCATGGTGGCTCCGAAGGCTGGCGATGGCCTGAGGATAACCGATGATCGAGGGGTTTTGTGTTGTGGTTGCTGGCCTCTTCGCGGGGCAAGCCCGCTCCTACAAGAGCGGGCTTGCCCCGCGAAGAGGCCGGCACTGGCTAGAACAGAACCTTGGCCACGTCGGCGAAGCGCTTGGCGAAATGCACGGTCAGGCCTTCACGCAGGTAGTCCGGCAGCTCCTCGAAGTCCCCGCGGTTAGGCTCGGGCAGGATCAGTTCGAAAATCTTCTGCCGCCGCGCCGCAATCACCTTCTCGCGCACCCCACCAATGGGCAGCACCTGGCCGGTCAGGGTCAGCTCGCCGGTCATGGCCACGCCTTTCTTCGGCGCTTGGTCGCGGGCCAGCGACAGCAAGGCACTGGCCATGGTGATGCCGGCACTCGGGCCATCCTTGGGCGTGGCGCCTTCGGGAACGTGCAAGTGGATGAAGGCTTCGTTGAAGAAGCCCGGGTCGCCGCCGTACTGCTTGAGGTTGGAGCTGACATAGCTGTAGGCGATTTCGGCAGACTCCTTCATCACGTCGCCCAACTTGCCGGTGAGCTTGAAGCCGCGGTTCAGGGTGTGAATGCGGGTGGCCTCGATCGGCAGGGTGGCGCCACCCATGCTGGTCCAGGCAAGGCCAGTGATCACGCCCTTGCCGGCCAGCACCTGTTCACTGCGAAACACCGGCATGCCCAGGGCGGCTTCAAGGTCCTTGTTGCCGATTTTAAGCTTCGCCTGCGGGTCGTCCAGCAGCTTGACCACGGCCTTGCGCACCAGCTTGCCCAGCTGTTTTTCCAACTGGCGCACACCGGCTTCGCGGGCGTAGCCGTCAATCACCGTGCGCAGGGCGCTGTCGCTGATGCTCAGGCTGGTCTTGGCCACACCGGCCTTGTCCAGCTGCTTGGGCCACAGGTGGCGCTTGGCGATGGCCAGTTTCTCTTCGGTGATGTAGCCAGAGAGGCGAATCACTTCCATGCGGTCGAGCAGCGGGCCGGGAATCGAGTCCAGGGTATTGGCGGTGCACACGAACAGGACCTTGGACAGGTCCAGGCGCAGGTCCAGGTAATGGTCGAGGAAGTCGACGTTCTGTTCCGGGTCGAGGGTTTCCAGCAGCGCCGAGGCCGGGTCGCCCTGGTAGCTCTGGCCCATCTTGTCGATCTCGTCGAGCATGATCACCGGGTTCATCACCTCGACCTCCTTCAGCGCCTGCACCAGCTTGCCCGGCTGGGCGCCGATGTAGGTGCGGCGGTGGCCCTTGATCTCGGCCTCATCGCGCATGCCGCCGACGCTGAAACGGTAGAACGGCCGGCCAAGCGACTCGGCGATGGACTTGCCGATACTGGTCTTGCCCACCCCGGGCGGGCCGACCAGCAGCACGATGGAGCCGCTGATTTCACCCTTCCAGGCGCCCACGGCGAGGAATTCGAGGATGCGTTCCTTGATGTCGTCCAGGCCTGCATGGTGTTGGTCGAGCACCTTGCGCGCATGCTTGAGGTCGAGCTTGTCCTTGCCGTACACGCCCCAGGGCAGGGCGGTGGCCCATTCCAGGTAGTTGCGGGTAACGGCGTACTCAGGCGAGCCGGTTTCGAGGATGGCCAGCTTGCCCATTTCCTCGTCGATGCGCTTTTTCGCCTGGTCGGGCAGGGTCTTGCCTTGCAGGCGCTGCTGGAACTGTTCCAGGTCGGCGCTGCGGTCGTCCTTGGTCAGGCCCAGCTCCTGCTGGATGACCTTGAGTTGTTCCTTGAGGAAGAATTCGCGCTGGTGCTCGCCGATCTGCCGGTTCACCTCGGCGGAAATCTCGTTCTGCAGGCGCGCCACTTCGACTTCCTTGCGCAGCATCGGCAGCACTTTTTCCATGCGCTTGAGCATGGGCACGCAGTCGAGCACTTCCTGCAGCTGGTTGCCGGTGGCGGAGGTAAGCGCGGCGGCGAAGTCGGTGAGCGGCGATGGGTCGTTGGGGCTGAAGCGGTTGAGGTAGTTCTTCAGCTCTTCGCTGTACAGCGGGTTGAGCGGTAGCAGTTCCTTGATCGCGTTGATCAGGGCCATGCCGTAGGCCTTCACTTCGTCGGTGGGCTCGGCAGGCTGGCGCGGGTACTCGACTTCGACCAGGTACGGCGGGCGGTGGTGCTTGAGCCAGGTGCGGATGCGCACGCGGGTCAGGCCCTGGGCGACGAACTGCAGCTTGCCGTTCTCGCGGCTGGCGTGGTGCACCTTGACCAGGGTGCCGTATTCCGGCAGCGCCTTGGTGTCGAAGTGGCGGTGGTCTTCTGGCGGCGTGTCCATGAAGAACAGTGCCAGCGAGTGGTGCTCGGTCTTGGCCACCAGGTCGAGGGTTTCGGCCCAGGGCTCTTCATTGACGATCACCGGCAGCACTTGCGCGGGGAAGAACGGGCGGTTGTGAATCGGGATTACATAGACCTTGTCCGGCAGCTGTTGGCCGGGCAGGGCGAGGGCGTGGCCGGTATCGGCCTTGGCATCGAGGTGTTCGACTTCGCTGTGTTCGTCGGGTTGTTCCGGGAAATCCTGCTGGTCGCTCATGGGGCACCTGCGTGAATGACTATGGTGCTTAGATGGGGCGGGGGGGGATGGGTTTCAATGGTAGATGAAGGGCACGGGGAGGGTTTCATCTTTGCTGGCCAGTGCCGGCCCTTCGCGGGGCAAGCCCGCTCCTACAGAGGTACGCGATCCTCTGTCGGCGCGGGCTTGCCGGTGGATGTTACTCGGCCAATTTGTAAGCGATGATGTAATCGCCCATCTTGGTGCCCAGCGAGCCGTGGCCGCCGGCGACGATCAGCACGTATTGCTTGCCGTCCTTGCCGGTGTAGGTCATCGGCGTGGCCTGGCCACCCGCTGGCAGGCGGGCCTTCCACAATTCCTTGCCGTTGTTCACGTCATAGGCACGCAGGTACTGGTCGAGGGTACCGCTGAGGAAGCCGACACCGCCTGCGGTGACGATCGAGCCGCCCATGCTCGGTACGCCCACTGGCATGCCGATCGGCACCGGGGTGCTGTCACGGGTGGTGCCGTTCTTGCGCTTCCACACCACCTTGTTGGTGAACAGGTCGATGGCGGCCACGTAGCCCCAGGCCGGCGCCTGGCACGGAATGCCGATGGGCGACATGAACGGGTGCATGATGACCGCGTAGGGGGCGCCAGTATTCGGCTGCACGCCGCTGGTTTCGCTTTCGCGCTTGCTGCCGGCGGCAACCTGTTCGCGTGGCACCATCTTCGACACGAAGGCCATGTAGTTGGGCGAGGTGAACAGCAGTTGGCGCACCGGGTCGACCGACACGCTGCCCCAGTTGAACACGCCGACGTTGCCTGGGTAGACCAGCGAACCCTGCTCGGACGGCGGGGTGTACTGGCCTTCGTAACGCAGTTCGCGGAACTGGATGCGGCACAGCATCTGGTCGAACGGCGTGGCGCCCCACATGGCCTGTTCGGTCAGGTCCGGGCCCAGCAGGTTGAGGTCGGAACGGGCCTGGGTCGGTGCGGTGTGGTCACCCTTGACCGCGCCTTGCGGGGTGGGGATTTCACGAATCGGCACGATCGGCGTGCCGTCGCGGCGGTCGAGCACGTACAGGCTGCCCTGCTTGGTCGGCACGATGATCGCAGGCTTCACGCCGTCCTTGGTTTTCAGGTGCACCAGGGTCGGTTGGCTGCCAACGTCCATGTCCCACAGGTCGTGGTGGGTGAACTGGTAGTTCCAGCGGGCCTTGCCGGTGGCCAGGTCCAGGGCGACCACGCCTGCGCTGTATTTCTCGGCGCCTGGGGTGCGGTCGGCGCCCCATTGGTCGGGGGTCTGGTTGCCCAGCGGCAGGTAGACCATCCCGAGGTCTTCGTCGACGCTGGCCAGCGACCACATGTTGGCCGAGTTGCGGCTGTACTGCTTGCCCGGTGCCAGTGGCTTGGTGTCGTCTGGGTTGTTGCTGTCCCAGTTCCACACCAGGCGGCCATCGTGCACGTCGTAGGCGCGGATCACGCCGGACGGTTCGTTGGTCGACTCGTTGTCGGTGACGTGGCCACCGATGATGACCAGGCTGCGGGTGATGGCCACCGGCGAGGTGGAGTAGTAGCCGCCTGCGGTGAACGGGCCGATGCCGGTGGTCAGGTCGATTGCGCCCTGGTTGGCGAAGCCTTCGCAGACCTTGCCGGTGTCGGCGTTGATGGCGATCAGGCGGGCATCGGCGGTGGGCAGGTAGAGGCGGCGCGGGCAGGCCTGGGCCACGGCCTGGCCTGCATCGGTTACCTTCGGCGCCGGGCTGCCGTCACGGCTGACGTAGCTGTTCTCGTCGTAGTACGAGACGCCGCGGCAGGTCATGTGGGCGAAGCCCTTGAAGGTGCCGACCGGGGTCTTGATCTGCGGGTCGTAGCGCCAGATTTCGGCGCCGGTGTCCGGGTCCAGGGCCAGCACCTTGCTGTGGGCGGTGCAGGCATAGAGCATGCCGTTGGCCTTGAGCGGGGTGTTCTCGTTGGTGAGCTCCACCGGGTCGTTGGCGGTGGGCAGGTCACCGGTGCGAATGCGCCAGGCCTCTTCAAGGCGGTAGGCGTTCTGCGGGGTGATCTGGCGCAGCGGCGAATAGCGGTCGCCGTGCTCGGTGCGGCCGTAGGCCTGCCAGTCGCCGTCCGGCATGGCCGGCGCGGCGCTGCCCATTTCGCTGTTGTCGCGGCCCAGTTCGCCGAACACTTCACCGGGGTGGGTGAACTGGCTGCCCACGGCGCTGGCGCCAGAGGCCAGCACGGCAACGCTCAACAGTGCGGTGTTGAGCCCGGCTGCCGGGCCGATCAGCGGGCGCCGTGCCCAGGGCAGCAGCAAGACCACGCCGATGGCGAACCAGATGGCCAGGCGCGGCACCAGTTGCCACCAGTCCAGGCCCACTTCCATCAGCGCCCACGCAGTGCTGCCCAGCAGCACCAGGCCGTACAGGCCCAGGGCGAGGCGACGCTGGGCCACCAGCAGGGCGCCCGCCACGGCAAAGCCGATCCCGGCGACCAGGTAGTACAGCGATCCGCCCAGCTGGCTCAGCTTGATGCCGCCGGCCAGCAGGGCCAGGCCCATCAGCAACAGCAACACGCCCATCAGGCGGGGTAGCCAGCGGGTTCCAGGGTTGGCACCGTCAGTGCTCATCTTAGGTTCTCCGTTCAGTGCAAGGGGTTAGAAAGTGCTTTGGATCTTCAGGCCGCCGACCAGGGCGTCGTCGACCTGCGACACCCCGCCCGGATGGCGGATGTACTGCAGGTTCGGGCGCACCGTGAGCCAGTCGGCCAGGTGAATGCCGTAATAAAGTTCGGCGCTGTACTCGGTGTCTTGCACCGGCAGGTAGCCCGGGTTGTCGTAGTCGTCCAGGCCGGCCGCCTGGTTGGCCAGGCGGGCGTTCTTGCGGTAGGCGGGGTTGGCGTGCACGCGGGCGACGGCAAAGCCGATGTCGTCCCTGGCGCGGGCATCGAAGGGGCCTTTATACACCAGCCCTGCCTGTAGGTAGTTGTCGATGACATTGGTCTTCTTGTCATGCACCGTGGCGTTGGCGAAAAGGCTCAGGCCGCGGGACTGGTCGGAGGCCTGCGAGGTCACCTGCTGCTGCGCGCCGAGCCACATGCCGTGCTTGCTCGAACTGCTGCGGTAGGCGGCGCCGCTGATGGCTGCCGGTTGGCCGTTGCTGTCCTTGAGAACATCCTGTGCCTTGGCATTACTGTAGTAGTAGCCGGCGCGATATTCCCCTTTCAGACCTTGGATGCGCGGGCTCCATACCAGTTCGATCGGCATCACCGCACCTTGGGTGCCACTGCCGCTGAGCTTGAAGCCGTTGCCGGACTCAAGGTTGGAGGGGTTCTGCTCGTACACGCCAACCTGGGCGTACAGTTCGGGGCTGAGGTTGTACTTGGCCCGCAGGGCCCACTGGCTGACCGGCCAGTTGTACCAGATGCCACCCACCCAGTTGCCCACCTGGGAGCCGCAGAAGGCCAGGTTCTGGAAGTCGCAGGGGAAGCTGTTGAAGTCCTCGCCTTCGCCGAAGCGGCCGAATTTCACATCCAGGGCGCCGTCGAAGTATGTCTGCTTGATCCACAGCTGGGTCAGCCGCCAGGTTTCGCCACGGCCCCAGACTTCCTGGGCAGAGGTGAAACCGCCGACGCGCGGGTCGTTGATGCGGTCGTTGCTGATGTTGTCGCCATGGCGCTCGGTGACCGTCAGCTGGAACTCGGTGGCATCCCAACCGAGGATTTTCTGCAGGTCCAGGTGGCTGCCAAAGGTGAACTGGTCGCTGTAGCGCGCGGTGCGGTCATGGTCGTAGCCGCCGTGCAGGTTGCTGCCCATCTCGCCGGTGTAGCCGAGGGTGAAGTCGTAGCCTTTTTCCAGCAGGGCAGTGCGGTTGCCGCCCCAGTCGCCGAACATCCAGGGGGAATCCTTGGCGAAGGGTTCGCTGGCACTGGCAGTGTTCGGCAGGCTGGTGGCGAGGGCGATCAACGCCAGGCCGGTGTAGCGGGTTTTGGGCAGTTGGAACATGAGATAGCGCTATCTTCTGATTATTGAGCAAATGCCTAGCGCACCGAGCCGATGACGCCTCGGTGGAAATGGCAAAAGGGAATGCTGGGTGAAGCGATTCAGCTTGCGGCGGGGAGGATATAGCGGAAGTTGAAATAAAAAAAGACAAATTGTCGCAGGGGATTGTTGCAGGTTTGGCAACAGTGTTTGCCACTTCGCGGGCAAGCCCGCTCCCACAGGGTACTGCACAGGTTCAATGGCAGTGCAGTACCTGTAGGAGCGGGCATGCCCGCGAAGGATCAAAAACCCATCAGAAGGTTGTACGCAGCCCTACTTCAACGCTACGCCCTGGCGCCGGGGCGATGTCGCGCAGGATCGAGCTGGCATAGCGCACGGTCTGGTCGGTCAGGTTCTCCCCGCGCACGAACGCCAGCCACTGGCTCTGGCCGATGTCGAAGCGGTAGCCGACACTGGCCCCCAGGGTGGTGTAGCCATCGGTGCTGGTTTCGTTTTCAGGCTTGCGGTGCTGCGCCGCGGCATGTTCCACCTCGACCCGCGCCTGCCAGCGGTCCAGTTCCCAGACCAAGGCGCTGTTCAGGCGCAATGGCGCGATGCGAGGCAGCGGCTCACCGCTGTCGAGGTTCTTGGCCCGGGTGTAGTCGCCCGAAAGCTCCAGGGCAAAGCTGCCGTAGCGGTTCTCCACCAGCTTCCAGCGGTCCTGCGCCTCGATGCCGTAGAAGCGTGCACGCACGCCCTCGTAGCGGTATTCGGGGATGTCGCCGTCCTCGCCTTCGCGCAGGTTGCCCGTGCCGATCAGGCCGATGTAGTTGTTGAAGTGGCTGTAGAACACCCCCACGCTGCCCTTGTGGGTGCCATTGTCGAAGCGCAGGGCCAGGTCACTGGAAATGGCCTTTTCCTTGTTCAGGCTGGCATCACCCAGCTCGAAGGCGCCGGTGGCCACGTGGGCACCGTTGGCATACAGTTCATAGAAGGTGGGGGCCCGCTCGGTGTAGCCCAGGTTGGCGGCCAGCGACCAGATCGGGTCAAGTTGATACACCGCTCCCGACGACAGGCTGAACGCGTTGAAACTGCTGGCGCTGTCGGCGTCGACGAAGTTCTCGTTGCCCTTGGCGTCGGGGTCGACACGGGTGTGTTCGATGCGCGCGCCCAGGCTCAGGTTCAGGCGCTCGGTGGCTTGCCACTGTTCAAGCATGAACAGCGCCAGGCTGTCGGTGTCGGTTTGCGGCACGAAGGCTTCTTCGCCCAGGGCCGAGAATTCGTTGCGGCTGACCTGCGCACCGATCACCCCCTCCAGCGGGCCCAGCGGCTGGTGGCGGGCTTCGATACGGGCCTCGTAGCCTTTGTTCTTGAACGTGGTGCCGACTTCGCCGTCCTCGATTTCGCGGTGCTCGTAGTCGGTGTAGCCGGCGTCGAGTTTCACCGAGCTGAACGGGCCGTCCAGGTCACGGATTTCCGAGGCGAAGGCGTAGTGGTCCTGTTTCATGTCCAGGCGCACGCCGGACTCGGCCACCGAGCCGTAGTTGCTGTCGTAGCGGCTGTACGACAGGCCGGCATAGCCATGCTCCCAGTTGTAGGAACCGCCGATTGCGCCCCCGTCCTGGCGGCCGTCGCTGTTTTCCAGGCGATGGCGGCTGCCCGGCTCGTCGGCATCGCGCACCTTGCTGCTGCGGGCGTAGCCGGGGATGCGCAGGTCGTTGAACTGGCGGCTGTTGGCGTCCAGGTGCAAGGCGAAGGTGCCGTCGCCGGCTTCGAGCTTGCCGGCGCTGCTGCGGGTGGTGTCGGCGCCGCCGTAGCGCAGTTCACCTGCGCCGTGGATGCCGTCGATGGGCGAGTCGGGGATGCGGTTGTCGAAGGTGTTGATCACGCCGCCGATGGCATTGCCGCCATACAGCAACGCGGCCGGGCCACGCACGATCTCGACCCGGTCGACGTTGACCGGGTCCAGCGGTACGGCATGGTCGTAGGACAGCGACGAGGCATCCAGGGCGCCGACGCCGTTGCGCAGGATGCGGATACGGTCGCCATCCAGGCCACGGATCACCGGGCGGCTGGCGCCGGGGCCGAACCAGGTGGAACTGATGCCGGGCTGCTTGTTCAGGGTTTCACCCAGGCTGCCGTGCTGCTGTTGCAGCAGGTCGTCACCTTCTAGCACGGTGCTGGGCGCGGCCAGCTGGCGATTGCCCAGCGGGTTGGCGGTAATGACCTGGGGGTCGAGTTCCACCGCCTGGCTGGGCGAGGAGGCCAGCCACAGGGCGATGGCGAGGGGGGAGAGGCGAAGCGGAATGTGCAACATGGGGATGAGGCGTTCCTTGGCAGATGCTTTTATGTTGTTACTGTATAACATCACTATTTCATCACAGAGGTTTTGCGCCTGGCCAGTGCTTTTTCCGAAGGTTTCACCCATCCCACCTGCCACTACACTCGTGTAAGGTGCGCATCTTTCCTACGGAGCACTGGCATGAGCACGGCCCAACACAACGCGCTGCACGGCAAAACCCTCGAACAGATCCTTACCGAGTTGGTGGCGCACTACCAATGGCAGGGCCTGGCCGAGCGCGTGGACGTGCGCTGCTTCAAGAGCAACCCGAGCATCAAGTCGAGCCTGACCTTCCTGCGCAAAACGCCCTGGGCGCGGGAAAAGGTCGAGCAGCTGTACGTGAAGCTGCAGCGCCAGGCCTGAGATGGCCCAGCGTCCTTGGCTGAGCGCAATGGCGCTGCTGGGCTGGTTCGCCCTGGCGGTGCAGGTTTACCTGGTGCTGCTGGCGCGCTGGCAGGAGCAGGCCAGCCTGATCGGTGGGCTGGTGAATGTGTTCAGCTATTTCACCGTGCTGACCAATACCCTGGTGGCAACGGTGCTCAGCTATGGCGCATTTGGCCGCGAGTCCGGCGCTCGGCGTTTCTTCCTGTCGCCGTCGGTGAGTTCGGCGGTGGCCGCCAGCATCGTGCTGGTGGCGCTGGCCTACAGTGTGCTGCTGCGCCACCTGTGGCAGCCGCAAGGCTGGCAGTGGCTGGCCGATGAACTGCTGCACGACGTGATGCCGGCGTTGTTCGTGCTGTACTGGTGGTTCGAGGTGCCCAAGGGCAGCCTGCGCGTGTGGCACCTGGCGGTGTGGGCGCTGTACCCGCTGGTGTATTTCGCCTATGCGCTGTGGCGGGGGAATGAGATCGGGTTGTATGCCTACCCGTTCATCGATGTGGCGCGCCTTGGGTATGGGCAGGTGATGCTCAATGCCCTGGGGGTGTTGGCGGGGTTCTGGGGGATCGGGCTGGTGCTGCTGGGGTTGGATCGGTGGCGGGGGCGTTGGAGGTTGGGGTGACCTGGGCCGGCCTCTTCGCGGGGCAAGCCCGCTCCTACAAGCGCATTCCTTTGTAGGAGCGGGCTTGCCCCGCGAAAGGGCCGGCCCAGGAAAGCGCCGATCACTCGTCGTCGGCAGTTCCATCGGCGCGCCAATAGGCCGCCGCTTTCAACGCATCCTCCGCCACGCCCTTGTCCAGCAACAGCGCCTTGGCCTGGCGGGTCAGCGACTTCTCCAGCGCTACCCAGCTGTACAGCTTGCCCGATGGCAATGCCAACCCTTGCAGCAACGCCAGCAGGTCTTCATCGCGCTTGACCCAGCGCACTTCCACTTCGGCCTTGCTCGGCAGTGGCTGGCGCTCCTGTTCATCTTCGATCTGGATCACTGCCAGCACCCGCCGCCCGGCTGGCAGTTCCTCAAGGCGCCGGCCAATGGCCGGAATGGCCGTTTCATCACCCACCAGCAGGTAGCTGTCGAAGATATCCGGCACCACCAGCGACGCCCGCGGCCCGGCGATGTTCAGGGTCTGCCCCGGCGCCGCCTGGGCGGCCCAGGTGGAGGCAGGGCCGTCGCCGTGCAGCACGAAGTCGATGTCCAGTTCGTTGTTCACCAGGTCGATGCGCCGTGGCGTGTACTCGCGCATGGTCGGCCGGGCGCCGCCGTCGCGGCCCAGGTTGCGGGCGTCGATGGCCTGCTGCTGTTCGGCGGTTTCGGCGAACAGCAACTTGACGTGGTCGTCGCTGCCCACGCTGGTGAAACCCTGCAGTTCCTCACCGCCAAGGGTGATGCGGCGCATGCGTGGGGTCAGGTCGGTCACCCGCAGCACGTGCAGGCGACGTTGGCGGATTTCGTGGTTGACGCGGTGGATGGTGTCACTCATGGGGATTCTCCCTGACTGGATCGGCCGGCCCGCAGGCGATGGCCTTGGCAGTGTCGTTGAGCAGGTTGCGTACCCGTTCGATTTCTTCCGGTGTCCAGCGCCCGCTGTGCATGTGCAGGGCGTGGCGCAGGTTACCGACGGCTTCGTGGATTTCAGGTGGGCGGTCATGGCCGCGCAGGGCGCGCTTGCTCACTTCGATGCGCATGCGCACACCGTCGAGGGCGACCGCCTGGTCGTCCAGCGCCTTGCGGCCGGCGGCGGTGATGGCGTACAGGCGCTTGCTGCCGTGAACCTGCCCGGCGATCAGCTCGGCTTCCTCAAGGAAGTTGAGGGTGGGGTAGATCACGCCCGGGCTTGGGCTGTAACTGCCGTCGAACAAGCCTTCGATCTGGCGGATCAGGTCGTAGCCGTGGCCCGGTTGCTCGGCCAGCATCGACAGCATCAGCAGCTTCAGGTCGCCCGGGGCGAAAACCCGTGGGCCGCGCTCGCCACGGGCGGGGCGACGGTCGAAGGGGTCATGGTGGGAATGGTCGCGCATCAGCAGGCTCCCTGTGTTTAGATATATCGCAAGATATTACTCAAGATATATCTAAACACAAGCCTCTAAATGCCGATGATTATCATCTACGTTTTAGATGAGTCGCTTCCGGCCCCGGGCCCAGGTGCAGGCATGGCCACTTCCGGCGGCTTGCACTCGTTCGGGTTGCCCGGCTGCAGGTACGGCATCAGGATCGGCGCCATGCCCTTGAGCACCTGCACCGGCAGCGCCGAGGTGAACTTGAAGGCCTCGGCCGAGCGCCCGGGCACGAACGCGGTCAGGGTGCCGAAATGGTTCTCGCCAAGGAAGAACACGAAGGTGGCCGTGCGGTTCAGCGAGCGCGAGCCGATCAACCGGCCGCCCGCGCCAAAGCTTTCGATGCGGTTGTCGCCGGTCCCGGTCTTGCCGCCCATCACCAGGGGCGTGCCGTCGTTGAGCTTGAAGCTGCCGGAAATGCGCCGCGCGGTGCCGGCATCGACCACCTGCGACATGGCCCCCTTGAGCGCCCGCGCCACTTCCACTGGCAAGATCCGCACGCCCCGGTCCGGGTCGCTGACCAGCTTGGTTTCGTAGGGCGTGTTGGCGGCAAAGTGCAGGGTGTCGATCCGCAGGGTAGGCAGGCGCACGCCATCGTTCTGGATGATGCCCACCAGCTCCGACAATGCGGCCGGGCGGTCGCCGGAACTGCCGATGGCCGTGGCCAGCGACGGCACCAGGTGGTCGAACGGGTAGCCCACGCGCTTCCAGCGCTGGTGAATGTCCAGAAACGCCTCGATCTCGACCATGGTGCGAATGCGGCTGTCACGCGCGCCCTGGTAGCGGCTCTTGAACAGCCAGCCATACACCTCCTGGCGTTCGAAGCGGCTGGCGTTGACCATTTCGGTCAAGGTCGAAGACGGGTTCCTCAGCAGGTAGCCGAGCAGCCACAGGTCCAGCGGGTGAACCTTGGCGATATAGCCCTGGTCGGGCAGGTCGTATTTACCGGGGCCGTAGGCCTCGTACATTTCCGCCAGCTTGCCATCGGTGAGTTTGCCCACGGCCAGCTTGTCATCCTTGCTGTGGGCGCGCACGAAGGCGTTGAAGGTTTCCTGCCCGGCTTCCGGGAACAGGTAGCGGTGCACCGCGGCCAGGCGTTGCGGGGTGGCGCGCATGCTGTCGAGGAAGGTATCCAGGCGCTGCTGCGAGGTTTTGCGCTGGTATTTCTTCCAGAAACGCATCAGGTAGCTGGTGCCTTCCTTGTCGGCGAAGCGCGCCAGGTACTCCTGGCGGCGCGGGTCGTTGTCGTCCTTGAGCAGCGGTACCCGGTTGAACGGCTGCTGGTAGGTGAAGTACCGCACCAGGTCACGCATCAGGCGAATGAACGGCAGGTTGATCGACTCGCGCAGGGCGTCCTTGAGGGTGGGGTTGCGGTTGTTGTCTTCCTTGCGGAAGTTGTTGAACACGTGCATGCCGCCGCCGGTGAAGAAGGCCTCGCCGGTATTGGCCGAATACTTGCGCTCCAAGGCGGCGTCGAGCATGGCGTCGAGGCTCTGGTTCTTGCTGTTCTGCTCCAGCCATTCCAGCGACCACTGGGTGATGCGGTCGAGCTCGGCGACATCGACCTTCTTCAGTTCGGCAGCAGGCTTGCCGGCATACTTGTCGTGCAGTTCGGCGATGATTTCCAGGTAGGTGGTCAGCACCCGCAGCTTGGCCGTCGAGCCCAACTCCAGCTTGCTGCCTTCGTTGATATCGAAGGGCTGGTTGGTGCTGTCGGTCTGCACCCGCACCCGCGAGCCATCGGCGGTGCGTTCGAACAGGGTAAAGCTGTAGCTGACCTGGTCGGTGGTCTTGGCGGTGAGCAGGCGCTCGCCGATCAGGCCGATCTTCGCCGCGAATTCCGGGTCGGCGAGGTTTTTCAGGTACTGGCTCACCTGCACCTGCAGGTCGGCCTGCAAGGTGCTGGTGGCCGAAACGTCCAGGCGGTCCAGGTCGTACAGCGGGCGGTTGAGCATCGCCGCCAGGCGGTTGCGCGCCAGGCTGATGCCCTTGTTGGTGATGATCGGCACGATGGTCGGCTGCGCCACCCAGTCGCGGTACACCGCTTTGCTGGCCAGCGCCGCGTCGGCCAGCGGCTGGTCGATGACCTTGTTCGCGGCCAGCACGCGGATGTGCGAGTCGGTGAGTTCGGCCAGCTCGACCCGGCCCTTGGACAGGTAATGCGATGGCCGCCGCTGGGCGATCATCAGCGACAGTACCTGGCGCAGGGCCAGGCCCCGCGCGGCCATGCTGTCGGGGTCGGTGGTGGTGGCCGTCAAGGCCTGGTTGACCTGGTCGAAATCAGCGCCGTACCACACCCGCAGGCCTTCGGCCATGCCATGCACCTCACCATGCCCAGGCACGGCCGAGAGCGGCACGCTGTTGAGGTAGTCACGCACGATCCGCTCACGCGCCTCGGTGGTGTCCGGGCCGCCCTGGTAGGCGCGCACGCTGGCCGAAATCATCTGGCGGATCTTCTCGGCGCCAGACACGGTCAGCCCGTCAGGCGAGTGGCGGTACTTTTCCAGCTGGGTGGCCAAGGTACTGCCGCCAGCGGATTGGCCGGGCAGGGCCAGGTACTTGGCCACCTGGCTGTAGGCGGCCTTGGCGAAACGCGGCCAGTCCACGGCCGGGTTGTTCTTCGGGTCCTGGGTGTCGAGCAGGTCGCGGTTCTCGATGAACAGCAGGCTGTTGACCATCACCGGTGGGATCGAGGCGAAATCGGGGTACAGGTGTTGCGGGTAGTTGTATTGATACAGCGCATCGCCCCGGCAATCGGTGATCGACAGGCCCGCCTGGATCTTCTCGATATAGGGCACGAACAGGCCATGTTCGGCGTAACTCATCAGTGCCGGGGAAAACTGCACTTGCTGGCTGATGAGGTAGTCGCGCTTGAGCAGGCGCGGCAGGAATTCGCCCAGGGCGCTGTAGCCCAGGCGCTTGTCGAACGGGCCGTCGCCCGGGTAGACGATGGCGTCGCTGGGGCCGGCGTTCAGCGAGTAGGTGAGGGTGGTGGCCAGCTTGCTGAATTCACGCGATTGCAGGTTGGAAGTGCGGAACTCGTCATAGGCGGCGAAGCCGATGGCAACCAGTGCCACCAGCAGGATCAGGATGATCAGCCGCCACCAGAGCCTGCGCTGACGGGGGGACTTGGCGGGTGGCGTCTCGGCCGGTGGTACCTCGGGTGCTTCCGTTCTGGTTGGTTCCGATTGCCACAGTGCGCCCATAGTCTTCTTTCCGGCCAGGTATTTTCGTGTTGCTTGCCTGAAGCTTAGACGTTGACGGGATGGGGTGAAAAATTTGTAGAAAGCGGGCCGCGTTGCGGCCCTATCGCGAGCTTTGCTCGCTCCTATCAGGTTTACCGGGGCCCGGTAGGAGCGAGCAAATCTCGCGAAAGCACCGCCTGCCCCAGCCGCTTGTTCCAGTCCAACCACCCCGCCAGCATCAGCATCGCCAGCAGCCCACCCAGCGCGGTCAGCAGTTGCACCGGCCAGTGGTCGCCGCCCTGGGCATTGAGCACATCGGCAAGCGGCGCCAGCAGCACGCCCAGGCAGAACACCTCCAGCGAATAGCGCCCGATCCGGCAAACCTGCCGGGCCAGCCAGCCGTGCAGCCATGGCCCGCTGCCCACCAGCCTGGCGGTGCAGTAGGCCAGCGCCAGGAACTGCACCAGGCGCAAGGGCGACAGGTTGGTCTTGTCGATCGGGTAGATCCATTCCCCCAGCCAGCGCGGGATCAGCACATCGTGCACGGCCGGCCAACGCCACGCCATCGCCACCACTGCGCTGGCCAGCACCACGCCGGTGGCGGCCACGAACAACGGCTGGCGCCAGGCCGGGCTGGGCCTGGCAGTGGCCGTGCGCTGCCCAAGCAGGGCCATCGCGCCCCCCAGCACGAACAGCAACTGCCAGGCGAACGGGTTGAAATACCACACCCCGCCTGCCTGGGCCGGCAGGTTCCACTTGAACACCTGCACCAGCCCATAAAGCCCCAGGGACAAGCCCACCGCCAACGCCAGGCGGTGCATCAGCAGCGGCAATGCCACGGGCAAACCAAGCAGCAGCAGGATATACAGCGGCAACGGGTCCATCAGGTTGGGCTTGAAGCGCAGCATCAGCTCGTCCACCAGTGCCTGCTGTGGGTCGTTGAGGAAATAGGTCAGCCCCATGCCCTCGATCATGTCCCGCTGGGCGTGGTGGTTGGCCACGAACACCATGCCCATCAGCAGCACCAGCAGGAAGATATGCGCCACGTACAGCACCCACACCCGGCGCAGAATGCGCACGCTGGCCACCAGCCAGCCGTCACGCCGGGCGACCTTGCCATAGGCCAGCACGGCGGCGTAGCCAGCGAGAAACACGAAAATTTCCGCCGCGTCGCTGAAGCCGATGTTGCGCACGGTGAGGTTGCCCAGCGGGTTGTCGGGAATGTGGTCCCAGAAGATGAACACCAGGGCCAGGCCACGGAAGAAGTCGATGCGAAGGTCGCGGCCTGGGTTCATGGTCATTGCCCCTGTCTGGAAGTATCACAGAAGATCGCCCACGGCCGGGGCGGGTTCCTTGCCGTCTCCGGCGGGTAGACCACCGGTACGCCGCTTGGCCCCTGCAGCGCTGCCTGGCGGCGTCAACTGGCATTTCTGTCAGTGGTGGGGCCCTGGGGTTTCTCCTACGTTGGTATTAATACTAACGCGATGTTGGTAACGGAGCCGCGCAGATGGACATTTCCCTGATCGTGCCAGTGTTCAATGAAGAGAAGGCCATCCGGCCCTTTTATGACGCCGTTCGCCGGGCACTGGCCAACGAGGCCGATCAGGTCGAGCTGTTGTTCGTCAACGATGGCAGCCAGGATGAAACGGAAAAGCAGATTCGCCAGCTCATTGCCGGCGACCCCGACGTCGCGCTGGTGGACCTTTCACGCAACTTCGGCAAGGAGGCTGCGTTGTTCGCCGGGCTGGAGCAAGCCAGTGGCGATGCGGTCATCCCCATCGACGTCGACCTGCAAGACCCGGTCGAGGTGATCCCGCTGCTGATCGAGCAATGGCGGGCAGGCTTTGACGTGGTGCTGGCCAAGCGCCGTGACCGGTCCTGCGACAGCCGTTTGAAGCGCTGCACGGCGGCGGGTTTCTACTTTCTGCTCAACCGTATCTCGCAGATCCGCATCGAGGAGAACGTTGGCGACTTCCGCCTGCTCGACCGTAAGGTGGTGGAAGTGATCAAGTCGATGCCCGAGCAGCAATTGTTCATGAAAGGCATGCTGTCCTGGGCGGGGTTCAGGACCACGCTGGTCGAGTACGACCGCTGCGCACGCACGGCCGGCAAAAGCCGTTTCAATGGCTGGCGCCTGTGGAACCTGGCGCTGGACGGCATCACCTCGTTCAGTACCGTGCCGCTGCGCTTGTGGACCTACCTCGGCGGCAGCATCGCCCTGGCCGCGCTGGGCTACGCGCTGTGGCAGGTCATGGACAAATGGCTGTTCGGCAACGCGGTGCCCGGTTACCCCTCATTGATGGCCGCCATCTTGTTCCTGGGCGGCGTGCAGCTGATCGGCATCGGCGTGCTGGGCGAATACGTCGGGCGCATCTACATGGAAGCCAAGCACCGCCCGCGCTATGTCATACGGGCCGTCGCCGGGCACCGGGCCCGCCAGCAGCAGCGCTCTACCTTCAAGGAAGACTGAAAGCCGATTCAAGGCATTCAGGCTGCCTGCGGCTCGAAACTGTCGGGCCGCGCCATTTGCCACATGCGTGAATAGAACTGCCCGTTGACCTCGCCGGTGAGCAATTCCCCAGGCTTGAGGAACACGTGCATCTGCGAGAACAGCTTGATCTCGGTGGCCGATATGCGCCGCACCAGGTGCCTGGCTTCCAGTTGCTCAGGGTGGGTCAGGCCCGCGGCGGCGAGCATCTCGGCCAAGGCGCGCAGGGTGTTGTGGTGGAAGTTCAGCACCCGCTGGGCCTTGTCTGGCACCACCAGGGCGCGTTGGCGCAGCGGGTCCTGGGTGGCGACGCCGGTCGGGCACTTGTTGGTGTGGCAGCTTTGCGACTGGATGCAGCCGATGGCGAACATGAAGCCACGCGCCGAGTTGGCCCAGTCGGCGCCGATGGCCAGCACGCTGGCGATGTCGAAGGCACTGACGATCTTGCCGCTGGCGCCGAGCTTGATCTTGTCGCGCAGGTTCAGGCCAACCAGGGTGTTGTGCACGAACAGCAAGCCTTCACGCAGTGGTACGCCGATATGGTCGGTGAACTCCACCGGCGCCGCGCCGGTGCCGCCTTCCTTGCCGTCGACGACGATGAAATCGGGCAGGATGCCGGTTTCCAGCATGGCCTTGGCGATGCCCATGAACTCCCACGGGTGGCCCAGGCAGAACTTGAAGCCCACCGGCTTGCCACCGGACAGCTCACGCAGCTGGGCGATGAACTGCATCATTTCGATCGGGGTGGAGAAGGCGCTGTGGCGCGATGGCGAGATGCAGTCTTCGCCCATCAGCACACCACGGGTTTCGGCAATTTCCCGGGTCACCTTGTGCTTGGGCAGAATGCCGCCATGGCCGGGCTTGGCGCCCTGGCTCATCTTGATTTCGATCATCCGCACTTGCGGGCTTCGCGCCTGGGCGGCGAAGCGCTCGGGGTCGAAACGGCCATCGGCGGTGCGGCAGCCAAAGTAGCCACTGCCCAGTTCCCACACCAGGTCGCCGCCGTGCTCACGGTGGTAGGGGCTGATGCTGCCTTCGCCGGTGTCGTGGTGGAAGTTGCCCAGCTTGGCGCCCTTGTTCAGCGCGCGGATGGCGTTGGCGCTGAGCGAGCCGAAGCTCATGGCGGAAATGTTGAAGATCGACGCCGAGTAGGGTTGGGTGCATTGCGGGCCGCCGACGATGATGCGAAAGCTTGCCGGGTCGGTCAGCGGCGCTGGGCGCATGGAGTGGCCGATGAACTCGAAGCCCGACTCGTACACGTCGATCAGGGTGCCGAATGGCTTGTCCGAGGCCTCGTTCTTGGCCCGGGCGTACACCAGCGAGCGCTGGGCGCGGGAGAAGGGCAGGGCATCGCTGTCGGCTTCCAGCAGGTACTGGCGAATTTCCGGGCGAATGCCCTCGACCAGGTAGCGGATGTTGCCCAGGATCGGGTAGTTGCGGCGCACGGCGTGGCGTTGCTGCAGCAGGTCGAATATGCCGATCAGGCTGAGCACGCCCGTGACCAGGGTGAACGGCCACAGCCATTCATGGTGCAGGAACGGCAGGCTGGCCAGGGTGAACAGGACGCAGGCGGAGAAGAAGGCATAGCGGCTGAGAAGTGACAGGCTCATACGGGATCCTTGCGATGGCGCGGTCAGGCTCAGGGCCTGGTGCAAACCCCGACCATAGCCAAGTTGTGTGGCAGTGCAAATTAAAATCGGGGTAGCGAAAATCATTCTCGCTTGGGCCTCTCGGGCTGCGCTGTCGCGCAGGGAACAGTGCACGCAGGCAGTCTGCGATCTCCTGTGGGAGCGGGCTTGCCCGCGAAGCAGGCGACGCGGTGGATGGCACCGGCGTTGCCGGTGTTCGCGGGCAAGCCCGCTCCCACAGGATTCTCTGTTAAATCAGATATTTGCGATTTGTTCCATGAGAGCGTGCGTCACGCACTACCGCGCAGCAGCTTCTGCCGCCAACCTTCCTGTTCCTGGGCCGCTGCCTCGACCAGGTACGCATACCGCCCGGCGATCCGTGTCGCCACCGGCACCCCATCGCGATACAACAGCCGGTTGCCACTCATCGCCGGCACCTTCGCCCCCGGCAACAACGAACCGATCACATTCAGCGGGTCGCTGGCGCTGACCATCACCAGCGCGCCCTCGGGCGCCCGCCGCCTTACCTGGCGTAGCAGGCTGACCGCTTCGGGCAGGGCGAACTGCTCACCGGCAAGCCCGGCAATGAAGCGCCCACCGCGAATCTCCCCGCGTGCCTCCAGGCGGTGATAGCAGCGCAGCAACTCCCGCCAGGGCGGCAGCACATCGCTTTCCCGTTCCAGCAAGCGCCAGCAGATCACCCCATAGCGGCGCAGCAGCGCCCGGGCGACCTGCTCCAGGCGCTGTTGCCCGTCGACATCGCCGCTGCCCCGGCGCAACAACGCCCAGCGCCCGGCGTGGGCCATGCTGCTGGACATCGGCGGGTGGCCACGGCGGCTGTTGCGTGACGGGCGTTTCGCCGCCGGGGTAATCAGGCTGCGCAGGCCAGTGAAACTGTCGGCGCCCACCAGGCCTGCCCCCACCAGTTCCTGCAGAGCCGTTTCCAACTCGCTGGGCAGCAGATGGGCCTCGTCGGTCAGTTCATCGAAGAACAGCGCGCCTTGCCCCTGCAACGCTTCATGCACACGCTGGGCCCGCGCGCCGAGGCTATCTTGGGCCGGCACCGGCGCCAGGCTGCGCCACAGGCCCAGGTGTTCACGGGGTAGCAGCACCAGCGGCGTGCTGGCCAAGGTGGTGCTGGCCACCGTCGCCGCCAGCCGGCTCCAGGCGAACTGCCCGCTGCGGCAGGCATCGTCGAGCCAGTGCGGGCTGTAGTCCTGGATGCGCGCGGGCAGCAACTCGGCCTCCCAGGCACCGGCTGCGCTGGGGAAACCCTGCAACTGGCCCAGTACCTCGGCCACCGCCTGCGGGCCGCGCAGGCGCTCATCCGCGGCCAGGTGCTGCCAGTCGAACAGGAACCGCATGAAGTCCTGCAGGCTGACCGGTTCGATTTCCCGGCGCAGGCGCTTGACCGTGTAGCGATGGATGCGCGCCAGCAGGTGCCGTTCACACCATTGCAACGGCTGCTCGCCGGGGCTGAAGTGGCCGCGCAGCACAAGGCCCTCGGCTTCCAGGCGGGCGAGGGCCTGTTCAACGTCGACGGCGGGCTTGCCCAGGGGGCCGGCGACCTCGGCCAGGGTCAACGGGCCATGGCCGCTCAGGCGGGCGCGCAGCAGTTCGGCCAGGGCGGTGTCCGGGTCGATGGGCTGGTCAAAGCCCGGGAGCGTGCCCAACACCGGTTCCAGGCGCGAGCCTGGGTACAGCACCTGCAGCAGGTTCTGGCGTTCGCGCGCCAGCCACAGGCGTTCATCGGCCAAGCGCAGTGCCCGGCCAGCCTTGGCCAACTGCTGCAGCAGCACGTCCCAGCCAACATTGGCCTGAACCTCGTCCTGGCTGATGGCGCCAAGGCCCATCAAGGCTTCGTGCATTTCGTCGGCATTGCCTGGCGCAGGCCAGGCCTCGGCCCGCACGGCAGCGATGGCATCGGCGTCCAGCGCGCCCAGGTCATCGGTGTTGGCCACGTCGTTCCAGCGCCGGTTCAGCACGGCCTGGGTGCGCCGTTCTTCGAGGGGCGCATCGTCGAGGAAGCTGTAGGGGCGGGCATTGAGAATCGCCGCCGCCAGGGGCGAGGGCGCTGGCAGGTCGCGACACAGCAGGCGCACCTGGCCGCTTTCCATGCGCCGCAACAGGGCCAGCCAGCCTTCGCTGTCCATCGCCTCGTGCAAGCAGTCATCGAGGGTTTGTTCAACCAGCGGGTGGTCGGGAATCTGCCGTTCGCCCACGATGTTCTCAAGGCAAGCGATCTGGTCGGGAAACACAGCGGCGATCAGGTCTTCGCTTTTCATCCGCTGGATTTGCGGCGCCACCTTGCGCCCGCCAACGAAACGCGGCAAGGCCAGGGCGGCGCTGGCGTTCCAGCGCCAGCGCACGCCGAACAGCGGCGCTTCGAGCAGGGCCTGGACCAGGATCTGCTCGGCGCTGCGGCTGTTCAGGTAGCGCCACACCTCGTCCAGTTCGAAGCTGTGGCTGGTCGACAGCGACAGCACGATGGCGTCTTCGCTGGCGGCGGCTTGCAGTTCGAAGTTGAAGGTGCGGCAGAAGCGCTTGCGCAAGGCCAGGCCCCAGGCGCGGTTGATGCGGCTGCCATAGGGCGAATGGATAATCAGCTGGGTGCCGCCCGACTCGTCGAAGAAGCGCTCCATCACCAGCGTCTGCTGCGAGGGTAGGGCACCAAGCACCTCGCGGGTGCGGCCAAGGTAGTCGAGCAACTGGCTGGCGCAGGCGGGGGTCAGCTCGAAGGTGGCCTGGAGCCATTGTTGCACGGCCGTCAGCTCGCCCCGGTTCAGCGCCAGCTGCGCATCCAGGCGGGCTTGCAGGCGGGCGACGGCGGCGGACAGCTCGTCACTGCGCCCCGGCGCCTCCCCTAGCCAGAATGGGATGGTCGGCGGCAGGCCCTGGGCGTCCTCGACCCGCACCCGGCCAGGTTCGACCCGCAGGATTCGGTAGGAGGCATTGCCCAGTTGGAAGATATCCCCGGCGATGCTTTCCACGGCGAAGTCTTCGTTGACGCTGCCAATGCTCAAGGCCTGGGGTTCGAGCAGCACGGCGTAGTCGGCGGTTTCCGGAATGGTGCCGCCGCTGGTCAGCGCTGTCAGCTGGCTACCGCGCCGCCCGCGCACCGTGCCAGTGACCGCATCGCGGTGCAGGTAGGCGCTGCGCACGCCCTGGCGGCCGTTGTAGCCCTCGGCAAGCATGCGCAGCAGTGCCTGGTAATGGGCGGCATCGAGTGCGGCATAGGGCGTGGCCTGGCGCAGGCAGTGAAGCAGCGCGGTTTCCTCCCAGGCCTGGTTGCTGGCCTCGGCGACGATCTGCTGGGCCAGCACGTCCAGTGGCGCCCTGGGAATGTGCACCTCGTCGAGTTCGCCGTGGCGCACGCAGTCCAGCAACGCCACGCATTCGATCAGGTCATCGCGTGAGGTGGCGAACAGGCGGCCCTTGGGGATGCCGTCCACCTGGTGCCCGGAGCGGCCAACCCGCTGCAGCAAGGCGGCGATGGAACCGGGCGATTCGATCTGGCAAACCAGGTCGACATCACCGATGTCGATGCCCAGTTCCAGCGAAGCCGTGGCCACCAGCACCTGCAGCTGGCCGCGCTTGAGGCGTTGCTCGGCCTCCAGGCGCAGCTCCTTGGCCAGGCTGCCGTGGTGCGCGGCAACAGCGCCCTTGCCCAGGCGGTCACCGAGGTGGCGGGTAAGGCGTTCGGCCAGGCGCCGGGTGTTGACGAATACCAGCGTGGTGCGGTGTTCACGGGCAAGGTCTGCCAGGCGGTCGTAGACCAGCCCCCAGACATCGGTGGCCATCACCGCACCGAGGGGCACCGGCGGCACTTCGATGGCCAGGTCGCGCTGGCGCGCATGGCCGACATCGACGATCGCGCAGGGTCGGTCATGGCCGACCAGAAACTGCGCCACGCGCTCCACCGGGCGCTGTGTAGCCGACAGGCCGATACGCCGTAGCGGGCGAGCACATAAAGCCTGCAGGCGCTCCAGGGTCAACGCCAGGTGGGCGCCGCGCTTGTTACCCGCCAGGGCGTGGATCTCGTCGACGATCACCGTGTGCACGCTGGCAAGCCCAGCGCGGCCCGAGGCCGAGCCCATCAGCACGTACAGCGACTCGGGTGTGGTCACCAGGATGTGCGGGGCCCGCTTGCGCATGGCGGCGCGGTCTTTTTGCGGGGTGTCGCCGGTGCGCACGGCGCTGGTGATGCATGGGGCCTGCAGCCCTTGGGCTTCGAGGGCCTGGCGGATGCCTTCGAGCGGTGCCTGGAGGTTCAGGCGGATGTCGTTGGATAGGGCCTTGAGGGGGGAAACGTAGACGATCTGGGTGTGCGCTGGAAGTTCGCCAGCGTGCTCCAGGCCCTGGCGAAACAGCTCGTCGAGCACCGCGAGGAAGGCGCTCAGGGTTTTCCCGGAACCGGTGGGGGCCGCGAGCAGCATCGACTGGCCAGCGTGGATCAGCGGCCAGGCACGGGCCTGGGCATCGGTGACCGTGGCGAAGTGCTGGCGGAACCAGGTGCCGATGGCCGGGTGGAACAGTTCGAGCACGGGGTGCTGGTGGGCGGGCAGGTTCATGTGTTGGTTATGGCGGGTCGGCAGCGGGTTGGCAAGGGGCCGTTCGTCTGCAACCTGTGGCGGCCCTTTCGCGGGGCAAGCCCGCTCCTACAAGCGTGTGAACTGCGCCCCAAATGTTAGACGGTCGAAGCTAGGCTACCTCAGCCTGAGTCCTGTAAGCCACAGGACTCAGGCCATTGAGCTTCATTTTGATTCGTTCGTGGTTGTAGTAATGGATGTACTCGG
>NZ_VWXK01000090.1 GCF_011752565.1 Pantoea sp. Ap-967
TGGTCGTGTCCTGCACATCGGTGACAGAGGTGCTGACCTGCGACTTGTCGGCTACCAGATTCTCGTAATTGCCACCGGACACATTGCTGATGCTGTTGGTGACCGGTGCATGGCCTTGATAAACGTCGTTGCTGACCACGCCCGTAGCGGTTCCCGAGCTTTGGCCAACGGGGATGGTAATGGTCTGGCCATTGGTCAGCGTGACCACGACCGGGTTGCCGGTAACCGGCGCGCCAACGGTGGCGGTGTAGACGATGGTGCCGCCTTCGGCCACGGACGGTGTGGCAGTCAGGGTGACGGTTGTGGTGTCCTGCACATCGGTGACCGTAGTGCTCACCGTAGCCGTATTCGCCACCAGGTTTTCGTAATTGCCGCCGCTGACTGCAGTGATGTTGTTGGTAACCGGAGCATGCCCCTGGTACACGTCATTGGTCGTGGCGCCCGTAGCTGTGCCCGAGCTCTGGCCAACCGGGATAGTGATCGTCTGGCCGTTAGCCAAGCTAACCACGACCGGGCTACCCGTGACTGGAGCGCCAACCGTCGCGGTGTAAATGATGGTGCCGCCTTCGGCCACGGACGGTGTGGCGGTCAGGGTGACGGTGGTGGTGTCCTGCACATCGGTAACGTTGGTGCTGACTTGTGACTTGTCGGCCACCAGATTCTCGTAGTTCCCGCCCGATACGTTGC
>NZ_VWXK01000091.1 GCF_011752565.1 Pantoea sp. Ap-967
TGTTATCGATGGTGTCTTCGACAGTCGCGGTATTGGTCGCGCCAGTCAGGTCCACGCCTTCGTAGTTACCGCCGTTAACAGCGGTGACGGTGGCAGTCACGGTCGAAGCATCTTTGTAGACGTCTTCGACGTTGGTGTTCGGAACTTGCAGGGTGCCTTTACCGTCCGCATCGACGTTCACGGTGTAGATAGTGCCGCCGACATCCACGGTCAGGGTGGTTGCACCCTGCGGCTTATTGCTCAGCTGGAAGTTGAAGGTGACGTTTTCGTCGCCTTCTTTCGCCGGCAGCGAGCTGACGGCCACGGTGGTGTTGTCGATGGTGTCTTCGACAGTGGCGGTATTGGTCGCGCCAGTCAGGTCCACGCCTTCGTAGTTGCCGCCATTCACAGCGGTGACGGTGGCAGTGACAGTCGAAGCGTCTTTATAGACATCTTCAACGTTGGTGTTCGGAACTTGCAGGGTGCCTTTACCGTCCGCATCCACTGTAACGGTGTAGATGGTGCCGCCGACATCGACGGTCAGGGTGGTCGCGCCCTGCGGTTTGTTGCTCAGCTGGAAGTTGAAGGTGACGTTTTCATCGCCTTCTTTCGCTGGCAGCGAGCTGACGGCCACAGTGGTGTTGTCGATAGTGTCTTCGACAGTCGCGGTATTGGTCGCGCCAGTCAGATCCA
>NZ_VWXK01000092.1 GCF_011752565.1 Pantoea sp. Ap-967
AAGTAGCTAGTCTAACCTTCGGGAGGACGGTTACCACGGTGTGATTCATGACTGGGGTGAAGTCGTAACAAGGTAGCCGTAGGGGAACCTGCGGCTGGATCACCTCCTTAATCGACGACATCAGCCTGCTGATGAGCTCCCACACGAATTGCTTGATTCATTGTCGAAGACGATCAAGACCCTATATAGGTCTGTAGCTCAGTTGGTTAGAGCGCACCCCTGATAAGGGTGAGGTCGGCAGTTCAAATCTGCCCAGACCTACCAATATGCGGGGCCATAGCTCAGCTGGGAGAGCGCCTGCCTTGCACGCAGGAGGTCAGCGGTTCGATCCCGCTTGGCTCCACCACTTTTGCTGTACGCGGTACTGCTTGATCAAACTCAGAAATGAGCATTCGCCTCGAATGTTGATTTCTGGCTTTTGTCAGATCGTTCTTTAAAAATTCGGATATGTGATAGAAATAGACTGATGACCAGTTTCACTGCTGGAAATCAGGCTAAGGTAAAATTTGTGAGTTCTGCTCTTAATTGAGCGAAATGCGAATTTTCGGCGAATGTCGTCTTCACAGTATAACCAGATTGCTTGGGGTTATATGGTCAAGTGAAGAAGCGCATACGGTGGATGCCTTGGCAGTCAGAGGCGATGAAAGACGTGGTAGCCTGC
>NZ_VWXK01000093.1 GCF_011752565.1 Pantoea sp. Ap-967
CGTGGCGGGTCAGAACCAGCTTGATCTTCGACTTGCGCAGGGATTCCAGCAGGTCGAGGTTTTCCTCACCAGGAATGCCGAACACATACTCGACACCTTCGTTTTCCAGGCATTGCACAACGACATCGGCGGCCTTGGCCATCTTGCTTGTAACCTCAAGTGATCGGACAGTAGAAGTCCAGAAATGCGCAGCACGGTACGCTGGCATCGCTTGGTTCGGGGGCCAGGATTGCCCCGAACTAAAGTCTTGACGCAGCATAAGCGCGAACAAGTCACGTTAATTTGCGAGAAATATTGTCGCACCGTATCAACGGTGCAACTAGGAGGATACAGACAAAAGACAATTGGCTACTGCGCCAAAATGCCGCGCTGCGACGCATTGCTAGCGAGTAAGTGCAAGATGGCTCAAGGGGTCGAGCCAGATTTGAGACCGCTTCGCGAGCTACGCTCGCTCCTACCAGCCCCGCGCAAGCCCCCGTAGGAGCGAGCAAAGCTCGCGATGCGGTCGGCCAGGCGCCGCGTATCTCAAGAAATTAAACGCCAGAAAAGACAAAACCCCTACCTGCTCGCGCAGATAGGGGTTTTGCGAAATGAATCTTGACGATGACCTACTCTCACATGGGGAAACCCCA
>NZ_VWXK01000094.1 GCF_011752565.1 Pantoea sp. Ap-967
CAGGCAACACCAATCGCGACCTCAGGAGGCCGAACGGAGGTCTTGCGGAGGGAGGTGACGGGCATGGATGCCCGTCAAGCGCTGGGCCCCAGGATGGGGCCTGCAGCGCGGTCCTCCCGGGAGCAAGGCCGGAGTGAGGGGACCCCGGAGCGCAGCGCAGGGGCCGTATGTGGGAGCCAGCGTTTTTTGGTTACTTTTTGTCGCGTTTGACAAAAAGTGACCCGCCGTAAGGGCGGAAAGGTGACTGTGCGCCACCATCGCCAATGAATGTTGGCTTCATTCGATAAGCAAAAAGCAAAAAGCAAAAAGCAAAAAGCAAAAAGCAAAAAGCAAAAAGCAAAAAGCAAAAAGCAAAAGATCAAAAACCTGGATCGCGCCGGTTTTGACTCACGCGAGTCATTCGTTTGCGATGGTGACGCTTACTCACCTTTTCGCCCTTACGGCGAGTCACTTTTTGTCAGACGCGACAAAAAGTAACCAAAAAACGCTGGCTCCCACATCCGGCCCCTACGCTGCGCTTCGGGGTTCCCTCGCTCCGGCCTTGCTCCCGGGAGGACCGCGCTGCAGGCCCCATCCTGGGGCCCAGCGCTTGACGGGCATCCATGCCCGTCACCTCCCTCCGCAA
>NZ_VWXK01000095.1 GCF_011752565.1 Pantoea sp. Ap-967
GGTGTGATTCATGACTGGGGTGAAGTCGTAACAAGGTAGCCGTAGGGGAACCTGCGGCTGGATCACCTCCTTAATCGACGACATCAGCCTGCTGATGAGCTCCCACACGAATTGCTTGATTCATTGTGAAAAGACGATGATGTGATGCGACCCTGTTATAGGTCTGTAGCTCAGTTGGTTAGAGCGCACCCCTGATAAGGGTGAGGTCGGCAGTTCAAATCTGCCCAGACCTACCAGTTCCTGATGGGGCCATAGCTCAGCTGGGAGAGCGCCTGCCTTGCACGCAGGAGGTCAGCGGTTCGATCCCGCTTGGCTCCACCACTTTGCACCACTGCTCAGAACTTAGAAATGAGCATTCAGTGATGAATGTTGATTTCTGACTTTTGTCAGATCGTTCTTTAAAAATTCGGATATGTGATAGATATAGACTGAACACCAGTTTCACTGCTGGTGGATCAGGCTAAGGTAAAATTTGTGAGTTCTGCGCGAGAGCGCAACATGCGAATTTTCGGCGAATGTCGTCTTCACAGTATAACCAGATTGCTTGGGGTTATATGGTCAAGTGAAGAAGCGCATACGGTGGATGCCTTGGCAGTCAGAGGCGATGAAAGACGTGG
>NZ_VWXK01000096.1 GCF_011752565.1 Pantoea sp. Ap-967
TTGCTCAGCTGGAAGTTGAAGGTGACGTTTTCATCGCCTTCTTTCGCTGGCAGCGAGCTGACGGCCACAGTGGTGTTGTCGATAGTGTCTTCGACAGTCGCGGTATTGGTCGCGCCAGTCAGATCCACGCCTTCGTAGTTACCGCCGTTAACAGCGGTGACGGTGGCAGTGACGGTCGAGGCATCTTTGTAGACGTCTTCAACGTTGGTGTTTGGCACCTGGAGGGTACCTTTACCGTCCGCATCGACGTTTACGGTGTAGATGGTGCCACCGACATCCACGGTCAGGGTGGTCGCGCCCTGCGGCTTGTTGCTCAGCTGGAAGTTGAAGGTGACGTTTTCGTCGCCTTCTTTCGCCGGCTCAGACGAAACAGCAACAGTGGTGTTGTCGATGGTGTCTTCGACAGTGGCGGTATTGGTCGCGCCAGTCAGGTCCACGCCTTCGTAGTTGCCGCCGTTAACAGCCGTGACGGTGGCGGTAACGGTCGAAGCATCTTTGTAGACGTCTTCGACGTTGGTGTTTGGTACCTGCAGGGTGCCCTTACCGTCCGCATCAACGGTAACGGTGTAGATCGTGCCACCAACGTTAACTGTCAGGGTGGTCGCACCCT
>NZ_VWXK01000097.1 GCF_011752565.1 Pantoea sp. Ap-967
CTGGCCCTAACGGGCCAGACGCCTTTTCTTTTGCAAAATGTCAGCGCCAACGCAGATATGAAGTCGTGCGCCATCATGTTTGCTGCGCGACAGCGCAGCCCCAAGAGGGCTGGGTGATCTCCTACAGAGGCACACGGTCCTTGTAGGAGCGGGCTTGCCCGCGAATGGCCGTTAAGCCTTATACCGCCAGCGCACGCTCACGCAGTTCGCTGTTGAGGATGCGGTCGTTCTCGCTGTAGTCGACTGGGCAGTCGATCACGTGAACGCCTGGGGTCTTGATGCAGTGTTCCAGCAGCGGCAGGAAGGCTTCGGCGCTTTCCACGCGGTGGCCGTTGGCACCGTAGGCTTCGGCGTATTTGACGAAGTCCGGGTTGCCGTAGTCCAAGCCGAAATCGGTGAAGCCCATGTTGGCCTGCTTCCAGCGGATCATGCCGTAGCCGTCGTCACGCAGAATCACCACGGTGATGTGCATGCCGAGGCGTACCGCGGTTTCCAGTTCCTGGCTGTTCATCATGAAGCCGCCGTCGCCACACACCGAAATCACTGGGCGATCCGGGTGCACCAGGTGCGCCGCCATTGCCGATGGCAGGCCGG
>NZ_VWXK01000098.1 GCF_011752565.1 Pantoea sp. Ap-967
TCGCTTTCGTGTGTGTTGAATTGCTCCAGCCCCATCGATTGCATCAAGGCTTGGCAGCTGCGGTTGTCTTGCTGCTTAGCCTCAAGCTCTGCCAGGGCCGCCTTGATCGCAGTGCGATCTACCACCTACTCGCCCTCAGTCTTATCAGCGGCATCCAGGTCCGCCAGATATTGGGCAATCCGCTTATCCAGCTTCTCGTCCTGACGCTTAAGCTGATTCAGGTTCAGGTGGCGTCGCGCGGAAGCGACTGCCTGAAACTTACTCCCGTCGATGGCAACCAAGTCACCGGCAATCAAACCGGCAGTTCGGCAGAACTGCACAAAGGCCCGGCATGTCGCGACGAACGCAGCTTTGTTGTTCTTGCGGAAGTCGGCGATGGTTTTGAAGTCGGGTTTGAGCCGGTTGATCAGCCACATCACTTCGATGTTGCGCTGGCATTCGGCTTCCAGGCGCCGGGACGAGCGAATGCGCTGGAAATAACCGTAAAGGTAGAGCTTTAGCTGATCGGCGGGGTCGTACGCGGGGCGCCCGGTGGCCTTGGGCTGCGTTTTCT
>NZ_VWXK01000099.1 GCF_011752565.1 Pantoea sp. Ap-967
GGTGTGATTCATGACTGGGGTGAAGTCGTAACAAGGTAGCCGTAGGGGAACCTGCGGCTGGATCACCTCCTTAATCGACGACATCAGCCTACTGATGAGCTCCCACACGAATTGCTTGATTCATTGTGAAAAGACGATGCTGTAACGCGACCCTGTTATAGGTCTGTAGCTCAGTTGGTTAGAGCGCACCCCTGATAAGGGTGAGGTCGGCAGTTCAAATCTGCCCAGACCTACCATTACATGGTTCAGCCGTAGAATACGGGGCCATAGCTCAGCTGGGAGAGCGCCTGCCTTGCACGCAGGAGGTCAGCGGTTCGATCCCGCTTGGCTCCACCACTTTCGCGGTACGCAGTAACGTGTCAGAACTTAGAAATGAACATTCAGATCGAATGTTGATTTCTGACTTTTGTCAGATCGTTCTTTAAAAATTCGGATATGTGATAGAAATAGACTGATGACCAGTTTCACTGCTGGAAATCAGGCTAAGGTAAAATTTGTGAGTTCTGCTCTTAATTGAGCGAAATGCGAAT
>NZ_VWXK01000009.1 GCF_011752565.1 Pantoea sp. Ap-967
AACATGGCGGAAGCCATAGCCTCGATCGAGGAAGGCTTGGATGGCTGACCGCTTGAAAGGTGTTGGATACTTGCTCATGAAAAACCCCAGGTGATGGACGGGTGTCCAACATCTGGGGCGCAGTTCAGTTACGCAAAGACCGGTAGGAGCGAGCGCAGCTCGCGATGCGCCGCAAGCGGCGCCAATGGCTCAGAAATCACGCTTGTAGAAAATATCCAGGGAGCTGGCCAGGCCACTGGCTGCTTCCAGGTAGACCTTCTTGCTCAACTTGTAACGCAGCGCAATGGTATTGGCCGGCTCGAACACACCCACGCCATAGCGCAAGCTCAGCTTTTCCGTGAGATTGCCACTGGCCACCACGCTGGTGGTGTTGCCCGAGCCTTCGGTATCGAGCTGGAAATCCTCGATGCCCAGGCTCGACGCCAGGCTTCCGGTCACCCCGGAGCTGCCTGCCAACCCCAGGCCCAGGGCCGCTTCGGCGAGCATGTTGTTGTCCTCGCCCGAAGTGCTCAACGGGCGCCCCAGCACCAGGTAGGACAGCGCCTGTTCCTGGCTCATGGCCGGTTCCGAAAACACCGTGGTGGTGGGTTGTTCGGCACTGCCGCTCAAGCGGATGCCGGCGATCACGTCATCGACCTGGCGAATCGCTTCGATATCCAGGTAAGGCGTGTCGATGGGGCCGGCGAACAACAGGCGTGCCCGGCGGATGGTCAGGCGCTGGCCATAGGCGCGGTAGCGGCCGTCGGCCAGGCTCAGTTCGCCGCGAGTATCGAGGTTGTCGCCGATGTGCACGTGGCCCAGCAGGTTGGCAGTCAGGCCAAAGCCGTTGAACGACAGTTTGTCCTGCCCTACCTGCACATCGATGTCCATGGCCATCGCCATGGGCGGCTTGCCCTGCTCGGTCTGGTGACCGACGATCACCGTATCGTCAGACACCTTCACCGTCGACGGCGGCAGCTCGCGCACGGTGATCGCGCCCTTGGGCACCAGCACCTTGCCGGTCACCGCCAGCTTGTCGTCGACCAGGCGCAGGTTCAGGTCGGGAGCGACCTCCAGCTTGGCATAGGGCTCGACGTTGACCGGCAGTTGCTGGCCCTGCAGGCGCAGGTCCATGCCCAGCGCCTGGCCCCAGGTGAGGTGCCCGGACAGCTGCCCGCGCCCGGCTTCGCCGCTGCGCCAGTTTCCGTTGAGTTGCACCTGCTCGCCGGCGATCATGGCCTGCAGCGAAAGATCCTGCAGGCTCACCGGCAACTCGCCGCCACTGGCTTCACCGCCACTGAGCGTCAGGTTGCCGTTGACCTGGGGCGCCAGCAAGGTACCGGACAACCGGCCAGTGCCATTGAGCTGCCCGGCCAGGCGCTCGACCATGGGCACGAACGGGCGGGCGATCGACAGGTCCAGGCCGGCCAGGCGGAAATCGCCAGACAGCGGTTTGTCCTTGCCCAGAGGGTCCAGGCGGGTGTTCAGGCTCAGCTGGCCCAGGCGCTCGCCCTGGAAGTCCAGGCGGGTGTCGATGCGCCGTGGCGCCAACGTGCTGTCCAGGCGCAGGGCCTGGTAGGGGAAGTCGACCCACTGCCCCTTGTCGCGCACGCGCAAGGTGCCGCCACTGGCGTCGACACGCAGGGTGCCCTTGGGGCCGCTGGCCGGAATGTCCAGGTTGACGTCGGCATTGAGCAGCCCCTGCCAGGCGAAGTCCTTGGGCAACCACTGGGCCAGGCTCTGCAGTGGGAACTGCTTGAGGTGGTAACGCAGGCGCGGCTCCGGTGCCAGGCGCTGGTCCTCGCCACACAGGCTGGCCTGGCCGGAGCGCCAGCAGTGGGCGCCGAAGTCCAGCTGGCCGCTGGCCAGGCGCTGCAGGCGGGCGGGAGACTGCAATTGCCAGTCCTGGCCACCGGCCTGGATACGGCCGCTGGCCAGGCGGCCGCGCCAGTCGCCTTTGCTCAGTTGGCCGTCCAGGCCAAGGTCGAGTTTCAATTGCGGGCCGTCGAGCACCAGGGTCAGGGCCTGCTGGCGGATGTCGCCCTTGCCGTTGGCCTGCAAGGTGCCCAGCTGGGTTTCGCCCAAGCGAATGCCGCCCGCCTTGAGCTCCACCACGCCGCGCTGGGCGTTGTCCAGCCGCACCGTCAGGTCAAGGCGTTGCACCCGGTTATCCGCTTGGGCCAGTTGCTGGCCAAGCAGGGTCAGGTTGCCTTGGGGAGCCTGCAACGTACCGCTCACGTCCAGCCGGCCCTTGACCTGCCCTTGCAGCCGCGGCCACAGCTGGCCGAGCCGCGGCAGGTCGAGGTCGATGCGCCCGGCCAGGCGCTGCTGCAGGCTGCCGCTGCCGTTGATGCGGTTGTCACCCAGTTGCACGGCCAGGGCGCCGAGGGTCCAGGCCTGCCCCGCCCCTTGCGCCTCGACCTTGAGCACGGCCGGCTGGCCGCGCAAACGGCCCTTGAGGTCGAGCTGGGCATCCAGGTTCAATTGCTCATTCTTCAGTTCGCCCTTGCTGCGCAGCGGGCCGGCCAGGGTGCCGGGCAGTTCTGCCAGCCAGTAGGCCGGGTCCAGTGCCGACAACTGCAGGTCGACATCCCAGGCCAGGGTATCGGCGAAACGCACGGCGACACTGCCGGCCGCCTTGCCCTGGCCCGCGGTCATCGCGAGCTGCGGCAGGCTTACCTGGCCCAGGTCGCCGCTGAACGGGCTGGCCAGGGTGAACGCCCCCGCCGGGCCGTCGAGGTCGCCATCGAAGCGGCCCTGGTAGCGGCCATCACGGTACGTGACCTGGGCATTGAGGCGTTTGAGGGTGACTTCAGGTGGTGTCTGCAACGGGTACAGGCGCAGCCAGGGGAAGTCTTGCCAGTCAAGCTGGGCATCGGCGCTCAGGCCCTGCTGCCAGTCGGCATTGGCCTGCAACTTAAGGCGTTGGCTGTCGCTGGCCTTGAGGTCCAGGGCTTGCACATTGGCACCCTTGGCATCGACCCGGCCTGCCAGGGCCAGGGCGATCGGGCCCTGTTCGGCCGGCAGGCTGGCAGTGCCGGACAGCTGGTAACCCTTGAGCAAGTCGCCCTGGGCATCCAGTTGCAGCTGGTTCAACTGCAAGGTATCAGGCAGCGTTGCCGCCGGCTTGAAAGCCTCGGCACGAAGCTGGAGCCTGGCGGGTACATGCTCGGCCAGCGCCTGCACTTCACCGCTCAGGTGCGAATCGAGGTAGCCCGTGCTGGTGGCGTCGAGTTGCAGGGTTTTCTGCAGCGGGCCCTTGGCGGTCAATGCCAGTTGCCAGGCCTTGCCTTCCACGGCAGGCAACTGCACCTGCCCCTGTACCTGCAACGGCCAGTCGCCTTCGGGCTGCAGGTCGCCGTGCACATCTACCCGCAAGTCGTCGCGCTGCAGCTGCAGGCTGTCGATACGCAGCCCGCCCGCCGCCCAGTGCGCCGCCAGGTGCAGGTCGCCCAGCAGGTCGCTGCCATCCAGGCGTATCTGCCCGACCTTGGCCTCGGTGACCTCGATGGCCAGCGGCAGGCGCAGCGCAGGCAGTTGCAACGGGCCACTTTCGGCAGGCTGGTCGCTGGGTGCAAAGGCCATGTCGAGGCGCTGTGCATGCAGCTGTTCGATGCACAAGGTGGCCCGCAGCAGGCACGCCGGCGACCAGTTCAGCAGCGGTGCCTGCACCTCTACCCGGCTGCCCGCATCGGCCCAGCTCAGCCGGCTGGCCTGCCAGGTACCCGCAAGGCGCCCCTGGAAGTCCTCGACCACAAGCCCGGGCACCCGGGCGAGCGCCCAGCGGCTGCCGCCTTCGGTGCCCAGCACCAGCCCCAGGGCGGCGGCCACCAGCAGTACACAGCCAAGCAGGCCCAGCAGAACGAATTTCAACACACGCATCACAGCTCAGGCCCCATGGAGAAGTGCAGGCGAATACCGCCGTCGTCATCGAGCGCCTTGGCCAGGTCCAGGCGCAGCGGCCCCACCGGCGACACCCAGCGCACGCCAAAGCCAACCCCGGTCTTCAGGCTAGGCAGCTCCAGGGTATTGAAGGCGTTGCCCTGGTCGACAAAGGTCGCCAGGCGCCACTTGTCGGTCAGTGAATATTGGTACTCGACGCTGCCAGCCACCAGGTAACGGCCACCGATGCGGTCGCCGTCGCTGTTTTTTGGCGACAGGGTCTGGTAGTCATAGCCGCGCACGCTTTGGTCGCCACCGGCGAAGAAACGCAGCGACGGCGGGATATTGTTCTTGTAGCCGTTGGTGGCACTGCCACCGAACTGCACACGGCCAAGGAAGCGGTGGTTGTGGCCCAGGGTGGTCAGGCCCTTGAGCAGCACGTTGCCATGCAGCAGGTTGGTGTCCGACACCAGGCCTTCCTTGGCCACCTGGGCATCGAACTGCAGGCGATAGCCGTTGTGCGGGTCGATGCGGTTGTCGCTGCGCAGGTAACTGAAGCTGATACCGGGCATCAGCAGGTTGCTCAGGCCCGAGTCGTCGCCCAGGCGGTATTCCTCGCGTTGGTATTTCAGCGAAATCACCCGCTGCCAGCCGCTGGGCAACTTGCTGTGCCATTCGGGGCCAACGGTGAGCAGCTTGCTGAGGGTGTCGGTGCCGGAAAGCTCCTCGTTCTGGTAACCACCGGCAAAACGCAGTTTGTCGGTCAGCGGCGGGTCGAGGGGAATGTCATACCACAGGCCGACGTTCTGCCGCGGCGCCGAGAGTTCGGTTTCCCAGCCATAGCTGTGGCCCTGGGGGTTGACCCAGTGGCGGGTCCAGTTGGCCTTGCCGCGTGGGCCGACGTCGGTCGAAAAGCCTAGGCCCAGGCCCATGGTGCGTGGCTTGCGGCTGTCCAGGCGAACGTCCACCGGAATGTCTTCGCCCACGGCGGCGGTGGGCGCGGCGTCGACCCTCACGCCTTCGAAGTAGCCGCTGGACTGCAGGTCGTTGTTGAGTTCGGCGATAAGCTCGGAGTCGTAGGGCGTGCCTGGCTTGAACGAAACCATGCGCTGCAGCAGGTCGTGGTCCAACGGGGTGTCGCCACTGAAGCGGACCTCGCCCAGGCGGTAGCGCGGGCCGCTCTGGTACACCAGTTCGATGTCGGCAACGCCCGCCTGCGGGTCCACCGCCAGGCGCTGGCGGCTGAAGCGCCCGCTGAAGAAGCCATACCGCGAGGCCTGGTTCTGGATCAAGCGCTTGGCGTCTTCGTACAGGCCATGGTTAAGCTGCTCGCCCGGGCGCAGGGCCTTGCTGTCGGGGATACGGAAGGCCTTCATCTCGCTGGCCGGGCCTTCGATGCGCACCGTCACGTTGCGCAGGCGCACCGGCTCGCCAGGGTCGATCTTGATAATCAGCTGAGGGGATTGATCGTCCTTGGTCGGCGGTTTGACCTCGGTGTCGATCTGCGCCTGGTAGTAGCCAAGTGCCTGCGCAGCTTTGCGCGCCTGCTCCTCTGCCCCGCGGCTGAAACGCAGCAGCGCTTCCTCGTCGCGGTCCCCCAAGGTGCCAATATAGCCTTCGACATTGGCCTTGAGCGCCTTGTTGGCCGGTTTAACCTGCACCAACAACGCGCTCTGGCCCCATGCTGCAAAACTGGCGGCCCAGAAAACCAGGCCCCAGGTGAATCTTCCTGAATACGTCATGCGCCGCATGCTACCAGAGCCAGCCGCTCAAGGGAGGCGTCTGGCAAGCCTGTTCAGGCAATTGAGGGCAACGAAGCGCCCGGATTGGGATGAAAGAACACCCGTTCGCGGATCGGCCCTACCGCCACTTCACCAATTTCTTCATAGCCCTGGCGCTGGTAAAACGCCAGGTAATGCGCATTTCCCGAGTCCAGCACCACGCCCTGGGTGTTGGCATCCTCCGCGCACCAGTCGTGCACAGCCTGTAACAATTGCTCCCCGTACTGCTGGCCCCGAAACTGCGGGTGCACACCCAGCAGGGGCAGCATGTGCACCTGCCCTGGCGGCAGGCAGCCGATCAGCGCAGCCTGGTATTCCATGTAGCGGCGGGTGCAGCGCTGGCCAGTGCCCAGCAGCATGCGCAGGCGCCAGGCCCAGCTGTCGGCGACACCCAGCCGACGCTGCGGCGGCACGATCAAGGCCAGGGCGATCAGCCGGTCCTCCACCAGCAAGCCGATGGCCGGCAGCTGCAGGTAGAAGTGCTGGCGCACCCATTCGCGCACCATCACCCGCAGGCGCCGTTCGTAACCGGGCCGCTGGGCGTCGAAGATATAGGCAAAGGTGGGTTCGTGACGGTAGGCGTTGTACAACAGCGAACGCGCTTCGCGGCTGTAGCCGTCGTCAAGCATGCAGACACGGGCCTGGGCGGCAGTGGTTTTGGGCATTGCGGGCAAACCTCCTGGAAAGGGCGTACAAGCCTTGGAGGTGCCCCACTGCGCATCGTTCACCTCGTGCTGTGCACCTTAGCAGTGCCCCGGGCGGGCTGCCACGCTGGTGATCGTGGCCGATGTCGGCTAGCATCCGGCCTTTTACCAGGATTGTCTTTCCATGAAGATCGTCTGTTTCAACATCAACGGCCTGCGGGCTCGCCCGCACCAGCTGGCGGCGCTGATCGAAAAGCACCAGCCGGACGTGATCGGCCTGCAGGAAACCAAGGTCAGCGACGATCAGTTCCCCCTGGCTGACGTTCAAGCCCTGGGCTACCACGTGCACTACCACGGGCAAAAGGGTCACTACGGCGTCGCCCTGCTCTCGCGCCAGGCACCCTTGAGCCTGTTCAAGGGCTTTGCCAGTGACGAGGAAGACGCCCAGCGCCGCTTCATCTGGGGCACCTTCGCCGATGCCGACGGCACGCCGATCACCATCATGAATGGCTACTTCCCCCAGGGCGAAAGCCGCGACCACCCCACCAAGTTCCCGGCCAAGCAGCGCTTCTACAGCGACCTGCAGGCGCTGCTCGAAGGGCAGTTCAAGACTGACCAGCCGCTGCTGGTGATGGGCGACATGAACATCTCGCCCCAGGACTGCGACATCGGCATCGGCCCGGACAACGCCAAGCGCTGGCTGAAAACCGGCAAGTGCAGCTTCCTGCCCGAGGAGCGTGAATGGATGGAGCGCCTCAAGGGCTGGGGCCTGGTGGACAGCTTCCGCCACCTGTACCCGGAAGTGACCGACCGCTTCAGCTGGTTCGACTACCGCAGCCGCGGTTTCGAGGACGAGCCCAAGCGCGGGCTGCGCATCGACCTGATCATGGCCTCCCAGGCCTTGGTGCCAAGGATCAAGGCCGCCGGCGTGGACTATGAACTGCGCGGCATGGAAAAGCCTTCGGACCATGCGCCGATCTGGCTTGAGCTGAGCTGAACTCGCCCAGCGCAGATCCCCGGTAGGAGCGAGCGAAGCTCGCGATGCGGTGCCACAGGCCAGTGCATGCGTTGAGGCGCACTGCGCCTGGTAGATCGCATCGCGAGCTTTGCTCCTACCGGGAGGCGAGGAATTCGCAGCGGCGCGGGGTTACAACCCCAGCCGCAGCGCCTCCCCCACCCCCGCCCCGCGCACATCGTCCGCCGCACTGACCAGGGCGAAGTTGTACGCCCCATGGGACCAGTACCGCGCCTCCAGCTGCCCATCCACCCGCTGCCCCTGGGGCATGCGCTCGAAGTGGTCACCTGGCGAGCGCAGGAACAGGCTGATGCGCTGCCCATTGCGGTCCTGGAACACCAGCAACGCCGCCGGCCCCTGCTCATTGCTGAGCAGCCGCGCGCCAACCGGCTGGAACCCGTAGCCTGCCAGGTCCGGCAACTGCCCCACGCGGCTGAAATGCCGCCCCAGCCAGTCGCGCAATTGCGCAGGGTCGCTGGCCTGGATATCCAACGCCTCACTGCCGGCAAACAACCGATGGGCCTGCACCGCATCAGCCATCGGCAGCACATCGCCGGCCAATGTCACCTGCCGCGCCTGCCATCCCCCCAGCCCGCCCACGCCCAGGGCCAGCAGCAACACCGCCGCCGAAGCAAGGCGCCGCTGGCGGCGCTGGCGTACCTGCCGCTGCACCTGGCGCAGGTCGAGCGGTGCAGCCCCCGGCTGTTCGGCAAACCCGGCCAGTGCTGCACGCAGGCGCCGGGCATCGTTGCGCCAGGCCTCGACCCGCGCAGCCTCCAGCGGGTTGGCCGCCAGCCACGCCTGCACCTCGCCGCGCCGCTGCGGCGCCAGGCGGTCGTCGACATAGGCATGCAATTCATCTTCGCTGGGAATCAGGCGCGTCATTTCAATCTCCGCAAGGCCGGGGGCTGGGGGTTGCCCTCGGTCAGTTCACGCAGGGCTGCGCGCGCGCGCGACAGGCGCGACATCACCGTGCCGATGGGAATGTTCAAGGCCTGGGCGGCCTCCTTGTAGCTCAGCCCCTCGATGCTGACCAGCAACAACAATGCACGCTGCTCGGTAGAAAGCCGGGAAAACGCCTGCAAGTCGGCCTGGGCCAGGACGATCGCCTCAAGGTTGTCTCCCACCGCTTCACTTTCCTCAGTGCCGCGGCCAAACCAGGACAGCCAGCGGGCATGCAGGCGGTCGCGGCGTTTGCCATCAAGAAACAGCCGGTAAAGGATGGTGAACAGCCAGGCGCGCAGGGCCTCGGCCTCACGCTGCTGCCCACGCCGGCTCAAGGCGCGCTCCACGGTGGCCTGCACCAGGTCATCGGCGCTGCCGGCGTCACGGGTCAGCCACAGGGCAAAGCGGCGCAAGCGCTGCAACAGCTCGCGCCACTGCTGTTCATCCAGGTCGTGCATGGCAAGGTACCGGCCTTCGGGGTTGTCAGTGTAGGGGGCAGACGCCTGGCAACGAAATTTATTCCGGGCGGGGGAATAAGTTTTTCCCTGCGCCGTCGTACTGGCACCTTCACTGAACCGGACGACAACCATGAACCCACCTTTGCAAGGCCCCGCCAAGGCCGTGCGCCTGGCCGGCATCGGCGCCGTGATGCTCGCCTTGGGTGTCGGCTTCGCCTATGCCGCCGGCTGGATCGGCCAGCCGGAACTCACCCCGCAGCGCATCATCGACACCTTCGAGGCCCAGGCTGGCCACCACCCAGGCTACCGCAAGAACCACGCCAAGGGCCTGTGCGTCAGCGGTTACTTCCAGCCCAGCGGCGAGGCCGCCAGCCTGAGCACGGCCCGCGCCTTCAGCCAGGCCCGGGTGCCGGTGATCGGCCGCTTCGCCATCGGCGGCGCCAACCCGTTCGCCCCGGACACCAGCATCCCGGTACGCAGCCTGGCGATAGAGCTGAGCACCGATGATGGCCAGGTCTGGCGCACCGGCATGAACAACCCGCCGGTGCTGGCGGTGAGCACGCCCCAGGGCTTCTACGACCAGGTACTGGCCGGCGCGCCGGACCCCGCCACCGGCAAGCCAGACCCTGCGAAACTGCAGGCCTTTTTCGCCGCCCACCCGGAAAGCGCGGCCTTCCGCCAATGGGCGGCAAGCTACAAGCCCAGCGACAGCTTCGCCAGCACCCAGTACCACAGCATCAATGCCTTCCGCCTGATCGACGCCAACGGCAACGCGCAACCGGTGCGCTGGCAACTGGAACCGCAAACGCCTTTCACGGCCCTGCCCGGCCAGGTCGATGACAAGCAGTTCCTCCAGCATGACCTGCAACAGCGCCTGGCCCAGGGCCCGCTGCGCTGGACCTTGCGCCTGGTGCTGGCCGACGCGGGCGATGCCGTGGACGACCCCGCTCGCCCCTGGCCAGCCGAACGGCGCAGCGTGAACGCCGGCACCCTGGTGCTGGAACAGGTCGACGGCCCTGAGCAAGGCGCTTGCCGCGACCTCAACTTCGACCCGTTGATTCTGCCCCACGGCATCGAGCCGTCCGCCGACCCGATCCTGGCTGCCCGTTCGGCCGCCTATTCGGTGTCTTTCAACCGCCGCAGCCGCGAATCGCTCGGCACCGGAGAGCAGCCATGAAACCTGAAGCCTTCCACCCCCTGGCACGCCTGATCCACTGGCTGATGGCAATCCTGATCCTGGCCATGCTGTTCATTGGTGTGAGCATGGTAGGCGACCTGTCGCCGCGCCATCCGCTGCTGGTGGCGCTGCACAAAGCCACGGGCCTGGCCCTGCTGGTACTGGTGCTGGTGCGCATTGGCCTGCGCCTGGCCCTGCCCCATCCACCGCTGCCAGGTGACCTGCCGCCCTTGCAGCGCTTTGCTGCAGGTGCCTCGCACCTGGTGCTGTACGGCCTGATGCTGGCCATGCCATTGCTGGGTTGGGCCATGCTGTCTGCCGGAGGTTACCCGCGCCCGCTGCAACTGCCCGCCATCGCCCCGCACAACCTGCAGCTGTACGCGGTGTTGCGCCAGGCCCACGGCTGGGCCGGCTACTTGCTGTTCGCAACCGTGGTGGTGCACCTGGGCGCGGCCTTGATGCACGCCTGGGTGCGCCGTGACGGCGTGTTGCGCAGCATGTGGCCAGGCCCCCTGCGGCGCAGCGAATGACCGGTACAAACCCGGGCGGGCTCGACAAACGATAATGATGCTCACTAAGCTCAGCACCCTATTCGTGTCGAACCGCCCTGGACTGCCAATGAACATCGCAAAGGACCCTGCCCTGCTCACCCCCGCCAGCACCCTGGATTTACGCCCGTTGCTGCTGGCCAACATGGCCTGCACCATGTCGATGATGGCCTTCGTCGCCCTGATCGGCCCCATCGCCCGCCTGCTGGGCATGGCCACCTGGCAAGCCGGCGCCGCGGTGACGGTGGCCGGCGTGGTCTGGGTGCTGCTGGCCAGGCCCTGGGGCCGGCTTGCCGACCGCCTGGGCCGGCGCCGGGTGCTGCTGCTGGGCAGCGCCGGCTTCACCCTGGCCTACTGGCTGCTGTGCCTGTTCATCGAAGGCGCCTTGCGCTGGCTGCCTGGGGCGACCCTGGCGTTCGTCGGCCTGATGCTCGCACGCGGCTGTATCGGCGCGTTCTATGCGGCCATTCCGGTGGGCGGCAATGCACTGATCGCCGACCATGTCGAGCCGCAGCGCCGGGCCCGGGCCATGGCATCGCTGGGCGCGGCCAACGCCGTCGGCCTGGTCGTGGGGCCAGCGCTGGCGGCACTGCTGGCGCGGCACAGCCTGAGCCTGCCGTTCCACGTGATGTCGCTGCTGCCGGCCAGTGCCTTCCTGGTGCTGCTGTTCAAGCTCAAGCCCCAGCCCCTGCCCCACAACTACGCGCCCAGCCCGGTACGCCTTGGCGACCCGCGCCTGCGCCGGCCGCTGCTGGTGGCGTTCAGCGCCATGCTCAGCGTCACGGTGTCGCAGATCGTGGTCGGTTTCTTCGCCCTCGACCGCCTGGGCCTTGAACCTGCGCAGGCCGCGCAAGCGGCAGGCATTGCCCTGACCACGGTGGGTGTGGCGCTGATCCTGGCCCAGGTGCTGCTGCGCCAGCTGGAGTGGCCGCCGTTGAAGATGATCCGCGTTGGCGCCAGCATCTCGGCCCTGGGCTTTGCGTGCGGGGCCATGGCCAGCAGCGCGCCGTGGCTGTGGGGGTGCTACTTCGTCGCCGCAGCCGGCATGGGCTTCGTCTTCCCGGCGTTTTCAGCGTTGGCAGCCAATGCCATGCAGGCCAGCGAACAGGGCGCCACCGCCGGTTCCATTGGCGCAGCCCAGGGCATGGGCGCGGTGATCGGGCCATTGGCTGGCACCCTGGTCTACGCGGTCGACCCGCGCCTGCCCTTCCTGGCCGTGGCCGTGCTGTTGCTGCTGGTCGGGCTGTGGCCGCTGCCACGCCCGCAAGCGGCCTGAGAAGCACAGCGCGCAAGCGTGCAGAGTGTGTTTTAATGCGTCGCCCATTATTTTTAACACCTCTGATTACAAGGCGGCTATGGACACGGGGACACGACTCAAACTGGTGCGTGAACGCAACAACCTCTCCCAGCGGGAACTGGCCCGCCGCAGCGGGCTGACCAACTCGACGATCTCGCAGATCGAACAGAACCGGGTCAGCCCCTCGGTCAGTTCCCTGAAAAAGCTGCTGGAAGGCATCCCCATGACCTTGGCGGAGTTCTTCAGCTTCGACGAGCCAGTGCGCGAGGAACGCTTCGTGTTTCGCGCAGGCGAGCAGCCAGACCTGGGCCGCAACGGCCTGCGCATGCTGCTGGTCGGTGCCAGCGTCGAAGCCCGGCAGATGCGCATGCTGCGCGAGCTTTACGCGCCGGGCGCCGACTCAGGCGAGCCGATCGTGCATGCCGAGGGCGAGGAATGTGGCCTGGTCACCCGGGGCACCGTGGAGCTTTGGGTCGATGGCCAGGTCAGCATCCTCAACTCCGGCGATGGCTACTACATCCCCACCACCCTGCCGCACAGTTTCAAGAACATCGGCCCCGACGAGGCCGAAATCATCAGCGCCAACACCCCGGCAAATTTCTAACCCCCCCCTGTAGGAGCGACAGCATGTCGCGATGGGCCGCACAGCGGCCCCTACCCCTGCTCCCCAGCCAAGGCAGCCTCGACAAAGTCCAGGCGGTCCTGCCCAAAGAACATCTCCTGCCCAACAAAGCAGGTCGGCGCACCAAACACCCCCCGGGCCACGGCCAGCTCGGTCACCCGCTTGAGCTCAGCCTTGACCTCGGCATCTGCCGCCAGGGCATGAAAGGCCTCGGGCTCGAAACCAGCCTGCAGCAGCGTGTCATCCAGCACGTCAAGCACGCCCAGATTGCGCCGCTGCGCCCACAACCCATTGAACAGCGCCGCCAGCAGCGCCTCGAAGCGCTCGGGCGACCGCATCTGCACCCCCATCGCACCGCGCATCAGGGCCAAGGTATTGATCGGGAACCCGGGTGGAAATCCGAACGGCACGCCATAGCGCTGCGCAAAACGGCCAAGGTCGGTGAACATGTAGCGCCCCTTGGCGGGAATCATCGCCGGCGAGGCGTTACCAGTTGCCTGGAATACCCCACCGAGCAGCATGGGCCGGTACTCAAGCCGCGCCCCATGGCGGGCACACAGGGCGGGTAACTGGGTCCAGGCCAGGTAGCTGGCCGGGCTGCCCAGGTCGAAATGAAACTCAACGGTCTTGCTCATCGGGCACGTCTCCTTGATCGGTCAGGGCTTACCAGCGCTCCATCCACGGGCGCAGGTCAAGTTCGAAGGTCCAGGCATCGCGCGGCTGGGCGTGCAGGAACCAGTAGCTGTCGGCGATGTGCGCAGGGTCGAGAATGCCGTCCTGCCCCTTCAGGGCGTAGCGCTCGGGGAAGCTGTCACGAATGAACGCGGTGTCGATCGCCCCGTCCACCACCACGTGGGCGACATGAATATTGCGCGGCCCAAGCTCACGGGCCATGCTCTGGGCCAAGGCGCGCAGGCCATGCTTGGCGCCGGCGAAGGCGGCAAAACCGGCGGCACCGCGAGTGCCGGCGGTAGCACCGGTGAACAGCAGCGTACCCCGTTCACGGGCCACCATGCGCCGGGCTACCGCCTGGGCGGTGAGAAAGCCGGCAAAGCAGGCCATTTCCCAAATCTTGAAATACTTGCGTGGGGTTTCATCGAGGATGCTGCACGGCACATTGGCGCCGATGTTGAAAACAAACGCCTCGATCGGCCCAATGTCGCGCTCTATCGTCTCCACCAGCTCGGCCACCTCCTCTTCCTTGCGCGCATCCGAGCCAAAACCATGGGCCTGGCCGCCTGCTGCACGAATCTCGTCGACCAGCGGCTGCAGCTTGTCGGCCTGGCGCCGGGTGACGCAGGCAACGTAGCCTTCACGCGCGAAACGCTTGGCAATTTCGCCGCCGGTGGCATCCCCGGCACCGACCACCAGCACCACTTTTTGTTGTTCTGCCATGCTCGCCCCCATAGATGAATGATCGTTTAGTAAACGAACGCTATGTTATGATCGCCCCCATCGTCAAGCCAGCGCGAAGAGGTTTCCCGTGCGCTACTCCACCGAACACAAGCAACAAACCCGCGACAAGCTGCTGGCCAGCAGCGGCGCACTGGCCAAGCGTGGCGGCTTTGCCAGCACCGGTGTGGCCGGGTTGATGAAGGCCATCGGCCTGACGGGCGGTGCGTTCTACAACCATTTCCCGTCCAAGGACGACCTGTTCACCGAAGTGGTCCGCCAGGAACTGTGCAACAGCCCGCTGGCGCGCCTGGCCAACCAGGGCGCCAGCCGCGAGCGCCTGGCCCGTTGCCTGCAGCAGTACCTGAGCCTTGCACACCTGCACAACGCCGAGGGCGGCTGCCCGCTGCCGCCGCTGGGGGTGGAAATTGCCCGCGCCGAACGCCCTGTGCGCGAACAGGCCGAGCACTGGCTGGTCAGCCTGCATGCGGCCTGGAGCGCCACCCTGGAGGACGAGGCGTTGGCCTGGGTGTTGATCAGCCAGTGCGTGGGGGCCTTGGTGGTGGGGCGCATGCTGGCCAGCGAGCAGGTTCAGGGGCAACTGCTGGACGCGAGCAAGGGCTTTGTCGAAAGGGCATTGAATGCGGCCGGTTAACCTGTTGCTGGGCTTGCTGCTGGCAGCACCGGCATTGGCCGAACAGGCCTGCCCGCCTGGGCAGTACCAGGTTTGCCTGATGGCGTGCTTCTGCGCACCGATCGACCCCGGCCAGGCCGGGCAAATTCTCAACGACGTGCAAACCGTGGCCTCGGCCAGCCTGGCCTACGCCCTGCGCCAGGCCCGCGATGAAGCCACCGCCAGTGGCAGCCAGCCGATTCCATTGCACATCCGCGCACAGCTAGAACCTTGGTACGACTTTGCCGTGCTGGATGCGGCGCGCTACCGGGTGGGTGACGAACAGCAGATCAGTGCGGCCAACGCGCTGCTGCAAAACCCGGATGTGAATGCGGTGACGCTGATCGACACGGTCATTTTCCGCCATGCCAGCGATGCCGAGGACAACGTGGCGCTGTGGGCCCACGAGCTCAAGCACGTACAGCAGTATCAGCAGCTGGGGGTGGAAGAGTTCGCCCGGCGCTATACGCGCAATTACGATGAGCTGGAGGGGCCGGCCTACAAGATCGAGGCTGAGGTAGGGAAAGCGCTGAGGCAGCGCAGTTCGGGGCAGGCGCGCTAGCCTGTGGCTTGGGGTAGGAGCGAGCGCAGCTCGCGATGGGGCGCGCAGCGGCCCCGGGCTTTCAGCTTCGCGGCGCATACGGCCGGGGCTGCCTTGCAGCCCATCGCGAGCTGCGCTCGCTCCTACCAGGTTTACGGCCAACGCGCGCAAGAGCCATCAGGATGACGTGGTAGCCCGCTCCCCCACCTGCTCACGGGCGGCATACCGCTGCGCCAGCACCGCACACACCATCAGCTGAATCTGGTGAAACAGCATCAGCGGCAAAATCATCGCGCCAATTCCACTGCCCACGAACAGCACCTGCGCCATCGGCACGCCGGTAGCGAGGCTCTTCTTCGAGCCTGCAAACAAGATGGTGATACGGTCTTCCAGGTTGAAACCCAGGGCCTTGCCGAGCAGCCGCGTGCCGAACAGCACCACCGCCAGCAAGATCCCGCAGGCCGCGAACAGCCCGGCCAGGTGCTGCGCCGACACGGTGTGCCACAACCCGGTCACCACCGCCTCGCTGAACGCGGTGTACACCACCAGCAGGATCGAGCCCTGGTCCACCATCTTCAGCCAACGGGCATTGTGCTTAACCCAAGCACCGATCCAGCGCCGGGCGATCTGGCCGGCCACGAACGGCACCAGCAGCTGCAAGGTGATTTTCATCACCGCATCGAGCCCCGAACCGGTATCGCCACTGGCGCCCAGCAGCATCACCACCAGCAGCGGGGTGAGGAAAATGCCGATCAGGCTGGAGGCCGCCGCGCTGCAAATGGCCGCTGGCACGTTACCGCGGGCCAGCGAGGTTAAGGCAATGGCCGACTGCACGGTGGCCGGCAAGGCGCACAGGTACAGCAGGCCCAGGTACAACTCGTTGCCTACCAATGGTACGAACAGCGGCTTGAAGGCCAGGCCCAGCAGCGGGAACATCACGAAGGTGCAGGAAAACACCAGCAGGTGCAGGCGCCAGTGCCCGGCACCGGCGATGATCGCCTCGCGCGACAGCTTGGCACCGTGCAGGAAGAACAAAAGGCCGATGGCCAGGTTGGTCAGCCAGCCAAAATACACCGCGCTGTCGCCCGAGCACGGCAGCACGGTGGCGATCAGCACCGTTGCGAGCAGGCACAGGGTGAAATTGTCGAACAACATGCGCAAATACTTCATCACCGATTCCATCTTGTGGTTGTGCAAGTACAGACGATAAGGTTTGTGGTTTTTTCCTGCTAACGCCGGAACCCCCATCGGTGTCGCTCAACGGACACTCGCCCGAAAAGGATCCCTGCATGCCACACGTTCGCCTCGCCCCCTTGTTGCTTGCCTTCGGCATTACCTCGGCGCACGCCGCCGAGCCGTTACAGGCCCAGGTGGACGCCGTCATCCGCCCACTGATGAAGGAACAGGACATCGCCGGCATGGCGGTGGCCGTCTATGCCAATGGCCAGAGCCACTACTTCAGCTATGGCGTGGCCAGCAAGGCCGAAGGCAACCCAGTGGGCGCCGACACGCTGTTCGAGATCGGCTCGCTGAGCAAAACCTACACCGCCACCCTCGCGGCCTTGGCCAGTGCCGAAGGCAAGCTGGACCTCGATGCCCCGGCCCAGCGCTACCAGAGCGCCCTTGCCGGCACGCCGCTGGGCAAAGTCCGCGTGCTGGCGTTCGGAGCCTACAGCGCCGACTGCCTGCCCTTGCAGTTCCCCGACCCGGTACAAAGCCCGGCGCAGGTGCTGGCATTCTTCCGCACCTGGGCGCCGCGTGCCGAGCCCTACACCCAGCGCTGTTACTCCAACCCAAGCCTGGGCCTGTTCGGTGACCTTGCCGCCCGCGCGCAACACAAGCCGTTCGCCGAACTCATGACCCGCCAACTGTTGCCGCAGATGGGCCTGCAGCACACCTACCTGCAGGTACCTGCAAGCGCGCAAGGCCTTTATGCGCAAGGCTACGATGCGCAGAACCGCCCCGTGCGGGTAAGCCCCGGCCCTTATGCCGATGAAGCCTACGGCATCAAGACCAACGCCCGCGACCTGCTGCGCTACGTGCGCCTGAACCTGCAACCGGCGGAACTGGCCCCGGCGCTGCGCCAGGCGGTCGCCATCACCCAGGGCGGTTATTTCCAGGTAGGCGCCATGACCCAAGGCCTGGGCTGGGAACGCTACCCCTACCCGGTGGCCCTGGACACCCTGGTCGACGGCAACAGCCCACGCCTGATTCGCGAACCCCAGGCCACCCGGCGCCTGGTTCCGGCGCTGCCCGCCCTGCCCGCCGCCTGGTACAACAAGACCGGCTCCACCAATGGTTTCGGCGCCTACGCCGCGTTCATCCCCAGCGAGGGCAAGGCCATCGTGCTGCTTGCCAACCGCAATTACCCGAACGAAGCGCGCGTGCGCGCCGCCTACCGAATTCTCTCCAGCCTGGGCGCCCGGGAGTAGTTCAGGAAGGATTGTCCGACAAGATGTAGTGCTTGAAAAAATTCACTACAAAACGGTTGACGCCGTTCATCGCGCTTGTGCATGATGAAGCCGTCTCCCTGATCGGGAGCGGTGGCAAGGGTATTCCAGACGGCCTGCGCGGTAACGCGGGCCGTTCGTGGAGCGGGAATCTGTCCAAAAGGCAGCGTGAGAAAGCCCCTGTTGCGATGCTGCTGTAGCAGCCTTGGTAGTGCGCTACACGCCTGTGGCGCCAACTGTGACAATCAACAACAAATAGGTAATGGGGGCTTTATGATGAACTTGAACAACAATCCGACTATCGACCAATTGGCCCAGCTGTTCGCCCTGCGCAAGGACAGCCTCGATGACCACCTGCTGTGGGTCAGCCAGACCGGCGAGGTACGCCTCGACCGCCTGCCGCCGAACACGGTCGAAGATGAATTCGAAGCGCACCTGCCCAGCATGCGCGCCCGCTTCAAGGTCTACCGCCGTGGCCAGGGCTACGTCGGCAAGAAGGCCGCCGCCGACACCGAGTTCGTTGGCCGCGTGCTGCAGACCCTGCAACAAGAATGGCCCGCCGCCCGTGAGCGGCAGGCAGTCAAGGTGATCGACCCGCTCAACTGACGGGCGACACCCTTACCGAGCCCGGCCTGCATAGGCCGGGCTTTTTCATGCCCGCCGCCGCTGGCGCGGCATGGGCAAGGCGCCGGTGGCCAGCGCCCTGGCCCGATCCACGCCCCACACCAAAGCCCGGGTCATGGTTTCCCCGGGGCGCGCTGGGTAATACTCCTCCAGCAGTGCCTGGCCATCCTGGCGGTACAGCCCAAGAAACAGCTGGGTGGCCCCCAGGCGTGACAGGCGTACCTGCACGTCGATCGTGGTGCCGTCGCTCAAGGCTTCGTTGTGGGTACGGCAATGCAGTTGGGCGTCGGCCCACTGCCAATAGGTTTCGTCCCTGATCCGCATGAAATTTGCGCTCCGTTGCTCAATGCCTGGCAAGCAGAACACAGCCAGCGGCGTTGCGCGAGTGCAACCCACGGTTGCCTTGAGCAGGGTCAAGCAACGTTGAGATAAATGAGCAATTGGCGTGATGGGGTTCACGGGGTTGCGAGGGGCGCCGCGGGGCGGCGCATCGCGAGCGTTGCTCGCTCCTACAGGGAGGAAGCGAGCACTGCTGGGGTTACTTCTTGACGGGTACTCGCGGGGTGAAGCGGCCTTTCTTGCTGCGTTGCAGGTGCACAGGCTTGAGCTGCTGCGATTCATCCAGGGTCATGTGGGCAAAGCCCAGGCGAAACGCCGCCTGGCCGCAGCGCACCTGGCTGTTGATCGGGAATGCATCGTTTACGTCTTCGAAATAGGACTCGCTCATGCCCTGTCTCCCTTCAGTGGCAGCCACGTCGGCAAGAAAAGCCCTGCCTGAAAACGCGACCTGAGCCAGTGAGACTAGACGGTCACATGAAGACTGCCCGGACGAAAAGTCCACAACCGACCAGTGGCCCCGCGGTCACTGCGCGCTGGCTGCCCGCAACCGTTGCCCAAGCTTGGGCCCGAACACATTGACCAGCAGCCCAAGCATCACCAGCAACGCACCCCAACCCTGCACCGCCGTCAGCCGCTCGCCCAGCAACCATGCCGACGAACTGAGCCCGATTACCGGCACCAACAGCGAGAACGGCGCCACCTTCCCTGCCGGGTGGCGGGACAGCAGCTTGCTCCACAGGCTGTAGCCGACCATGGTCGCGACGAACGCCAGGTAGGCCAGCGCCAGAATCGAGCTCCAGCTGATATTGGCCAGTGCATGGCCGATACGCTCCGGCCCCTCCAGCCACCACGACAAGGCCAGGAACGGCAGCGGCGGAATCAGCCCGCCCCAGATCACCAGCGCCACCAGGTCCACCGAGCCGAAGCGGCGGGTAATGATGTTGCCCATGCCCCACATGGCCCCGCCACACAGCGTCAGCAGCAATGCCACCAACGGTACGTGCCCGCTGTCTTCGCTGCCGATCAGCGCCAAGCCGCTGGCGGCGATCACCAGCCCCAGCACACTGGCCAGGCGCAGGCGCTCACCGAGAAACAGCGCGGCAAAGCCCAGGGTGAAGAACGCCTGCGATTGCAGCACCAGCGAAGCCAGGCCCGGTGGCATGCCGCTGTACATGGCCTGGAACAGGAAGGCGAACTGGCCCAGGGAAATGGTTGCGCCGTAGGCGATCAGCCAGCGCCACGGCAGCTTTGGCCGCTTGACCAGGAGAATGGCCGGAAATGCCACCAACAGAAAGCGCAGCGCCCCCAGCAGCATCGGCGGCAGCCCATCGAGGCCCACCTTGATGACTACGAAATTGACTCCCCAGGCGACGATCACCACCAGGGCGATCAGCAGGTCCTTGAGCGGCATTGCTACTTCCTTCTTCAGGCGTTCTAGACATATTTCGTAACAGCATAAGGCCAATTTCCGGCCATGGACCAGCACAGTTATGGCCAACCCTTGCACTACAGATCGGCTGTTACGGCGTGCATGCGAAGGCGGCGCGGAGGATGGCACTTAGTTATGATTTGTTCCGTAGGAGCGAGCGCAGCTCGCGATGGGCTGCAAAGCAGCCCCGGCGGGGCCGCTGCGCGCCCCATCGCGAGCTGCGCTCGCTCCTACCAGGCCGACGCAGAACCCTTAAGGCAAATCAGTCGCGATAACCCAGCGCAATTCGCTCCAACATCCGCAACAAAGCCGCCCAGGCCAGCTGCATGGCATCCGGGTCAGTCAACTCCCCTTCCTTCAACGCCCGCCCCGGCGCATTGAACTGGCGTTCGGTGTGCGCGCACACCGTCTCAGGCGGCAACACCAGCTGCCCGGCACTCTGCGCCGCCAGCTGGATTTCGCAGGCCTTCTCCAGGTAGTACATGCGCAAGAACGCCTCGGCCACCGAGCGCCCGGTGGTCAACAAGCCATGGTTACGCAGGATCATCACCGGCTTGTCACCCAGGTCAGCCACCAGCCGCTTCTGCTCGTCCAAGTCCTGGGCCAACGCGATTCATGCGCCAGTAAATAAATGATTTGATTTTTTACTGAGCCTACACTTTTATTAGAAAAACAAGAACAACACCGCACCGGAGCCGCCTGCATGACCACCGCCTTCGCTCACCTGTTCGAACCCCTGCACATCCGCGGTAAACGCCTGAAAAACCGCATCATGTCGAGCGGCCACGACACCTGCCTGCCCACCGACAACCAGGTCAACGACAAGCTCATCGCCTACCAGCGCGCCCGCGCCGCTGGCGGCGTTGGCCTGATCGTGCTGCAGGTGGCCGGGGTGCACGACAGTGCGCGCTACACCTCCCACGTGCTGATGGCCACCGATGACAGCTGCATCGACGGCTACCGGCGCCTGGCCGAAGCCTGCCACGCCCACGGCACGCGGGTGCTGTCGCAGCTGTTCCACCCCGGGCGGGAGATCATGGAGTCGGCCGATGGCCTGCTGGCCGTGGCCTACTCGGCGTCGGCGGTGCCCAATGAACGGTTCCGGGTAATGCCGCGGGCGCTCGACCAGGCGATGATCGACGAGATTGTCCAGGGCTATGCCAGCGCCGCCCGGCGCCTGCACCAGGCCGGGCTGGATGGCGTGGAAGTGGTGGCCAGCCACGGCTACCTGCCGGCGCAATTTCTCAACCCGCGGGTAAATCGCCGTGGCGATGGCTACAACGGCGCGCTGGAACAGCGCCTGCGGTTTTTGCGCGAAGTGCTTGCGGCGGTGCGTGCAGCCACCGACGAGCAGTTCATCATCGGCCTGCGCATCAGCGCCGACGAGCGTGACAGCGAGGGCCTGAGCGAAGACGAATCGCTGGCCGCCGCCCAGGCGCTGCAAAGCCAGCTCGACTACCTGCACATCGTCGCCGGCACCTCTGCCTCACTCGGTGGCGCGGTGCATATCGTGCCGCCCATGGCCATTGCCCCCGCCTACCTGGCGCGCGAGGCAGGCACCTTCAAGCAGCACCTGAACATTCCGTTGTTCGTGACCGGGCGCATCAACCAGCCGCAGGAAGCCGAACTGATCCTGGCCCGCGGCCAGGCCGATGTGTGCGGAATGACCCGGGCTTTGATCTGCGATCCACAAATGCCCAGCAAAGCCGAGCATGGCCAGGCCGAGGACATACGCGCCTGCATTGCCTGCAACCAGGCCTGCATCGGCCACTTCCATCGCGGCCTGCCGATCTCCTGCATCCAGCACCCGGAAACCGGCCGCGAGCTGCACTACGGCCAGCCCGCCCCTGCCACTGCACGCAAGCGCATCCTGGTAGCTGGCGGCGGCCCGGCTGGCATGAAGGCCGCTGCCGTAGCCGCTGCCCGTGGCCATGACGTCACCTTGTACGAAGCCAGTACGCAGTTGGGCGGGCAGGTCCAGCTGGCTCAGTTGCTGCCCCGACGCAGCGAATTCGGGGGTGCAAGCACCAACTTGCAACGGGAAATGCAGCTGGCAGGCGTAACCGTAGTACGTAATACGCGAGTGGATCGCGCCCTGGTCGAACGCGAGCGCCCCGACCTGGTCATCGCCGCCACCGGCGCCACGCCCTACTGGCCCGCATTCGAACGCAGCGGTGAGTTGCAGGTGGTGGATGCCTGGCAAATCCTGCGCAATGAGGCAAACCCGGGGCGCTCGGTGCTGGTGGTCGACTGGCGCTGTGACTGGATCGGCCCCGGCATCGCCGAGCGCCTGGTGCGCGACGGCCATCAGGTTCAGCTGGCGGTCAATGGCACCCATTGCGGCGAAAGCCTGCCGCTGTACGTGCGCGACCAGATGGCCGGCGAACTGCATCGCCTGGGCATCGCCATCACCCCCTATGCGCGCCTGTACGGCAGCGATGACAACACCGTCTACCTGCAACACACCGCCAGCGGTGAACCGATGATCTTCGAGGGCATCGATACCTTGGTGCTGTGCATGGGCCACCAGCCCCAGGACACCCTCGCCGACGAACTGGCTGGCCTGGTGGCCGTGCAGCGCATCGGTGACTGCCTGGCCCCACGCACTGTCGAGGAGGCGATCCACGACGGCCTGGCTGTTGCCTGGGCGCTCTGAGGCTGCCCATACTGCGGCTTTCCCGACGGACCGACGTGCATGAGCCAACCGCCCCACAACTCGCCCGCCGCAGACGGCGCCAGCGCGCCACAGTTTCTCGGCACCCGCATCCGCGGCCTGCGCAAGCGCCGCGGCATGACCCTGGCGGCGCTGGCGGCGCAGAGCGAACTCACCGCCGGCTACATCAGCCAGCTGGAGCGCAACCTGTCCTACCCGTCGATTCCGGCGCTGTTCAACATTGCTCGCAGCCTGGGGGTGACCATCCAGTGGTTCTTCGCCAGCGAAGCCAACACCGCCCCGGAAGATCAAGGCTATGTAGTGCGGCGCAACAGCCGGCTGAGCGTGCACTACGAAGACGGCATCGTCGACCAGCTGCTCACCCCACAGCCCAACCGCCAGCTGGAGATGCTGCACTCACGTTTTCCGCCCGGCACCTACAGCCAGGAAAGCTACAGCCATGAAGGCGAAGAGGCCGGCTACGTGCTGTGCGGCAGCTTTGAGGTCTGGGTGGGTGAGCGCCATTTCCTGCTGGGCGAAGGCGACAGTTTCAGTTTCTCCAGCCAGGAGCCGCACCGCTACGGCAACCCCGGCGAGGTGGACGCCGTGGTGATCTGGGTGATTACCCCGCCAACATTTTGAAAAGATCTGCGGGCAGGCCCCGTAACATCGTGGGTAGAGCGCTCGCGCCATGCAGCGGGCGCTTGCGCCGTGTGCATTTGCGCTTTTGCGCGAACCCGTGGCATAGATGCAGGTCCACGTCTTTACGTGAACGTTTTCGCGCTTTCCAAGGAGATTCCTGCATGAGCAAGCCCCCCTATGCCCCGCCCAAGGTCTGGCGTAACGACGCAGCCTCCGGTGGCCAGTTCGCCAGCATCAACCGGCCCATCGCCGGCCCCACCCATGACAAGCAACTGACGGTCGGCAAGCACCCGCTGCAACTGTATTCCCTGGCCACGCCCAATGGCGTGAAGGTCACCATCCTGCTTGAAGAACTGCTTGCCCTCGGCCACTCGGGCGCCGAATACGACGCCTGGCTGATCCGTATCGGCGATGGCGACCAGTTCTCCAGCGGCTTCGTCGAGGTAAACCCCAACTCGAAGATCCCCGCCCTGCTCGACCGCAGCGTCGAGCCGCCGGTGCGGGTGTTCGAGTCCGGTTCGATCCTGCTGCACCTGGCCGAGAAATTTGCCGCCTTCCTGCCCAAGGCCCCGGCTGCGCGCACCGAAACCTTGAACTGGCTGTTCTGGCAGATGGGTTCGGCACCTTACCTGGGCGGTGGTTTCGGCCACTTCTACGTGTATGCGCCGGAGAAGATCGAATACGCCATCAACCGCTTCACCATGGAGGCCAAGCGCCAACTGGACGTCCTGGAACGGCGCCTGGCCGTCAGCCCCTACCTGGGGGGCGATGAGTACAGCATTGCCGATATCGCCGTATGGCCGTGGTACGGCCAGCTGGTGCGCGGCAACCTGTATGGCGCGGCGGAGTTTCTGGCGGTCGAGGAGTACCCGCACGTGCAGCGCTGGGCCGAGGCAATCGCCCAGCGGCCAGCGGTGCAACGCGGCACCCGGGTCAACCGTACCTGGGGGGATGAGGCCAGCCAGGTGCCGGAGCGGCATTCGGCGGCCGACCTGGGTTAAGTGCATCGGGGCCGCTGCGGCCCCTTCCTGGTGGGGCGGGCCTGCCGCGCGAAGCGGCCCGCCAGGCCCCATCAATGCCCCATTGCAAAAACCCATTTCTGCCGCGCAAACCTGCTTCCCCCCATCCCTTCTTGTACACTCCTCGCACTAGCCCCCACCTGCACATTTTTTGGTGAAAGCATGATCGAGGTAACCGAGGTTTCCATTGCCCAGCTGCGCGACGCGCTCGAGTCGGGCCGTACGACGGCAGTCGAGCTGGTCAAGGCCTACCTGGCGCGCATCGACGCCTACGATGGCGCAGGCACCGCCACTGCCCTGAACGCCGTGGTGGTGCGCAACCCAGAAGCACTCAAGGAAGCCGAGGCTTCCGACGCCCGCCGCGCCAAGGGCCAGGCCCTGAGCCCGCTGGACGGCATTCCCTACACCGCCAAGGACAGCTACCTGGTCAAAGGCCTGACCGCCGCCTCCGGCAGCCCGGCCTTCAAGAACCTGGTGGCCCAACGCGACGCCTTCACCATCGAGCGCCTGCGCGCCGCCGGCGCCGTGTGCCTGGGCAAGACCAACATGCCGCCGATGGCCAATGGTGGCATGCAGCGTGGCGTTTATGGCCGTGCCGAAAGCCCGTACAACGCCAACTACCTGACCGCACCGTTCGCCTCCGGCTCGTCGAACGGCGCCGGCACCGCCACTGCGGCCAGCTTCAGCGCCTTCGGCCTGGCCGAGGAAACCTGGTCGAGCGGCCGAGGCCCTGCCTCGAACAACGGCCTGTGCGCCTACACCCCTTCGCGCGGGGTGATCTCGGTGCGCGGCAACTGGCCGCTGACGCCGACCATGGACGTGGTGGTGCCTTACGCCCGAACCATGGCCGACCTGCTGGAAATCCTCGACGTGGTGGTGGCCGACGACGCCGACCCACGCGGCGACCTGTGGCGCCTGCAGCCGTGGGTGCCGATTCCGGCCGCTTCGTCTGTGCGCCCTGCCTCGTACCTGGACCTGGCAGTGGATGCCAGCGCCGTGAAGGGCAAGCGTTTCGGCGTGCCGCGCATGTACATCAATGCCGACACCGAAGCCGGCACCTCGGAAAAGCCAGGCATCGGCGGCCCGACTGGCCAGCGCATCAACACCCGCGCCAGCGTCATCGAGCTGTGGAAGCAGGCCCGCCAGGCCCTGGAAGCCGCCGGCGCCGAAGTGCTGGAAGTGGACTTCCCGCTGGTGTCCAACTGCGAAGGCGACCGCCCTGGTGCCCCCACCGTGTACAACCGCGGCATCGTCAGCAAGGCCTTCCTGCACGATGAGCTGTGGGAGCTGTCGGGCTGGGGCTTCGACGACTTCCTGCGGGCCAACGACGACCCCGCGCTCAACCGCCTGGCCGATGTCGATGGCCCGCAGATCTTCCCCCACGACCCGGGCACCCTGCCCAACCGTGAGGACGACCTGGCCGCCGGCATGGACGAATACGTCAACATGGCCAAGCGCGGCCTGAAGACCTGGGACCAGATCGAAACCCTGCCCGACGGCCTGCGTGGCCTTGAGCAAACCCGCAAGCTTGACTTGGAAGACTGGATGGACGCCCAAGGCCTGGACGCGGTGCTGTTCCCAACCGTGGCCGACGTGGGCCCGGCCGATGCCGACGTCAACCCGGCCTCGGCCGACATCGCCTGGAGCAACGGCATCTGGGTGGCCAACGGCAACCTGGCGATCCGCCACCTGGGCGTGCCGACGGTGACCGTGCCAATGGGTGTAATGGCCGATATCGGCATGCCCGTGGGCCTGACCTTCGCCGGCAAGGCCTACAGCGACAATGCGCTGCTGAGCTTTGCCGCCGCCTTCGAAGCGACCGGTTCCCGCCGGGTGATCCCGCCGCGCACTCCCGCCCTGGGCTGATGGCCCCATCGCGAGCTACGCTCGCTCCTACCCGCCCAGCACCCCTCCCCCGGTAGGAGCGAGCACAGCTCGCGAAGCGCCGCGCAAGCGGCGCCCGTCCATCGCCATTGGTCAGGCTGTCATCTGCCTGTGCCTTTGTCCCTGTACTACTAAACCCAACAACGCGCCGTAACCTTTACGAAATACGCCTCGCGCACTTTCGATCTGCGGCAAGTGAAGGCACAATGCGTGTCCTTTTTTTGGCCGGCCTGGCCGGGGGCCTTTAAATGATCAAAACGCCGTACTACCTCATCGACAAAACCAAGCTGCTCGGCAACATGGAGAAGATCGCCTACGTGCGTGAACACTCCGGTGCCAAGGCGCTGCTCGCCCTCAAGTGCTTCGCGACCTGGTCGGTATTCGACCTGATGCAGCAGTACATGGACGGCACCACTTCGTCCTCGCTGTTCGAGCTCAAGCTCGGCCGCCAGAAATTCGCCGGCGAAACCCACGCCTACAGCGTGGCCTGGGCCGATGACGAAATCGAGGAAATGCTCGAGAACTGCGACAAGATCATCTTCAACTCGATCGGCCAGCTGCAACGCTTCGCCGAACAGTCCGAAGGCAAGGTGCGCGGCTTGCGCGTGAACCCGCAAGTCAGCAGCTCCGACTACCTGCTGGCCGACCCGGCCCGCCCGTTCAGCCGCCTGGGCGAATGGGACCCGGCCAAGATCGAGCAGGTGATCGAGCAGATCTCCGGCTTCATGTTCCACAACAACTGCGAGAACGGCGACTTCAGCCTGTTCGACCAGATGCTCACGCACATCGAAGAGCGCTTCGGCCACCTGCTGCACAAGGTTCAGTGGGTCAGCCTCGGTGGCGGCATCCACTTCACCGGTGAAGGCTATGCGCTGGACGCCTTCTGCGCGCGCCTGAAAGCCTTCTCGGAAAAGTACGGCGTGCAGGTTTACCTGGAGCCGGGCGAAGCCGCCATCACCAACAGCGCCTCGCTGGAAGTGACCGTGCTCGACACCCTGTACAACGGCAAGCACCTGGCCGTGGTCGACAGCTCGATCGAGGCGCACCTGCTCGACCTGCTGATCTACCGCCTCAATGCCAAGATGGCCCCCAACGACGGCGAGCACACCTACATGGTCTGCGGCAAGTCGTGCCTGGCCGGTGACATCTTCGGCGAGTATCAATTCGATCGTCCGCTGGCCATCGGTGATCGCCTGTCGTTCATCGACACGGCCGGCTACACCATGGTCAAGAAAAACTGGTTCAACGGTCTGAAGATGCCATCGATCGTGGTCAAGCAGCTCGACGGCAGCGTCGAGGTGGTTCGCGATTTCGGTTTCGAAGACTACGTTTCCAGCCTGTCGTAAGACAGGCTTTCAAAGTAAGGAGCGAAAGGTAAATTGAAGAAGAACGTTCTTATCATTGGTGCAGGAGGTGTCGCCAAGGTGGTGGCCCACAAGTGCGCGCAGCACAACGACGAACTGGGTCGTATCGCTATCGCGTCACGGAACATCTCCAAATGCCAGGCCATCATCGACAGCGTCCAGGCCAAGGGTAGCCTCAAGGTACCCGCCGACATCCAGGCCTTCGCGCTCAACGCCCTCGATGTCGAGGCGACCAAGGCACTGATCCGCGAAACCGAATCGCAGATCGTGATCAACGTAGGTTCCGCCTTCCTCAACATGTCGGTGCTGCGTGCCTGCATCGATACCAGTGTCGCCTACCTGGACACCGCAATCCACGAAGAGCCGGGCAAGATCTGCGAGACCCCGCCGTGGTACGGCAACTACGAGTGGAAACACCTCGAAGAGTGCCAGGAAAAGAACATTACCGCCATTCTCGGTGTCGGCTTCGACCCGGGTGTGGTGAACAGCTACGCAAAACTTGCGCAGCAGCAATACTTCGACCGCATTGATTCGATCGACATTCTCGACGTCAATGCCGGCTCGCATGGCAAGTACTTCGCCACCAACTTCGACCCGGAAATCAACTTCCGCGAGTTCACCGGGCAAGTGTGGAGCTGGCAGAACAGCCAGTGGACCAGCAACACCATGTTCGAGGTCAAGCGTACCGATGACCTGCCGGTGGTGGGTTCGCAGAACCTGTACCTGACCGGCCACGACGAGGTGCATTCGATTTCGAAGAACCTCAACGTGCCGAACGTGCGTTTCTGGATGAGCTTCGGCGAGCACTACATCAACGTGTTCACCGTGCTGAAGAACCTGGGCCTGCTCAGCGAGCAGCCGGTGAAAACCGCCGAAGGCCTGGAAGTGGTGCCGCTGAAAGTGGTCAAGGCCGTACTGCCCGACCCGGCTTCGCTGGCCCCTGGCTACACCGGCAAGACCTGCATCGGTGACCTGGTCAAGGGCACCAAGGATGGCCAGCCACGCGAAGTGTTCATCTACAACGTGGCCGACCACGAAGAGGCCTACGCCGAAACCGACAGCCAGGGCATTTCCTACACCGCAGGCGTACCGCCGGTGGCGGCAGCCCTGCTGGTCGCCCGTGGCGAGTGGGATGCCAAGCGCATGGTCAACGTCGAGGAGCTGCCAGCCGAGCCGTTCCTCAAGGCGCTGGACGTGATGGGCCTGCCAACCCGCGTGAAGGATGAAAAAGGCGACCGTCCGTGGGACGCTGAAGCCTAAGCAGTAAACGGAAGGGGCGCCATCAGGGCGCCCCTTCTGCATTTGCGCCACGTTCGTGGCGCATCGCGAGCTGCGCTCGCTCCTACCCAGAACCAATCCCTGCGCCCATCCCGTAGGAGCGAGCGCAGCTCGCGATGCGCACTAAAGCAAACCCAGGTAACAAAATCTAAACAACCATGTGACATTTTTTTTCAGCTTTCCAGATTCGAACCATGGAGCTGCTGAATGAAGGTCACGGTCTACAGTAACGGCTCCAAGGCAGCGCGCCTGGCCCTGGCGGGGCGCATCCGATGCCCGTGCTGATCACCGGTGCAGCCGGTTTCATTGGTTTCCACCTGGCGCGGCGCCTGTGCGAAGCGGGCATCGAGGTGGTCGGGGTCGACAACCTCAATACCTACTACAGCGTCGAGCTCAAGCTTGCGCGCCTGCAGCAGCTGCTTGGCTTTCGCAATTTCCGCTTCCACACCCTCGACATCGCCAACCCCGACGAACTGCATCAGCTGTTCGCAGGCGAGGCCTTCAGCGAAGTGATCCACCTGGCAGCCCAGGCCGGGGTACGTTATTCACTGGACAACCCCGGCACCTACGGCCAGGCCAACCTGGTCGGTTTCCTCAACCTACTGGAAGCCTGCCGCCAACGGCCACCCCGGCACCTGGTCTATGCCTCCAGCAGTTCGGTCTACGGGGCCAACGCCAAGTTGCCGTTCAGCGTCGACGACCCGGCCGAGCAGCCGGTATCGCTGTATGCCGCCAGCAAGCGCGCCAATGAACTGATGGCCCACAGCTATGCGCACCTGTACCAGCTGCCCGTCACCGGCCTGCGCTTCTTCACCGCCTACGGCCCCTGGGGCCGCCCCGACATGGCGTTGTTCAAGTTCACCCAGGCGATCCTCGCCGGCCGGCCGATCCAGGTCTACAACCACGGCCACATGGGCCGCGACTTCACCTACATCGACGACATCGTCGAAAGCCTGCTGCGCCTGCGCCTGAAACCGCCCCGGCCAGAGGCCGGCAAACCACCGTGCCAGCTGTTCAACATCGGCCGCGGCCAACCGGTGCGGCTGCTGCACTTCGTCGAGTGCCTGGAGGATGCCCTGGGCATCAAGGCCCAGCGCGAATACCTGCCCCTGCAAGCCGGCGACGTGCTGGAAACCTGGGCAGACGTTGCCTCGCTGGAACGCTGGATCGGCTTTTCACCCAACACCTCGCTGGAACAGGGCGTCGCGGCCTTCGTTGGCTGGTACCGGGACTTCTACCGGGTTTGAACAATCGCAATGACTACAAGCACACAGGTAGCCTCAATGACAGACCCCCTTGACCTCTCGGTACTGATCCCCGCCAAGAACGAGGTCGAAAACCTGCCGGCGCTGCTGATGGAAATCCGCACGGCGCTGGCCGACGAAGCCTATGAAGTGCTGGTGGTCGACGACGGCAGCAGCGACCACACCCTGCAGGTCCTGCGCCAGCTCAAGCAGCACGGCTTCAGCCAGTTGCGCATCCTGCGTCACGACCGCTCACTGGGCCAGAGCACGTCGCTGTGGCACGCTGCCGAGGCCGCGCGCGGCCGCTGGCTGGCAACCCTGGATGGCGACGGCCAGAACGACCCGGCCGATATCCCCGGCATGCTCGCCCTGGTGCGTGGCGGCCAGGACCTGGGCGGTGGTATCCAATTGGTGGCCGGGCACCGGGTCAACCGCCGCGACACCGCCAGCAAGCGCTGGGCTTCGCGCCTGGCCAACGGCCTGCGCCGCCGCCTGCTCAAGGACAACACCCCGGACACCGGCTGCGGCCTGAAGCTGATCGAGCGGGCGGCGTTCCTGCGCCTGCCCTACTTCGACCACATGCACCGCTTCATCCCGGCCCTGATCCTGCGCCACAACGGGCGCATGCTGGTGCACCCGGTCAACCACCGCCCACGCCACGCCGGCGTGTCCAAGTACGGCAACCTGGACCGCGCCCTGGTCGGCATTCTCGACCTGGTCGGGGTGTGGTGGCTGATCCGCCGCACGCGCCTGGACACCCGCCCGCAGGAGTTCGAAGGATGACCCGCGAAACCCTCTGGCTGATCATCGGCTTCGCCGGCCAAGCCGTGTTCACTGGCCGCTTCGTGCTGCAGTGGCTGTACAGCGAGTTCAAGCGCCGCAGCGTGATCCCGGTGGGCTTCTGGTACCTGAGCATGCTGGGCAGCGCCCTGCTGCTGGTCTACGCCATCTACCGCCAGGACCCGGTGTTCATCATCGGCCAGTCGTTCGGCCTGCTGGTTTACCTGCGCAACCTGCAGCTGATTGCACGCTGCAAGGAACAGAAACAATGAGCGTACCCAGGTTCAAGTCCGTTGGCGCCGAGCGCCTGGCCCTGATCGCCCTCGCCCTGGTGTTGGTGGGCGCGGGGATTGGCTGGCGCCAGCCGATGAACGTCGACGAAGAACGCTTCCTCGGCGTCGCTCTGGAGATGCTGCAGAGCGGCAACTGGTTCATCCCCCACCGGGCGGCGGAGATCTACGGCGACAAGCCGCCGCTGTTCATGTGGACCGTGGCCCTGTTCAGTTACCTGACCGGCTCGCCCAAGGTGGCCCTGTTCCTGCCAGGCCTGCTGTCGGCAGCGACCCTCACCTGGGTGCTGCACGACCTTGGGCGGCGCTTGTGGAACCGGCGCATCGGGGTGATCGCCGCGCTGCTGTTCCTGGCCACCTACCAGAGCTACAGCATCCTGCGTACCGGGCAGATCGACAGTTTCCTGTGCCTGTGGGTGGCGCTGGGCTTCTATGGCATGGTCCGCCACCTGCTGCTGGGGCCTGCCTGGGGCTGGTTCTACGCGGCATGCCTGGCCATGGGCCTGGGCATCATCAGCAAGGGCGTTGGCTTCTTGCCAGCGCTGATGCTGCTGCCCTATGCCTTTGCCGTGCGCCAGCGCTGGCGTGGCGTGGTAGCCCTGCCCGGCCAGGGCTGGCGCTGGAGCCTGGGGGTAGTGTGGCTGCTGGCCGGCTGCGCGGTGTGGCTGGTGCCATTGCTGGTGTCGATTGCCCAGGGCGGCGGCGCCGCCGAGCTGGCTTACCTGAAGGAAATCCTGCTGCGCCAGACGGCCAGCCGCTACGCCAACGCCTGGGACCACCGCGAGCCGTTCTGGTACTTCTTCGTCAAGGTCATCCCGCAATACTGGCTGCCGCTGATCTTCGCCCTGCCGTGGCTGCTGCCGGCCTGGCGCCAGCAACTGCGCAAGCGCGACGGGCGTACCCTGCTGCTGCTCGGCTGGGTGGCACTGGTGCTGCTGTTCTTCACCCTCAGTAGCGGCAAACGCAAAATCTACATTTTCCCGGCCCTGCCCGGTCTGGTACTGGCCATTGCGCCGTTGCTGCCGTGGCTGCTCAAGCGCTGGTTCCAGCGCCGGCCAGGCTGGCGCAAGGCATTCACCGCGGTGGCCATGGTGTGGTTCTGCCTGTGGTTCGTCCGGGGCTGGGCCGAGCCTTTGAAAGAAGGCCGCAACCCCCACGACACCCTGATGAGCGAAGCAGCCCGCGCCACCGGCGGCGCCGAGCTGGTACTGATCAACTGGCGCGAAGGCCACTGGCTGTTCGCCCGCCAACCGATCGTGCACTTCGGCTTCACCGGCCAGCCCAACGCCGATGCCGCAGTGTACTGGCTGCGCCAGCACCCAACGGCCTACGCCCTGATTCCGGCCACCGAACTGGGCCGCTGCTTCAACGCCGAACAGGCGCGCAAGCTGGGCGATACCTCGCGCGCTGAGTGGTACGTGGTGGGTGCCGGGGCTGACAACGGCCGCTGCCAGCCAACTGCGCCGCGCCGTGTTTATCACTTTGCCTGGGCCGATGGGCCAGGGAATCTACAGCTGGCGGTGCAGGGTTCCGGAACATGACCCGCACGGGCTGTCGGCTAGGCTTGCAATCGGCCCAAACTCAAAATACTGTATGAATAGTCAGTATCACGAGACACCGCCATGCAGCTCATCGCCAAACTCGGCATCCTCGCCGACGCCGCCAAGTACGACGCTTCCTGCGCCAGCAGTGGGGCACCCAAGCGCAACTCGCGCGGCAGCGACGGCCTGGGCGCCACCAATGGCATGGGCATTTGCCACAGCTACACGCCGGATGGCCGCTGCGTCTCGTTACTGAAGGTACTGCTGACCAATTTCTGCCTGTACGACTGCCAGTATTGCGTCAACCGCCGCTCCAGCAACGTGCCGCGGGCGCGCTTCAGCCCCGAGGAAGTGGTGCGCCTGACCCTGGATTTCTACCGGCGCAATTGCATCAGCGGGTTGTTCCTGAGCTCGGGCATCATCCGCTCGGCCGACTACACCATGGAGCAACTGATCCGCGTGGCGCGGCTGCTGCGCGAAGAACACAACTTCCGCGGCTACATCCACCTCAAGACCATCCCGGATGCCGACCCCTTGCTGATCGAAGAGGCCGGCCGCCTGGCCGACCGCCTGAGCGTCAACATCGAGCTGCCCACCGACGCCAGCCTCAAGCGCCTGGCCCCGGAAAAACAGGCCCACACCATCCGCCAGGCCATGGGCGTGATCCAACAGGGCCAACTGGCCGTGGCCGGTGAGCCAAGAGCACCGCGCTTCACTCCGGCCGGGCAAAGCACCCAGGTGATCGTCGGTGCCGACGCCACCGACGACAGCACCCTGCTGCGCAACGCCGAATCGCTGTACCAGGGCTATGGCCTCAAGCGCGTGTACTATTCGGCGTTCAGCCCCATCCCCGACAGCCCCGGCAGCGTGCCCCTGGCCGCCCCGCCGCTGCTGCGCGAGCACCGCCTGTACCAGGCGGATTTCCTCCTGCGTGGCTATGGCTACAAGGCCGGCGAACTGCTCGGCCAAAGTGGCAACCTGGCCTTGGACATCGACCCCAAACTGGCCTGGGCCCTGGCCAACCGCGAGGTATTTCCACTGGACGTCAACCGCGCAGAACCGGCGCTGCTGGCGCGCATACCCGGCATCGGCCTGCGCAGCGTGCAGCGCCTGGTGGAACTGCGCCGGGAGCGGCGAGTGCGCTATGACGACCTGATCCAGCTGCGCTGCGTGCTGGACAAGGCCCGGCCGTTCATCGTCACCAGCGACTACCGCCCAGCCGACGGTGAGCTGCGCAGCGGCCTGCTGCGGGCACGCCTGCGCGAGCCACAGGCGCCGGTGCAAATGGGGCTGTGGGGATGATCGCGCTCGACTGCGACGACCTGTTCGCCACCTGGCGCGACCAGGCCCGTACCCTGCTCGGCCATGGCATCGACCCCGCCCAGGTAACCTGGGCGCAAGGCCCTATCGACGACCTGCTGGCCTTACCCACGCCGCTGCCGGAGGGGCCTGGGCCGTTTCGTGCCAAGGTGCCGGCAGCCCTGTTGACGCAGCTGGAGCAGGCCGCTCGCTACCACGGCGAACAACGCTGGAACCTGCTGTACGAAGTGCTCTGGCGCGTGGCCCACGGCGACCGCACGGCGATGCTGGCCGGTGACCGCCTGGGCAGCGAGCTGCAACGGCGCATCAAGCAGGTCAGCCGCGAGGCACACCACCTGCATGCTTTCGTGCGCTTCGTGCCCCTGCCCGAGGCATTGGCCAGCCAGTTGAACCTGGACCTGGTGGCCTACCACGAACCGGCCCACGACATCCTGTACAGCGCCAGCGCGCACTTCGCCGACCGCCTGGGGCGCCAGCGCTGGTTGATTGCGACGCCGCGCGACGGCATCCGCTTCGATGGCCAGGTGTTCGATTACCGGCGCCACTGCCCGGAAGACTGGCGGCAATGGGCGCGCAATGCCGACGACCCGGGGGCTGAGCTTTGGCGTACCTACTACCGGCATACCTTCAACCCGGCGCGGCTGAACCCGGACGCCCTGCGCCTGCACATGCCGGGGCGGTTCTGGCGGCATTTGCCGGAGGGGATGTTGATTCCCCAGCTTGAAGGGTTGGCGCGCCAGGGCAAGCAGCGCGATGGGCAGGCGCTGGAGGTGGGGGGGCTGATGGGCAAACGGATTACCCAGCGCGGGTCATGAAGCCCCCTGTACCGGCCCTATCGCGCCGGGGTTTGCGCCGGCCTGGTAGGAGCGAGCGTAGCTCGCGATGGGTTGCAAAGCAGCCCTAACATCATGTGCCGCCAGGCAGACAACCCGGGGCCGCTGCGCGCCCCATCGCGAGCTACGCTCGCTCCTACCAGGTCGGCGCCCACCCTCGGCACGAAAGGCGCCGGTACAGCTATTCGCTCAACTAAACAACCTGCCCAAAAACCCCAGCTTCTTCTTGTACGACCGCCGCGCCTCCAGCGCCTGCTCCAGGCTCACCGCCAGAAAGCGCGCCTGCTGGTTCGGCTGCATCTGCCCGATCAAGTCCAGGTCGGCGCTGATCACCGTGCCGATCATCGCATAGCCCCCACCCGACACTGCATCACGGTGCAGGATGATCGGCTCCAGCCCAGCCGGCACCTGGATCGAGCCGATCGGGTAGCAACTGTCGACGATGTTGGACGGGTCGGAGCCTGCGCCAAACGGCTGTTCGCGCGGCTGGAAGCTCAGCGCGCTGCCCCCTTTGTAGCGGTAGCCGATGCGGTCGGCCTCCGAGCCCACCGTCCAGGCATCGGTGAAGAAGCTTTTCGAGGCGGCCTCGCTCAGGCGATGGAAATACAGCCCAGGCACCACCCGCAGCACCACCTCGCCACCCAGCGCCTGGCGCAGGGCCATCGGCAGGCTGGCCCCGGCACGGGTACGGCCACTCGGCACCCCCACCGGCAGCACATCGCCCGCCACCAGCTTGCGCCCCTGCAGGCCACCGAGCGCACCCAGCGCATAGGTCGAGCGGCTGCCGAGCACTCGCGGCACATCGATGCCACCGGCCACCGCCAGATAGGCCCGCGCACCCGCCGTGGGAAAACCAAAGCGCAGCACCTGGCCGGCGCGCACTGCGAAGGCGGTATCCGGGCGCTGCTCGCGGCCATCGAGCAACACCGGCATCTGGGCGCCACACACAGCCACCAGCGCTTGCTGCTGGAACTCAAGCTCCGGCCCCACCAGGGTGCATTCCAGGCCGGCGGCGCCCGGCGGGTTGCCGACCAGCTGGTTGGCCGCGCGCAGCGCATACTGGTCCAAGGCGCCAGACGGCGGGATGCCCAGGTGGTAATAGCCTTCGCGGCCCAAATCCTGCACCGAGCTGGCCAGCCCGGGTTTGATGACCTTGATCATGCCAGTACCTCCTGCAGCGTCCTGGGGTAGCCGACCGGGTCGGCGAGAAAAGCATCCAGGGAAAATTCCACCGGGCGAATGCGCAGGTCGAAGCGCCCGTCCTCCACCTCCGCCACCGCCTGGTCATAGGCCTGGCGGTCGATGGGCCTGAACTGCACGATATCGCCCGGGCGGAAGAACACCATGTGTTCCTTGAGGTAGGCCAGGCCCTGCTGCGGGTCGTAGATGGGCGCCGGGGTGACGCCGAACATCTGGTAGCCGCCAGCCCCACGAACCGAATAGATGCAACCGAAGCAACCGCCGTGGCCCAAGGTCAGCTTGGGGGTGTCGGTGCGTGGGCGCAAATACTTGGGCACCTGCAGCTGCCGCTCGCGCTCGACCATCTGGAACATGAACGGCAAGCCGGCCACGAAGCCGACCATCGACACGAACCACGGCGCCCCGCTGTGCGCGGCGATGAACGCATCGACATCGGCCAGGCCGTTGATGCGCGCCGCGTACTCAAGGTCGGTGCTGCCCGGGTCCTGGTGGCGGTCGCGAAAGCGCATCAGCGTTTCATGGGTCCAGGGGTCGTTGTACAACACCGGTATCTCGATGATCCGCGTGCTCAGCGAACGCTCGGCCACCGCCTGGGCCTCGGCCCCGCGCACGGCCGCAAGCAGCACGTCGGGGGCGATCCGGTCGGGGTCGAAACGCACCTGGAACGAGGCGTTGGCCAGGCAGATGTCCAACACGCCATCGAGCGCCAGGCGCTCGACGGCGCGGGTCACCGCCATGCCCTTGAAGAAGGCCTGCAACGACATGCTGTCGCTGACCTCGGCGAACAGGTGCTCGTCGGCACCGAAGCTGTAGCGGATCGGGGTGCTGGCCAGGGACTCGACCATGTCTGCTCCTTTTTTTGGAATCGTTATCGAAAGGCAGGCAAAAAAACATTGGGCCAACGGCATCTGCGCGCCGCTGGCCGTTGCAACTCAGCGCGGCGCACGCACCACGATACCCGCGCCATCGAGCGCGGCGCGGGTTGCCTCGACCAGGCCCAGGGCGCCTGGGGTGTCGCTGTGCAGGCAGATGGAGTCGAACTCGATGGCCAGGTCCTGCCCTTGCACCGTGCGCACCAGGCCTTCACGGCAGGCGCGCAGGACGCGCTCGGCAACCCGCTGGGGCTCGTGGCCACGCACATTGCGGGTAAACACGATCGAGCCACTGAGGTCGTACTCGCGGTCGGCGTAGAACTCGCGCACCACCGGTTGCCCCAGTGCCTGGGCCACGCGGCAGATCACCGAACCGGGCATGCAATACAGCAGCAATTGCGGCTCGATCACTTGCAGGTTCTGCACCAGCAACTGGGCGGCTTCCTCATCACGTGCCAGGTGCATGTACAGCGCGCCGTGGGGCTTGATGTGCTGCAACCGCACGCCCTGGGCCCGGGCGATTTCGCGCAGGGCGCCAAGCTGGTAGAGCATGTCGTCGACCAGTTCCTGGGCCGGGGCATTGATATGCCGGCGCCCGAAGCCAACCAGGTCGCGAAAGCCTGGGTGGGCACCGACGCCCACGCCCAGCGCCTTGGCCCGTTCGACAGTGCGGCGCATGGTGCCTGGGTCACCGGCATGGAAGCCGGTGGCGATGTTGGCCGAGCTGATGTAGGCCATCAGCTCATGATCGACGCCGTCACCGATGGTCCAGGGGCCGAAGCCTTCGCCCATGTCCGAGTTGAAATCCACCGCCTGCATCGTTGTTCTCCTGGCTTGTGAGTGCTTGCAAGTCACGTTAGATTCATCGCCACCCCTTGGGAAGATTTATAAACAGATAAGGTGTCTTCGGAAAAACAGATACCTGGGAGTTAACTGTGTCTTTGACCCTGCGCCAGGTGCGTTACTTCGTCGCCACCGCCGAGATCGGCCAGATTTCCCAGGCGGCGATTCACCTGAACATTTCCCAGTCGGCCGTGACCACCGCCATCAAGGAACTGGAAGCGATGCTCGGCGTGCTGCTGTTCCAGCGCTCGGCCCAGGGCATGAGCCTGACCGAGGCCGGGCGGCACTTTCTCAACCGCGCCTATGTGATCCTGCGCAGCGTCGACGATGCGCTGAACAGCCCACTGCCCGACGTGCGCGCCAGCGGCCTGCTGCGCCTGGCGGCGAGCTATACCGTGCTGGGCTATTTCCTGCCGCACCACCTGCAGCGCCTGGAACACTGGCACCCGGACGTGACCGTGCAAGTGCGCGAGCAGGAGCGCAGCGCCATCGAGCAAGGCCTTTTGCAGGGGCGTTTCGACATGGCCGTGGTGCTCACCGCCAACCTCACCCACCCGGACATCGTCTCCGAAACCCTGTTCAACTCCGAACGCCGGCTGTGGCTGCCCGGCCACCACCCGTTGTGCGAGCGTTCGGCGGTAAGCCTGGCCGACGTGGCGCAGCAGCCGTTCATCTTGCTGACCGTGGATGAAGCCGAACAGAGCGCCATGCGCTACTGGGAACAGGCCGGCCAGCGGCCCAATGTGCGGGTGCGCACAAGCTCGGTGGAAGCGGTGCGCAGCATGGTGGCCAACGGCAGTGGCGTGGCGATTCTTTCCGACCTGGTGCACAGGCCCTGGTCGCTGGAAGGCAAGCGCATCGAAACGGTGACCATCAGCGACCCGGTGACGCCCATGAGCGTCGGCCTGGCCTGGCACCGTGAGCGCACGTTCAGCCCGGCGATGCAGGCGCTGCGCACCTATTTCCACGATGCCTTCCTCGCCCCCCAGCAGCTTTCGGCTCGGCGCTGATTTGTTCTCCTGCAGCAGCCGGCAAGCGCTACACTCGCCGGCCCTTTTGCCAACCGAGAATCTGCAATGCGTATTACCAGCGGCCCCGCCGCGACCGCCTGTGGCCTGGCGGCGATCTTGCTGTGGAGCACGGCCAGCGGCCTGATTCGCAGTGTCAGCGAATACTTTGGCCCCATTGGCGGCGCCGCACTGATCTACACCCTGGGTGCCAGCCTGCTGGTGCTGCTGTTGGGCCGCCCACGCCTGCGCCATGCCTCGCCCTTCTACCTGGTGACCGGCTCGATACTGTTCGTCGCCTACGAGATCTGCCTGTCCCTGGCACTGGGCTTTGCCGTCAGCCGCCCCCAGGCCATCCAGCTGGGCGTGGTCAACTACCTGTGGCCAAGCCTGACCGTGCTGCTGGCGATCTTCATGAACCGCCAGCCTGCGCGCTGGCTCATCGTGCCGGGCACATTGGTGGCGTTGCTGGGGATTCTCTGGGTAGTGAGCACTGACGGGTTGTCGCTGCACAGCATCGTCAGCAATGTGGCCTCCAACCCGCTGAGCTACAGCCTGGCAGCGGCCTGCGCGATCACCTTCGCGCTTTACTGCAACGTGACCCGGCGCTATGCCAATGGGCAAAGCCATGTGGTGCTGTTCTTCCTGCTGACGGCGGCGGTGTTGTGGGTGAAGTACTGGATCAGCAGCGAAACGCTGCCGCCATTCACCCTGGCGCATGGCCTGGAACTGGTGGCCGCCGCATTGGGGCTGGCGGCGGGGTATGCGTTGTGGAACATCGGCATCCTGCGCGGCAACCTGACGTTGCTGGCCACCGCGTCCTATTCCGCGCCCGTGCTGTCGTCGGCGTTCGCGGCGGCGTGGCTGGGGGCGCAGTTGGGGTGGCAATTCTGGCAGGGGGCGGTGCTGGTAACCGTGGGTTCGCTGCTGTGCTGGCAAGCAACGCGCCAGGCCAGTTAAGGCTTGCGCTGGCCTGGTAGGAGCGAGCGCAGCTCGCGATGCGGTGTTACAGGCGAGTTGAGGCCTTGGGCCATGGTGCCCCTGCCAGATCGCATCGCGAGCTACGCTCGCTCCTACGATGGGGTGGCATAGGCAATCCACGCCGAACGATCTGCGCGCGATGCCGTCATAACTTGGGCCGGTGTCGCCACGCAGAGAGGACGCGAAATGACCCAACCCGACCCGTCATACCTCAAATGGCTCGAAGACCGTTCGATGCTCAAGGCTTCCCAGGAGCGGGCCCGCCTGTATTCCGGCCAATCGCGCCTGTGGCAGAACCCCTACGCCGAAGCCCAGCCGCGCCGGGCCACCGAGATCGCCTCGGTGTGGCTGACCGTGTACCCCGACGCGATCATCGCCCCCGAAGGCAGCTCGGTACTGGCCGCCCTGGGCCACGAGGCACTGTGGAAGCGCCTGTCGGACATCGGCGTACAAGGTATTCACACCGGGCCCATCAAGCAGTCCGGCGGCGTGCGCGGGCGTGACTTCACCCCCAGCATCGACGGCAACTTCGACCGCATCAGCTTCGACATCGACCCGCTCTACGGCACCGAGCAGGAGCTGGTGCACATGAGCCGCCTGGCCGCCGCGCACAATGCCGTGACCATCGACGACCTGATCCCTTCGCACACCGGCAAGGGCGCTGATTTCCGCCTGGCGGAACTCGCCCATGGTGCCTACCCAGGGCTCTACCACATGGTCGAAATCCGCGAGGAAGACTGGCCGCTGCTGCCGGATGTGCCCCCGGGCCGCGATGCGGTCAACCTGGCACCGGCGCTGTGCGACGAGCTCAAGCTGCGCCACTACATCGTCGGCCAACTGCAGCGGGTGATCTTCTTCGAACCGGGGGTCAAGGAAACCGACTGGAGCGCCACCGGGCCGATCACCGGGGTAGATGGCAAGACCCGGCGCTGGGTGTACCTGCACTATTTCAAGGAAGGCCAGCCGTCGCTGAACTGGCTCGACCCAAGCTTCGCCGCCCAGCAGATGATCATTGGCGATGCCCTGCACGCACTGGACTGCCTGGGCGCGCGCGGCCTGCGCCTGGACGCCAACGGTTTTCTCGGCGTGGAAACCCGCGCCAGCGGCAGCGCCTGGTCGGAAAGCCACCCGCTGTCGATCGTCGGCAACCAACTGATCGGCGGCATGATCCGCAAGGCCGGCGGGTTCAGCTTCCAGGAACTGAACCTGACCCTGGACGACATCGCGCAGATGTCCAAAGGCGGCGCCGACCTGTCCTATGACTTCATCACCCGCCCGGCCTACCAGCATGCCTTGCTGACCGGCGACACCGAGTTCCTGCGCCTGATGCTCAAGGAAATGCACGCCTTCGGCATCGACCCAGCGTCGTTGATTCACGCCCTGCAGAACCACGACGAATTGACCGTGGAGCTGGTGCACTTCTGGACCCTGCACGCCCACGACATGTACCTGTACAAGGGCCAGACCCTGCCCGGCAGCATTCTGCGCGAACACATTCGCGAGGAAGTCTACGAGCGCCTTTCCGGCGAGCATGCCCCCTACAACCTGCGCTTCGTCACCAATGGCATTGCCTGTACCACCGCCAGCCTGATCACCGCAGCGCTGGGCATCCGCGACCTGGCGCAGATCAGCGCGCAGGACATCGCGCTGATCCAGAAGGTGCACCTGCTGCTGGTGATGTACAACGCCATGCAGCCAGGCGTGGTGGCGTTGTCCGGCTGGGACCTGGTCGGCGCCCTGCCCTTGGCGGCCGAGGCAGTGGCCGAACGCATGGCCGACGGCGATACCCGCTGGATTCACCGCGGCGGCTACGACCTGGCCGGGCTGGCCCCCGAGGCCGAGGCCTCGCTGCGCGGCATGCCGCGGGCCCGGGCGCTGTACGGCAGCCTCGACAGCCAGCTGGACGACCCGGCGTCCTTTGCCAGCCAGGTGAAGAAGCTGCTGGCCGTGCGCCAGGCCTATGGCATCGCCACCAGCCGCCAGGTGCTGGTGCCCGAGGTGTCCAGCCCAGGGCTGCTGGTGATGGTGCATGAACTGCCGGCCGGGCGCGGCATTCAGATCAGCGCGCTGAACTTCAGCCAGGCGGTGATCGCCGAGGAGCTGCAACTGGCCGGGTTCACCCCAGGGCCGGTGGTGGACATGATCAACGAGACGGTCGAAGGCGACCTGACCGAGGATGGACGGCTGACGGTGAACCTGGACCCTTATGAAGCGCTGTGCTTGAGGATTGTGAGCAGTAGCGGGCATGTGTGAGGCCTGTGCCGGCCCTTTCGCGGGGCAAGCCCGCTCCTACAACGCGAAAGGGCCGGCACAGCCACACCCGAGCTTTCAATAAAACCGTAATATCGAATAGCCATATTGAGCGCCCCTGAACAAGAACTCATGGTCGCCCAATGCATTTCACGCCCAACCGCCTGGCCCTGTGCATCGCACTGGCCTGCGCCGCTTTCGCCCCCGCCGCCCTGGCCAAGGACTACCTGATCGACAGCGCCACCAGCAACACCCTGGAGCTGAAGAAGTCCGATACCCTCAAGGTCACCGCGAACGGCAGCATCGTTGCCAGCGACGACGACGGCGTGATTCTGCCCAAGCACACCAGCGGCGCCACCCTCACCGTCGACAACGCCGGCATCATCCGCTCCACCGACGGCCGCGGCATCGACACCAAGGATGAAGGCGAAGACCTCAGCCACTACGTGATCACCAACCAGGCGGGCGCGCTGATCCAGGGCACCAACGACGGCCTGCGCTTCCAGACCAACCCCACTGCCGGTGGCAGCCTGAGCATCGTCAATGCCGGCACCATCGAATCCACCGTCGAAGGCCAGGCCATCGACCTGGAAACCCTGAACAACCCGGCCTTCACCACCACCCTGGTGAACCAGGCCAGCGGCGTGATCCACGCGGTGGGCAACGACGCAATCAAGACCGGCTCCAACGCCACCATCACCAACTACGGGCTGATCTACACCGACACCGCGCCCCAGGACAAGGACGGCCTGGACCAGAAGTGGGACGGCATCAAGATCGGCACTTCCACCAACGTGACCGTGTACAACTACGGCACCATCAGTGCCGACCGCCACGGCATCGACCTGAAAACCGACGCCACCCTGTACAACTACGCCGGCGCCAGCATTACCGGGCGCAACGGCTCGGGCTTCGGCTCCGACGGCAGCGGCACGGTGTACAACTGGGGCACCATCACTGGCGCCATCGCCGAGGGCAAGATCAACGGCGACGGCGATGGCGTGGACATCGACAACATCGGCTACGTGTACAACGCCGGCACCATCCAGGGCATGGGCGCCAAGGGCGTGGACAGCGGCGGCCGGCCGAACGGCAGCGAAGGCATCGCCATGGGCGGCGGCACCGTGATCAACACCAGCACGGGCGTGATCCGCAGCGTCGACAACGGCATCTTGGTGGACGACGGTGCCGAGGGCTCCGGGGTGGGCGCAACCAGTATCACCAACGCCGGGCGCATCGAGGGCGACAACGGCTTCGGTATCAAGCTGATCGGCAACTTCGCCGACACCGTGGTCAACAGCGGCACCATCAGCGGCGGCAACGGCCTGGCCCTGAGCATGGGCGCGGGCAACGACACCCTGGTGGTGGAAACCGGCGGCGTGTTCAATGGCCTGGTCGATGGCGGCGACGGCATCGACAGCGTGACCCTGAACGGCACCGGCACCTTCGGCAACAGCGCCAACTTCGAAACCCTGCGCGTCAGCGGCGGCAGCTGGACCCTGAGCAGCGTCGACGACTTCAGCCAGGGCGGTGTGGTTACCGCAGGCGCCACCCTGGTCAACCAGGGCAGCATCCTCGGCCAGATGCTTGTCGAGCAAGGCGCGACCTATGCCGGCGGCGGTTCGGTAGGCGGCCTGCAGGTGAATGGCACGCTGCTGACCAACACCGGCCTGGGCGTTGCCAAGGTCAACGGTGACCTCAGCTTCGGCCAGGGCGCCAGCCTGGTATACGGTGTGAACGCCGACGGCAGCAGCGCGCCGATCAACGTCAGCGGCACCGCCAACCTCAATGGCGCTACGCTGCGCGTGCAGCCCAGCGCCGGTGAGTACCCTTGGCAGAGCCACTACACCGTGCTGACTGCCGGCGCGGTCAACGGCACCTTCGCCCAGGTCACCAGCGACTACGCCTTCCTCACCCCAACCCTGAGCTACGCCAGCACCTCGGTGGGCCTGGACTACACCCGCAACGACGTGGCCTTCGCCCAGTACGCACAATCGGCCAGCGGTGCGGGCGCCGCCCGCAGCCTGGCGAGCCTGGGGCAGAACAGCAACCTGTACAACGCGGTACTGGGCACCAGCACCGCTGGCGCAGGCAGTGCCATCGAGCAACTGTCGGCCAACAACACCGCCAACCTGGCGGCGGCCACCCTGGCTGGCAGCAGCCAGGTCGGCACCACCATGCTCGGCGCCATGCAGGCGATGGGCAGCAGCGGCGCCCTGCTGGTGGGCATGAACGACGAAGACGGCCCTGCCCTGGCGGCCACCGGCGTGCCCCGCGAGGCGCGTAACCTGAACGATCCGAATGCCCAGGGGCGCGTCTGGGCGCAAGCCCTGGGCAGCTATGGCAAGGTCGATGGCAGCCATGGCGCCAGCGCCCTGGAGCAGCGCACCGGCGGTGGCGTGCTGGGGCTGGACTGGGCGCTGGGCGGCGACTGGCGCCTGGGCGTGCTCGGTGGCTACTCGCGCACACGCCTGGACAGCACCGGCCTGGACGGCGCCGTGCGCAGCTGGCACGCCGGCGTGTATGCCCAGCACCAGAGCGGCCCACTGGCCCTGCGCCTGGGCGCGGCCTATAGCCGCCATGATGGCGACAGCAAGCGCCAGGTGGCGTTCGAAGGCTTCAACGAACGGCTCAAGGGCGACTACGACGCCGACAGCCAGCAGGCCTTCGTCGAGCTGGGCTATGCCATGGGCAGCGGCCGCCTGAGCGCCGAGCCGTTCGCCAACCTGGGTTACCAGCGCTACCACCGCGACAGCTACCGCGAGCAAGGCGGTGACGCGGCACTGGCGGTGGATGCCGATACCCAGGACAACGTTAGCAGCACCTTCGGCGTGCGCCTGGCGCACCTGGGGCAACTGGCCAACGGCATGAGCCTGACACCACGGGCGACCCTGGGCTGGCGGCACACCTATGGCAACGTCGATACCCGCACACGCCAGGCGTTCATCGCCGGGGGCGATGCGTTCAGTGTCGAAGGCAGTGCAATTGACCGCGACAGCTTGCTGGTCGAGGCCGGGGTGGACCTGGGGCTGAGTGCGCGCCAGACCATTGGCGTGGGGTATAGCGGGGAGTTGGGCAGCAATAGCCGCAACCATGCCATCGTTGGGCAATGGCAGTTGAAGTTCTAAACACTCTTCACCTGTTGGCGGTGGCCTTGGTAGGAGCGAGCGCAGCTCGCGATGGGCTGCACGGCAGCCCCGGCGCTCTGTGCTGCGAAGCTGCGAACCTGGGGCCGCTGCGCGCCCCATCGCGAGCTGCGCTCGCTCCTACCAGGTTGGCGCAAACCCTGTAGGGCCGGTACAGGCTGCTTGCATTTGCAGCCCTACGGGCATAGCGTTCCTGGGTTTTCCATTCGTGCCCAGGAGCAACCCATGTACACCGGCATCGTCCAGGCCGTGCGCCCTCTTCTGGCTGTGACCACCTACCCGGGCCACAACCAGTTCACCATCGACCTCACCCCAGACCTGCTCGACGAGCTGAAGATCGGCGCCAGCGTCAGCGTCGAAGGCACGTGCCTGTCGGTCACCGAAATCCACGGCAGCGAGGTGCGCTTCGACGCCATGACCGCCACCCTGGAACGCACCAACCTGCGCTTCTTCCAGCCCGGCCAAGGCGTCAACATCGAGCGCTCGGCAAAAATGAACGCGGAAGTCGGCGGCCACCTCATGGCCGGCCACATTGCCTGCACCGCCGAGGTGGTGGAGCTGTCGATCAAGGAAACCGGGGCCTACATCAAGTTCCGCATGCCGCCTGAATGGGGCAAGTACGTGTTCCCGCGCGGCTTTCTCGGGGTCAACGGCTGCAGCCTGACCGTGGCCGACGTCGACGACAACGTGGTGACCATCAACCTGATTCCGGAAACCCTGCGCCAGACCACCTTTGCCCGCTACCCGGCAGGTGCCTTGCTCAACATCGAGGTGGATCACCAGACCATGGTGCTGGTGGATGTGGTGGAACGCACTATCCAGAACACCCTGGCCCGCCAACTGCCACGCTGAAGCCCCGCCTCACTCGATGCGCGGGTGCTGCTGCACCAGCAGCTTGCGCTTGGCCTCAAGCTCGGCGATCTGCGCATCGATGTCCTCGATCTTCTGCTCGATGTTGTCGTGGTGTTCCTGCAGCAGCTCACGCGCCTCTTCGATGTCCGAAGCCGCTGGCGCGGCGCCGCGCAGGGGCTTGTTGGCGGTTTCCTTCATGGTCAGCCCGGTGACCAGGCCGATGGCGGCAATCACCATCAGGTAGTAGGCCGGCATGTACAGGTTGCCGCTGCTCTCCACCAGCCAGGCAGCCAGGGTTGGGGTAAGCCCTGCGATCAGCACCGAGATGTTGAACGCACTGGCCAGGGCGCTGTAGCGAATGTGGGTGGGGAACATCGCCGGCAGGGTCGAGGCCATCACGCCGATGAAGAAGTTCAGCAGCACGGCAATGATCAGCAAACCAGAGAAAATCAGCCCCAGCGCACCACTGTTGATCAGCATGAACGCCGGAATGGCCAGGGCGAACAAGCCGATGCTGCCCACCATGATGAACGGCCGGCGGCCATATTTATCACTCAACAGGCCGATGATCGGCTGCACGAACAGCATGCCGACCATGATCGCGATGATGATCAACACGCCATGGTCTTCGCTGTAGTGCAGGTTGTGCGACAGGTAGCTGGGCATGTAGGTGAGCAGCATGTAGTAGGTGACGTTGGTGGCGATCACCACGCCAATGCAGGTCACCAGGCTGCGCCAGTGCTGGGTGGCCACCTCCTTGAACGACACCTTGGGGCCTGACGCCAAGCCTTCGCGGTCACCCTGCTCCAGCTTGTCCACATGCTGCTGGAACGCCGGGGTTTCCTCCAGCGCATGGCGCAGGTACAGGCCGATGATGCCCAGCGGCAAGGCCAGGAAGAACGGCAGGCGCCAGCCCCACTCAAGGAATTTTTCCTCGCCGAGCAGGGTGGAAATCAGCACCACCACGCCGGCACCCAGCACGAAGCCTGCTATCGAGCCGAAGTCCAGCCAGCTGCCGAGAAAGCCGCGCTTGCGGTCCGGGGCGTATTCGGCAACGAAGATCGAGGCGCCGGTGTACTCCCCGCCCACCGAGAAGCCCTGGGCCATTTTCGCCAGCAACAGCAGGATCGGCGCCCAGATGCCGATCGAGGCGTAGGACGGTATCAGGCCAATGGCGAAGGTGCTAAGGGACATGATCACGATGGTTGCCGCCAGGATTTTCTGGCGGCCGAAGCGGTCGCCCAAGGCACCGAAGAACAGCCCGCCCAACGGGCGGATCAGGAACGGCACCGAGAAGGTCGCCAGCGCCGCGATCATCTGCACGCTGGGGTCGGCGTTGGGGAAGAACACCTTGCCCAGGGCATAGGCGACGAAGCCGTAGACGCCGAAGTCGAACCATTCCATGGCATTGCCCAGCGCCGCCGCGGTAATCGCCTTCTTCATCTTGGCGTCGTCGACGATGGTGATGTCTTTCAAGCCGATTGGCTTGACGCTTTTCTTGCGAGGTTTCATGCCCGTGTCCCTGTAACTGATGGCTCTATGGGATCAGATACAACGGCACGCTAAATAATTCAGCGCTTAACGATTTTTCTGTACGTCGGCCCGCACAAGGAATAGTAGACAATTTGTATAACGGCGTTAGACAATGACAAAGTGTCGCACCCGAGGGCCGCTGAGCCACCGCGACATGCAAGCGAGCCTGATCGTAAACCGGAGTAAATAAATGCAAAAAGTAACTTCGTTGCCTGGCGATGACGCCCGTCCTGGTTGGTACCACACCAGCCCCAAGCGCACGCCGCGCCCAGGCCATTCGGGCCGCAAGGAAGCGCGCTGGACCATCGTTGGCGCAGGCCTGACCGGCTTGGCCGCCGCACGGCAGATGGCGCTGAACTTCCCTGATGAAGAAATCGTGCTGGTCGAGGCCCAGGAAGTCGGCTTTGGCTCGGCTGGGCGCAATGCCGGTTTCGCCATTGACGTGCCCCACGACATCGGCGCCAAGGACTACATCGGCGACGTCACCACCGCCACCAAGATCCTGCGCCTGAACACCCTCGGCCAGGACTACCTGCGCGGTATCGTCGAGCGCAACGGCATCGACTGCCAGATGTCGGACTCGGGCAAATACCAGGCCGCCGTCGGTGCCAAGGGCATCGCCATTCTCGAAGCCTACCGCAGCGGCCTGGAGAAGATCGGCTGCAGCTCCACCCTGATCGACGAGCAGGACCTGCCGGCGCACATCGGCACGTCGTACTACAAGAAGGCCCTGCACATCCCCGGCACCCTGCTGCTGCAGCCCTCGGCACTGGTCAAGGGCCTGGCCGAGCACCTGCCGGCCAACGTTACCCTGTACGAGCACACGCCGATCACCTCGATCGACCAGGGCGAGAAGATCACCCTGGTACACGACCGCGGCACCATCGTCACCGATAAGCTGATTCTGGCCAACAATGGCTTCGCCTCGGCCTTCGGCTTCCTCAAGGGCCGCCTGCTGCCCACCTTCCTGTATGCCAGCCTCAGCCGCCCGCTGACCGACGAGGAACAGGCCCGCCTGGGTGGCCAGCCGGTGTGGGGCGTGATTCCTGCGCACCCGTTCGGCAGCACCGTGCGCCGCACCGTCGACAACCGCATCCTGATTCGCAACAGCTTCAACTTCTACCCCGACGGCCGTCCACGGGCCAACGCCCTGCAAAGCCATTTGCCCACCCACCGCAAATCGTTCGAGCGGCGCTTCCCGATGCTCGGCAACGTCGAGTTCGAATACTCCTGGAGCGGCGCCATCTGCCTGTCGGAAAACCACGAAGGCTTCTTCGGCCAACTGGCGCCGAACGTGTACGGCGCGCTGTGCTGCAATGGCCTGGGCATCACCCGTGGCACCGCCACCGGCAAGCTGCTGGCCGACTGGCTGGCCGGCGAGCGCAACGAACACATCGACTTCCTGCTGTCGTCCCCTGGCCCGAACAAGACCCCGCCACAGCCGTTCCTGTCGATTGGCGTGAACTCGGTGCTCAAGTGGGGCCAGTTCCGCGCCGGCCTGGAAGTTTGACCCTGGCGGGCCTGTGTGCCCGCCTCTGCCTGCATTGCCCCCACCGTTCAAGAGAGAATCATGCGTTCCACTGCCCAACCCGTCATGATCGACGACGTTGAAATCAACCGCTTCCATCAACTGCTCACCCTGCGCACCGGCCTTGGCTGGGTGATGGTTGGCTATATCCTCAGCATCATCGGCGTCGCCACCTTGCCCATGGCCGCTGCGCTGCAGCTGGGCGGCTTCTGGCAAGGCATGATTGCCGCCATGGCCCTGCTCGGCGTGTTCGCCGGTGGCTTCTTCGGCGGCTGGCTGACCGACCGCCTGGGCCGCCAGAAGCTGTTCTTCGTGGCCCCGGCGATGGTCCTGCTGTCGTCCTTGGGCATGCTGGTGGTTCAAGACCCGCTACTGCTGTCGGTGCTGCGCCTGTGCTGCGGCCTGGCCGTGGGCATCGAGTACACCGCTGCGGGCTCGCTGCTCACCGAGTTTCTTCCACAGAAGTCCCGCGGCTCGCGGCTGTCGCTGCTGACGGTGCTGTGGTTCGTCGGTGCCGCGCTGGCCTACATCGCGGGCAACTTCATGCTCGCAGACGCAGGCCCCGAGCAATGGCGCGTGGTCATGGCCAGCCCGGCCCTGATCGCCGGCTTGCTGTTACTGGCGCGCCTGGGCACCCCGGAGTCACCGCGCTGGCTGTTGAGCAAGGGCCGGCGCGAGGAGGCCGAGCAGGTGATCCGCCAGGTCTACGGCAACACGTTCTCGCTGCGCAACATCAGCGATGACGGCGCAGCAGGGGCGGCGATGTCGTTCCTCGACGCACTGCGGGCGGGGTATGGAAAGCGTATTTTCTTCGTGGTGATGTTCTGGGCCTGCGCGGTGATTCCGCTGTTTGCCGTGTACGCCTTCGTGCCCAAGCTGTTCCAGGCACTGAAGCTGACCGGCAACCTGGCCGCCTACGGCTCGATGGGCATTACCCTGATCTTGGTGATTGGCTGCTGCGTGGCAACCTGGCTGATCAACTACCTGGGCCGGCGTACCATCATCATCCACAGTTTCCTCTGGTCGGGGTTGGCACTGCTGGGCCTGGGGCTGTTCCCCGATGCCCAGGGCTGGGTGGTGCTGTCGCTGTTCGGCGCCTATGCGCTGTTCATCGGCGGCGCCCAGGTACTGGAGTTCGTCTACCCGAACGAGCTGTTCCCTACCGAGATCCGCGCGTTTGCGGTGGGCATGGGGGCGTCGCTGGCGGCGTTCAGTTCAGCCATTGGCACCTGGCTGGTGCCGATCTCGCTGGAGCAGTTCGGCATCGCCAACACGATGTTCGCGGCCACCGCCATCACCATGCTGGGGCTGGCGGTGTCGCTGCTGCTGGCACCGGAAACCCGGTCGATGAGCCTGCAGGAAGCAGCGGCGTTGTAATACGCCGCTGGCGATGCGCCGCGCAAGCGGCGCCTTGCCAATCAGATCCCGTCGCGCGCCAGGTCCATGGCGAAATAGGTCAGGATCAAATCAGCACCCGCACGCTTGATCGCCCCCAGGCTCTCACGCACCACTCGCCCTTCGTCGATGGCCCCGGCCAGCCCGCCGAACTTGATCATCGCGTACTCGCCGCTCACCTGGTAGGCCGCCAGTGGCAGGCGCGAGGCGTTGCGGATGTCGGCGATCACGTCAAGGTAGGCACCGGCCGGCTTGACCATCAGCACATCGGCACCTTCCTGCTCGTCGAGCAGCGATTCACGCACCGCTTCGCGGCGGTTCATCGGGTTCATCTGGTAGCTCTTGCGGTCGCCCTTGAGCGCCGTCCCCCCCGCTTCGCGGAACGGCCCATACAGCGCCGAGGCGAACTTGGTGGAATAGGCCATGATCGCGGTGTCATGGAAACCTGCGCCATCCAGTGCACTGCGAATGGCCTGGACCTGGCCGTCCATTGCCGCCGACGGGGCGATGAAGTCGGCGCCAGCGGCAGCCGCGATAACCGCCTGCTTGCCCAGGTTGGCCAGGGTGGCGTCGTTGTCCACGCCGTGGTCGTGCAGCACGCCGCAGTGGCCGTGGCTGGTGTACTCGCAGAAGCAGGTGTCGGACATCACCACCATTTCCGGCACGGTGTCCTTGCAGATGCGCGACATGCGCGCGACCAGGCCGTTTTCATTCCAGGTGTCGCTGCCGGTGGCGTCCAGGTTATGCGACACGCCGAAGGTCATCACCGACTTGATGCCGGCGCGGGCGTAGCGCTCGATTTCCTGGGCCAGCCGTTTTTCCGGAATGCGGTTGACGCCTGGCATGCTGGTGATCGGCACGAAGTCGTCGATACCTTCTTCGACGAAGATCGGCAGGATCAGGTCTTCGAGGCGGAACTCGGTTTCCTGGAAGATCGTGCGCAGGGATTCGTTCTGGCGCAGGCGGCGCGGGCGAACGGAAGGAAACAGGTTGGACATGACAGCTCCAGGGCATTTTTGAACGGCGTATACCTTATGCCTGTCGCGCGCCAGTGAAAAGGCCAGATGACGAGATAATGTCTTGCGTCAAAGGCAACAGCCCTTTTTTGCCTGTGCAGAGGATGAGCAGCAACTAATGCAGGCACGAACGCTGCACCTGTTGTAGGAGCGAGCGCAGCTCGCGATGGGCTGCAGCGCAGCCCCGGCGTGACGAGTCGCGAAGCTGAAGCCCTGGGGCCGCTGCGCGCCCCATCGCGAGCCACGCTCGCTCCTACAGGCAAGGTGCCCTCGCTCACTGCATCCAGGGCGGTGTAGGCTCCTCGGCCTTGGCCGGCCCCTGCTCGGCCTCTTCCCGGGCGGCACGGCGGCGTGCCTCGTCGCGCAGGGTGGCGTCGATCTCGCGCATCACCCCGGCCACGTCGGCGGCCTGGTCATCGTCTTCGAAGTGGCCAGTCAGCGGGCTGTCCGGGCGCAGTTCGCCGGCCTCATACAAGGCCCACATTTCGTCGGCATAGCGGGTGGCCTTGAGCTCCGGGGCGGAACGCCCGAAGTAGTGGGCCATGTTCGCCACGTCCCGTTGCAGCATGCTGAACGCATGGTTGTTGCCTGCCGCATCCACCGCCTGGGGCAGGTCGATGATCACCGGGCCGTCGGGGCCGAGCAGCACGTTGAATTCCGACAGGTCGCCATGCACCAGGCCAGCACACAGCATCAGCACGATCTGGCGGATAACGAAAGCGTGGTATTCACGCGCCTCTTCGGCTTCCAGGGAAACATCGTTCAGGCGCGGGGCGGCATCGCCGTCGGCGTCGGTGACCAGCTCCATCAGCAGCACGCCGTCCTGGAAATCGAACGGCTTGGGCACCCGCACGCCGGCACCGGCCAGGCGGAACAGCGCGGCTACCTCGGCATTTTGCCAGGCGTCCTCGGCTTCCTTGCGGCCATACTTGCTGCCCTTGGCCATGGCCCGGGCCTGGCGGCTGTTGCGCACCTTGCGGCCCTCCTGGTACTCGGCGGCCTGGCGGAAGCTGCGCTTGTTGGCTTCCTTGTAGACCTTGGCACAGCGTACCTGGGCACCGCAGCGCACCACGTAGACGGCCGCTTCCTTGCCGCTCATCAGCGGGCGCAATACTTCATCGACCAGGCCGTCTTCGATCAGTGGTTCGATTCTTTTTGGTGTCTTCATCAGGCTGCGTTCGGGGTCCTGGCTAGGTTGGCCGACATCCTCTCACAGGCCGGGGCGTGGACGTGAGTGTTTGTCGTCAGCCGAGTGTGCCGAGATACCCAGGCATTCAGGCCACGGCGCGGCGTTGCAGCAGCAGATGCCGGGCCTTGTCGAACGCCCAGTTGTACAGCACCGTGTAGGGCAGAATGATCACGAAGAACCCAAGTTCGACCATGAACGCCTGCAACAGCGAGATCTCCAGCATCCAGGCGGCCACCGGCAGGCACCAGACCACCAGCCCCGCTTCGAAGCCCAGGCCATGGGCGACGCGGGCCAAGGCCTTCCACTGAATGCGCGGGGTCGCCACCAGGCGGTCGACCACGGCGTTGTAGGCCATGTTCCAGAGCATCGCGATCACCGACAACGTGACCGCCAGGGCGCCGGCGGTGGCCAGTGACTTGCCCATGATCCACGACAGCAGGGGTGCGCACAGCAGGACGGCGAAAAGTTCGTAGCCCACGGCGTGGACCAGGCGTTCGCTGAAAGACGGTTTGTTCATGGCAGGCTCCATCGTTGTGATTGCGGGGATGGGCCACATTTTGTTTGATGGAATTGATGCCTGCGACATAGATGCCATCGGTTTTATCAATAGCAGGGCGCGATAGACGCGCTTCAACCACTGTTGCAAATGGCACAGCCAATCAACAGCAGCCCCCGGAATACTGTACCGCCAGCAACAGTACCCCTAGGTAACCCACTGAATTCATTGATGTAAAAGGTTGGCACAGCGGCTGCAACGTGAAGCTATCCAATGTCACGCGAGCAGCCCCATGCCCACCCCGACCGTTTCCGCCCACTACGATATCCGCCGCCCAGCGGCGCGTATCATCCATGACGACGCCGAGGCCATCCGCATCGCCCACCAGGTTGCCGAACGGCTGCGCGAGGGTGCCGCCGAACGTGACCGAAACCGCGAGGTGCCGGCCGATATCGTCGATGCTTTTTCCAACAGTGGCCTGTGGGGCATCACCGTGCCCCGCGCCTATGGCGGCGCCGAAGTGTCGTTCGCAACCCTGGCGCACGTCATTGCCATCGTCTCTGCTGCCGACCCCTCGCTTGGGCAGATTCCGCAAAACCACTACTGCCTGCTCGAAGACATCCGCCTGCAAGGCACGCCCGAACAACAGCGCTACTTCTTCGACCTGGTGCTCAAGGGCCACCGCTTCGCCAATGCCCTGTCGGAAACCGGCGGCAAGACCGTACAACACATCAGCACCCGGCTGGCCAGCGAAGGCGACGGCTACCGCATCGACGGGCGCAAGGGCTATTGCACCGGCTCGTTGTATGCCCATTGGATCGGCGTGCTGGCCCTGGATGAGCAGGACCGTGCGCAACTGGCGTTCGTCGAACGTGGCACGCCGGGTTTGGTGATCGTCGATGACTGGAGCAGCATGGGCCAGCGCACCACCGCCAGCGGCAGCGTGCTGCTCGACGGCCTGCGGGTACCGGCCTTCAACCTGTTCCCCAGCTACCGCTCCTACGAAAACCCGACCCTGGCCGGCCCCTTCGCGCAACTGACCACCGCCGCCATCGACGCGGGCATCGGCCGCGCAGCGCTGGACGACACCATCGCCTTCGTGCGCGAGCAGGCCCGCCCGTGGATCGACGCCAAGGTCGAGCACGCCAGCGAAGACCCCTTGACCATCATTCAGGTCGGTAACCTGGAAATCCGCCAGGAGGCCGCCGAAGCCCTGCTCGAACGCGCCGGCCGCGCACTGGACGCGGCCAAGCCTGCGCCGGACGAGGACAACGTGGCGCTGGCCTCGGTCGCCGTGGCCAAGGCCAAGGTGCTCACCACCGAGGTGGCAATCGACGCCAGCAACCGCCTGTTCGAACTGGGCGGCACACGCTCGTCGCTGACCCGCCACAACTTCGACCGCCACTGGCGCAACGCCCGGGTCCACACCCTGCACGACCCGGTGCGCTGGAAGTACCACCTGGTTGGCAACTGGGCACTGAACGGCGTCAGGCCGGCGCGTCACGACTGGAACTGAGGGCACGCCATGACCAAGCAGATTCGCCTCAATGCCTTCGCAATGAACACGGTCGGGCATCTTTCCCCGGGCCTGTGGCGCCACCCCCGCGACCAGGCCACACGCTACACCGACATCCATTACTGGGTGGCGCTGGCCAAGACCCTGGAACGTGGCTGCTTCGATGGCCTGTTCATCGCCGACGTGCTGGGTGTCTACGACGTGTATGGCGCCAGTGCCGACACGGCGTTGAGCCAGGCGGCGCAGGTGCCGGTCAACGACCCGCTGCAACTGGTGCCGGCAATGGCAGCGGCCACCCAACACCTGGGCTTTGGCGTGACCGCCTCGGTGTCGTTCGAACACCCCTACCCCTTCGCCCGGCGCATGAGCACCCTCGATCACCTGACCCAGGGCCGTGCCGGCTGGAACATCGTCACCTCCTACCTGGCCAGCGGCGCACGCAACCTGGGCCAGGCGCCCCTGGGCCACGACCAGCGCTATGCCCTGGCCGAGGAATACCTGCAGGTGTGCTACAAGCTCTGGGAAACCAGCTGGGAGGATGATGCGGTGCAAGCCGACCGCACGTCTGGGGTGTACGCAGACCCCGCCAAGGTGCATGGCATCGACCACCAAGGGCCTTGGTTCAAGGTGCCAGGTTTTCACCTGTGCGAGCCGTCGCCGCAACGCTCGCCAGTCATTTACCAGGCTGGCGCATCCAGCCGCGGGCGGGCCTTCGCCGCGGCCAACGCCGAATGCGTGTTCGTTGCGGCGCCGAGCAAGGCCGTGCTGCGCAAGCAGGTGGCCGAATTGCGCGCGGCGGCGCAGGCAGCAGGCCGCGCAGCGGACGACGTGCAGGTGCTCGAACAGCTCACGGTGATCGTCGCAGCTACCAACCAGCAGGCCCTGGCCCTGCTCGAAGAATACCGCCAGTACGCCAGCCGCAGCGGCGCCCTGGCGCTGATGTCGGGCTGGACCGGCATCGACTTTGCCGAATACGCCCCCGGCCAGGTGCTGCGCGAGGTGCCCAGCGAAGCCATCCAGTCCGCTGTCGAGGCTTTCACCCGCGCCGACCCAACCCGCACCTGGACCACGGCAGAGATCGCCGATTACTGCGCCATTGGCGGCGATGGCCCGGTGCTGGTGGGCTCGGCGCAAACCGTGGCCGACCAGTTGCTGGAGTGGGTCGAGGACACCGGCGTGGACGGCTTCAACCTGGCCTGCGTGGTGGCCCCGGAAACCTTCGAGGCCGTGGTCGACTTGCTGATACCCGAACTGCAGGCCCGGGGCGCCTTCAAGCGCGCCTACAGCCCCGGCACGTTGCGCAACAAACTGTTCGGCCGCGGCGATCGCCTGGGCCTGCCACACCCGGCGGCGGTGCTGCGCCAGGAGGCACGGCGATGAACGAACTGCTGGCCAATGTCGACTGGGCGGAAATCGCCCAGGCCTGCCTCGACACCCTGAGCATGCTCAGCGTGGCCCTGGGCTTCACGGTGCTGCTTGGCCTGCCCCTGGGCGTGCTGCTGTACCTGACCGGGCAACGCCAGTTGCTGGCCAACGGGCCGTTGTACCGCTGCCTGTCGGTGGTGGTGAACGTGCTGCGCTCGTTGCCGTTCATCATCCTGCTGATCGTGCTGATTCCGTTGACCACCCTGCTTGCCGGCACCTCCCTGGGGGTCAAGGGCACGATCCCGCCGCTGGTGATCGGCTGCACGCCGTTCTTCGCCCGCCTGGTGGAAACCGCCCTGCGCGAAGTCGACCGCGGCCTGGTCGAGGCCTGCCAGGCCATGGGCGGCAGCATCCCGCAAATCATTCGCCACACCTTGTTACCCGAGGCCCGCACCGGGCTGATCGCAGCGGTCACGGTCACCGCCATCGTACTGGTCGACTACACCGCCATGGCCGGCGTGATCGGTGGCGGAGGCCTGGGCGACCTGGCAATCCGCTTCGGCTACCAGCGCTTCCAGACCGATGTGATGGTGGTCACCGTGCTGCTGTTGATCGTGCTGGTGCAGGCCCTGCAGATGACCGGCGATCGCCTGGTCAAGCATTACACCCGACGCTGAATTTTCCCCAAGGAATCCCCATGAAAAAGACCCTCGCAGCCCTTGCCGCGTTCATCGCCTTCAACGCCCACGCCGGCGAACACCTGGTGGTCGGCGCCACGCCCGTGCCGCACGCTGAAATCCTTGAGTTCGTCAAACCGGCGCTGGCCAAGCAAGGCGTCGACCTGGACATCAAGGTGTTCAACGACTTCATCCAACCCAACCTGCAACTGGCGCAGAAAAACCTGGATGCCAATTACTACCAGTACCGGCCGTTCCTCAATGACTTCAACAAAACCCGGCACACCGACCTGGTGCCGGTGGTGGGCGTGCATATCGAGCCCTTCGGTGCCTACTCGGCCAAGTACAAGACCCTGGCCGAGCTACCCGACGGCGCCAGCGTGGCCATCCCCAACGACCCGGTGAACACGGGGCGGGCCTTGGTGCTGCTGGCCGAGGCCGGGCTGATCACGCTCAAGGACCCGTCCAACCCGCAGTCCACCACGCGCGACATCAGCGAAAACCCCCGGCACCTGAAAATCCGTGAACTGGAAGGCGCCATGCTGGCGCGCTCGGTGAACCAGGTGGACCTGGCGTTCGTCTTCGCCAACTATGCCCTTGAAGCCGGAATCGACACCAACAGCGCGCTGATCGTGGAGAAAGGCAAGGACCTGTATGTGGAGTACCTGGTAGCTCGCCCGGATAACCTGCAGGACCCTGGCATCCAGAAGTTGGCCAAGGCGCTCAATTCACCCGAGGTGCGCAACTTCATCCTGACCCGCTACAAAGGCCAGATCGCCCCAGGGTTCTAAGCCCCGCAACCGCCCGCCATCTTGGTAGGAGCGAGCGCAGCTCGCGATGGGCTGCAAAGCAGCCCCGGCGTCATGAGCTGCGAAGCTGAAACCCTGGGGCCCCTCGCGCCCCATCGCGAGCTGCGCTCGCTCCTACCAGGGCGGTGTTGGCCTGGAGATGGGTGAGGTTAGGGAGCAATACGTTTGAGCTCGTTCAAAAGGCTCATCAGTTGCTGCAGTTTTTCCTCGCCGTACTGGGCCTGGATCTTCTGGTAGTTAGCCTCCATGCCATCGCGCATCGAGGCGAAACAGGCCTGGCCGGCGTCGGTCAGGTTGACGAACACCCGGCGCTGGTCTTCGGCGGCCTTGCGCTTGCAGACCAGCCCGTCACGCTCCAGGCGGCTGAGCACGCCGGTCATGCTGGGCTTGAGGATGCACGCCAGGCTCGCCAGTTGATGGCTTTCCAACTCACCTTGCTGGTGCAGAATGCGGATCACCCGCCATTGCTGCTCGGTGAGGTCGTGTTCGTTGAGCAAAGGCCTGAAAAATGCCATTGCCGCCTCACGGGCCTGCAACAGGCTCAGCGTCAACGAAGGGGGTGTGTTGGTCATGGGTAGCCTTTGCTGTTTTTCCAATGGCCAAGCGTAGGGGCATTGGCCACGGACCACAACCGCCTCGCCGCGCCATGGAAAATACCAGCGGTTTCCCGCAGCCCTCAAGCCGCCCCTCTGGCAGCCTGGGCAAACACCGTGGCACTCTCAAACAAGACACCTGGCCCGCGAGCGGTGCTTAATGGCAGCACCTGTGAGCGCGCCGGCAATGGCCCTACCACACGTTCAACCCAGCAGGCGGCGTCATGATCAGCACCGAGTCCCCGACGTACTACACCGCGACCCGAAAGTACAACCTCAGCTTCCCCACACTGGACCACGACATCGAGGCCGATGTGGTGGTGATCGGCGGCGGCTTCTCGGGTATCAACACCGCGCTGGAGCTGGCTGAACAAGGCGTCACCAACACGGTGGTGCTCGAAGCCCGCCACCTGGGTTACGGCGGCACCGGGCGCAACGGCGGGCAGATCATGGCCGGCATCGGCCACGACCTGGAGAAAATCCGCAGCAGCGTTGGCGAGCAGGGCCTGAAGCAGATCTTCGAAATCAGCGAGCTGGGCGCCGGCATCATCAAGGCGCGCATCGACCGCTACGCCATCGATGCCGACTTCTGCCACGGCTACGGCTACCTGGGCTTCAACGAACGCCAGGCGCGCACGCTGCGCCAGTGGGAAAAAGACTTCAAAGCGATCAACCCACGGGACGAAATCCGCTTCCTGGGGGGCTCGGAGGTAAAGCAGATCATCGGCAGCGACGCCTATGGCAGCGCCCTGCTGCACATGGGCGGCGGCCACGTGCATTCGCTGAACCTGCTGCTGGGTGAGGCCCAGGCGCTGGTTGGCCACGGCGCACGGATTTTCGAACACAGCCCGGCGCTGCAGGTGACCTACGGCGAACGCATCACCGTGCGCACCGGGCGCGGTTCGGTACGCGCCAGCAAGCTGCTGTGGGCCTGTGACAGCTTCCTCGACAAACTGGAACCGGAGCTGCACGCGCGCACCATCAACACCTACGCCTTCCAGATGATGACCGAGCCACTGCCGGACGAGCTGATCCAGCGTATCAGCCCGATTCGGGGCGCCTACAGCGACATCCGCCCGGTGATCGACTACTTCCGCGTCACCCGCGAAAACCGCCTGCTGTTCGGCGCCGCCACGCCGTTCATCGAACGCATTCCAATGGACCTCAAGGCCTGGAACCGGGCGCTGATGCTGAAGATATTCCCGTACCTGAAGAACGTGCGCATCGACCTGGCCTGGGGCGGGCCGATGGCCACCAGCGCCAACCTGTTCCCGCAGATCGGCACCTTGAGCGGCCGACCCAATGCGTTCTATGTGCAGGGTTATTCAGGCTTTGGCGTCACGCCCAGCCACATCATTTGCAAGGTCCTCGCCGAGGGCATGCTTGAAGGTTCGGCACGTTACCAGCTGCTGCGCTCGGTCAAGCATGCGCGCATTTTCGGCAAGGACCATTTCCGCCCACTGCTGCTCACGGCCGGCAAGACCGTGCACCAGCTGTCGGGCTTTTTCAACGGCCGCCGCTGAGCCGTACCGTTCATTCACTGGAGAACTGCCATGACCCTGACCGCCGCCAAGCAAGGTGTGCAACTGTCCGAACTCGACGACTGGGGCAGCGTTGCCGACCTGGGCTCGGAAATACTCGAAGGCGATGTAAGGGCCTTCGGCAAGATGACCTATGGGGCACCGACCGATCCGGTCAGCAGCGCCTATTTCGGCACCACGCGGGGCAAGTTCCGCATGGTGTACCCCTTCGACGAGCAGGCGGTGATCGTGACCGGCGAAATCCAGCTGACCGACGAATCCACCGGCCAGGTGACCCGCTACCGGGCCGGGGATGCCTGGTTCGCCAGCAAGGGCACACCGGTGCTGTGGGAAGTGTTGAGCGAATCGTTCGTCAAGCATTACCTGGCGGTGGCCTGAAGCGCGCCGCAACCCCCGCATCGCGAGCTGCGCTCGCTCCTACCAGGGCCAAGCAGATCCCGTAGGAGCGAGCAAAGCTCGCGATAGCAATGCAGCAGCATCAGGCCATGGCCTGGGCGCGGTAGTCCTTGGGCGATTGTTCGAACTGCTTCTTGAACGAGCGGCTGAAATGCGCCGAATCGGTGAAGCCCCACTTGTAGGCGATCGAAGTGATCGACTCGCCGCGGTAGAACGGGTTGGCCAAGTCGTCGGCGCTGCGCTTGAGGCGTGCCCGCTGAATGTAGCGGCATACGCTGTCGCCCTCCTCTTCGAACAGGCGGTACAGGTGGCGCACGGATATGTTCAGGCGCCCGGCCAGGTGGGCCGGCGTCAACCCAGGTTGTGACAGCGACTCGTCGATCACCTGCTGCACATAACCTCGCAGGTTCGCCCCACTCAGGCTTGCGAAACTGCAAGGGCCGCCAGCACCGCGCTCAAGCCCAGGCTCAAGCAGGGCAATGAACGCGCTCTGCAGCGCCTCGCCCTGGGCGCCGTCCTCGCCACTGCTGCCCTCCTTGCACAGTTGGTCCATCAGCATGTGCAGCATGCGCCCGCAGGCGTTGGTGGAGGAAATCTTGCCGAACATCACGCCGTCACCGGCCATGTGCCGGCGCACCTGGCTGCGCGGCAGCGCCAACGACACGTGCTCGATCAGGCCATTGGGGTTGATCTCGCACGGGCCCACCGAGTCCATCAGCAGCAGTTCGCCCGGTGCCAGGCTGATGCGCGTGCCGCCTTGCATCACGCTTGAATGGCCGCTGCGCTGGCTGACCAGGAAGCAATGCTGGTCGTCATCGAGTGCGGGGTTTTCGCCCAGGCGGCGGATGGTGCCGGCGTTGGTGCGCAGGTTGGCCACCGGCAGCCCGGCGCGGGAACTGGCCGATACCTCGCCAATGAACAACGAAGGGGTGGATGCCAGCGCGGTTTCGAAGCGGCCGCAGATCTGCTGCATGGCCAGGGTCCAGTGTTCCAGGCCCTGACGGTCGGATTGTTGGGTATGCATGGCTGCCCTCGACGCGGAATTTGTTGTTATGCCGACATTGATAACATGTTAACAATGACGGCACAACTGTAACAATTTGTCGAAAACAACCAGCAAGGGATGTGCCAATCCGCCTCAGAGGTGCGGCAGCAACTGGCTGAACCGGGCCAGGCAGGCCAGCAGGTGCCCGCGTTGCGGCGGGCTGACCTGAATGTAGCGGCGAAACGCGGGCATCCGGTTGACCACCTCGCTGCCGCCCATGTGCTCCAGCACCAGGCGCCACTGGCCATGGCTGCATTCCAGGGTCAGGCGCTTGAAATCCAGCGGCATCAGCGCCGCCAGCAATGGCGCATCGGCCAGCAACTGCTCGCGCACCTGGGCGAAGCAAGCTTTGTCGCCACTGCGGTACACCGCCGTCACGCCCGTTCGGCGCAGCGCACCGGTATGGCGCAATTCCAAGCGCATTGCGCCCTGTTGCAGGGCTGGAACGCGCAGGCTGACTTCGCAGGTCACCACGTGCATCAGCAGGTGCGCTTGAACGCACTCGCGCAACTCGGCGCACCAACCCTGGGCCGGGTCGCGCAGCTCGGCGGTGGTCGAGCCCTGCTGCTGCACCTGCAGCGAGCCCAGGTTGCGCAACAGGTGCCCGAGGGTGACCCCAGGTCGGTAGCCTGCCAGCGCACGGGGCGCCAGCAGGTGCTCACGCAAATGTCTGATCATGCAGGGTGTGCTCCACGACATGGCCGGGTTCGGCGGCGAACTCCTTCGCCAGCACGTCCTCGACCCGCGCCGGCTTGAACGGGTTGACCTTCTGCACGCACAGGGTCCAGAACAGCGCGTAGGCCGCCGTGCCGCCGAGCATGATGGCAAATGGCACGTAGATGTCCGCGGGGTCCATCCCAGGGGGCGTGATGAACGACATGCCGATGACGATGCCGGTGCTGGAGACAATCTGCGGCAGCGGGAACAACGGCGAGCGGTAGGCACGCGGCAGGTCCGGGCGGCGAATGCGCAGGATCACCACCGACAGGGTCACCAGCAGGTAGGCGGTGCTCCAGGCACACACTGCGGCCAGTACCAGGTGCAGGATGTTCTCCGGGTTGCCGCCCAGGTACCAGGCATGCAGGCACGGGATCAGCGCCACCACCAGGATGCACAGCAGCGGCGTCTTGAAGCGCGGGTGCAAGTAGGCGAACACCTTGGGCAGCGCGCCGTCCACGGCCATGCCGTAGAGAATGCGCGGCACCCCGGCCATCAGCGTGTTGATGGTGGCAGCGCCGGCGAAGAGAAAACCGACGCCCAGCCACACCGGGCCGATATCGCCCATCACCTGCTCGGCGAAACGCGGGATGGCCATGGGCGTGTCCAGCAGGTGCACGCCGCTGGCCGCATCGAGCACCACGTTCTCCACCTGGCGCTTCATCGCGGCGCCGTAGATGAACATGCAGCTGGCAACGCCGAACAGGCCCAGCGCCATGGCCCTGGGCAGCACCCAGGCCGAGCGGCGCAGCTCCGGCGCCAGCGGGGTGACGAACTCGCAGCCGACGAACATGAACATGGCCATGCCGATCAGCGAAAGAATGGTCATCAGGTCGGTGCCCACCAGCGAAACGCCGAACGGCCCTTCCAGCTCGACGGCAGGTGCGGCGATCAGGCCCAGCACGCCGAACACCATCAGGGTGGTCCACATGCCGAAGGTCAAAATCACTTCCGCGCGGCTGAAGGCACTGACGCCAAAGGCATTGAGCACCGCGAAGGCGAGCACGAAGCACACCCCCAGCAGCCACGAGCCACCGGCCGATTCGGCCAAGGTGTTGAGGTGCTCGAAATTCACCAGCGCCATCACCCCGGACAGGATGGTTTCGGCGGTGCCGGCGAACACATGCACGATCAGGTAGGCCGACAGCGTGCCGGTGATGGCGAAGAAGCGGCCCAGGCCGCAGTTGATGTAGTCATAGACCGAACCGGTAGTCGGCAGGATGGAAGCTGCCTCGGCGAAGGTGGTGGACTGCGCCAGCATCATCAGTGCGGCGATGACCATGGCGATGGCGAAGGCGCCGCCGCCGATCCCGAAGCCCATGGTCGCGGTGAGGATCACCGGGCTGGCCATGATCAGCCCGACGGTGCTGGCCAGTGCGGTGGGGAAACCGACGGTGCCCCGGTTGAGGTGCTCGGTGAGCGTGTTGTTGAGTGACATCGTTATGCCCCGGCTTGTTGTTATGGCGTTGAACGCGGCAATTCCCTGCACGCATGGCTGTCGCTTGCCTCCTGGCCGGCTTACTGTGCGCCTGGGCGGGCATGGCGTCTTGCCAATGGCTGCCGCCGCCCTTGTTGCTGCCTGCCAGCGGCAAGGCGCTGGCAGGCAGAGTCATGCCGCTGTCACGGGGGCGCAAGAACGCCCGCGCCCATCTCACTATGCTCCTGGGCTTTGGCGGCCGACAGGCCCGCCTCCTCTGCCCCAGGAGTTCCCATGAGCGACATCGCCCTTCTGCCTTCCGTACGCGCCTTCCTGGCCCGCGAGCATGGCCTGTTCATCCACGGCCAAACGGTGCCCAGCCAGGGCAGCGCAACGATCCCGGTGCGCAACCCGGCTGATGGCCAAACCCTGGCGCACATCGCCGATGCCACCCAGGCCGACGTCGACCAGGCCGTGACCTCGGCGCGCCAGGGCTTTGCCAGCTGGTCGCGCAGCAGCCCCGCCGCACGTGCCGCAGTGCTGTTCAGGCTGGCGGACCTGCTGGAGGCCCACCGTGAGGAGCTGGCCCAGCTGGAAACCTTGCAATCGGGCAAGCTGATCGGCATTTCCCGCGCCTTCGAAGTGGAACAGGCCGCGCATTTCCTGCGCTACTACGCCGGCTGGGCAACCAAGATCACCGGCCAGACCATCACCCCGTCGCTGCCCTCGTTCGCCGGTGAGCGCTACAGCGCCTACACCCTGCGCGAGCCGATCGGCGTGGTGGTGGGCATCGTGCCGTGGAACTTCGCCACCATGATCGCCATCTGGAAGCTGGCCTCGGCGCTGACCACCGGCTGCAGCATCGTCATCAAGCCCAGCGAGTTTACCCCGCTGACCCTGCTGCGCATCGCTGAACTGGCCAGCGAAGCCGGGCTGCCGGCGGGCGCCTTGAACGTGCTGACCGGTGCCGGCCACGTGGGCAAGGCGCTGATCGAACACCCCGGCACCGACAAGGTGTCGTTCACCGGTTCCGTGCCCACCGGCATTGCCGTGGGCCAGGCGGCCATGGGCGCCAAGCTGACCCGCGCCACCCTGGAACTGGGTGGCAAGAATGCCGTGGCGTTCCTGCCTGACGTTGCCACCGACAAGGCCGTGGACGGCATCATCGAAGCCGGCTTCCTGCATTCCGGGCAGATCTGCGCGGCGGGCGAGCGCTTCTACGTGCACCGCTCGCGGCTCGACCCGCTGCTCGAAGCCCTGTCGCAGCGCCTGGGCCAGCTCAAGGTCGGCTCGCCGCTGGACGAAACCACGCAGTTCGGGCCGGTGGCCAACAAGCCGCACCAGCAAAAACTTGCCGAGCTGTTCGCCACGGCCCGCGCCGAGGGCAGCCAGATCATCCACGGCGGGCGCATTGGCGATGGCCCGGGCTGTTTCGTCGAACCCACGGTGATCCTTGCCAAATCGGTCAATGACACCCTGCTCAACCAGGAAACCTTCGGCCCGGTGGCCACCTTCCTGCCCTACGACGACGAAGACCAATTGCTGCACCTGATGAACGCCTCGCCCTACGGCCTGAGCGCCAGCCTGTGGACCAACGACCTGGGCAAGGCCATGCGCCTGATCCCGGAAATCCAGGCCGGCACCCTGTGGGTGAACATGCACACCCTGCTCGACCCTGCAGTGCCCTTCGGTGGCATCAAGGCCTCGGGCATCGGCCGCGAGTTCGGCTCGGCGTTCATCGACGATTTCACCGAGCTCAAGTCGGTGATGATCCGCTACTGAAAAGCCCAGTAGGAACAGGCTTGCCCCGCCCTTGTTGTAGGAGCGGGCTTGCCCCGCGAACACCGGCATAGCCGGTGCCATCCACCGGGTTGGCTGCTTCGCGGGTCAAGCCCGCTCCTACAAAGGCGATGCGCTGACATCAGAAGCTGTTGCCAACACAATAACAACACGAGGGAAACTGCAATGCGCAAATCGCAAACGCTGTCGACCCTGGCCCTGGCGAGCTTGCTCGCCAGCCAGGCCGCGCCGGCCTACGAGCTGTACGCCGACGATGACAGCCACCTGAACGCCGACATGCTGGCGGTGTGGGGCATGTTCAACAGCCGCAAGAACTACGACGGCGTGCCCGGCGGCTCGACCTGGCGCGAGGGCTTCATCAAGTATGGCCTGAGCGGCGACCAGGGCCTGGCTGGCAACGGCACGCTGTACGGCGCCCTCAACTGGGTCAGCTCCGCCACCTGGGGCGATGGTGATGCCGCCGGCAACACCGATGGCAGCGAACGCACCACCAAGATCGAGGACGCCTACCTGGGCTGGCGCTCCGCCGACCTGCTGCCGCAACTGGGCAAGGACGGCGTGGATGTGTCCGCCGGCCGCCAGGTGGTGCGCCTGGGCAGCGGTTTCCTGATCAACGACGATGGGCCCAACCTGGGCAACGGCGTGGCCGGCGGTGCGCTGGACCGTGGCGGCGCCTACTACCTGGCCGCCCGCCATGCCTTCGACCGTACCGCCGTGCTGCGCCTGGGCGGCCACGACGGCCTGCACGGCAGCCTGCTGTGGCTCAAGTCCGACAACCGCGCCCAGGCCGAAACCGAACTGGCGGCCGGCACCCTGGACTACACCCATGCCCTGGGCACCCTGGGCCTGACCTGGGTCCACGGCATCGACGTCGCCGACCAATGGGCCAGCGACTTCCAGAAGGCCCGCGAAGGCATGAACGTGTACAGCCTGCGCGGTGAGGGCAACGCCGGCATCGACAACGCCAGCTTCGCCTTCGAGTATGCCTGGCAGGACAAACGCGGCGGCCCGGAGCAAGGCTGGTACGTGCAAGCCGGCTACACCTTCGCAAGCCTGCCCTGGGCGCCCCAGCTAACCTACCGCTACACCCGCTACTCCGCCGAGTGGGACCCCCTGTTCAGTGGCCTGTCGAGCGGCTATGGCACCTGGTTTCAGGGCGAAGTCGCGGCCAACTACGCCGGGCCGTTCAACAGCAATACCGGTATCCACCATGTGGGCCTGAAGGCCACGCCGCTGGAAAACCTCACCGTGGGCGCACTGTATTTCGACTTCAACACCGTGCGCACCCGCAACAGCCTCAACCTCGATGCCCGCGAGCTGGACCTCTACGCCGAGTGGGCGGTGAGCGAGCACCTGGTCATCAGCCCGCTGGTGGGCCTGTACCAGCCGCGCAAGGGCGAGAACAACGGCGGCAACCAGGTCGGTGGCAACGGCACCAACGTCTACAGCCAACTCACCGTGGCCGTGCCCTTCTGAGAAAAACCGGCGGCTGGCGAAAACGCGCCTTGGCAGGGAGTGACAACTGGGCTGGCAGGCTCACACAAGACGACCGACCAGTCGTTAGCGACACTGCACAGCAGCTTCCCGCTAGTTCGCCACAACAACAAAACCCGAATACGGCGGTGCCCTGTGCACCGCCTGCGCAGTGAGATCCGCCATGACCTTCGACACCCGTATCGACTTCATCTACCTCTCCGAGCAGGACATGATCCGTGCCGGCGTGACCGACATGCCCGCCTGCGTCGACACCATGGAGGAAATGTTCGGCCTGCTCTACCACGGCGACTACCGCATGGCCGGGCCGAACAGCGACTCCCACGGCGCGATGATCACCTTCCCCGAGCACTCGCCGTTCCCACGCATGCCCAAGCCCACTGCAGACCGGCGCATGATGGCGATGCCCGCCTACCTCGGCGGCAACTTCCAGACCGCAGGCGCCAAGTGGTACGGCTCGAACATCGCCAACCGGGAAAAGGGCCTGCCGCGCTCGATCCTGATGCTCACCCTGAACGACGCCGACACCGGCGCGCCGCTGGCGCACATGTCGGCCAACCTGCTGTCGGCCTACCGCACCGGCGCCATTCCAGGTGTTGGCGCCCGCTACCTGGCGCGCAAGGACTCGAAAGTGATCGGCCTGGCCGGCCCAGGCGTCATGGGCAAGACCACCGTGGCCGCGTTCATGGCCGTGTGCCCGCAGGTGGACACGATCAAGATCAAGGGCCGTGGCCAGAAGAACCTGGATGCCTTCGTCAGCTGGGTGAAAAGCAGCTTCCCGCAGATCGTCAACATCCACGTGGTGCAAACCCTCGAAGAGGTGGTGCGCGACGCCGACTTGGTCAGCTACTGCAGCTCCGGTGAGGTCGGCGACCCGTCCGCCTACCCATTGGTGAAACGCGAGTGGGTCAAGCCCGGCGCCTTCCTGGCCATGCCGGCCCCGTGCAGCATCGACGCTGGCATGGAGCAGGCCGACGTGCGCAAGGTGGTGGACAACACCGGCCTCTACGAAGCCTGGTTCGAGGAGCTGCCCAAGCCTGCCCACAACTACGTGCCGCTGGTTGGCGTGCGGTTCATGGACATGATCGCCGAAGGCTCGCTCGACCCCGCGCAACTCGAAGACATCGGCAAGATCATTGCCGGTGAAGCGCCAGGTCGCCTGAACGATGAGGAAATCATCCTGATGTCGGTCGGCGGCATGCCAGTGGAAGACGTGGCCTGGGGCACCGTGATCTACCGCAATGCCATCGAACAAGGCATTGGCGTGAAGCTCAACCTCTGGGAAACCCCGGTTCTCAGCTGACCCTTTCTTGCCCTTAATCGAAGGTACCCCCATGACCCAGATCATCAAACTGAAAACCGGCTCCAAGTTCGAAGACATGGCCAGCTATTCCCGCCTGGTGGCGGTGGACAACTGGATTCACGTCTCCAACACCGCCGGGCGCAACCCGCAAACCCAGCTGATCGCCGACGACGTCATCGAACAGCTGCACCAGGTGTTCGCCAACATCGAAACCGCCCTGGCGGCGGTGGACGCAAGCCTCGCGGACGTGGTGAGTTCGCGCGTGTTCATCCAGCAACCCGAGGACGTGCCAGCGGTGATGGAGGTGATCGGGCAGAAATTCCGCAACATCGACCCGGCCACCACGGTCACCTGCCCGCCGCTGGGCTCCACCGTGTACAAGGTCGAGCTGGAGGTGACCGCCTACCGCGGCGCCTCCCGCGCCGAAGTCAAGTACATCCGCCTCGGCCAGTGATGGCAAACCGCCGCCACCGCCCCTTGAGCCACTAGCCACCGAGTAACGCCATGTCCCCTGTCATCGACCCTGTGCACACCAGCCCCCGCCACCCCGACGCGACCACGGTCGTGATCATCGGCGGCGGCATCATCGGCCTGACCGCCGCCCTGACCCTCGCCGAACGCAACATCCCGGTGGTGGTGCTGGAAAAGGGCCGCATCGCCGGGGAGCAGTCTTCGCGCAACCTGGGCTGGGTGCGCAAGACCAACCGCCATGCCGACGATATTCCCCTGGCATTGGCGGCCGACCGCCTGTGGGCCGGGATGCCGGAGCGGGTGGGCAGCGACGTGGGTTACCGCCAGGCTGGGATCATGTTCGTCGGCCGCAATGACGCACAGATGGGCATGCACGAGGGCTGGTTGAAAAGCGTCGAGCACCTGGGCCTGGACTCGCGCCTGCTGAGCCGCGACGAAATTGCCCACCTGGTGCCCGGCGGGCGCGGTGAATGGGCCGGCGGCCTGTACACCCCCTCCGATGCCCGCGCCGAACCGACCTTGGCCGCCAGCGCCATCGCCCGTGCGGCCCAGGCCAAGGGGGCGGTGATCGTCGAGCACTGCGCGGTGCGCACCCTGCAGACCAGCGCCGGGCGGGTCAGTGGCGTGGTCACCGAGCAGGGTGAGATCCGTTGCGACCAGGTGCTGCTGGCCGGTGGCCTGTGGTCGCGCAAGTTCCTCGGCAACCTCAAGATCGACCTGCCGACCCTGCCCCTGACCTGCTCGGTGCTGCGCACCGAAGCCATGGCCGGGCCGACCGAGATTGCCGTGGGGGCACCGGATTTTTCCTTCCGCAAGCACAAGGACGGCGGCTTCATCATTACCCAGCGCGGCAAGCTGGACGCCTTCCTGACCTGGGACCATGTGCTGCTGGGCACGCGCTACCTGCCGCAACTGAAGGCCCAGCGCGATTTCCTGAAGATCAGCCTGGGCAAGTATTTCTTCAAGGACCTGGCCCTGGCGCGGCGTTGGAAGGCGGTGGATGTCACACCGTTCGAGCGCGTTCGGGTGCAGGACCCACAGGCCAACACGGCCCTGAACGACGAGGCGCTGCGCAACCTGCGCGCGGCCTGGCCGGTGTTCGAGCAGGCGCGCATCGCCTCGGCCTGGGCCGGCACCATCGACGTGACGCCCGATTCGAACCCGGTCATCGGGGCGGTGCCAAGCCTGCCTGGGCTGACCTTGGCCACCGGGTTCTCCGGCCATGGCTTCGGCACCTCGCCTGCCGCCGGGCAGCTGGCGGCCGACCTGGTGGCGCAGCACACTCCGCTGATCGACCCAAGCCCTTATCGTTTCGAGCGGTTCGCCTAAGCGGCTGGCCCAGCGCGCCTGGGTTGGTTTTTACCCGATTGCTGTGCATTGAATTCGCAAACGCCGGCTCGATAATCCCTGGTGCCGCTTCACCTCACCAGGGAACTTCGATGAGCACGCATACCCGCAACCGACGGCTGACCGTCCCCCAGCTGGTGGCCATGAAAGGCCAGCAAAAGATCGTGGCGCTGACCGCCTACTCAAGCAGCATCGCCCAGGTGATCGACCCCTTGGTCGACTTCATCCTGGTCGGTGACTCCACCGCGATGGTCGGCTATGGCCGCCCTTCGACGCTGGGCATGCGCCTGGACGAAACCATCGCCCACACCCGGGCAGTGGTGGACAGCACGCGGCTGGCCTGCGTGATCGCCGACATGCCCTTCGGCAGCTACCAGGAATCCCACGAGCAGGCCTTTCGCAACTGCGCCCAGGTGCTCGCCAGCACCGGTTGCGACGCCGTCAAGCTCGAATCCAACCAGGCCTTGGCCAGCACCGTGGCGTTTCTCGTCGCCCGGGGCATTCCGGTCATGGCGCATATTGGCCTGATGCCGCAGTTCGTCAACCTGATGGGGGGCTACAAGGCCCAGGGCTTGTGCCCGGCCAGTGCGGCTGCATTGCGCGCCGATGCCCAGGCCAACGTGCAGGCCGGCGCGTTCAGCCTGCTGCTCGAAGGGGTGGCGGAACCGGTGGCCAGGGCCATCAGCGAAGCCTGTGAAAAACCCACCATTGGCATTGGTGCATCACCGGCCTGCGATGGCCAGGTACTGGTCACCGAAGACCTGCTGGGGTTGGGCGGCGAACAGGTGCCACGCTTCGTCAAGCAATATGCCGACGTCGCGCAGGTGATGCGTGAGGCCTGTACCCGGTTCGCTGACGATGTGCGTGCCGGGGCCTTCCCTGAAAGGCGTCACTGCTACGGCGTTTGAGCCTCGGCCTGGATGGCTTTTACCAGGCACTGCAGTGCGTGAGAGATGTCCTTGCTCCAGTCCAGCGTGTAGCACAAGCGCAGGTGGCTGCGCCATAAGCCACGCTGGCTGAACAGCGCCCCGGGGGCAATGACGATGCGCTGCTGCAGCAGCCGTTCGAACACGCGGCGCATGTCCACCGGCCGTGTCGCTTCGAGCCAGAAGCTTGCCCCGCCCTGCGGCTCGACGCACCGCAACCAGCCTTGGCTATGGGTGTCCAGCAGTGCCTTCATGTGCTGCATGCGCTCGCGCAACAGGGTGCGCAGCACCTGCGCGTGTTGCTCGACACGGTGCGAGCTGAACAGCCTGGCAATGGCCTTCTGCCGGATTGGCGATAAGCGAAAGGCGCGCGCCAGGAACAGCTGCTGCAGTTGCCCGGTGTGCTGCCGACACAGAAGGTAGGCAAACGGCGCCTCCGAGCCGATCAGCTTGTCGAAGGTGGAAAACACCAGCAGGCGATTGGGGTCGGCATGGTCGCGGTAGCGCGGTGCATCGGCCTGGAAGCACAGATCACCATAGCCGTCGTTCTCGAACAACCACACCTGATACTGGGCCAGCCAGCGGCAGATCTGCTGCTTGTCTTGCGCGGGCATCTGCCCACCTTGCGGCATGTTCGCCGTTGACGACAATACCGCCAGGTGTACCGGTTCACGGGCCAGCAGCTGGTGCAGCTGCTGCAAATCGAAACGGCCGTCTTCCCCCAGCGGCAGTTCGATGATGGTCATGCGTGCCGCCTGCAGTTGCCTGAGCACCGCCCAGCTGCAGGGTGACTCGACCAACGCCACCTTGCCTTCGAGGTCCAGCGCCCGTAGCGAGAGTTCCAGCACACTGCGCAGGTCCGAGCCGATGAACACGTGCTCGGCCTGCCAACTGCGGTGCGCCGAGCAGGTGTAGCGCGCAGCCAGTACACTGCGCAGCTCCGGCTCGCCGAAGGGTTGGTAGAGCGGCGCCTGGGTACGCGGATACTGCCTGGAAAGTTCCCGTTCGATCATCAGCAGCGGTTGTTCCAGCGACCGCAACAGGGCGGGTGCATCACTGCTCAGGGCCAGCATGCCGGGCTGTCGGGCACTGGCATACACCGTGTCGAGCAGGTTCGAAGTGCGCACGGCGTGCAGCGGCGTGCTGCTCGCCCGGGTGAAGTAGCCCAGTTTTGGGCGGGCGTAGACCCGCCCTTCGTCCTCCAGCAGCGCATAGGCATACTTGGTGCTGGACACCGAGACGTTCAGGCGCTGGGCCAGTTGGCGCAACGAAGGCAGGCGCTGCTCGGTGTCGCGGGGGGCGACCTCGATCGAGTCGAGCAGGTAGCGGTACACGGCTTGGTAGGTGTAGCGGGGTTTGACGACGTTCCTGGTATCCATACGCGATCATCGTTTCCGTTAGGCCCGGCCAGATTACACCAGCCACCGCTCCGGTAGGAGCGAGCGCAGCTCGCGATGGGGCGCGCAGCGGCCCCAGGGGTTTTTGGCTTCGCGGCTGATGACACCGGGGCTGCTTTGCAGCCCATCGCGAGCTGCGCTCGCTCCTACAGGGGATTGTGGTGAGGGGGTGGCGAGGCGCCCCAGCCGCCGCCTAGCGCCGCCATCAACCCGATACGCGCCTCCAGCTGGCGGGTCTGCAAACCCTGCAAGGTGCGCTTTTCCTGCAACGCATCCAACTGAGCCGTCAGCACATCCAGCAGGCTGACAGCGCCCTGCCGATAGCGCTGCAGGGCCATCTGCTCGGCGTTGCCCGCTGCTTGCGCCGCCTGCTGCACATCCCCGGCTTCGCGCGCCAGGTCACGCACCTGGGCCAGGTTGTCCTCGACCTCGCGCACGGCCAGCAGCACCCTGCCGTGGTACGCCGCGGCCGCTGCGTCGAATTCGGCCTTGGCCCGGCGCTCGTCGGCCGAGCGGCGCCCGCCGTCGAACACCGGCAACTGCAGCACCGGGCCAACGGCCCAGTAGCGGTTGGCGGCAGCCAGGAGGTTGCCCGCGCCTTGCGTCTGCCCACCCGCCATCGCGCTCAGGCTGAAGTCTGGGTACCAGGCCGCACGGGCTACGCCAATGTTGGCATTGGCAGCAAACACACGCCGTTCGGCGGCGGCGACATCCGGCCGCTGCAACAACAGCTTGCCCGGCAGATCAGCCGGCACCGGCGGGGCAACGAGCGGCGCCGGGTTCGGCGCCAGGGCCAGGTCGCCGGGCAAGGCCCCCACCAACTCGGCGATGGCGTGTTGCGCCAGGGTGCGCTGGGCGATGACGTCATCCAGTGCAGCCTTGGCTTCTGACAGCCTGGCCGCCGCCCGGTCCAGGTCCAGCTCGGAGGCAATATCGCCCTGGTAGCGGCTCTGAATCAGCGCCAGCAGGCGGCTGCGGTCGTCCACACCGTGCTCCAGCAACTGCCGCTGCGCATCCAGGCCCCGGGCGCGCACGTACAGCACCGCCAATTGGCGCTGCAGGCTCAGGCGCGCAGCGGCCAGGTCATCCGCCGAGGCCTGGGCCGCGGCATCGCCGGCGGCGGCCTGGTTACGCAAACGCCCCCACAGGTCAAGGTCGAAACTTAAGCTCAGCCCTGCCGTGTCGCTGTCGTATACCGAAGGTTGGGTGTCGCCGCGCAGGGGCCGGTGGTCGGACTGGCGCTGGCGCAGCGGCGTGGCGCTCGCGCTTGCCTGGGGCCACAGCCCGCCATGCAAGCCCTGGGCATAGGCCTCGGCAGCCTGGTAATGGGCCAACGCCGCCGCCAGGGTCGGGTTCGACGCCGCCAGCTGGCGCTGCAGGTCATCAAGGCGCGAGTCGCCAAACAGGGTCCACCAGGCGCCTGGCAACGGCCGCCCGCTGTCAACTTGCTGCCAGTCCCCTACCCGCTCGCCATAATGCGCAGGCAGGTTCACTTCAGGCGCGCTGTAATGCGGTGCCAGCGAGCAGCCCTGCAGGGCCAGGCACAGCAGCCACCCGCCGTGTTTAAACCGACGGTGCATGGGCACCTCCCGGGGCCACGCTGCGTACGGCATCGTTGTCGCGCAGGGCGTCGGGCGGGTTGTCCACCACCTGATCCTTCAGCCCCAGGCCACGGTCGACGATCAGCGTGCTACCCAGGTCCTGGGCAATGTGGATGCTGCGCAGGTGCGCGCGGCTTTGCCCGTCCAGCACGGCCACCTGCGGCCCTTGGGCGCGGAAGATCAACGCACTGGCGGGGATGCTCACGGCCTGGGCATCGCTGCGCAGGGTAATACGGGCGCTGGCGTAGTCGCCGGGTAGCAAGGCGCCGTTGGGGTTTTCCACCGCGTATTGGGCCAGCAGCGTGCCCGAGCCCTGGTCCACGGCCGTGGACGTGCCGAGCAAGGCTGCCGGGTAGTGCAGGCCGGGGCGCTCGGGCACCGACAACTGCACCTGCATGCCGGGCAGGATCTGGCTGGCATAGGTTTGCGGCACCGGCACATACAAGCGCAGGCGGCGGGTGTCGGCGATGTCGAACAGCGAGGTGGCGTTGTCGCTATCGGCCTTTATCAGCTGGCCGATCTGCGCATGGCGGGCGGTGATGGTGCCGGTGAACGGCGCGCGAATCACCTTGTACGCCGCCAGGTCTTCGAGCCGCGCATAGTCGGCCTGGGCCGCTTCGGCATCGGCGCTGGCCACGGCAGCGGCGGCCACCTTCTCGTCCACTTCCTGGCGCGACACCGAATGGCTGGCGAACAGGTGCTGCCAGCGCGCTGCGGTGCTCTGCGCCAGCGACGCGCTGGCCCGGTGCTGAACCAGGCGAGCCTTGGCCTGGGCCAGTTGCTGGTCAAGCTCGGGGCTGTCGATTTCCGCCAGCGGCTGGCCGGCCTGGACCTGCGTGCCGATATCCACCTGCCAGTGCTTGAGGTAACCGCTGACCCGGGCGTTGACCCGGGCCATGTTCCAGGCCTGCAGGTGCGCCGGCAGGCTCAGGGTTTCACCGGCGGCATTCATCGACGGGGTGAAGGTCACCACGGCAGGCAGAGCCCGGCTTTCGGTCCAGGCTTGCACGGCAGCGGCCTGGTGCTGGCGGGCATGCACCCCGAATGCAACGACCAGGGCGGCCAGGCCCATGCCTGCGCCCCCCATGAGCAACAAGCGCCGACGATCGGCCACGGAACGGCTAGGCATGCAGGTTTTCTCCAACGACAGCGTGAGGGGTTGAGCGGCGGTGGGCCAGGCTGAACACAACGGGCACGAACAACAGGGTCGCGCAGGTGGCGACGACAAGCCCGCCGATCACCGCCCGGCCCAGGGGCGCGTTCTGCTCCTGGGACAGGGCCAGCGGCAACATGCCGATAATCATCGCCAGGGCGGTCATCAGCACCGGGCGAAAGCGAGTGAAACCAGCCTCCATGGCGGCCTTCACGGCGTTGCCATGCACGGCCAGGCGCTCGCGGCAGAAGCTCACCACCAACACCGAGTTGGCAGTGGCCACGCCCATGCACAGGATCGCCCCGGTAAGCGCCGGCACCGACAGCGTGGTGCCGGTGACGAACAGCATCCACACGATACCGGCCAGGGCAGCGGGCAGCGCGGTGATGATTACGAACGGGTCGACCCAGGACTGGAAGTTGACCACGATCAGCAGGTAGATCAGCACCACCGCGCCGAGCAACCCCAGGCCCAGGCCGTGGAAGGCTTCATGCAGCGCGGTGATCTGGCCGTGCAGGCTGACGGTGGCGCCTTTGGGGCGCAACTGGGCGGTAGCGTCGATAAGGTGCTGGATATCGGCTGCAATGCCGCCCAGGTCGCGGCCTTGGACGTTGGCGTACAGGTCCAGGGTGGGGGTGATGTTGTAGTGGCTGACCACGTCGGCGGTGTCGGTGCGCGCCAGGCTGGCGATCCCACCCAGCACGGTGCTGTGGCCGTTGCTGCCGGTGATCGGCAGCGCCTGCAGCTGGGCGATGCTGCTCATGCGGTACTGTGGGGTGGCGCCAACCACCGAATACGACACGCCGTTGGCCGGGTTCAGCCAATAGGTGGGGGCCGTTTGCGAGGTGCCGGCCAGTGACGCGCCAAGGCTTGCGGTCACGTCGCGCTCGGTGATACCCAGTTCGGCTGCGCGCTTGCGGTCGACGTTCACCTGCAGCGACGGGTAGCTTTCCGACTGCTGCAGGCGCAGGTCGGCAATGCCCGGAACGTGCTGCAGGCGGCGCATCAGTTCTGCGGCATAGGCACGGTTGGCGGCGTCGTTGGGACCTGAGATTTTCACATCCAGCGGCGCTGGCGAGCCGAAGTTGAGGATCTGGCTGCTGATGTCTGCCGGCAGGAAAGCGAAGGTAGTGCCAGGGAAACTGTCGGGCAGTACCTCGCGCAGGTGCTTGACGTAATCGGCGGTGGCGCCATGGCCTGGGTTGAGCGACACCTGGATATCGCCATCCTGCGGGCCCACCGTGCCGCTGGTGTTGTAGGCCATGTCGATGCCGCTGATGGGCAGGCCGATGTTGTCGATGATCGACGCCACGGCGTCGGCTGGCAGCACCTCGCGGATTCGGCTTTCGATGCGGTCGAAGGCCGCCGCGCTCTCTTCGATGCGCGTACCCAGCGGCAAGCGCACGTGCAGGGCCATCGCCCCGGCGTCGGTTTCGGGGAAGAAGTCCTCACCCAGGGTGGGCAACAGCGCGAAGCTGGCCAGCACGCAGGCAAGAAAGCCCAGCAGGAAGCGCTTGCGGTTGGCCAGGGCCAGTTCCAGCAGGCCCTGGTAGCCATCGCGCAGCCGGGCAAAGCCTGCCTCGAAGCCGGCCTGCAGGCGCACCAGTGGGTTGGCCGACTTGTCGCCTTCGTGGTGGTTGAGGTAGGCGTCCTCTGGGTGCCGGCCCTCGCCCTGCTCCACCCGGTGCGGCTTGAGCAGGAACATGGCCAGGGTCGGCACCAGGGTACGCGACAGAATAAAAGAGCTCCCCATGGCGAACATCACTGCCAATGCCATGGGCCGGAACAGGTATCCGGCGATGCCCTGGAGCATGAACATCGGAACAAATACAACGCAGATGCACAACAGCGCCACGAACGCGGGGCCGACGATCTGCTGGGCGCCATCGAGGATCGCCTGCCTGACCGTCTTGCCTTGTTCGAGGTGCCAGTTGATGTTTTCGATGGTCACCGTCGCATCGTCCACCAGGATGCCCACCGCCAGCGCCAGGCCCCCCAGGGTCATCACGTTGAGGGTCTGCCCGCTGACCGCCAGCAAGGCAATGGCCGCCAGCACCGCCAGCGGAATCGACGCGGCGATGATCAGGGTGGAGCGCCAGCTGCCGAGGAACAGCAGGATCATGGCGCTGGTCAGCAAGGCGGCGATGATGCCCTCGCGGGCAACGCTGCCCACCGATTCCCTGACCACGGTCGAGGCGTCGCCCAACAGCGAGGTCTTGAGTGCCGGCGGCAGGGTTTCGTTGATGCGCGGCAGCATGCCGCGGATGCCGTCGACAATCGACAGGGTCGAGTTGTTGCCGTTCTTCAGCGCCGGCATCAGTACCGCGCGGCGGCCGTCGACGCGCACGATGTTGGTTTGCGGCGGCGCCCCGTCCCGCACATGGGCCACCTGGCCAAGGGTGATCTGGGCGCCGTCGACCACCTTCACCGGCAGGTCGTTGAGCGCATCGATGGCGCTGGGGCTGTTGTTCAACAGCACGGTGAATTCGTTACGGCCGATCTTCGCCGTGCCCACTGGAATGATCTGGTTCTGGGCGGCCAGGGCATTGGCCACGTCCTCGGCCGACAGGCCCTTGGCCGCCAGGGCCTGGGGGTCCAGGTCGAGGGTGATCTGGCGCTGCTTGCCGCCCATGGGGGTTGGCATCGACAGGCCGGGCACGGCGGTAAGCGGCAGGCGAATGCTGTTCTGTACCAGGTCGCGGATGCGCGCCTCGGACAAGGTGGGGCTGGAAAATGCCATCTGCAGGATGGGCACGGTCGAGGCGCTGTAGTTGAGAATCAGCGGCGGCGTGATGCCGGCCGGCATCTGCTTGAGCACCGTTTGCGACACGGCGGTGACCTGGGCATTGGCGGTGCGGATATCGACGCTGGGCTGGAAGAAGATCTTGACGATGCCCATGCCCGGCAACGACTGCGACTCGATGTGTTCGATGTCGTTGACCGTGGTGCTCAGGGCCCGTTCGTAGGTGTAGATCACCCGGCCCGACATGGCATCCGGGGCCAGCCCCGCGTATTGCCAGACCACCGCAATGACCGGAATACCGATGTCTGGAAATACATCACTTGGCGTGCGCACTGCCGCCAGTGGGCCGACGATGCAGATGACGATCGCCAGCACTAAGAATGTATAAGGTTTGTGCAGTGCCGTTTTGACCAAGCCGAGCATGGTGCGCCCCTGAAAGTTGAACGGGGCGCAGTCTTCCATGGACTTTCCAGACGAACGGTTAAACCTCCATTAAAGTATTTTAAGGAAAAACGGCGGCTGTATTCACTTGCAGCGAAGCGGGTTGCTGCCATCCTATGCGAATCATTCGCAGCTGCAGTCAGAGGGTTACATGGGGATCAGGATTTGCGCCAGGTGGGGTTTGCTACTCCCTGCTCTAGGGGTACTCGGGGTGCTTGGCGGCTGTGCCGGGCCAATGCCCAAGGCTAGCCCGGACGAGGCCTGGGTGGGTTTGCGAGAGGAGCCGACAACCACCTTGATGGCGGAAACGCTCGATGGCAAACGCCTGGATGACGGGCGTTATTTCGAAGTGCCCAAAGGCCAACATACCTTGGGCGCAACGCTGTTCGTGGAGGGTAGCGGGGACAGCGACGGCAGTACCTGCCGGGTGGATGTGACGTATAAGGACTTTAAGGTTGGTAAACGTTATACCTTGGTGGAAAGTAGCCTTGGGCAAGAATATACGCTGACACTTTACAACAGCGCGGATAAACCGGTTGCGCATTCGCCGGATATTGATTGCTTGGCAGGATAGTTCGTCCGGTTTAACTTTGGTTTAACTTTCGTGGCTTTTTTGGGGGCGCTTTGCGCCCCTTCGCGACCTTTGGTCGCTCCTACATTGACCGCGCGTGCCCGATGCACCGCGTATCAGCGCGGCGGCCAGGCGCAGTCCCATGCGTACCGGTTCGGCGCCCGGGCGCGGTCCCATGTGTACCGGTTCGGCGCCCGGGCGCGGTCCCACGTGCACCGGTTCGGCGCCCGGGCGCGGTCCCACGTGTACCGGTTCGACGCCCGGGCGCGGTCCCACGTGTACCGGTTCGACGCCCGGGCGCGGTCCCGCGTGTACCGGTTCGACGCCCGGGCGCGGTCCCACGTGTACCGGTTCGACGCCCGGGCACGGTCCCACGTGTACCGGTTCGACGCCCGGGCGCGGTCCCATGTGTACCGGTTCGACGCCCGGGCACGGTCCCACGTGTACCGGTTCGACGCCCGGGCGCGGTCCCACGTGCACCGGTTCGGCGCCCGGGCACGGTCCCACGTGTACCGGTTCGACGCCCGGGCGCGGTCCCACGTGTACCGGTTCGACGCCCGGGCACGGTCCCACGTGTACCGGTTCGACGCCCGGGCACGGTCCCACGTGTACCGGTTCGACGCCCGGGCGCGGTCCCACGTGTACCGGTTCGACGCCCGGGCGCGGTCCCACGTGTACCGGTTCGACGCCCGGGCACGGTCCCACGTGTACCGGTTCGACGCCCGGGCACGGTCCCACGTGTACCGGTTCGGCGCCCGGGCACGGTCCCACGTGTACCGGTTCGGCGCCCGGGCGCGGTCCCACGTGCACCGGTTCGGCGGTCGAGCGCGGTCCCACGTGCACCGGTTCGGCGGTCGAGCGCGGTCCCCGGTAGGAGCGACCGCAGGTCGCGATGGGCTGCAAAGCAGCCCCAAGCCCAAGCTCAACCCAGCACCGGCTTGAGCAACGCCTGGGCCTCATACAGCGTTGGCAGATAACGCAGGCGCATCTCGTCCAGGCTCAACCGCGAGGCGTGGGTGGTGATGGTCAGGGTCGCCTGCAACCGACCGCCGCGATCGAACAACGGTACACCCAGCACACGCATGCCGATCTCGTATTCCTGGTCGACGATGCACATGCCCTGCCCCCTCACCCGCCCTATCTCCTCCTCCAGCCAGCCCCTGTCCGTCTGCGTGTAAGGCGTCAGCTGGCACAACGGCGTGCGCGCAAAGTACGCCTCACGCTCGGCCTCTCCCAGCCACGCCAGCCAGAGGCGCCCACTGGCCGTGCAATACATCGGCACCCGCGACCCCGGCCGGATCGACAGCGAGCTCACATGGCTATAGCGGCTGCGCACCAAGTGGATGATCTCGTCCCCGTCGCGGGTGCCCACTGACACATGCTCCTGGGTCTGCCGGGCCACTTGCTCGACGATCGGGCGCAGCATACGCGGCAGTTGCGCCGAGTCCACATAGGCCTGGCCGATGCGCAGCGCCTTGGGTGTCAGCCAGTAATGGCGGTTGTCGGTTTCAGCGAAGCCTTCATGCACCAGCGTCAGCAGAAAGCGCCGCGTGGCGCTGGGCGTCAGGCCCGAAAGCCTGGCCGCCTGGGGCACGCTCAAGCGCGGTTGGTCGGCGCTGAACAGCTGCATCAACGCCAGGCCCTTCTGCAGGCCGGCTATCAGGTCGCGGGGGTGGATCTCAGGCTGGGTCATCAGGTCGACTCGTAAAAGGCATTTGATTCGATAATCGCCATGGCACTGCGATTATCGCATCAAACCCGCGACAAACGCATTGTTGCCTGCGCCGCCAAACACCAAGCTGGCCTCCACAACAACAGCAATAACGGAGGTCAGCATGATCCGAGGCTCGACTGAACTGGTCGCCATCGTCGGTTCCCCCATCACCCAGGTGAAGTCGCCGGAAAACTTCAACACCTGGTTCAGCCACCACCACCACGACCTGGCGATGCTGCCCATCGACCTGCAGGGTACGGCCCTGGGCGCCTTCGCCGACACCTTGCGTGGCTGGCACAACCTGCGTGGCTGCGTGGTCACCGTACCGTACAAGCAGGCCCTGGCCACGCAAGTGGACGAACTTAGCCCGCGTGCAGCGGCACTGGGTTCGGTCAATGTGATCCGCCGTGAACGCGATGGCCGCCTGCTGGGCGACAATGTCGACGGTGCAGGTTTCCTCGCTGCCGCGCGCCAACACGGCTTCGAACCCAGCGGCAAAAGCGCATTGGTGGTGGGCTGTGGCGGGGTCGGCAGCGCGATCGCCTATGCCCTGGCAGAAGCCGGTTTGGGCCAGGTCGCCCTGGCCGACGCCTGCGCCAGCCGCACCAGCGCCTTGGCTGGCGTTCTCGGCAAGCCATTCCCGAGGCTGCAGATCACCACCCACTACCACTCGCTGGAAGGCTTCGACCTGGTGGTCAATGCCTCCCCCGTGGGCATGGGCGAAAGCGCCGAGCTGCCCCTGGCCGTTGAGCTCCTGGGCACGCTGCAGCCCACCACGCTGGTGGCCGACGTGGTCACCTCGCCGGAAATCACCCCGCTGCTGCACCTGGCCCGCCAGCGCGGCTGCCCGGTGCAGACCGGCGCGCACATGGCCTTCGCCCAACTGGGCCACCTGGGCGCCTTCATGGGCGTGACGCCGCTGGAGATCTGACCCATGCCCGGACCTGAGCCTATCTATGACCTGGTAATACTCGGCAGCGGCGCCGGAGGTTTCGCCGCCGCAGCCACGGCAGCATGCCGTGGGCTGAAGGTACTGCTGGTGGAGAAGGCCGATACCTTCGGCGGCACCTCGGCGATCTCTGGCGGCGCGGTGTGGCTGCATGGCACCGACCAGGCCCGCGCCGCGGGCGTCGAGGACTCCCCCGCCGCCATGCGCACCTACCTGCAGCAGGTGATCGGCGCCGGCTACGACCCAGCGCTGGTGGACGCCTTCATCGAACAGGGCCAGCACGCCTTGCGCTGGCTGGAACAGCACACCGAACTGCGCTATAGCCTGCGCCCGCACTCGCCCGACTATTATCCCGACCTGCCCGGCGCCACCGAGTCCGGCCGGGCGCTGGAAATGGTCGAGTACGACGGCCGCCAACTGGGTACACGCTTCAAGGACCTGGCAATGCCACCGCCCGGCATGCTGCTGTTCGGCGGAATGATGGTCAACCGGGTAGACATCCAGCACTTTTTGAACCTGCGCCGCTCGCCAGCCTCGTTGTGGCATTGCCTGAAGCTAATGGCACGCTACGCCCGCGATCGCCTGCACCACCCCCGTGGCACTCGGCTGACCACTGGCAACGCACTGATCGCCCGCCTGGCCAGCAGCGCCTTCGCCCATGGCGCCGAGCTGTGGCTGCGTAGCGAGGCCCAGGCGCTGATCGTCGAGCAGGGGGTAGTGACCGGTGTACAGGTGCTCCGTGAAGGGCGTACCGAGCAGGTGCTGGCACGCGGGGGGGTGGTGTGCGCCATGGGCGGTTTCGCCGCTGGGGCACTGGCTGCCACTTACCGGCCAAGCACCGGTGCGCTGCACCTGAGCATGTCGCCGGCCGGCAACGACGGCGCCGCCCTGCGCCTGGGGCAGGCGCTGGATGCCGCCGAGGGCGAAGGCCTGGCGGCCAATTTCTTCTGGGCCCCGGTATCCGAGCTGCAGCATGCCGATGGCCGCCGCGAACGCTTCCCGCACCTGGTGACCGACCGGGCCAAGCCGGGGGTGATCGCGGTAGCCGCGAACGGCCGCCGCTTCGTCAACGAGGCCGACTCCTACCACCATTTCGTGCAGCGCATGTTCGCCAATGGCATCGGTGAGTGTTGGCTGATCTGCGATGCCCAGGCCATGAACCGCTACGGCCTGGGCCTGGCCCGGCCGCAGCCGGTGGACAACCGCGCCTTGATCGAGGCGGGCTACCTGCACCGGGCCGATACAGTTGCGGCCTTGGCCCAAGCCATCGGCGTCGACCCACACGCCCTGGCCCAGACCCTGGAGCACTTCAACGCCGATGCCCGCAACGGCGCGGACCGCGCATTCGGCAAAGGCAGCAACAGCTACAACCGCTACATGGGCGACCCGCAGCACCAGCCCAACCCGTGCCTGGCAGCGCTGACCCGGGCGCCGTTCTACGCCATTCGCCTGCACACCGGCGACCTTGGCTCGGCCCGCGGCCTGGTCACCAATGCCCAGGCCAACGTGCTGAACCGCTGCGGCACGCCCATCCCCGGCCTGTACGCGGTGGGCAACGACATGAATTCGATGATGAACGGCACCTACCCCGGCCCCGGTATCACCCTGGGCCCTGCCCTGACCTTTGGCTGGCTGGCCGCCAGCCATATCGCCACCCGCCTGCAAACGGAGACTCCCACATGTACTACGAACTGAGAACCTACACCCTCGACCCGCTGAAGATGGCCGACTGGCTGGCGCTGTACCAAAGCCATGCGCTGCAGGTGCAGCGTGAGCACCTGGGCAACCTGGTGGGCTTTTTCACCAGCGAGTTCGGCGAGGTCAACCAGGTGGTGCACCTGTGGGCCTACGCCAGCCTCGACGAGCGCATGACCCGCCGTGCAGCCATGGCGGCCGACCCGCGCTGGGCGGAGTTTTCCCGCCGCAATCGCGAGCTGGGTGCCGTGCTGCAACTGCAGTCCCGGCTGCTACGCCCCACCCCCTTCTCCCCCCTGCAATAACTGAATGTAGGAGCGACCAAAGGTCGCGATGGGGTGCGAAGCAGCCCCAACGATATTGGCACCCACGCTAAAAGCAGAAGCCCCTATCGCGACCTACGGTCGCTCCTACACCCCCATTTTTTGAGGATCTGATATGCAAGCGCTTGAATGCGACGTGCTGGTGATCGGCTCCGGCGCCTCGGGCCTGGCGGCGGCGGTAACTGCCGCGCACCACGGCCTGAAGGTGGTCGTCGCAGAAAAGGCCCGGCAATTGGGCGGCACCAGCGCCTGGTCAGGCGGTTGGCTGTGGATTCCACGCAACCCGCTGGCCATCGCCCAAGGCCTGGTTGAAGCTCCCGACGCAGCGCAACGCTACTTGCGCGCCCAGGCCCATGCCCGCGAACTGTGCCCGCGCCAACGCGCCTTCCTGCAACATGGGCCGGACATGGTGGCGTTCTTCCAGCAACACACCGCCGTGCAGTTCCACTGCGCCAGCACCCTGCCAGACATGTACGACGGCGATGGCAGCGTGCGCGGTGGCCGTGCCCTGTGCGCCTTGCCGTTCGACGGGCGCAGGCTGGGGCCATGGATACACAAGCTGCGCCCACCGCTGGACATCGTCAGCCTCGGCGGCATGGGCATCGCCGGGGGTGCGGACATGGCCGCCTTCTTCAATGCCCGCCACTCGCCCAAGGCCGCGCTGCACGTTGGCAAGCGCCTGCTGCGCCATGGCCGCGACCTGCTGCTGCACCGCCGTGGCCTGCAACTGGTCAACGGCAACGCCCTGGTTGCACGCCTGCTGCGCAGTGCCCTGGACCTGAACGTGACGCTGCTGACTGGGCTGGCGGCCACGCGCTTGCTCGGCGAAGGGCCTGTGCAGGGCGCGCAGTTCGCCGGTGGCCAGCGCATCCTCGCCCACCGCGGCGTGGTGCTGGCGTGCGGCGGCTTTGCCCATGACCGTGCGCGCATTGGCCAACTGATGCCCCATGCCCCCGATGGCCAGCGGCACTACAGTGCCGCGCCCGTGGAAAACAGCGGTGACGGCCTGCGCCTGGGCGAGCAAGTTGGTGCGCGTGTGGGCACCGACTTGGCCCATGCCGGGGCCTGGGCACCGGTTTCACAGGTGCTGCGCCGTGATGGCAGCGTTGGCCATTTCCCCCACCTGATCGACCGCGCCAAGCCCGGTTTCATCGCCGTGCGCCGCGATGGCCGACGCTTCGTCAACGAGGCCGACTGCTACCACGCCTTCATGAACGCGCTGTTCGCCACTACGCCCGCTGGCGAGCCTGCCGAAGCCTGGCTGATCTGCGACCATGCCGCGCAGCGGCGCCATGGCATCGGCTGGGCCAAGCCTTTTCCGTTTTCAACGGCGTTCTACCAGCGGCGCGGCTACCTGCACAGTGCGCGCACGCTGGCAGCGCTGGCCGAGCGCTGCGCCATCGATGCGGTGCAACTGCAGCGCACCGTGGCCGACTTCAACTACCACGCCGCCCACGGTGAAGACCCGGCCTTCGGGCGCGGCGCCTCGGCCTACAACCAGGCCCAGGGCGACCCGCTGAACGCCCCGAACCCATCGCTGCGGCCATTGCGCGAAGGCCCCTTCCATGCCGTTAAACTGCTGCCCGGCAGCCTGGGCACCTTCGCCGGCCTTCGCACCGACGCCGCGGCGCGCGTGCTCGACCAGGCCGGGCAACCGATACCCGGCCTGTTCGCCGTCGGCAACGATATGCACAGCGTGATGGGCGGGCATTACCCTAGTGGTGGCATCACTCTCGGCCCAGGCATGACGTTTGGCTACCTGGCCGGCAGGGCCTTGGCAGGCCAATCTTGACGGCGCGCTATTGTTCGGTAACCGAACAATAGCCCCACACCCGAATTGACGGTGGCCGATTCACTGCGCACCATGCACCGGCCTTGCGTGTACCCCCTGCCTGGGGCCAGGTCACGTTCGAGAAAACGCCGTTCATTACAATTTCAAGAAACGACCAGGATATGAACCACTCCAAGCTCACCACCGCCGTCCCGCGCCTGCCTTCTGGCGGCATCGGCGACAAGATCCGTGGCGCCTTCGCCGTCGGCAAAACCCGCTGGGGCATGCTCGCCCTGGTGTTCTTCGCCACCACCCTGAACTACATCGACCGTGCCGCACTGGGCATCATGCAACCGGTACTGGCCGAGGCCATGCACTGGACGTCGATGGACTACGCCAACATCAACTTCTGGTTCCAGGTGGGCTACGCCGTCGGCTTCCTGGTACAGGGCCGGCTGATCGACCGGATTGGCGTCAAGCGCGCCTTCTTCATTGCCGTGCTGCTCTGGAGCCTGGCCACCGGCGCCCATGGCCTGGCCACCTCGGCGGCAGGCTTCATGGTGTGCAGGTTCATCCTTGGCCTGACCGAAGCGGCCAATTACCCGGCCTGCGTGAAAACCGTGCGTTTGTGGTTCCCTGCTGGCGAACGGGCCATCGCCAACGGCCTGTTCAATGCCGGCACCAACGTCGGCGCCATGCTCACCCCTGCGCTGCTGCCGTTGATCCTGGCCGCCTGGGGTTGGCAGGCAGCCTTCATCGCCATGGGTTGCCTGGGGCTGGTGTGGCTGGTGTTCTGGGGCCTGAAATACTTCAACCCGGAAGACCACCCCAGCGTTCGCGACAGTGAGCTGGCATACATCCAGCAGGAAGTGGAGCCTGAGGTGCCGCGCCTGCCGTTCAGCCGCATCCTTGGCATGCGTGGCACCTGGGCATTCACCGTGGCCTTCTCGATCACCGCGCCGGTGTTCTGGTTCTACCTGTACTGGCTGCCGCCGTTTCTGAACCAACAGTACAACCTCGGCATCAGCGTGACCGAGATGGGCATCCCGCTGATGCTGATCTGGCTGACCGCTGACTTTGGCAGCATCGGTGGCGGCATTCTCTCGTCGTGGCTGATTGGCCGGGGCATGCGTGCGACCACGGCGCGCCTGGTGTCGATGCTGCTGTTCGCCTGCACCATGGTCAGCGTGACCTTTGCCGCCCACGCCAGTGGGTTGTGGGTGGCGGTGCTGGCCATCGCCTTGGCGGTGGGGGCGCACCAGGCATGGACCGCGAATATCTGGGCGCTGGTGATGGACTATACGCCCAAGCACCTCATCAGCACGGTGTTCGGCTTTGCCAGCATGTGCGCGGCGGTGGGTGGGATGTTCATGACGCAGATCGTCGGCAGTGTGCTCACCGCTACCCACAACAACTACGCGGTGTTGTTCAGCATGATTCCAGCGATGTATTTCCTGGCGCTGATCTGGCTGTACTTCATGGCGCCGCGCAAGCTCGAAGGCCAATGATCCTGGGTTTTTCGCTTACCTCTACGGGGCCCTGACGGGCCCTTTTTTCGCCTGGGGATCGCGCGCCGCGAGCGGCGCATCGCGAGCTTCGCTCGCTCCTACCGGGCGCGCAACTCGCGATAGGGGCTAGAGGCGAGCCAACACCGACTTGGCCTTTTCCAATGCCAGGCGCGCACGCTGCTCACCGCTGATGCCCTGCTCCAGCAACTGCCGGGTGGGGATTTCCAGGCTCAGCGGCACGGTTGGCGGCAGCGTGCGCAGCAGGCCCAGCAGGTCGGCATCGCCCTCCCCCGGGAAGCGTCGCTCGTTACGGGCCTGGCGCAGGATCTCGTCCATGTCATCCGGCACTGGGCCTGCAACGTCACACAGCTGGGCATAACGCATGCGCTGCGCAGGCCACTGTGCCAGGTCGCTCAACAACGAGCCCGAGCGGTTGAAGTGGTAGGCGTCCACCAGTACGCAACCGTTGGCCCGGTCGGCGTTGGCCACCACCCGCATGGCCTGGCGCAGGTCACGCACATCGGTCCAGGGCATGAACTCCAGGTGCGGATGAATACCAAAGCCTGCGGCCAGGTCGCACAGCTCGGCAAAGCGCTCCGTCAGCCGCGCCTCATCCGGGTCGTTGCCGGCCACCAGCAGCTCGGTGCCACCCAGCTCGGCACCTACCGCAAGAATCGGTTCGAAATCGGCCACGCAGGTGTGCGGTTTCAGGCGCAGGATCTCCAAATCCAGCACCTGGATGCCGGTGTCGCGCAGGCGCGCCTGGGTTTGCCGGCGCAGGCTGGCATCGGCCACCAGCGGGAAGTGCTGCTCCTGTTCGGTGGCCGGTACCAGGCGCAGGCCGACGTGGCTGTAGCCGGCGCGGGCGGCGGCCTCCACCATGTCTGCCGGGGAAAGTTCGAGCACGGTCAGTGCCGCCAGGGAAAAGCATCGTTCAGTCATCGGTATTGTTCCTCGGCGAGTACGGTCAGGCAATCGGCTGGGGCGCACAGGCCCGGCCCGTTACGGCGGCCTGGCGAATCGCTTCGATCAGGGCCAGGGTACGCCCGCCGTCGGCGGCGTCGATCAGCGGCGCGTCTTCACCGCGGGCCACGCGAATGAAGTGCTGCAGCTGCAAGGTCAGGGCCTCGCCCGCCGCAATCGGTTCATCGCTTTGCAGCAGCGGCGTGTGCCAGCCCGCACCTGCCTCGGCGTAATGCCAGCGCTTGAGCTGCGGAATGCTCAAGGCGCCCTGGGTGCCAGCCAGCAGGTAGCAGGGTTGGCCGTCCTGGCGTGGGTACACCGGGCTTTCACCGGAATCCAGCTCCCAGCTCCAGGGTGCGGCCACCGCGTCCGAACCGGTCAGGCTGCCCAGGGCGCCGTTGGCGAACTGCAGCAGCACCGCCGCGCTGTCTTCGTTGGCAAAGCCGCGCACGTCGTTGCGGGTGAAAGCCTGCACCTGCATCACCTCGCCGCACAGGTGGCGCAGCAGGTCGAGGTCGTGGATCAGGTTGGTCAACAGAAAGCCCGCGCCCGGCTCACGGCGCCAGGCCGTTTCGAAGTAGCTGTCGGGCTTTTGCAGTTGCCACAGCGCGGTAACGTTGATCAGCCGCCCCAGCTTGCCTTCACGAATCACCTGGTGGGCCCTGGCGATCAGCGGGTTGTGCCGCCGGTGGTGGCCGACCAGCACCGGCACGGCGCAGCGGCGCGAGGCCTCAACCAGCGCACGGACTTCATCCAGGTGCACCCCCACCGGCTTTTCCACCAGTACCGGCACGCCCGCCTCAACACAGTCCAGGGCCGTGGCAACGTGCAGGTTGTTGGGGTTGGCAACGATCACCGCCTCGGGCCGGGCCTGCTCCAGCATCTGCCGGTGGTCGGCGAAGCAGGCCACCGCGCATTCAACGGCGAAGGCTTCGGCCTGCGGGCCGGGGTCGGCCACGGCGCACAACTGCGCGTTGGGCAGCCGGCGCAGGTGATGGTAGTGCTGGCGGCCCATGATGCCGGCGCCAATCAAGGCAATTCGCAGGGGTGGGTTCAACGGGGTGTCCTTTTGTCATTGTTGTGAATGAAGTTATGGAACCAAGTTCCAGAATCGACATTTACCAATGTAGAACCCTGTTCAGCTTTTCAGAACACCCCGGTTAATAAGCTGTGCGGTTATCGACCACAAATCAGGCGAACAGCTCGCTCGCCAGGCTCGCTGCCGACAGTTCCTGGGCTGCGGCCAGCAGCAGCGGCGCCAGCTCGGCCAGGCGCGCCGGTGCAAGGCGCGCGCTGGGCCCGGCAATGCTCAGCACGCCGATCACCTCGGTGCTTTGCGGGCGTTGCACCACGGCGGCCAGGGCCGAGGTGCCCAGCGCCGAGGTTTGCTCGACCCAGGCATAGCCGCGCTCGCGGGCGCGTTGCAGGTAGCCCAGCAGGTCATCGGTGGAACGCGGCGCGTTGGGGCCGAAGTGCGTAGGGTCGGCGATGCCTTGGCGCAACACCATCTGCAGCGCCTGCTCGTCACTGTGGCTGGCCAGCCAGGCGTGACCGGAGGCGGTGTAGAACAGCGGTGCGTCACGGCCCATGTCCGGGTCGTAGCGCAGCCCCGAGCGGGCGCCCTGGGATTTGGCGATCCAGGTTTGCCGGCCACCGTCGATCACCCCCAGGCGCACCAGCTCGCCGCTGTCCTGGGCCAGCCGGTCGAGAATCGGCTGGATGATGTCGGCGCCGCTGCTGGACAGGTAGCGAAAGCCCATGGCCACCAGCTTGGCAGACAACTGGTAACGGCTGTTGTCGCGGTTCTGCCGCACGTAGCCCAGGCGCACCAGTTCGGTGAGCATGCGGTGGGCTGCGCTCTTGGGGATGTCCAGGCGCTCGGCCAAGGTTTGCAAAGGCAGGCCATGGGGTTCGCCGGCAAGGCTTTCCACCAGGCTGAAGGCGCGTTCGATCTGACTACCGGCCATGACATGTGTCCCTGAAAAAGTGGGCGAATTCTAGAAGATGATTCCATGGCGTCGATAGCAGAACAGGCAAGGCTGCGCTGAAGTGTCCGGTTATCGACCACAAGTTGCCCGCCCAGCTTGCCTGTTGCCGGGCAGGCTCGCAAGAATATGGAATCTGATTCCAATAATAACCAGGAGTTGCCCCAATGCCCCATTCAACCGACTGCGATGTACTGGTCATCGGCTCCGGCGCGGCCGGGCTGGCGGCGGCGGTAACGGCCGCCTGGCATGGGCGGAAGGTGATCGTGGTGGAAAAGGACCCGGTATTGGGCGGCGCCACGGCCTGGTCCGGCGGCTGGGCGTGGGTGCCGCGCAACCCGTTGGCACGGCGGGCCGGCATCGTCGAGGACATCGAACAAGCGCGCACCTACCTGCGCCATGAACTGGGCGAGCAGTACGACGCCGAACGGGTCGATGCCTTTCTTGAAGCCTGCCCGCACATGGTCGCCTTTTTCGAAAAGCACACTGCCTTGCAGTTTGCCGAGGGCAACGCCATTCCCGACATGCACGGCGACACCCCCGGCGCTGCCCTGGGCGGGCATCAGGTGATCGCAGCGCCCTACGACGCCCGCGAAGTGGGCGCGCTGCTGCCGCGCCTGCGCCGCACGATGCGCGAAACTGCCTTCCTGGGCATGCCGATCATGGCCGGGGCCGACCTTGCCGCGTTCCTCAACCTCACCCGCTCGCCACGCGCCTTGCTGCACGTGTGCAAGCGCTTCGCTCGCCACCTCTACCACCTGGCCCGCTACGGCCGGGCCATGCACCTGGTCAATGGCGTGGCACTGGTGGCGCGCCTGGCGAAGTCGGCGGCAGATCTGGGCGTGCAATTACAGACGTCGAGCCCGGCCAGGCGCCTGCTGGTGGAAGATGGCAAGGTGGTGGGCGCCGTGGTGGACACTGCGCAGGGCCAGCGCTCGATCCGCGCCGGCGCCGTGGTGCTGGCTGCAGGCGGCTTCCCCAACGACAGCGCCCGCCGCCAGCAGCTGCTGCCCGAGGGCATCCGTGCGCATGAGCACCTGGCCCTGCCCCCGCCGGGTTGCAGCGGCGATGGCCTGAGATTGGGCGAAGCCGCCGGCGGCGTGGTGGCCACCGACCTCAAGTCGCCGGTGGCCTGGGCGCCGGTGTCCAAGGTGGCGCACCGCGATGGCAGCGTCGGCCACTTCCCGCACATCATCGAACGCGGCAAGCCTGGCATCATCGGCGTGTTGGCCAACGGCAAGCGCTTCGTCAACGAGGCGCACGGCTACTACGACTATGTGTCGGCCATGCTGGCGGCCGTGCCGCAGGGTGAGCCGGCCTGTTCGTGGCTGATCTGCGACCACCGTTTCCAGCGCCGCTATGGCTTGGGCTACGCCCGCCCGGCACCGCTGCCGGTGGGGCCGCATGTGCGTAGCGGCTACCTCAAGCGCGGCGCCACCCTCGAACAGCTGGCCGCAGCCTGTGGCATCGACCCGGCGGGGCTGAGTGCCACGGTGGCGGCGTTCAACAGCCATGCACGCAACGGCCAGGACCCGGCGTTCGGGCGTGGCTCCACCGCGTTCAACCGCAAGCAGGGCGACCCTCGGCACCCGGGCCCCAACCCTTGCGTCGCGCCCATCGAACAGGGGCCGTTCTATGCGGTGAAAGTGCAGCCGGGTTGCTTCGGCACCTTCGCCGGCCTGCGCACCGACGGCCACGCCCGGGTGCTGGATGCCAGCGGCCAAGCCATTGCGGGCTTATATGCGGCGGGCACGGACATGGCCAGCGTGTTCGGCGGCTGGTATCCGTCCGGTGGCATCAACCTGGGGCCGGCGTTGACCTTTGGCTATGTCGCGGGGAGGCACCTGAGCGGCGCGAAGGGGTATGAATGAGCGCAGGGCGGATTCGGGCATGGACATTGGTCGGGGTTGCGCTTAAAACTGGGGGCAGAGTGTTGAGTGGGTGTGGGGGTTAGGGGTGCATGGCTTGGGGTGTTTGGCGCCTGGGAGATCGAGCGCCGCCCGCGCGGCGCATCGCGAGCTACGCTCGCTCCTACGTTTGTTTCGGGCCAGTTTTGCCTGTGCCGCTGCGCCTGAAACTGACGTAGGAGCGAGCGTAGCTCGCGATGCGCCGCGCGGGCGGCGCTCGATCTCCCCGGCAACACAACCCCCAAGGCGAACCCTACCGCCCCCAAAATACCCCACCCATCAACCCACCGCCGACCTTCACCCAAGGAGGAACCCTGCCTTTGAACACCAACCCCGAGCGCTCACGCGGCTGGCTGGCCAACAAGTTGCTCGCCGACGGCCAGGAACCGGACCCGCGCTTCACCCTGGCCAACGAGCGCACCTTCCTGGCCTGGATTCGCACCTCCCTGGCACTGCTGGCCAGCGGCATCGCCATAGACATGTTCACCGCAGAAATCTTCAGCGCCGGCACTCGCCGCCTGCTGGCCGTGGCGCTGATCTGCCTGGCCCTGCTGCTGAGCCTGCCGGCCTTCGTGCGCTGGCTCAACGTCGAGCGGGCCATGCGCCAGAAACGCCCGCTGCCCTTCCCACTGATCGCGCCCGCGCTGTCGATCGGTGTGTCGCTGGTGATGGTGGTGTTCGCCTATGCGGTGTTCTTCCATGCCTGAGCCCGACAACGGCCACGTCGATGACGGGCTGCAACCGGAGCGCACCCTGCTGGCCTGGCGCCGGACCATCCTGGCCATGGTGGTGTGCAGCTGCTTCTTCCTGCGCTGGGTGCCGCACCACCGCTGGCTGGCAGTGGTGCCGGCGGTGCTCTGCCTGCTGGCCGCCGGGGCCGCCTGGCTGCGCCTGCGGCGGCGCTACCAGCGCCACGTGGTGGGGCTGCGCGCCGAAACCATCGCCTCGGGCGTTGCCGTGAACCTGATGCTGGCCGTGTGCGTCACCGCCCTGTGTGTGGTGGAGCTGGCCGCGATCCTGGCCTGGTGACGGCCCTGGCGGCTAGAGCTGCGCCAGCCAGTACGGCACGTCCACGGCGTCGATCTGCTCGGGGCGCAGGAAGCGTTCGGCGTATTCGCGGTACACACCACTGCCAAGAAACAGCTTGAGCAACTGCCCGTCGACATGCTGGTCACGGGCCATGAACACCAGAATCTTCACCGACTCGGACAAGGTCTTGGCCGGTTTGTACGGGCGGTCGGCCGCCGTCAGCGCTTCGAAGATATCGGCAATCGCCATCACCCGCTCGGCAACGCTCAGCTCGCCCATGCGCAGGCGCCGTGGGTAGCCGCTGCCGTCCATCTTCTCGTGGTGGTTGCTGGCGATGTCCGGCACCCGCCGCAGTTGCCGCGGGAAGGGCAGCGCGGTGAGCATCATCAGGGTCTGCACGATGTGTTCGTTGATCTTGAAACGTTCTTCGTCGTTCAGCGTGCCACGGCGAATCGCCAGGTTGTACAACTCGCCATGGTTGCTGGCATGGGCCGGCAGGCGCATGTCGAAGCCCCAGACATTGCGCGGGTCGTCCTTGGCCACCGGTGGCTTGCGTGGCCCCCAGGGCACGCGGTGCTCCGGGCGGTCGGCCAGCAGCGGCTCGGCCACCGGCAAGGGCGACGCCGGCACATCGGCAAAACGCTGCGCTTCATCGCGGGAAATGCCCAGGCGGTTGTCGAAATGGCGCTGCCAGCGGCGCTCGCCGATGCGCTGCAAGCGGTCGATGTCGGCCTGCTCCATGAATTCGCCGCCGATATTGGCCTTGGCGACGAAGGCGAACTCTTCCTGCAATTGCGCGCGGGCCTGCGCCAGCACCTGTTGCAATGCGCCGGGCTGCCCGCCCTGGGCCAGGCCTTGCCAATAGGCAAGCTCGGCATCGCGCCAAAGCACTTCGAAGCGCATGCGGATTTCGTGAATGCGGTTGTACAGGGTTTCCAGCTTGGTCGCCTTGTCCACCACGTATTCGGGGCTGGTGATCTTGCCGCAGTCGTGCAGCCAGGCGGCGATGCGAAACTCGTAGCGTTCGGCCTCGCTCATGCTGAAGCCGGCAAACGGCCCGCTGTCGGCCTGCACGGCTTTGTCCAGCAGCATCTGCGCCAGTTGCGGCACACGTTCGCAGTGGCCGCCGGTGTAGGGGCTCTTGGCATCGATGGCGTCGGCCAGCAGCTTGATCATGCCGTCCAGCAAGCGTTGCTGAGCCTCGACCAACTGACGGGTTTCAATGGCCACGGCGGCTGCGCCGGACAACTCTTCGACAAAGCGCCGGAACGGCCCACTCACCTCACTGGCCGCCGCCTCGCCGCCCAACTGCAACACAAGAATGCCAAGCCGTTGCTGGCTACGGTCATCCAGCACCACCGCAAGGCTGCGCCCGCGCAACTCCAAGGCCTGGGTGACAGTCGCGGCCAGGTCGCCGAGGTCGCTTTCAGGTACCGCCAGCGCGGCGGGATAGCCATCGCCCCGGCAGGCGGCCGCCAGGCGCAGTTGCTGTTGCTCGGTGTCGTACAGGTACACGGCGCCGCCACTGACGCCCGCAGCGTCCACCAGGTGCTTGAGCACGCCGTCGAGCATGCGCTCCAGCTGGGTTTCACGGCTGAGCGTCAGGGTGATCGCCTGAAAGCTGCGAATCGTGCCGGACATGCGCCTGAGCACGCGGCTGAGCTCGCGCACTTCGCTCACCCGCGACGCCACCCCGACTTCACGGCTGAAGTCGAAGTCGGCAAGGCCGCGCACCTGCTCGGCCAGCTGGTGCAGCGGGCGGCCGATACGCCGCCCGATCAGCCCGCCGAGCAACAGCAGCACGGCCATCAGCGCTGCCGTCCACAGCAGTTGCTCGAACAGCACCTTGCGCGCCCCCGCCAGCAGCTCGTGGGCCGGTACCGCCATCAGCACCTGCAATTGCTGGCCGGCCAGGGTCGTCAGCGGCACGCGCATGCCGTACCAGGCCTGGCCGCCCACCTGGTACAGCGCCGGGCGAGTGCTTTGCGGCTGCTCGGCGTAGATCCGCTGCAGGCTGGGGATGCCCAGCTCGGTGACATTTGAAAGCCGAACATGGCTGCCCTCATGCACGATCACCCGCTGCAGGTCGGGGTAGGCCACCACACTGCCCTGGTCATCGACCACGGCGATTTCGGTGCCGGCGGTCATGCGCAGGTCGCGGGTTTCGCTGGCCAGGTCGTCGACCGAGACGTCCATGCCGATCACCGCGACGCCGTCGGTGCTGCGCTGGGCCATGGTCAGGCCGATCTCGCGGGTGGTGAAGAACACATAGGGACGGGTCAGCACCGTGCCGGTGCGCTGCACGGCGTCGACGAACCAGGGGCGCTGGCGCGGGTCGTAGTGGTAGTCCGGCATGGCCTTGGCCAGCAGCAGCGTCAGCGCGCTGTCGTAGAAACGCCACTCGCCCAGCATCGCCCCGCCCTCGCCCAGGCTCATGGTTTGCACCAGAAAGCGCGTGCCTGCCGGGGCGGCGAAGCGCTGCAGCAGCTCGGGGTCGACCAGCCGGCGCACCAGCAGGAACTCGCCATTGGGGTAGCCGACGTAGGCGGCGCTGAGCATCTTGTTGGCGTCGAGGTTCTCGACCAGTTGCGGCAGCTGCGCCAGGCGCTGGGCCAGGGTGCCAGCGGCAGGGTTGAAGGCCAGCAGGCGAATGCTGCTCTGCGCCGGGTCCACCAGCCGCCGGGCGCGTTCATCGATGGTTTTACCAACCTGCTGGGCAGCATCCCCGGCGGCGGCCACCAGGGTCTGGCTGATGCCGCGGTAGCCTTGCCAGGCCAGGCCCGCGCCGAGCAGCAGCATGCCGAGCATGATGGCCAGGGCCACCATCCACTGCAGGGAAATGCCCCGGCCAGGCGTGTTCATGGCTGCCCGCCCCCTGAACGCGCGCGGCACCCCCTGCTCGCCCACAGGCGACCTGCCGACCCGGCAGCACGACCCAGCAACACGCAGACCATCCGCGGCATTCCTTATGTGGCGATTTCAACAGTGTAATCAGCCGAGATGAATGTGCTGGGCGAAAGGCGTTCGCTGGCAGCGAGGCATGCTCGATAGTGGCACGGCGATATTGCAAATTTCAATGCTGAGGGAGACGCGGTGGATGGCACCGCTTCGCCGGTGTTCGCGGGGCAAGCCCGCTCCTACAGGGGATTGCTGTGCGCAATCCCGGCAAAAACCTGCCTGAATGGCCATTCGCCCTTGGCCTCCCGGCGCTTGCCCGCTAAAATCCTTCCCGGGTGCTAGCTGCAACGTGCAGTGAGGCAGGTTAAAGAACAACGCTGGTCGGGCCGCCATGCGGGAGCCTTTGCGCCTATGCAAAAGACCAAGTTGACGCGTGCCCAGCGTCTGGCCCAGCGTGCCTTCGCCCATTTCGAGCGTTTCCTGCACATCGAAGCCGTCAGCGGCATTGTGCTGCTGATTACCGCCATCGCGGCGTTGATCTGGGCGAACTCACCCGCCGCTGCCAGCTACGACGCCCTGTGGCATACCCCGATCGGCTTTACCCTCGGCTCGCTGAGCTATTCGCAGTCCCTGCACTTCTGGATCAACGATGGCCTGATGACCATCTTCTTCCTGGTGGTGGGCATGGAAATTCGCCGGGAAATCCACGAGGGCGCCCTGGCCAGCCTGCGCCAGGCCACCTTGCCCATGGCTGCGGCGGTTGGCGGCGTGGCCGTGCCGGCGCTGATCTACTTGGCGTTCGGCCATGCACCGGCCGAACAACAGGGCTGGGCCGTGCCCACTGCCACCGACATCGCCTTTGCCGTGGGCGTGCTCGCGCTGCTCGGCAAGTCGATTCCCTCCAACATCCGTGTGTTCCTGCTGGCCCTGGCGATCATCGACGACATCATCGCGGTGCTAATCATCGCCATCTTCTATTCCGGCGGCCTCGACTACAGCGGCTTCGGCGTGGCGGCCGTCGGCCTGCTGCTGGTGATCGCGCTGCAGAAAATTGGCATCGGCTCGGCCTGGGCCTATGTGATTCCCGGCGCCATCACCTGGGTTGGCATGCTGATGACCGGTGCCCACCCGACCCTGGCCGGCGTGGTGCTTGGCCTGATGACGCCTGTGGTCGCCATGCCGTTGGGCGAGCGCCCGGTGGATGCGATTTCGCGCTTCACCCATGACCTGCTCGGCCGCGCCAAGGCACCGGCAGCAGACACCGGCGAATTGATCGACCCCCTCAAGCGCCTGCGCCTGGCCCAGCGCGAGCTGGTGGCACCGGTAACCCGCGTGGGCGGCGCCCTGCACCCGTGGGTGGCCTACGCGATCATGCCGCTGTTCGCCCTGGCCAACGCCGGGGTGGGGCTGTCGGGCATCGACCTGTCGGCCGAAGGGCCGCACTGGGTGATGACCGCGGTGGCCGTGGCCCTGGTGGCGGGCAAGCCGCTGGGCATCATCGGCGTCAGCTGGCTGATGGTGCGGCTGGGCTGGTGCAGCCTGCCGGCGCAGGTCGACTGGCGCGGCATCACCCTGATCGGCCTGCTGGCCGGCATCGGCTTCACCATGTCGATCTTCATCGCCAACCTGGCCTACAGCGACCCTGGCGCGCTGGGCGCGGCCAAGCTTGGGGTGCTGTCGGGTTCGGTGATCGCTGCCGTGCTCGGCCTGGCCTGGGGCGTGCTGGCGATGCGCAAGGCCAACGCCAAAGCCCCGCTGCAAGCGGGCTGAACCGATTCGGGGCCTGCGGGCCCCGGTCATTTTCTTGTATACAAAAATTTCAAACTTTGCTTACATGCCCTGGGCGCCTACGACACCGGCCAACGTCGCTGCGTATTGCGCCAGGCTCAAGCCATGCAAGCTCCTCGTCAACACTCCCCCAAGACCTTACTGGTCAAGAACGCCGCACTGTTGGTCACCATGGACGGCGAACGCCGCGAAATCAAAGGCGGCGGCCTGTACATCGAAGACAACCTGATCAAGCAGGTCGGCCCCAGCGACAGCCTTCCCCAGCACGCCGACGTGGTGCTGGACATGCGCGGCAAGGTGGTGATCCCCGGCCTGGTCAACACCCACCATCACATGTACCAGAGCCTCACCCGCGTGGTGCCGGCGGCCCAGGACGGTGAGCTGTTCAACTGGCTGACCAACCTGTACCCGATCTGGGCGCGGCTGACCCCGGAAATGATCGCGGTGTCGACCCAGACGGCCATGGCCGAGCTGATCCTGTCCGGTTGCACCACCTCCAGCGACCACCTGTACATCTACCCCAACGGCTGCAAGCTCGACGACAGCATCCATGCCGCCAACGAGATCGGCATGCGCTTCCACGCCGCGCGCGGCAGCATGAGCGTGGGCCGCAGCCAGGGCGGCCTGCCGCCGGACGCGGTGGTGGAGAAGGAAAGCGACATCCTCAAGGAGTCCCAGCGCCTGATCGAGGACTACCACGACGCCAGCCACGGCTCGATGCTGCGGGTGGTGGTGGCGCCCTGCTCGCCGTTCTCGGTCAGCCGCGACCTGATGCGCGAAGCCGCAGTGCTGGCGCGCCAGTACGGCGTGTCGCTGCACACCCACCTGGCGGAAAACGTCAACGACATCGCCTACAGCCGCGAAAAGTTCGGCATGACCCCTGCCGAATACGCCGAAGACCTCGGCTGGGTTGGCCACGATGTGTGGCACGCCCACTGCGTGCAGCTCGACCAGCACGGCATCGAGTTGTTCGCCCGCACCGGCACGGGCGTTGCCCACTGCCCGTGCTCGAACATGCGCCTGGCCTCGGGCATCGCCCCCGTTCGCAAGATGCGCGATCACGGTGTGCCGGTGGGCTTGGGCGTCGATGGCTCGGCCTCCAACGATGGTGCCAGCATGATCGGCGAGGTGCGCCAGGCCCTGCTGCTGCAGCGCGTGGGCTTCGGCCCGGACGCGATGACCGCCCGCGAAGCACTGGAGATCGCCACCCTGGGCGGCGCCAAGGTGCTCAACCGCAACGACATCGGCGCCCTGGCCCCGGGCATGGTCGCCGACTTCGTCGCCTTCGACCTGGGCCATGTGGCCTACGCCGGCGCCCTGCATGACCCGCTGGCGGCCCTGGTGTTCTGCACCCCCACCCACGTCGACACCAGCGTCATCAATGGCCGGGTGGTGGTGCAGGATGGCCGAATCACCACCGTCGACCTGCCACGGGTGCTGGAACGCCACAACCAATTGGCCCTGCAACTGGTCAGCGGCGAATAACCTGAACCCCCCAGGCCGCCGCGCTCGCAGGAGCGCGGCGCGCCCGGCTGCGACCGTGCAACACCCTTGCTGGCACCCTGCTTCACCCGAATGCGACTGAAACCGTGCAGTTAGACGCGTGACAATAACAAAAGCGAGCTACTCACCATGACCTCTCCCGCTACACCTCGCCCGGAAGACGAGAACCTCGGCCTTGGCGCCAACTTCGCCTATGGCCTGCAACATGTACTGACCATGTACGGCGGCATGATCGCCGTGCCGCTGATCATCGGCCAGGCCGCTGGCCTTTCTTCCACCGATGTCGGCATGCTGATCGCCGCCTCGCTGTTCGCCGGCGGCCTGGCCACCTTGCTGCAAACCCTCGGCGTGCCGTTCTTTGGCTGCAGGCTGCCGCTGGTGCAGGGGGTGTCGTTCGCAAGCGTGGCGACCATGGTCGCAATCATTGGCAACGACGGCACCAACGGCCTGCAGGTGGTCCTTGGCGCGGTGATCGCCTCGTCGTTGATCGGCCTGCTGATTACCCCGCTGTTCTCGCGCATCATCCAGTTCTTCCCGCCCCTGGTCACCGGTATCGTCATCACCACCATTGGCCTGACCCTGATGCCGGTGGCGGCGCGCTGGGCCATGGGTGGCAACAGCCAGGCCGCAGACTTCGGCAGCACGGCCAATATCAGCCTGGCGGCGTTCACCCTGGCCTGCGTGCTGTTGTTGAGCAAGCTGGGCAACGCGAGCATTTCGCGCCTGTCGATTCTGCTGGCCATGGTCATCGGCACCGGGGTGGCCATGGCGTTCGGCATGGCCGACTTTTCCCAGGCGCTGAACGGCCCCTCGGTGGCGCTGCCCGAGGTGCTGCACTTCACCCCGGAATTTCAGCTGGCGGCGATTTTGTCGATGCTGATCGTAATCATGGTGACCATGGTCGAAACCTCGGCAGACATCCTGGCCGTGGGCGAGATCATCGGCACCGACGTCGACGCCCGGCGCCTGGGCAACGGCCTGCGCGCCGACATGATCTCCAGCGCCCTGGCGCCACTGTTCGGCTCGTTCACCCAAAGCGCCTTCGCGCAGAACGTCGGGCTGGTGGCCGTGACTGGGGTGAAGAGCCGCTACGTGGTGGCCAGCGCCGGCCTGATCCTGGTCACCCTCGGCCTGTTGCCGGTGATGGGCCGGCTGGTGGCTGCCGTGCCCACCGCGGTACTCGGCGGCGCCGGCGTGGTGCTGTTCGGCACCGTGGCGGCCAGCGGCATCCGTACCCTGGCCCAGGTGGACTACCGCAACAACATGAACCTGATCATCGTTGCCACCTCCATCGGTTTCGGCATGATCCCGATTGCAGCGCCAGGGTTCTACCACCACTTCCCAAGCTGGTTCGAAACCATCTTCCATTCCGGCATCAGCTCGTCGGCGATCATGGCCATCGTGCTGAACCTGTTGTTCAACCACCTGCGCGCCGGCAACTCCGACCAGCAGTCGGTGTTCGTCGCCGCCAGCGAGCGCACCCTGCGCTACCGCGATGTGGCCTGGCTGAACGAGGGCGACTTCTTCCGCGATGGCAAGTTGTTCGATTGCGAGGGCAAGGAGGTGCCGATCGTCGAGGCCGATGAGGCGCACGGGCATGGCCCGGCGCCGGCCAGGAAACAGGCCGAGCCTGCGCACTGACGCTACATGAACAAATCTTCATGTTGGGCCTTAACGCCCTGATGGTGGGGTGGGTGCGCGGTTTCGGGGTGTGCCTGGAGGGGCGCTTGCCTTGAGGCGCGGGGCGGGGTTGCGTAGCATCGCCGGCCCCGGGGCCGCTGGGCGGCCCATTCGCGGGGCAAGCCCGCTCCTACAGGTGATTGCGTTTCCCTGTAGGAGCGGGCTTGCCCCGCGAACGAGGGCGAAGCCCTCGCCCGCCGACTCCGCTACTGTACAGAGCCCCCATGCCGCAACCAATCCCCCTCAAGGACCACGAAAAGGAAAAACACCTGGTCAACCGCCGGCTGCTGGCCTGCGCCGCCCTGGTGTTCAGCCTGTGCGCCGTCCTGGTGGGCCGGCTCTACGTGTTGCAGGTGCTGCAGCACGACCAGCAGAGCGCGGTGTCGGAAAACAACCGCGTGCACATCCTGCCGATCGCCCCCGAACGCGGGCTGATCTACGACCGCAACGGCGTGGTGCTGGCCGACAACAAACCCAGCTTCGACCTGACCATGACCCGCGAGCGCGCCGGTGACTCGGCCAAGGTGCTCGACACCCTGGCGCAAATCCTCAGCCTGGGCGAAGACGACCGCAAACAGTTCGACAAGGACCTGCGCCGTGGCCGCAAGCCGTTCGAGCCAGTGACCTTGATGGTCGGCCTGAGCGAGGAGCAAATCGCCCTGATCGCGGTCAACCAGTTCCGCCTGCCGGGCCTGGACGTAGAGCCGCAGTTCATCCGCGAATACCCCCTGGCCGAACATTTCGCCCATTCGGTGGGCTATGTCGGGCGTATCAACGAAAAAGAAGCCAAGACCCTCGACAGCACCGAGTACCGCGGTACCCAGTCGATTGGCAAAACCGGCATCGAGCACTTCTACGAGGCCCAGTTGCACGGCCACGTGGGCTACGAGGAAGTGGAAACCAACGCCCAGGGCCGGGTGATGCGCGTGCTCAACCACAAAGACCCGATCCCCGGCAAAGACATCATCCTCAGCCTTGATTCGCACCTGCAGGTGGCCGCGGAAAAAGCCCTGGGTGACCGCCGCGGCGCGGTGGTGGTACTGGACCCTGCCAACGGCGACGTGCTGGCCATGGTCAGCAACCCAAGCTTCGACCCCAACCTGTTCGTCAAGGGCATCAGCTTCAAGCAGTACGCGGCCCTGCGCGACTCGATCGACCGGCCGCTGTTCAACCGTGTGCTGCGCGGCCTGTACGCGCCTGGCTCGACGGTGAAACCGGAAGTGGCCATCGCCGGCCTGGACAGCGGCGTGATCACCCCCGGCAGCCGGGTGTTCGACCCCGGCTACTACGAGCTACCCAACTACGACCACAAGTACCGTAACTGGAACCACAGCGGTGACGGCTGGGTGGACATGTACACCGCCATCATGCGCTCCAACGACACCTACTTCTACGACCTGGCGCACAAGCTGGGCATCGACCGCCTGCACGACTACATGAGCGAGTTCGGCCTGGGCCAGAAGGTGTCCCTGGACATGTTCGAGGAAGCCCCCGGGCTGATGCCGTCACAGGCGTGGAAGCGCGCCACCCGGCGCCAGGCCTGGTTCCCTGGGGAAACGCTGATTCTCGGCATCGGCCAGGGCTACATGCAGGTGACCCCGCTGCAGCTGGCCCAGGCCACCAGCCTGCTGGCCAGCAAGGGCGTGTGGCATCGCCCGCACCTGGCGATGACCGTGGGCGGCGAAACACCGGTCGACCCCAACCCCATGCCCGACATCGTGCTGCACGACCGCCACGCCTGGGACCAGGTCAATGTCGGCATGCAGATGGTCATGCACGACCCGCGCGGCATCGCCCGCGCCGCAGCCGCCGGCGCCCAGTACCGCATCGCCGGCAAGAGCGGCACGGCGCAGGTGGTGGCGATCAAGCAGGGTGAGCGCTACAACCGCAACAAAACCCTCGAACGCCACCGCGACAACGCCCTGTTCGTCGGCTTCGCCCCCGCCGACCACCCCAGCGTGGTGGTGGCGGTGATGATCGAGAACGGCGAGGCCGGTGGCCGGGTGGCAGGGCCGGTGGTGCGTGAGGTGATGGATGCCTACCTGCTCGACGAGCAGGGGCACCTCAAGCCGCAGTACGCAGGCACCGCGCAGGTCAAGCCTGCTCCGCATGGCTAGGGCTGTGCAACAGCCCCAGCCGGCGCCGGGTCACGCACACCAGCAGGATGAAACTGGTCACCCCGGCCGTCATCAGCGCCTCGTAGCGGTAGGCTTCGTTGACCAGCATGTAGCCCAGCACCAGCAAGATGGCGGCGATCACCGCCCAGGTCAGCCAGGGGAACAGCCACATCTTGAAGGCAAGCTCGGTGCCTTCGCGCTCGGCGCGGGCGCGCATGCGTAGCTGGGAAACGGCGATCACCAGGTACACCAGCAGCGCGATCGAGCCGGTGGTCGACAGCAGGAAGCTGAACACCTTGCCTGGGAACACGTAGTTGACCAGGCACCCGGCAAAGCCTGCCAGGGTCGACAGCAGCACCGCCGCCACCGGCACGCCGCTGGCCGACACGCGCCGGGTAAGCGGCAAGGCCTCGCCACGTGCGCCCAGGGAATAGAGCATGCGCGAGGCGGTGTACAGGCCGGAGTTCATGCAGCTGGTAACGGCCACCAGTACCACCAGGTCCACCACCAGCTTGGCGCCCGGCACGTTGAGCAGTTCCAGCACGCGCTGGAACGAGCCGACCGTTTTCAGCGCCGGGTCGTTCCAGGGCACCAGCGCCACCACCAGGAACACCGACAGCAGGTAGAAGATCGCGATGCGGTACACCACCAGGTTGGTGGCGCGGCGGATTTTCTCCTTGGGGTTGGCCGTCTCGCCGGCGGCGATGGTCACCACCTCCGCGCCGAAGAAGCAGAAGATGGTAATCAGCACGCCGCCCAGCACCGCGCCCCAACCGTTGGGCACGAACCCGCCATTGGCCCACAGCTGGCTGACGCCGGAAACCTCCGCCAGCGGCCAGAAGCCCAGCACCGCCATGCCGCCCACGACGATGAAGGCGGCAATGGCCAGCACCTTCACCAGCGCGAACCAGAATTCGAACTCGCCAAAGTTCTTCACGCTCACCAGGTTGCTGCAGGCCAGCACCGCCATGATGAGGAACGCGAACAGCCAGGACGGTATCGCCGGGAACCAGGCATGCAGGATATCGGCACCGGCAATGGCCTCGACCGGAATGATCAGCACCCAGAACCACCAATACAGCCAGCCGATGGTGAACCCGGCCCAAGGCCCGATGGCCTCGCCGGCGTAGGTGGAAAAGGAGCCGCTGTTGGGGTTGGCCACCGCCATTTCGCCGAGCATGCGCATCACCAGCAGCACCAGCAGGCCGGTCAGGGCGTAGGAAATGAGAATGGCGGGCCCGGCTGAGGCAATCGCCTTGGACGAGCCGATGAACAGCCCGGCGCCGATGATGCCGGCGATGGAGATCATGGACACCTGGCGCGAGGTCAGGCCGTGGTGCAGTGCAGCAGGTTGGTTCGATTGCAGCGACATCGTTGAGCCTTCGAGGGACTTGGCCGGGACCGCGCCGGCTTTTTCGCGGGGCAAGCCCGCTCCTACAAGGGGACCGCGTAATCTGTAGGAGCGGGCTTGCCCCGCGAAGAGGCCAGCAAACCCTGAACAAGTCTTCTTGTCATTGTCTTGAGCAAAAGCCCCCGGCCACTGACCGGGGCATGGTTCATTCGCCGAGGTAGGCTTTCTTCACCTGGTCATCGTCCAGCAAGGTCTTGGCGCAGCCTTCCAGGCTGATGCGCCCACCATCGATCACATAGGCGCGGTCGCAGGTCTGCAGGGCCAGGCGGGCGTTCTGCTCCACCAGCAGCAGGGTGACACCGCCCTTGACCACCTCGCGGATGGTTTCGAAAATCTTCTGCACGATGATCGGCGCCAGGCCCATGGACGGCTCGTCGAGCAGCAGCAACTTGGGCCGCCCCATCAGCGCGCGGGAAATGGCCAGCATCTGCTGCTCGCCGCCCGACATCGTTCCGGCCAACTGGTAGGCGCGCTCCTTCAGGCGCGGGAAGGTGGCGTACATGCGCTCGATGTCGGCCAGGATCGCCTCCTTGCCATCGCGCCGGGAAAACGCGCCCATTTCCAGGTTTTCGTGCACCGTCAGCTTGGGAAAGATGCCCCGCCCTTCCGGCACCAGGGCCAGGCCTGCACGGATCAGGTCATGGCCCTTGATCGCCGCATGGGCCTTGCCGTCGAAGGTGATCTGCCCGGCACTGGGCTTGAGCAGCCCGGCGAGGGTCTTGAGGGTGGTGGTCTTGCCCGCGCCGTTGGCGCCGATCAACGCCACCATCTCGCCCTCGCCCACTTTCAGGTCGATGCCCTTGATCGCCTGGATGGCGCCATAGGCCACCTTGAGGTCGTTCACTTCCAGTATCTGCTTCATGCCACTGCCTCCGCGCCCAGATAGGCCTCGATCACCCGTGGGTCCTGGCGCACATCGGCCGGCAGGCCGTCGGCGATCTTGCGCCCGTATTCCAGCACCGTGACGTGGTCGCACAGCCCCATCACCAGCTTTACGTCGTGCTCGATCAACAGCACGGTCTTGCCGTCTGCCTGCATCTTGCACATCAGCCGGCGCAGGCCCTCAGTTTCCGAGGCATTCATGCCGGCGGCCGGCTCGTCCAGGGCAATCAGCTGCGGTTCGGTGGCCAGCGCGCGGGCGATTTCCAGGCGGCGCTGGTCGCCGTAGGACAGGTTCTTGGCCAGCTCCCCGGCCAACGGGGCGATGCCCACGTAGTTCAGCCAGTGGCGCGCGGCCTCACGGATTTCCCGTTCCTCACGCACACAGGCCGGCGTGCGCAGGATGGCGCCGAACACACCGCTGCGGGTGCGCACGTGGCGGCCGATCATCACGTTCTCCAGGGCGGTCATGTTGTGGAACAGGCGGATGTTCTGGAAGGTGCGGGAAATGCCGGCCTCCACCACCTTGTGCGGCTTGCTGATGCGCAGCGGCTTGCCGTCGAACACCACTTTGCCCTGCTCGGCCTGGTACAGCCCGGTGAGCACGTTGAACAAGGTGGTCTTGCCGGCGCCGTTGGGGCCCAGCAGGCCTCGGATTTCGCCACGGCGGATGCTCAGGTCGATGCCATGCAGGGCCTGCAAGCCGCCGAAGAACTTGCTTACCTGGTGCAGTTCAAGCAGTACGTCGCTCATGCCTTGTCCGCCTGTTTGATCGGAAGTTCGAAGGAGCCCTCGCTGGCCGGGGCCTGCACGCTGGTGCTGAGCGCTGCCGGCAGCGGCTGCGGTTCGGCCTCGGCGTCGTGCAACTCGGCGCGGCGGCGGTCGGACGGCCACAGCCCTTCAGGGCGAAAGCGCATCACCAGAATCAGGGCGAAACCAAACACCAGCATGCGCAGGGTCGAGGCATCCAGCACGTTGCGCAGGATGTCGCGGTCGATGAAGGTGACATGCTCCATGACCCATGGCTGAATCCAGTTGACCAGGTCGCGGAACAACTCAGGCATCACCGACAGGATCAACGCCCCCAGCACCACGCCACGGATCGAACCCATGCCGCCGAGTACCACCATGGCCAGCACCATGATCGACTCCATCAAGGTGAACGACTCGGGGCTGACGAACCCCTGGTAGCTGGCGAACAGCACCCCGCTCACGCCACCAAAGGTGGCGCCCATGGCAAAGGCCAGCAGCTTGAGGTTGCGCTTGTTCAGGCCCATGGCCTCGGCGGCCACTTCGTCTTCGCGCAGGGCCATCCAGGCGCGGCCGATACGCGAGACTTCAAGGCGCTTGGACAGCACGATGCAGAGGATGACGATGGCCAGGAAGAACAGGTAGTAGCTGATGACCGGCGACACCTGCAGGCCGAACAGGCTCCAGCCCTGCTGCAGCGACACCACCGGTGTTGCGCCCGCGCCGGGGGCGTGGGACCAGGCGCCAAAGTCGACGTGCAGCGGGGCGATGTTGCTGATGCCCTGGGGGCCGTTGGTGAGGTTCACCGGCTGGTCCAGGTTGTTCATGAAGATGCGGATGATCTCGCCGAAGCCCAGGGTGACGATGGCCAGGTAGTCGCCCCGCAGCTTGAGCACCGGCGCGCCGATCAGCACCCCGCAAATGGCCGCCGCCACCGCCGCCACGGGGATGATCACCCACACGGGCCAGTCAAGCACGTTGTCCAGCAGGCCGGCCAGTTGCAGGTGTGGCGAGGCCAGCAGTGCATACAGGTAGGCGCCGATGGCGTAGAAGCCGATGTAGCCCATGTCCAGCAGCCCGGCGTAGCCGATGACGATGTTCAACCCCAGCGCCAGCAGCACGTAGAGCATGGCAAAGCCAAGGATGCGCACCCAGGTCGGGCCGAGCATGGGAATGGCCTCGACCAGAAACGGCAAGGCGATGAAGCCGAGGATCAACAGCAGGTACTGAGTCTTGAGGTTTTTCATCACTGCCTCCTCAGGCCCGGTCGGCCTGGCGTTCGCCAAGCAGGCCGTTTGGCCGCAGCAACAGCACCAGAATCAGCACGGCGAAGGCGAAGATGTCCTGGTAGTTGGCGCCCAGGAAGCCCCCGGTGAGCTGCCCGGTGTAGCCCGCCGCCAGCGACTCGATCAGCCCCAGCAGCAGGCCGCCGGCCATGGCCCCGAACAGGTTGCCGATGCCGCCGAGCACGGCGGCGGAGAACGCCTTGAGGCCCAGCAGCAGGCCCATGTAGGCGTCGGCCTGGCCGTAGTTGATGGCGCGCATCACCCCGGCGATGACGCCCAGGCTGGCGCCGATCAGGAAGGTGGCGCTGATCACCCGGTTGATGTTGATGCCCATCAGCCCGGCCACTTCCTGGTTTTGCGCGGTGGCGCGCATGGCCTTGCCCAGGCGGGTCTTGTCCACCAGCAGCCAGAGGCCGAACATGATCACCACGGCAATCAGCATGATCGCCACCTGGACATTGGTCAGGGTGGCGCCGAACACCTCCACCGGCTGCACCTCGACCACCTCGGGGAAGGTTTTGTAACCGCGCCCCCAGATCATCATCGCCAGGTTCTGCAGGGCGATGGAGATGCCGATGGCCAGGATCAGCGGGGTTAGCCGCGGCGCCTTGCGCAGGGGCCGATAGGCGTATTTTTCCATGCCCTGGGCCAGCAGCATGCATACCACCGCCGCCGCCATGATGGCCAACAGCAAGGTGAGCACGCCCGGGGCGAAGCCTGCGCCGGCGAGCATCGTGAGTACCGAGATGGTCACCATCGCGCCAACCATCACCACCTCGCCATGGGCGAAGTTGATCAGGCCGATGATGCCGTAGACCATGGTGTAGCCCAGGGCTACCAGGGCATAGATACTGCCCAGCACCAGGCCGTTGAGGACCTGTTGCAACAAGATATCGAAGTTACCGTCCACGCGCTGAATCCTCGAAACTGCGTTGTCGTCGGCGCGCGGCGGCACAGCGCCGCACGCCGACAGGCCTGGCAGGTGGGAAAAGTCTTCTTGTTATGTGGCAGGCTTGTGCCCGCTTGTTATGGGGTGAAACTCAGTCGCGCTCGACCGACAGGGTTTTCCAGCCGCCGCCTTCGAACTGGAACACGGTCGCGGCCGGGTTCTTCAGGTTGCCCTTGTCGTCGAAGGCGATGGTGCCGGTGACGCCGTCATAGCTCTGCTGCTTGAGCACTGGCAGGTAGACCTTGGGGTCGTCGGAGCCGGCCTTGACCATGGCGTTGATCGCCGCCCAGGTGGCGTCGTAGGCGGCCGGCGACGACTGCACCACGCCCACGCCGAACTTGTCCTTGAGCTTCTGCTCGAAGGCCGCGCCCTTGGGCATGTCCAGCAGTGGCGTGCCGTAGTTCCAGGCGTACACGCCTTCGGCAGCGCTGCCGGCCATTTGCTTGAACGAGTCGTTGGGCAGGTTGCCGATGTTCATGAAGCGCGCCTTCAGGCCCAGGTTCTTCATCTGCTTGGCCATGGGCGCGGCCTGGTAGTCGAGGGCGGCGAAGAACACGGCGTCGGCCTTTTGCGCCTTGGCGGTGGTGAGGATGGCGTTGAAGTCGGTGGACTTGTCGTTGGTGTACTCGCGCACCACCACATTGCCGCCGGCAGCCTTGACGGCCTTGGTCACCTCGTCGGCCAGGCCCTGGCCGTAGGCGGTACGGTCATCGAAGATGGCGATGCGCTGGGCCTTGAGTTGGTTGACCAGGTAGTTGCCGGCGTAGCGGCCCAGGGTGGCGTCGTCGTTGACGGTGCGGAACACCGAGTCGATGCCCTGGCGGGTCAGGGTGGGGTTGGTGGCCGAGGGCGAAATCTGCGGAATGCCGGCGGCGGCGTAGATTTTCGATGCGGGAATGCTGGTACCGGAGTTGTAATGGCCGATCACCACGGCCACTTTCGAGTCTACCAGGCGCTGCGCCACGGCGGTGCCGGTGCGTGGGTCGGCGACGTCGTCCTCGGACACCAGCTTGAACTCGGCCACTTTGTCGCCGATCTTCAGTTGCTGCTGGTTGGCCTCCTCCACGGCGATCTGGATGCCATGCTCGACGTCCTGTCCTTGGTGCGCCGAGGGCCCGGTGAGCGGGCCGGCGAAGCCGATCCGCACCACTTCACTGTCTGCTGCGTACGCCGTCCCCATGGCCATCAGCAAGGTTACCGCGGTGGCGAGGGCTGTACGCCCCCCGTTGTTCTTATACATGCTCAGCTCCCAGTCGTAATTGGACGAACCTCGAAACACTGTGCTTACCGCTTGCGAATTGGCACGAACGCCGTCGCACTTGTAAGATAACAGTCAGCAGGCAACTGTCAATGGGTGTATGCTGGGGGAGTCGGTAAATAAATTTTTCCGAAGGCCGACGAAATCCTCGCCAGCAAAAGGGGTCGTCCTACCACCTGGTAAGATGTTTGATAACATATGCCGACAACATCACCGCTGGTTGGCTACGGATCCCGCCGCATGGGCTTTCGGGCTGCGCGCAACCTGCCGGAGAACAACCGTGATGAGCCAATCAGTTTCAGGAGCAACACCTCTATGAATGCGTCGTTAGGCACGCGCCGCGCCAATCTGGCGGAAACCGTGATCCAGGAGCTGTCCGGCCGGATCGACAACGGCACTTACGGCCCGGGCGACAAGCTGCCGTCCGAGCAGGAGCTGTGCAAGGAATTCAATGTCAGCCGCCCGGTGATCCGTGAGGCGGTGGCTTCGCTGCGCCTGGGCGGGCGCCTGATCGCGCGCCAGGGCGTGGGCGTGTTCGTGGTCGAACAGGACGTCAAGCGCATTGGCTTTGCCATCGACAGCGTGGTGGACGATGTGCGCGCCGCTGCGCAGATTCTTGAGCTGCGCCTGGGGATCGAGGCCGAATCGGTGGCCCGCGCTGCCGAGCGCCGCAGCCCGGCAAGCATGGCGGCGATCACCGAAGCGTTCGACCGCTTCAACTCGCTGGACGGTGCCAGTCAGGAAGAAGAGGCGCGCGCCGACTTCGAGTTCCACCTGGCCATTGCCCGCGCCACCAACAACCCGCACTTCACCCAGCTGCTCGAAGCGCTGGGGCCGGACATTATCCTCGACCTGAACCTCAAGCATGGGCAGGTGACGGGCAAGAACCGCCAGGCGCATATCAAGAAGATTGGGCGCGAGCATGGGGCGATCCTGTCGGCGATCAGCATGGGCGATGTGAGCAGTGCGCGCACGGCGTTGCGCAAGCATTTGGAAGAGAGCTTGTCGCGGTACCAGCGGTTGCTTGATGCCAAGGGGTGAGCGGTAGCCTGTGCCGGCCCTTTCGCGGGGCAAGCCCGCTCCTACAGGTGCGGCGCAATGCCTGGGGTGGGCAATTGCCTGGGCCGGCTCTATCGCGGGCAAGCCCGCTCCCACAGGTACGGCGCAATGCCTGGGGTGGGCGATTGCCTGGGCCGGCCCTATCGCGGGCAAGCCCGCTCCTACAGGTACGGCACAGGCCTGAAACGGTGTGCGATCCCTGTGGGAGCGGGCTTGCCCGCGAAAGGCCCAGCATCAATGGCTCAGGGAAACCTCAGAGGCCAAGGCACACGTACTTGATCTCCAGGTAATCCTCGATCCCGTAGCGCGACCCTTCGCGCCCTAGCCCGGACGCCTTCACCCCGCCAAACGGCGCCACTTCGGTGGCCACCACGCCCACGTTGACCCCGACCATGCCGTATTCCAGCGCCTCGGACACCCGCCAGATACGCCCGACATCCCGCGCATACAGGTAACAGGCCAGGCCGAACTCGGTGTCATTGGCCTGGGCAATCACCTCCTCTTCGCTGCTGAACCGGAAGATCGGCGCCACCGGCCCGAAAATCTCCTCCCGCGCCACGCGCATGTCCGCCGTTACATCGGCCAGCAAGGTCGGCTCGAAGAACGCCTCACCCAGCGCATGCCGGCGCCCACCGGCCACCACCCGCGCCCCAGCCTCCACCGCCTCGCCCACCAGGCGCTCGACGCCACCGGCGGCGCGCCCGTCGATCATCGGGCCAACCTGGGTGCCCGGTGCATCGCCCTGCCCCACCACCAGCTCACGCACCCGCTCGGCAAAGCGCGCCACGAAACGCTCATAGATGCCATCCTGGATATAGAAGCGGTTGGCACACACGCAGGTTTGCCCGCTGTTGCGGAACTTGGCGATCAGCGCACCTTCCACGGCCTTTTCCAGGTCGGCATCGTCGAACACGATAAAGGGCGCATTGCCGCCCAGCTCCATGGTCACCTTCTTCACCGTCGCCGCCGACTGCTGCAGCAACTGGATGCCGATGGGGGTGGAGCCGGTGAACGACAACTTGCGTACCACGGGGCTTGCGGTCAGCTCGCCGCCGATGGCCGCCGAGTCACCGGTGACCACGCTCAGCACCCCGGCCGGGATGCCTGCCCGCTCGGCCAGCACGCACAGGGCCAGCGCACTGAACGGCGTTTGCGAGGCCGGCTTGAGTACCAGCGTACAGCCAGCAGCCAGGGCCGGCGCGGCCTTGCGGGTGATCATCGCCGCCGGGAAGTTCCACGGGGTGATCGCCGCACACACGCCAATCGGCTCCTTGGTGACGATCAGCCGGCGGTCGGCGCTGGGCGAAGGGATCACATCGCCATAGATGCGCTTGCCTTCCTCGGCATAGAACTCCACATAGGCGGCGGCAAAGGCGATTTCGCCACGGGACTCGGCCAGCGGCTTGCCCTGCTCGGCGGTCATGATGCGCGCCAGGTCTTCCTGGTGGGCCAGGATCTCGCGGAACCAGGCCTGCAGCCGTGCGGCGCGTTCCTTGGCGGTCAGCGCACGCCAGGCTGGCAGCGCCCGCTCGGCGGCGGCAATGGCACGCCGGGTTTCCTCGGCGCCCATGCGCGGCACATGGCCGAGCACCGCGCCGGTGGCCGGGTTGGTCACGGCAATGCGCTGGCCGCTGTCGGCCGCCAGCCATTTTCCATCGATGTAGCAAACTTCACGCAGCAGATCGTGATCGGCAAGGTTCATGTCGATTGGCTCGTTCGAAGAAGGAAAAAAGGTGGGGCCGGACCGCGCCCCACCTGAGGCGAATCAGCGCTTGGCCTGCAGGGCCTTGTCGCGGATCTGGCTGAGGGTCATGCGCGGGGTCAGGGCTTCAGGGTCCACCTGGATCTCGATCAGCGCAGGCTTGCTCGCGGCCTGGCAGCGCTCGAAGGCGGCCGCGAAGTCTTCGGTGCGGGTCACGGTTTCGCCATGCAGGCCGTAGGCACGGGCCAGTGCGGCGAAGTCCGGGTTGTGCAGTTCGGTGCCCGAGACACGGCCTGGGTAACTGCGCTCCTGGTGCATGCGGATGGTGCCGTACATGCCGTTGTTGACCACGATGGTGATCAGCCGGGCATCGTAGTGCACCGCCGTGGCCAACTCCTGGCCATTCATCAGGAAGCAACCGTCACCGGCAAAGGCCACCACGGTGCGCTGCGGGTAGGTGAGCTTGGCGGCCACCGCCGCCGGCACGCCATAGCCCATCGAGCCATTGGTCGGGCCCAGCAGTGTGCGGAACACCTGGTGCTGGTAGCCGCGGTGCACCCAACCGGTGTAGTTGCCGGCGCCGCAGGTAAGGATGCTGTCGGCCGGCAGCTGCTTGTTCAGCCAGGCGATCACTTCGCTCATCTGCACATCGCCCGGCGAACGCGGGGTTTCGAAGTTGCCGCGGTAGCCGCTGTTGAGCTTGGCCACCCAGTCTTCGAAGGCCTGCGGGCGCACCGGGCCAAGGATATTGGCCTGGCGCAGGAAGCTGCCGGGGCCGGCATTGATGCCCAGGGTCGGCTGGTAGACGCGGCCGATCTCCTCGGCACTGGCATGCACGTGCACCAGGGCTTGCTTGGGTGTCGGGATGTCGACCAGGGCATAGCCACCGGTGGTCATCTCGCCCAGCCGCGCGCCAATCACGATCAACAAATCGGACTGCTGCACGGCCTCCACCAGCACCGGCCCGGCGGCCAGGCCCAGGTCGCCGGCATAGTGCGGGTCGGTGTTGTCGAACAGGTCCTGGCAGCGGAACGACGCCGCCAGCGGCAGGTTCTGGGTGTGCACGAAGGTTTTCAGGCTGGCCACGGCTTCGGCGGTCCAGCCGCCACCGCCGGCCACCACCAACGGGCGCTCGGCCTTGGCCAGCAATTGCTGCAGCTCGCCCAGGGCTTCAGGAGCCGGGGCGGCTTCCACGCGTTTGGCCGGGCGGGCATCGGCCACCTGCACCAGGTCGGTCAGCATGTCTTCGGGCAGGGCGATCACCACCGGGCCCGGGCGGCCGCTGATGGCGCGCTGGAAGGCCTGGTTGACCAGCTCGGGAATGCGCGCGGCGTCGTCGATCTGTACCACCCACTTGGCCATCTGGCCGAACATGCGCCGGTAGTCCACTTCCTGGAAGGCTTCGCGCTCGATCTGGTCGCGGGCCACCTGGCCGATGAACAGCAGCATCGGCGTGGAGTCCTGGAAGGCGGTGTGTACACCCACCGAGGCATTGGTGGCACCCGGGCCTCGGGTGACGAAGCAGATGCCCGGCTTGCCGGTCAGCTTGCCGTAGGCCTCGGCCATGTAGGCCGCCCCGCCCTCCTGGCGGCAGACGATCAGGTCGATTTCATCCTGCACGTCATGCAGCGCGTCGAGTACCGCCAGGTAGCTTTCGCCCGGCACGCAGAAGGCGCGTTCGACCCCATTCACCCGCAGTGCGTCGACCAGCACCTGGCCACCGCTGCGTTTCTCTTGCGAATTGCTCATTGTTGTTCTCCTTCAGGCCGCGCGCTCAGATGACCGAATCTTCCAGGAACGGTTTGTTGTCGATCACCCGCTGGTAGCTCAGCGCGCCCAGGTCGAGCGAGCGGTAGCCGCCGTAGGTAATCAGCTCGGACAGGCCACGGCCGATGGCCGGCGCCTGCTGCAGGCCATGGCCGCTGAAACCGTTGCAGAACAGGAAGTTGCTCACCTCGTTGTGCGGGCCGACGATGGCGTTGTGGTCGAGCACGCAGAAGTCGTAGTGCCCAGCCCAGTAGTTGACTACTTTGATGCCTTCGAACGCCGGCACGCGCTCGGCCAGAATCGGCCAGACTTCTTCGTCGAACTCGTCGTGCAGCACTTCGAAATCTTCGAAGTCCACTTCAGGGTCGTTTTTCGGGTAGGTGCCGCCCAGGTAGAACTTGCCCTCGGGGCGGAAGAACACGCCGGTTGGGTCGATGGTCAGCGGCACGGTGCCTTCCAGCGGGGTGCGGCAGTCGAACACGAACAGCGAGCGGCGGCGCGGCTCGACCGGGATGTCCAGGCCAGCCATGCGCGCCACCTGGGTGCCACGGGTGCCGGCGCAGTTGACCAGCAGGCCGCAGCCGATGCGCTCACCGCTGGCCAGCTGTACGCCGGTGATGCGGTCGCCCTGGCGGTCGATGCCAACCACCTGGTTCTCGATGTACTCGATGCCCATGGAACGAGCCTTGCGGCGGAAGCCGTTGAGCATGCCGAGGCTGTCGAACCAACCTTCGCCGGTTTGGCCGTAGCTGGCACCGGCGAGGCTGTCGATGTTCACCCAGGGGAACTTGCGCTGCAGCTGCTCGGGGTCGAGCAGGTGCACGTCGGCGCCGTGGGACACCTGGGTATCGTGCAGGCGGCGCAGCACGTCGAAGCCCTTGTCGTCACCGAGGAACAGGTAGCCGTTCTCGTGGAAGGCCAGGTCCGGGCGGTCGCCATCCACTTCCATCAGGTCGGGGAAGTTGCGCACGAAATCGGCGCCGAACTTGGAGATCTCGATGTTGATCGGGTTGGAGAACTGCTGGCGGATCGAACTGCTCGACAGCGCGGTGGCCGACTTGTTGTAGGTCCAGTCACGCTCGATGACCAGTACCGAGCCTTTGAAGTCGGGGTTGTTGGCCAGGAAATAGGCGGTGGAGCTGCCGTTGACGGCGCCGCCGACGATCACCACATCGTAATTCTGTTGTTTTGCGGTGGAAGCCATGGAATGAGCTCTCTTTCTGGAGATAGCAGGGCCCCCTGTAGGAGCGGGCTTGCCCCGCGAAGCATGCGACGCGGTGCCTGGCACCGGCTTCGCCGGTGTTCGCGGGGCAAGCCCGCTCCTACAGGAATCCTCTGGTTACTTGGGGTCTTCGAAGTGGCCAGCGCCGGCGAAGTTGCCGCCGTGGTAGCGTGCGGCCGGCTCGTCGGGCTTGAGCGGCGGGTGCTCGGCGAGCACCTTCTCGCGGTAGTCGTCGGCACTGTCCTTCGGCACGTAGCCGATCGACGAGGCCAGGCGGTTGTCCCACAGGCTTTCGCGGTTGTTGGACATGCCGTAGACGATCATGTGGCCGACGCGAGGCGCCAGCAGCGAGCGCTCGGTGAGCTGGGCGAAGTCGTCGAACGACAGCCAGGTGGCGAGCATGCGCCGGTCCAGTGGCTCGGGGAACGACGAGCCGATGCGCAGGTTCACCGACTCGATGGCGAACTTGTCCCAGTAGTAGCGGCCCAGGTCCTCGGCAAAGCACTTGCTGACGCCGTACAGGCTGTCAGGGCGGTGCGCGGCGGTGGCGTCGATGGTTTCGGTGCGGTCGTAGAAGCCGATGGCGTGGTTGGAGCTGGTGTACACCACGCGCTTGACGCCATTGCGCCGGGCTGCCTCGTAGATGTTGTAGGTGCCGACGATGTTGCCGTTGAGGATCTTGTCGAAGGTGTCCTCAACCGGCACGCCACCGGCATGCACGATGGCGTCGACGCCCTCGGTCAGTGGCAGTACGTCGTCGAAGTTGCCCAGGTCGCAGCGCACCAGTTCTTCGTGGGGCGCGGCATGGCCCAGGTCGGCGATGTCGGTCAGGCGCAGCTCATCGGCAAATTGCGCCAGGTGCTTGCGCAGCACGCTGCCCAGGCGGCCTGCGGCGCCGGTGATCAGCAGGCGTTTGAAAGGCTTGCTCATGGTTTACCTCTGTTCAGATCGTCGTGGTCAGGCCAGTTGCGCGAACGCATCGCGCAGCTGGCCCAACGCTTGTTCCAGTTCCTGGCGCGAAGTGGCGAAGGACAGCCGCACATAGGGCTCCACGCCAAACGCCGAGCCCGGCACCGTGGCCACCTTGCCAACGCGCAGCAGGTAGGCCGAGAGTTCGGTGTCGTTGTTGATCACCTGGCCGTCCGGGGTGCGCTTGCCAATGTAGGCGCTGACCTCGGGGAAGGCATAGAACGCACCTTGGGGCATCGCCAGCTTCAGCCCTGGGATTTGTGCCAGGCCACGCACCACCAGGTCGCCCCGGGCCTGGTACTCGCGGTTGGCGTCACGCACGAAGTCCTGCGGGCCATTCAGCGCCGCCACTGCCGCCAGCTGGGAAATGCTCGACGGGCAGGTGGTGGTTTGCGACTGGGTCTTGTTCATGGCCACGATCAGGTCTTTGGGCCCTGCCGCGTAACCCAGGCGGTAGCCGGTCATGGCGTAGGCCTTGGACACGCCGTTGATCAGCAAGGTGCGCTCGCGCAGTTGCGGGCACGCGGTGACGAACGACACGAACGGCTGGTCGCCGAGCACGATGTGCTCGTAGATCTCGTCGGAAATCACCAGCACCTTGGGGTGGCGCTCCAGCACCTTGCCCAGTGCGGCGAACTCGTCACGGGTGAAGATCGCCCCGCTCGGGTTGTTCGGTGAGTTCAGCATCACCCAGCGCGTACGCGGGGTGATGGCCGCTTCCAACTGCTCGGGGGTAACCTTGAAGCCCTGTTCGGCGCCGCAAGGAATCACCACCGGCACACCGCCATTGAGCATTGCCATGTCGGTGTACGACACCCAGTACGGCGCCGGGGTGACCACTTCATCACCTTCTTCCAGCGTGGCCAGGAAGGCGTTGAACAGCAGTTGCTTGGCGCCGTTGCCAACACAGATTTCGTCCAGGCCATAGGCCAGGTCGTTTTCCCGGGCGAACTTGTCGACGATCGCCTGGCGCAGGCTCTCCATGCCGTTGGGCGCGGTGTAGTGGTTGTTACCGGCCAGCATCGCCTGGTGGGCAGCCTCGATGACGTGGGCCGGGACGTTGTAGTCCGGCTCACCCAATGCGAGGTTGATCACCGGCTCACCCTTGGCCAGCATCTGCTTGGCCAGCACCGACACAGCCATGCTCGGCGAGCTTTTTACCGCGCGCACGCGGCTGCTCTGGATATCCATCGCTCAACGCTCCTGGGCGGCATCGAAGCCGTAGTCGTCACGTGCCTGTTCGGCACTGATGTAGCCGTAGCGCAGGTCACGCTCGACCTGCTGGCGGTTGCGCTGGCGCGGGTCGCCGTAACCACCGCCACCGGGCAGGCGCAGCACCAGGCGGCGTTCGGCCGGAACGAACTGCTGGCCCTTGCCGCGCAGCAAGGTGCCGTCATCGAGGCCAACGAAACCTTCGGCACCTTGCTGGCCGCCAGCCAGGCCACGGGCCGGGTACTGGATGCGGTCGAACATGGCGCTGAAGCGGAAGCTGTAGCCCTCGGCCGCCGACACTTCAATTTCCTGGCCCAGGCCGCCGCGCAGCTGGCCGGCACCGCCGGAACCTTCACGCAGCTCCTTGCGCCACACCACCACGGGGCCAGCATGCTCGGTGGCTTCCACCGGCATGGTGTGCACGCCGCTTGGGAACGCGGTGGCACTCAGGCCATCCATCGCCGACCGTGCGCCCATGCCGCCACTGTTGAACATCAGCATTTCGGCATTGCGGCCTTTCGGGTTGCTTTCCAGCGGGCGCACGCTCAGGTGCAGGTTCCACAGGGCACTGGCGCCTTCGGCCGGCACCTTGCCAGGCAGGCACTTGTGCAGCGCGCCGAGCACCAGGTCGGGCACGAAGTGGCCGAGCACGTGGCGCACCGACACCGGCGCCGGGTGCTTGGCGTTGAGGATGCAGCCCTCTGGCGCGGTAACTTCGAACGGTGCCAGGGACGCGGTGTTGTTGGGGATTTCCGGTGCCACGATGCACTTGAGGCCATAGCAGGCATAGGCCTTGGCGTAGCCCAGCGGCACGTTGATGCCGAACTGGCTCATGCCCGAGGTGCCGGTGAAGTCGCTCTTGATGCCGTCGGGGCCCACGGTCAGGGTCACCGCCAGGGTCACCGGCACGTCGTAGCCATCGAGGGTCATGCTGTTGCTGTAGGTGCCGTGCGGCAGCGACTTGAAGCACTCCAGGGTGGCGCGACGGCTGTGCTCAAGGATGAAGCCACCGATGTGGTCCAGGTCATCGAGCTGGAACTCTTCGAGCATGTCGAGCAGGCGCTTGTGGCCGGTTTCGTTGCAGGCCGACAGCGCGTAGAAGTCGCCCACCACCCGGTCGTTCTCACGCACGTTGTTGCGCAGGATGTTGATCAGGTCGCGGTTGACCTTGCCGCGCTCGAACAGCTTCATGATCGGGATGAACAGGCCTTCTTCGTACACCTCGCGGGCATCCGGGCCGAAGCCGCGGCCGCCGATGTCGACCACGTGGGCGGTACTGGCGAAGTAGCCAATCAGCCGGCCCTTGTAGAACGACGGCGAAACGATGGTGATGTCGTGCAGGTGGCCGGTGCCTTTCCACGGGTCGTTGGTGACGTACACGTCACCTTCGAAGATGTTCTCTTCACCGATGTCGTTGATGAAGTGCACCACCGCCTCGGCCATGGTGTTGACGTGGCCTGGGGTGCCGGTGACCGCCTGGGCGAGCATGTTGCCGGCCCGGTCGAAAACGCCGGCCGACAGGTCGCCTGCCTCGCGCACGCTGGTGGAGAAGGCGGTGCGGATCAGGGTCAGGGCCTGCTCCTCGACCACCGAGACCAGGCGGTTCCACATCACCTGCATTTGAATGTCGATCAGGGTATCGCTCATGTTCTGGCTTCCGAATCAGGCGTTAGCGACGCACGACCAGCAGGCAGCCGTCTGGCTGAACCGTGGCGGTGAAATTGGAGGTGACGAAGGTCGAGGTTTCGCGCTCGACGATGATCGCCGGGCCATCGACTCGGGCCCCCACCTGCAGCTCTTCGCGCGGGTGGATGGCGGCGTCGACGAAACCACCGGCGGCCACGTCGAACACCTGGCGGCGGGCGACTTCATGGGCACGGTAGGCGGCGCCCACTTCTTCGATGCGTGCCACCGGTGGCAGCGGCGAACTGGCCTTGACCGACCAGCTGACGATCTCGATGTCCGGGCCGTCGATGGGGCGGCCGAAGAAGCGCGTGTAGGCCTCTTCGAACAGCGCCTTGAACTGGGCGGTGTCTGCCGCGCTGAAGGCCTTGAACGGCAGTGCCACGGGAATTTCCCAGCCCTGGCCGACATAACGCATGAACGCCGTGCAGTCCATTTCCGGCTCGCCCTCGGGCATGCCCTGGCGCAGGAAGCCCAGCGATTCGGCTTTCATTTCCGCAATCAGGCCATTGATGCGCGTGGCATCGAACTCGGACAGGCGCACGAACGAGCTGCGCACGGCTTCGTAGCCAAACGGCGCGCGCAGGAAGCCGATGGCCGAACCCACACCGGCACCGGCCGGGACGATGAAGCGTGACACACCCATCTTCTCGCACAGGCGCGCCGCGTGCAGCGGGCCGCCGCCGCCGAAGGTGATCATGGTGTAGTCGGCGATGTCCTTGCCGCTCTCCACCGCGTGCACGCGGCCAGCGTTGGCCATGTTCTCGTCGACCACTTCACACACGCCGAAGGCGGCGGTGTCGGCCTGCAGGCCCAGCGGTTGGCCGATGACCCGGGCCATGGCGTTGGCGGCACTGTCGGTGGACAAGCGCAGGGCGCCGCCGGCGAAGTTGTCGGCGTCCAGGCGACCGAGCAGCAGGTTGGCGTCGGTGATGGTCGGCTCCAGGCCGCCACGGCCATAGCAGGCCGGGCCAGGTTCAGAGGCGGCGCTGTGCGGGCCGACGCGGATCTGGCGCATGCTGTCGATGCTGGCGATGGAGCCGCCGCCGGCGCCGATCTCGACCATTTCCACCACTGGGATGGAAATCGGCATGCCGCTGCCCTTCTTGAAGCGGTAGGTGCGCGCCACTTCGAAGGTTTTGGCGGTTTTCGGCACCTGGTCTTCGATCAGGCAGATTTTCGCCGTGGTGCCCCCCATGTCGAACGACAGCACGTTTTCCAGGGCGTAGCGGCGGGCGATGTCGGCGGCGAAGATGGCGCCACCGGCCGGGCCCGATTCCACCAGGCGCACCGGGAACTCGGCAGCGCTCTGCACCGAGATGATGCCGCCGCCGGAGTGAATCATGAACACCGGGCAATCGGCGCCTTCGTTTTTCAGGGTGACCACCAGGCGGTCCAGGTAGGACTTGATCAGTGGCTTGACGTAGGCGTTGGCACACACGGTGTTGAAGCGTTCGAACTCGCGCATTTGCGGCGAGACTTCGCTGGAAATCGAAATCGACAGCTGCGGCAGGCGTGCCTGCAGGGCATCGCGCAGTTGGCGCTCGTGGGCACCGTTGACGTAGCTGTGGATGAAACCGATGGCGACGCTTTCGTAGTTGCCTTCGGCGATGCGCTCGATCAGTGCGTCGATGTCGGCCTGCTGCGGGGCGATCAGTACCTGGCCCTTGACGTCCAGGCGTTCGCGCAGGGTGTAGCGGTGTTCGCGGTCGATCAGCGGCGGCGGCAGGGCGATGTTGATGTCGTACTGCTCGAAGCGGTTCTCGGTGCGCATTTCCAGGGTGTCGCGAAAGCCTTCGGTGGTAATGAAGGCGGTGCGCGCGCCGCGGCGCTCGATCAGGGCGTTGGTCGCCAGGGTGGTGCCGTGGATCAGCTGGTCGATGTTCGAGAGCTTGAGGCCGGCCTGCTCCACCACCTGGCGTACGCCGGTGAGGATGGCCCGCTCAGGCAGCTCGTAGTCGGTCAGGATCTTGGTCGAATGCAGCACGCCGTTCACGTCCAGCGCGATATCGGTGAAGGTCCCGCCTATGTCCACGCCGACCCGGCATGATGTCGCAGTCATCGTCATATCCCCTGCAATGCTTTGTAGTTGTCTCGACCCTGCTGAAGCGGTCTTCATGTAAGTTATATGTTGTCTTACAGGTGGTCAAGCACCTGTTTGCTTAAATCTGTGTTTGCCGCACCGGCCTCTTCGCGGGGCAAGCCCGCTCCTACAAAACGTCCGCCTGTAGGAGCGGGCTTGCCCCGCGAAGAGGCCAGCACAGGCAACCCATCAACCGCCAGTCTTCACCATCCGCCCACCACCCACCGCCTGCGCCGTGGGGAACACTTCCAACCGCGAAACATCCACCTGCCGCGGCATTTTCAGCGCCGCCAGCAACAGCTCGGCAATGTCCTGGGGCTGGATCGATTCATAACCGTCATACAGCTCGCTGCCCGCCGCCTGCATGCCCATGGCAGCCTTGTACAGCTGGGTCTGCACCCTGCCTGGGGCGATCTCGGTCACCCGCACGCCGCTGCCCAGGAGGTCGCAGCGCAAAGCATCGCAAAACAGGCTGACCCCAGCCTTGGAAGCGCCATACACGGCCGCCCCCGGGTGCGGCGCGCGGCCGGCGCTGGAGCCGATGAAGAACAGGTGCCCCCTGCCCCGCCCGAGCATGCCCGGCAGCACCTGGCGCGTCAGGTGCAGCGGCGCCTTGAGGTTGATATCGAGCATATTGTCGATCTCGGCCTCGTCGATGTCCTGGAACGCTGCGCGGGTGGAGAGGATGCCGGCGTTGTTGACCAGCACGTCCACGGCCTGGCCGTCCAGTGCCGCCGCCAGTGAAGCGTAGTCGCGCACATCGGCCTGCAGGGTGCTCACGCCAGGCTCGCGGGCCAGCTCCGCCAGCGCCTCCTGGCTACGGCCAACGGCGATGACCTGCAGCCCGGCATCGCGCAGCGCCAGCACGATGGCCTTGCCGATTCCGCTGGTGGCCCCGGTCACCAGCGCGCGCTGGTAGCCCTCGGGAAATGCCGCTTCACGCATAGATGTAGCCCCCGCTGACAATCACGTTTTCACCGGTGGCGTAGCTGTTGCGGCTGCTGCCCATCATCACGATCCACTCGGCGATTTCCGCAGGCTCGGCGGCGCGGCCCAGTGGGTTGGCGGCCGCCAGTTCACCGAGGAAGCCCAGTTGCTTGGCACGCTCGGTGGCAAAGCCGGCCGGGGCCACCGAGTTGACCAGGATCTGGTCCTTGGCACAGGCCTGGGCGAAGGATTTGGTCAGGCTCACCACCGCGGCCTTGGTAGCGGCGTAGTGGGCGTTCTGCGGGTGGGCCTTGAAGGCGTCCACCGAGGTGACGTTGACGATGCGCCCGGTTACCGCCGGTGCGGCAACGTACTGCTGCATGTGGCGCACCGCGGCGACCATCATGTGGTAGGTGCCCTTGATGTTGACTGCGTTTTCCAGGTCCCACTCTTCGTCGTTGATCTCGAAGATGTCCTTGCGCGGGTAGATCGCCGCGCTGTTGACCAGGCAATGCACCCGGCCCAGGGCGCTTACGATTTCACCGAATGCGGCATGGGCGGTGTCCTTGCGGGCGATGTCGCCGACCGCGATGGCCACCTCCACGCCCTGGCCGCGCAGTTCCTCGGCCGCTTGTACCAACAATTGCTCATTTCGGTCGATCAGGCCAATCTTGCCTGCGCCGCGCTTGACCATCAGCCGGGCTGTTTCCAGGCCCAGACCCGAGGCACCACCTACGATCACTACCGTTTGCTTGTCCACACAACACCTCCACGATTGAGTCTTTACGTAAGATGCCTGTTGTCTTACATTTGGTCAAACATCAAATCGCCGACAGGTATCGCCATGCCCGCCTCCAGCCGCACGCTCGCAGCCCCGATGGACGCTCCGAGGGTCGCCCCGCCCGATGCCCGCGACCGCCTGCTCGACGCGGCCAGCATGCTGTTCGCCCGGCATGGCTACCAAGCCATCAGCCTGCGCGACCTGGCCAACCACCTGGGCCTGCGCGCAGGCTCGCTGTACCACCATATCGACAGCAAGCAGGGCCTGCTTTACGAGCTGATCGAGTCGACCCTGACCGACCTGTTGTACGAAACCCGCACCCAGCTACGCCGCCAGGCCACTTCCGAACAACGCCTGAGCGCCTTCGTCGAAGTGTTCGTCGCCTACAGCCAGGGCGCCCCAGAGCGCCTGACCCTGGTCACCCGCGAGGCGGTGAACCTCAGTGAGGAACAGGCTGAGCATATCGATGAGTTGAAACGGGCTTATCGCAGCCTGCTGAGCGGTATCGTCGCGGCCGATTGTGGGGCACAGCTGCCGGGGCCGCACCCGTGGGCCAACGATGTTGCCGATGCCATTCTGTCGCTGCTGTCGGGGCACACCTTGTGGGGCATGGCCAGCCGGCGCTGGGAACAGGCCGCGCCCATGCTGCTGCGCTTTATCCGCGGCATTCTCGAGTCGGCGCCCCTGCACGGGCGCGCCCACGGCGCCTGAGGGTTTTCAGTTGTCTTCGAAAAAGCGCTGGCCTTTTTCCTTCAGCAGGTCCACCAGCGCCCCTGCTGCCGGCGACAGGTAGCCCTCCGTGCGCACCAGCACCGAGACGGTACGGCGCATGGTGGTTTGCGCCAGCGGCACCTCACGCAACCAGGACCTGCCCAAGCCGTAGGCCAGGGTTTCGCGTGCCGCGAAACTCAGTAGCCGGGTGCGCGCTATCAACCGTGGCAGCAGGGAAATGGCATTGGTTTCCACCTGCACCTGGGGCGTTGGCAGCTGGTTGGCGATGAACACGTTGTCGATCCAGCGCCGCGCGGTCACCGTCGGCCCGGCCAGCACCCAGCGGTACTGGCAGAGGCCCTGCAGGGTGATGGGCCCGGCGAAAATCGGGTGCTCGGCGCTGGCCACCACGATCGCCTCGTCTTCGAGGATGGGGTAGGCGGTGAAGCCGGGTTCAGCGGTGATTTGCGGTGAGATGATCACATCCAGCCGGCCAGCACGCAGTGATTCCTTGAGCACGTCGTCCTGGGCGATGGACAGCTTCAGGGTGACCTCCGGCGCCCGCTCCAGCAACGCTGCGGTCAGGTGCGGCAGCAGGTGCTCGGCCATGCTCGCCGCACAGCCCAGGCGGATATTGCCCACCAGCCCATTGGCGAAGTCGCGCACCTCGCGCTCGGTTTCGGCGATGTTCAGTTGCAGTTGCTTGCCCCGCGCCAGCAGCAGCTTGCCGACTTCGGTCAGCTTGATGCGCCGGCCGTCGCGCTGGAACAGGCGGGTGCCCAGGGACTCCTCCAGGCGCTGGATGCTTTTGGTCAGTGCCGGCTGGCTGCGGTTGAGCTTTTCCGCAGCGCGGCCCAGGTGGCCAAGCTCGGCGATGGTTTCGAAGTAGGTCAGGTCGCGCAGGTCCATGATCGATCAATTTCAGTTATGGATTCATCAAAAGTAGAAAATAGACTTGATCGATTGCCAGGTCGATAATTTTTCGCGCTGGCGCTGCCAGCCTCGCGTTATCGCTGTGCAAGGAGTATTCACGTTGCCCACCGCGCTACCCTCTGCAAAAACCCTTTTCCGCTGGTTCGCCCTGCTGCTCTGCGCCGGCACGGTCGGCCAGGTGCTGCATGCCCTGGCCGTGCCGGCCGGGCTGTTTCTCGGCCCCATGCTGGTGGCCATCGCCTTTGGCGTAGGCGGCGCGCAACTGCGCCTGCACCGCCAGGTGTTCCGCTTCGGCCAGGGCTGCGTCGGCCTGATGGTCGCCCACTCGGTCACCTGGGCGGTGCTGGTGGCCATGGCCCAGTCCTGGCACCTGATGCTGGTCGCCACCTTCATTACGGTTGCCCTCAGCGCCCTGGTCGGCCTGGGCACGGTGCGTTTCGGCGGCATTCCCGGCAGCACCGCGGCCTGGGGCACGGCGCCGGGCGCGGCCTCGGCGATGGTGTCGATGGCCGAGGAAAACGGCGCCGACGCCCGCGTGGTGGCGACCATGCAGTATGTGCGGGTGGTGTGCGTGGTGATGATCGGCTCGCTGGTCAGCCACTTGCTCGGCGCCACCCCGGGCAGCGCGGCCGCCGGCACAACGACGGTGGCGCAGGCGCCGCACCTGGCCAACCTGCTGCTGAGCCTGGCGGTGGTGCTGGTGGGGATCACCGTGGGTAGCCGGTTGCCGGCGGGCGCCCTGCTGACGCCACTGTTACTGGGTGGCGCGCTGCAACTGGCCGGGCTGTTGACCATCACCCTGCCCCAGCCCCTGCTGGCGTGCGCCTACGGCGCCATTGGCTGCTACATTGGCCTGCGCTTCGACCGGCAGACCGTGGCCTACGTGTGGAAGCGCCTGCCTACCATGATTACCGGGGCGGTGGTGTTGATCGTGCTGTGCGCCGCGTGCGCCTATGGGCTGGCACTGGCCATGGGCACCGACTTCCTGTCGATGTACCTGGCGACCAGCCCGGGTGGGCTGGATGCCATGGCCATCATCGCGGTGGAAACCCATGCTGATGTCGGGCTGGTGCTGGCGATGCAGACGTTGCGGTTGTTCGGGGTGATTCTGACGGGGGCGTTTTGTGCGCGGCAGATCATTCGGTTGACCCAGGTGCGGTCGGGTTGAGAGGTGCGGCGCCTGTTAGATCGAGCGCCGCCCGCGCGGTGGCCACATGAACATTGGCCCGAAACAAACGTAGGAGCGAGCGCAGCTCGCGAAGCGCCGCGCGGGCGGCGCTCGATCTCCCAGGCGCCTCCTCCCTAAAACCGTTCACCCCCCTGCAAAAAACTGTCCTCAAACGGATACCGGGTCAACACCTCGACCCCATCCTCGGTCACCAGCAACTGGTTCTCCAGCTTGATCCCGTCACGCCCACCCACCTCTCCCACATAGGCCTCGACACACAGCGCCATGCCCGGCTGCAACTCCCCCTCATAGCCATAGGACTCCAGGTCTTCCGGGTAGCGAATGCTCGGGTATTCATCACACAGCCCCACCCCATGGAACATCACCCCATAGCGCTGCGCCCGGCAGCTTTCCGGCAGGCGATGGCCGTTGCGGGTCAACTCGGTGAAACGCACACCGGGGCGAACCATCCCGGCATTGACATGAATGTGCTCGTGGGCAATGCGGTACAACCGCTTCTGTTCAGCCGTAGGCTCGCGATCACCGCAAATCCAGCTGCGCGACATGTCCACGCAAAAGCCGTACACGCCAATCAGGTCGGTATCGAACGACAACAGGTCACCGTCGCCAAGCACCCGCGGCCCGGACTCCTGGAACCAAGGGTTGGTGCGCGGCCCGGAACTGAGGATACGGGTTTCGATCCACTCGCCACCGCGGCGGATATTGCCCGCGTGCAGGGCCGCCCAGACATCGTTCTCGGTCACGCCAGCCGCCATGGCCTGGCGCATCTCTGCCACCGACGCCTCGCAAGACGCCACGGCGCAGCGCATGGCCAGTATCTCGTCAGGGCCCTTGATCAGCCGGGCGAACTCGGTCACCGCCTGCCCGCTGTGCACCTCTACCCCCAGCGCATCCAGGGCCCGTAGCCCGGCCACCTCGATTCGGTCGACCGCCAGCCGCCGATTGCTGCCGGCGTGGCTGCGCAGCAGCGCGTCGACCTGGGCGCAGAAATGCCGGGCGTGCTCGTCGGTGCGCTCGCCCGTTTCGAAATAAAAGAACGATGCCCCGCTGCGCAGCTCGCTCACCAGCGGCAAGTGCGCCGACAGGTGATCGCAGCCATGGAAGTCCCACAGCACCACATGCCCGCTGGCGGCGACGAAACAGGCCCGGGCCGGGTTGTGGGTGGTCCACAGCTGCATGTTGGTGGTGTCGGTGGCATAGCGAATGTTCAACGGGTCGAACAACAGGATGCCGCCCAGGTCGCGGGCGACCAGCTGCTGGCATATGCGCTGCAGGCGGTATTGGCGCATGCTCGGCAGGTGCGGTGCCTGCAGGCCTAGCGCCGCCCATTCGGCAAAGGCCAGCGGGGTGGGGCCGATTTCGGTACGGTCATTGTCGTCGGGCGAGCCGTCGGCCTTCAGCGCAGCAGCGCGCTGGCGGGCGGGGTCGATACGGCGGGCGTGGGCGGGGATCGAGAACGGCGAGGTCATCATGGCGTGCGGTTTTCCCTGGTCTTGTTGTATGGAAACTGCGCGGGTACGGCCAGGCACCAGTGTATGGCCAGTGTTCAGCGCCCATACAACGACATTTTCCAAGGCTTATCGATGACCTGGGCGTATGGCAAACGCTAACCGCCGGCACCCTTCATGGCCCCCTTCATGGCCGCCTCGATCGCCGCCACATCGATCTTGCCCATGCCCATCATCGCCGCGAAGGCGCGCTGGGCGGCGGCCTTGTCGGGGCTGGCGATGGCGTCGAGCAGGATGCGCGGGGTGATCTGCCACGAGATCCCCCACTTGTCCTTGCACCAGCCGCATACGCTTTCAGCACCGCCGTTGCCGACGATGGCGTCCCACAGGCGGTCGGTTTCGGCCTGGTCTTCGGTGCACACCTGGAACGAAAACGCCTCCGAATGCTTGAAAGTGGTACCGCCATTGAGCCCCACGCAGGGAATGCCCATCACCGTGAATTCAACGGTAATCACGTCCCCGGCCTTGCCAGAGGGGTAATCGGCGGGCGCTGGGTGCACCGCCAGCACCCGGCTGTCTGGGAAGGTTCGGGCGTAGAAGTTGGCCGCATCCTCGGCATCCTGGTTGAACCACAGGCAGATCGTGTTCTTGGCAGTCATGGCCTGGCTCCATGGGCGAAGGTGAACCTTGAGTCTAGCCGCTGATCCGGCGCTGGCGATGGTGGCGCCCCAGGGAAAGGAATGCAGTCAGAAATGCCTTACGTAATGCAGCGAATTGTCCCACAACCGCCCCCCTTTACCGCACGGCATCATCACCGGCAGACCGCACACGCAAGCCACAGGGAGATAACGGTTTGTCGAACCTCGAAAGCAAGTTGCAGCACCTGAACCCCGAACAGATCGAAGCGCTGTACCGCGAATACCGAAGCGGCGAACGGATCACGCAGCTGTTGGAGCGCTACCAGATCGACATTGCCCCCAGCAGCCTGATCCGGGCGCTGCCGGCGCTGCCCTGCGCGGGGCTGAAATGCCCCTACTGCCGGGTCAGCCTGTTCGAGCGGCCGAAAAGCAGAACCGCGCAAAGCGTGAAAGAAAACCTGGCCTTCTGCAAAACCTGCAAGCACCGCCACTTCTTTGCTTCGCCCTCCAACTGGCAGCGCGCATGCACCTGCCCGCCGTGCCAGGCCTCGCGCAACCGTGCCCGGCAGGATCAGGCCATCGAACAGCGCCAGCGCATCAAGGCGCACTGGTCGGTCGCCCGCCGCAAACCGCTGGCACTGCACAGCCTTTCGATCAGCCACAAGCTGCAGTTGATGGCCTTGCTCGAAGTGCGCATGGATGCCCGGCGCAACTGCCTGAATGCCACTGAGCCTGCCAGCGGCGACGCCCGGGTCAGCCCCTCCTTGGCCATGGATGCCTCGATCCTGCAGGCCTTGCACGAAGCGCACATACTGCTGGTCGACCCGGATTCCCCGCTGGATGCCTTCAGCCAGGACGTGCCACCAAAAGCCTGGAAGAACAAGGTGCGCTGGCTGGGCAACGTGAGCCTCGACGGCCAGCAGCGGGCACCGCTTTCGCAGCTCTACCGCGCCCTGCGCAAGGCGGTGAGCGACGGCCCAAGGCCGCAATGGCGCGATGAACTGGCCGCCTGCATCCAGGCGCTGTGCATCGAAGAGGTGTGCGCCTACATCATGGCCCAATGCACGGCCCGCAAGTTGCCGTTCGAAGGCCGCGACAAGGCCCACGAGCTGGCGACGCAGCTGCTGCAGGCCAATTCCGTGCAGCAAGCGTGGGCGCTGGCCAACACGGCCATCCTGGGTGCGCTCACCTTCATTGCCCGCAACCAGGTGAGCAGGCAGCATGCCGCCAGCACCCTGGCCGGCTGCATGCTGTCGATGAGCGACCGAGCAGTGATCGAGCGCTGGCAGCTCGACCCTTTACGGGACAAACCGCCAGCCCCGCGTTCACGCTACAGCCAAGTGGTGTTCGATGTGTTGTTGAAACAGACCGACCACGGCCTTGAGCACACGGTGGCACAGTACCTGGCCCTGCTGCCCCGGCACGGTTGACCCGCGTCTCGTACACCCGTACGATTTTACCGTACATCTGTACGATAATTTCTTGCGAGTTACTTGCCATGCCTGCTTCCGTCACCCGCTGGTCCCGATGCGCGCTGTACCTGCTGTTCATGCTGCCCGGCCTGACCCTGGCCAGCTGGGTCACCCGTACCCCGGCCCTGCGCGATGGCCTGCAGGCCTCCACCGAACAGATGGGCATGATCCTGTTCGGCTTTTCGTCAGGGGCCATGCTGGGCATCCTCAGCGCCGGGCGGATGATCGCCCGCCAGGGTGCCAACCGGGTGATCCGCATCGGCCTGCTGGGGCTGTCGGCCGGGCTGTGCGTGCTGGCCGCCAGCGGCGAGTTCGCCAGCGCCTGGTGTGCGTTCGCCGGGCTGCTGCTGTTCGGCCTGGGCATGGGCTGGGCGGATATCGCGGCGAACATCGAAGGGGGCGCGGTGGAACGGGCCATCGATGCGCCGATCATGACCACGCTGCATGGCTTCTTCAGCCTCGGCACCCTGGCAGGCGCCCTGCTGGGCATGGCCATGACCGCCCTGCAGGTGCCGCTGGGCCAACACCTCCTGGGTGTGGCGGCCTTCTCGGCGCTGGCCACCCTGGTGCTGATCGGCCATGCGCCACGGGCCAGCGAACAAGCCGAAGGGCAACCCGGTGAGCACCATGAAGGCTTCGCCTGGAAGCCCCTGCTCAAGGACCGGCGCCTGCTGCTGATCTGCTTCGTGGTGCTGGCCATGGCGTTGGCCGAAGGCGCCGCCAATGACTGGCTGCCGCTGCTGATGATCGACGGCCATGGCTTTGCGCAAACCGCCGGCACGCTGATTTACCTGGTATTCACCGTCGGCATGACCCTTGGGCGCTTCGCCGGTGCACCGGTGATCCGCCGCTTCGGCCGCGCCCTCACCCTGCGCGCCAGCGCCCTGATCGGCGCGCTGAGCCTGGCCCTGGTGGTGTTCTGCGACGTGCAATGGGTAGCCGCTGCCGCCGTGCTGCTGTGGGGCGTAGGCGCATCGCTGGGCTTTCCGCTGGCGATTTCAGCCGCCGGTGAAAGCGCTAGCCACAGCGACCAGCGTGTGCGCCTGGCGGCCACGGCGGGTTACCTGGCGTTTCTGGTTGGCCCGCCGTTGTTGGGCTTCATTGGTGAGCACCATGGCCTGCGCCTGGCCATGCTGCCGGTGCTGACGCTGGTGGCCATCGCCTTCGTGCTGGCTTCGTCGCTGCAAGAGCGTGAACGCCTGCAAGTGGCTTGAAACGGCTCAGGCAATGGCCTGGATCAGCGCCAGGATGCTGTCGCGGCTGACCACGGTCTTGCTCAGGGCATTGTGGATGGTAAAGCCCTCGATCAGCGCATCCAGGGCCCGGGCGGTTCGTTCATCGAAGTGAATCTGCAGGGCCTGGCGCGAGCGGGCCATCCAGTCGTCCATCACGTAGGTGTACTGGGGGTTGCGCGAAACGAAGGTGTACAGCTCGAAGATCAGCAGCATCTGCCCGGAAGCCTTCCACAGGTCGCCACAAATCAGGTCGGCGACCAGTTCACGGGCATGGGCCTTGTCCCGCGCTTCGCTGAGCTGGCGCCAGTACTGGTCGGCAATGCCGTCGCACATCTTGATGAAGGCGGCGGCGATGATCTCGTCGATGGTGGCGAAATGGTAAGTCATGGTCCCCGGCGATACCCCGGCCTCGGCAGCGATGCGCCGGTAGGTGGCGCAGCCGGCGCCTTCGCGGCGAATCACCTGCAACGCAGCGTCGATGATCACGGCCTTGCTGCCGGGGGTGCTGAGGTCGTGTTTCTTCGGTCGGGGCATGGTCAACTCGCGGCGGCTGGTGCCGGCGAGGATAGCAAGGTTGGCGCCGGGCGCAAAAACCCAGGCCAGGCGAAGCGCGGCAAAGGCAGGCGCATGTAGCCGCTCTAGCCCGGGTTTTGCAACATTCTGCAGACAATTCCTGGGCCAAGCAGTGAACCTGCCTACAAAAATGCGGTCTGTCGCAGACGGTCAATTCACCGACCGGTTCGCCGGCCCTGCCTTTGATGAGCAATCACCGGGCCTCTATTTTCTGTTGCAGCGAAGACCCAACATGCCTGAATCCCGCCCAGCCTCCCTCGCCCTCCCTGCCCTGCGCGGCAGCCTGATCGCCGCCCTGGTGGCCCTCGCCGCCCCCGTGCATGCCGAAGAGCCAGCCAGCGATGCGCGCTGGGTCAGCGACAGCCTGAGCACCTACGTGCGCAGTGGCCCTACCGATGGCCACCGCATTGTCGGCACGCTCAAGTCCGGGCAGAAGCTCACCCTGGTCGGCAGCCAGGGCAACTACAGCCAGGTGCGCGGGCAGAACGGCGATGTGGTGTGGATTCTCACCAGCGACCTGCAGTCGGTGCCTGGCCAGAACGAGCGCCTGCCGCAACTCGATGCCCAGGTGGCGGAGTTGTCGGGGCAGCTCAAGACCATCGACGACAGCTGGAAGAACCGCGTACAGGGCATGCAGGAAACGCTGGACTCGCGCAAGCAGCTGATCGATGAACTGCAAACGCGCAACCAGGCGTTGAATGAACAGCTTGACCAGAGCCAGTCGAGCCTGCGCGACACCCAGGCGCGCCTGGGCGATGAGAACAAGCAGGTGATGATGCGCTACATGGTGTACGGCGGCAGCATCGCCGGTGCCGGCCTGCTGGCGGGGCTGATCCTGCCGGCGCTGACCCGCGGGCGCAAGAAGAACGACCGCTGGTTCTGATCCACGACAGCCGCCGCCCACCGCAGGCCAACCGGCGGTGGGCGGCCATCCTGGCAGGCTACTTGCCGCGGGCCTTGTTGTAGATGGTCAAGGCCCGGTCCGCCTCGGCTTGGCACTTGGCCATGTTGCCCTTGGCGCGGAAATTCTTGGCCTCCTTGAGCAGCGCCTGGAAATCATGGGCCGCGCCACCATGCAGGCCCGGCCCATCGGCTTTATGGATGTCTTCCAGGTTCTTGATCTTCGCATCACAGTTGACCTTGGCCTCATTGGCAGCCTGGGCGCCAACGCTCAGCAACGATGCAACCACCAGCAGGGGTAACAGTTTCATGGCTTTCATGGAGCGCTCTCCTGGGAAATTCCAAAGGTCATCGAGGGGTAGTGGCTCGACGCAGCGAGTAGCATAGTCGGCCATTGGCCCGAACGCTTACTGGCGCAACCGCTGCAGCGCTTGGAGCACGTGCGCCGTGGCCCGCTCGACCTGCCCCTCCCGGCACGCGATACCCAGCTTGCGCCACAGCCCTGGGCGCAATGGCCGCCGCGCGATGCGCAGGTCCAGCTCCGCTGCCTCGCCCTCCTGGGGCAGCAAGGTGGCGCCGTAGCCTGCGCCCACCAGGCTCTTGATCGCATCGTTGTAGTTCAGCTCGATGCGCGCTTCGGGGTACAGCCCGGCGGCGGCGAACCACTCACCGGTCACCCGCGACAGCTGGGTGGTGCTGTCGTTGAGAATCAGCGCGCGCTGCCCAAGCCAGGCCGGAGTCACCCGGGCCGGTGGCTGCCAGTGGGCCGGCACATAGGCCAGAATTGGGTCGCGCCGCCAAGGAGTAAGCCTGACGCCCTTGCCCGCCACCTGTGGCAGCGCCACCAGGCCGATGTCCAGGCTGCCGTCGCGCAGCCGCGCCAGCGACGCCTGGGAGGTGAGCACCTGAACCTGCACATCGATGCCCGGGTGCTCGCTGCGCAGGTGCTCCAGGGCCTGGGGCAGCAAATGGGCGATGGCCCCGGTGGAGGCGCCCAGGCGCACCCGCCCGGTCAGGCCTTCGACCTGGCGGCGCACCTCTTCCAGGGCCAGGTCGGCGTCGGCCAGCAAGCGCCGGGCCCGGGCCAGCAGGGTTTCGCCAATGGCCGTGGGGCGCACCTGGTTGCGGTTGCGGGTGAGCAGTGGCGCGCCAACCCGCGCTTCCAGTTCGGCCACGTGCAGGCTGATGGTGGGTGGCGCCAGGTTGAGCTGGCGGGCGGCCTCGGCGAAAGAGCCCAGGTCGGTGATGACCACCAGCGTACGCAGGCGGTCGAGGCTGATTTCGCGCATTTGGGTCAGGGTCCTTTATTGCCTGTGCCGGCCTCTTCGCCTGTAGGAGCGGGCTTGCCCCGCGAAGAGGCCGGTACAAGCTAAACAAGATTCAGAAAATATGAATACCCCCGTCATGATATTCAAATTTTCTTTACCTCGGCCACAGGCGAGCATACGCCATCCCTCCCCTGACCGGACCCGACCATGCACACCCCCCTCGTTTTCATCGACGGCGACCAAGGCACCACCGGCCTGCAGATCCACGCCCGCCTGCAAGGTCGCAGCGACCTGCGCCTGCTGACCCTGCCCGACGCCGAGCGCAAGCACCCGCAACGCCGCCGCGAAGCGATCAACGCCGCCGACATCGCCCTGCTGTGCCTGCCCGACGCGGCCGCCCGCGAGGCCGTGGCCACCCTCGACAACCCCGCCGTGCGGGTAATCGACGCCAGCTCCGCGCACCGCACCACGGCAGGCTGGGTGTATGGCCTGCCGGAGCTGGACGAGCAGCAGGCCGAACGCATCGCCCAGGCCACCCGCGTCAGCAACCCCGGCTGCTACCCCACCGGCGCCATCGCCCTGCTGCGGCCACTGATCCGCGATGGCCTGCTGCCTGCCGACTACCCGCTGAGCATTCACGCCATTTCCGGCTATTCCGGCGGTGGCCGTGCCGCCGTCGAGCGCCACGAAGCGCACGGCGGGCAAGCCGCGCCGGCCTTGCAGCTGTATGGCCTGGAACTGGCCCACAAGCATGTGCCGGAAATCCAGCTGCATGCCGGCTTGTCGGCTCGGCCCATGTTCCTGCCGGGTTATGCGGCCTATCGCCAGGGCATCGTGCTGAGCATTCCCCTGCAGTTGCGCCTGCTGCCCGGCCGGCCCAGCGCCGAGCAGTTGCAGGCCAGCCTTGAGCGGCACTACCAGGGTGCCCGCCATGTGCAGGTGATGCCGCTGCACCAGCACGGCCCGGCCACCCCGCTCGACCCCCAGGCGCTGAACGACAGCAACGACCTGCGCCTGGCCCTGTACGCCAACCCCGAGCACGGCCAGGTGCTGTTGACCGCGGTGTTCGACAACCTCGGCAAGGGCGCCTCGGGCGCGGCGGTGCAGAACCTCGACCTGATGCTCGCGGCGATGGCAGGCTAAAACGGGTTAGACTGTGCACCCCGCGCCAGCCGGCGCGGGGTCAGCCTACCGCAGCCGGAGCCCGTCCACCGATGTTCATCCTGAGCCGCCTCGACAGCGTGCCGCCCGAATCCTTCCAGAACCAGATCCGCGACCTGGTGATCCACCACGTCGGTGACCTGAGCAGCGTCGCCATCCGTGCCGACAACCCGTTGTACCCGCTGTACCAGTACGGCGTTGGCATGGAGGTGCATCAATACCTGCAAGCCATGGACGGCAACCGCGGCCTGGCCGTGACGCTGACCCTGGCCCTGGATGCCGAGGCCCCAGACCGCCTGCTCGGCTTCGCCCTGGCCCTGCCCGCCCAGGACAACCCCCAGGCCTGCGCCCTGGCGTTTCTCGCGGTAAACCCCGAACAGCGCCGCCAAGGCATCGCCCGCGCGCTGCTGGGCGACCTGCAGGCACGCTTTGCCAGCGTCGAGCTCAATGCCTTCGCCCAGCAAGTGCCGTGGTTCGAAGCCATGGGCATGCAGGTGGTTTCAGCCAACGGGCCACAGGTGTTGATGAGCAGTACCGGCCAGGCCAGCGGCGCGCTGATCGGCCGGCTGGACATTGCGCCGATCTACCAGACTGCCGAGGTGCTGCAGATTCACACCTACCTGCTCAATCAGCAGGGTGAGGATGCCATGCTCGATGCCGAGCAGCAGCGTGACGCGTGGTTGGATGCGTTGGCCGATCAAGCCAGGGATTGTGTGCAGGCGCGCAAGTCGGTGCATTGACCCGCCCCACGGGTGCGTGGCTGCGCAGGCTTGGTAGGAGCGAGCGCAGCTCGCGATGCGATATCACAGGCGGGTTGATACCTTGAACCCTATTGCGCCTGCCAGGCCGCATCGCGAGCTTTGCTCGCTCCTACGAGGGGAACGTGGGGGCGCTGGTCAGGCATGCACCCAGCGCCGATGCAGCCCACGGGCCAGCGCATCGAGCATGAAACCCAACACGCCAATCAGCAGCACCATCGCCATCAGCTCCGAATACGCCAGCCGGTCGCGGGTATCGAGAATGAAATAGCCAAGCCCGGCACTCACCCCCAGCATCTCGCACGGCACCAGCACGATCCACAAGATGCCAATGGCCAGGCGCACGCCGGTCAGCACATGGCCAATCACCCCAGGGATAATCACCTTGCACAGGGTTTCCCAGCGCGTGGCGCTCAGGCTGCGGCTCAGTTGCAGCCAGCGCGGGTCGAGCTGGCGCACGCCGGCCGCGGTGTTGAGCAGAATCGGCCACAGCGCGGCGAAGGCCAGCAGGAAGTAGATCGGCTGGTCGCCCACCCCCATCAGCATCACCACCACCGGCATCCACGACAGCGGCGAAATCATGCGCAGGAACTGAAACGCCGGCGTGGTCGCCGCCTCCAGGTGCCGGTAGCTGCCCACCAGCAGGCCCAAGGGCACGCCAATCAGCAGCGCCAGCAACAGGCCTACCAGGATGCGCTTGAGGCTCACCCACACATGCCCGTAAACCTCACCGTGCTCCAGCAACTCGACCAGGCTGGCCAAGGTCGCCTGGGGCGAGAAACGCGCCGACAGGCCGTCGGCGGCACCGAACACCTGCACCCCGGCCCACCACAGCAGCAGCAAACCCAGCAGCCCGGCCAGCCCAAGGCCGGCATGTAGCACGTGCTTGCGCATCAGACCGCGAACTCCTCGCTACGCTCGAAGTTCTCGGCAATGCCGAACACCGAAGGGCCACCGACCGCCGCAATGGCATTGCGCACGAAGCGGTCGTCGACCAGGTCACGGGCAACGAAGGACGGTTCCAGCCCGGCAAGGAAGCCCTTGTCGCCTTCGATCAGGGTGTTCTTCAGGCGCTTGACCAGTTCCTCGGTGTAGCTTGGGTACGGGTACGGCTGGAAGTCGATGCGCTTTTCATCCCACTGCTGGTGCACGATGGCGCCACTGGCAATGTAGCCGGCGCGCTCCTCGGCGCCCGGTGCCAGCACCTTGGCCAGCACGGCCGGTTCGTGCGGGGTGTACTTGTTGGGGCCGGCCTTGGACAGCAATGCGGCGGCCTCGGCACGGTGGTCGCGGGTCCACTGTTGGGCCTTGACGATGGCATTGACCACCTTCTGCGACCATTCCGGGCGGTTGTTCAGGTCGTGCTCGTGCATGAACACCACGCAGCAGGCGTGGTTGCGCCACACATCCCCGGTAAAGCGCTGCACGCGGCCAACCTTGAGGTTTTCCGCCAGGGCATTGAATGGCTCGGCGACGATGTAGCCGGCGATACGTTTGCTGGCCAGGGCCGGCGGCATGTCCGAGGGCGGCAGTACCAGCAAGTTGACCTCGTTGGCCGCAAGCGCCGCGTCGGCAGGCTTGGACACGGCAGTCAGGCCGTTGTCGTCGAGCATCTGCTGCAGCACCACGTTGTGGATCGAGTACCAGAATGGAATGGCCACGGTCCTGCCACCGAGCTGCTTCATTTCAGTGATGTCTGGCGCCACGGTCAGGCCCGAGCCGCCGACATGGTTCCAGGCCACCACCTTGGCCGGCACCTTGCTGCCATAGCGTGCCCACACGGTCATCGGCGACAGCAAGTGAATGACGTTGACCTGGCCGGAAATGAACGCCTCGATCACTTGCGCCCAACTGCGCAGCAGCACCGGGCGTTCGGCCTTGATGCCCTCGGCCTCGAACAGGCCATTGTTGTGCGCCACCAACAGCGGCGTGGCGTCGGTGATCGGCAGGTAGCCGATACGCACCGGCGCGTCCGGTTCGGCAGCGGCACGGGCCTGCAGGCTGGACAACAGCGGCACGGCACCGGCGGCGGTGAGCATGGCGCTGAGCTTGAGGAAATCACGACGCGAGGTAGAGGAACAGCAGTCATCCATGCACATGGACAGGCTCCGAAGGCAACGGGGTGGGATGAGGTTCGGCGCTGCGGCTGGCACGGCGCAGGGTTTTCAGGATATCGATGCGCAGTGCGCCCAGCTCCTCGACCCGCTGCGTCCGCGGTTGCGGCAGGTCGATGGGCCATTGCCCGAGGATATGCGCCGGGTGGTCGCCCAGCAGCAGCACGCGGTCGGACAACAACAGCGCTTCATCGATATCGTGGGTAATCAGCACCGCCGCCGTATTGTGGGTGGCGATCAGCTGCAGCAGCAGTTGCTGCATGTCGGCGCGGGTCACTTCGTCCAGCGCGCCGAAGGGTTCATCGAGCAGCAGCACCTCGGGCTGGCGCGCCAGGCAGCGGGCCAGCGCCGTGCGCTGGGCCATGCCGCCGGAAAGCTGCGCCGGGTACTGGCCACGGGCATGGGCCAGGCCCACGGCGGCAATCGCGTGGTCGATGCGCGCCCGGCGCTCGGCTGCGGCCAGCTTGGGTTGGCGGGCGAAGTCCAGGCCAAAGGCAACGTTCTTTTCCAGGCTCAGCCAGGGCAGCAGGCTGGGGTCTTGGAAGGCTACCGCCAGGCGTGGGTGCGGCCCCTGCAACGGCTCGCCGTGCAGGGTCACACTGCCGCTGCGCGGTTGCTGCAGGCCCGCCAGCACCCGCAGCAGGCTGGACTTGCCAACGCCACTGGGGCCGAGGATGGTCACCACCTCGCCCGGCGCCAGCTGCAGGTCGAAGCGCGCCAGCACCTGTTGCCAGCCACCCTCGCGCGGGTAGCCCAGGCTGATCTCGCGGGCTTCCAATACGGCCTGGGTCATGCGCTGGCTGCCTGGCGGTGCAGCTCGGCGCGCAGTTGCACCAGGCTAGGGGTAACGATCGGCACGAAGGCCGACTCCCGCCAGCGGCGGGCGAAGCCTGCACCGAACTCATCCAGGTAAGCCTTGCCACCGCTGGCCTGCAGTTCCAGTTGCACGGCGTCGGCGGCGCTTTCGGCCAGGGTGATGCGCAGCTTGAACAAGGCAGCCGCCTGGCTCTGGAAACGGCCTTCGAGCAGCCCCTGCTTGAGTTCGGCGACGGTGTTTTCCAGGCGTTCCTTGAGCACCTGGCGATGTTCCTCAAGGAACGACAGGCGCCCGTGCAGGTGTTCATGCACCTCATCCAGCGAACGCCGGGCCAGGCCGATGGCCAGGCCGCACTGCAAGGCGAGGAACGCCGGGCGCACTGCCGGCAGGAACTCACGGGCATTGCCGTGCAGCAGCCAGTCGCGGCTCAGCGCCACCTGGTGGAAGGCCAGTGCGGCGGTGTTGCTCGATTGCAGCCCCATTAGTTCCAGGTCGTCGGAGCGCTCAAGGCCCTGGGCATCCGACGGAATCGCCATGATGAACGGCGAGCCGCCGGCATCGTCCTCGATGGCCGCCGCCACCACGAAGCCGCTCTTGCGCAGGTTGGTCACCCAGTGCAGGCGCCCCTCCAGCGCCCAGCCCTCGGCGCCCGGGCGGCCACGCACCTGCAGCGCCTCGATGCCGGACAGAAACTTCATGGCGTTGGAAAGGCCCGTGGCCCCGGCCAGCTCGCCGGTCAGCAGCCCCGGCAGCAAGCGCTCGCGCAACCCTTGGTTGGGGCTTTGCAACAGGTATTCGATAAAGGCGCGCTGGCCCCAGCACACGAAGGCCGCGGCCAGCGAACGGCTGGCGATGGCGGCAATCGCTTCGACCGCATGGGTGATGGCGCCACCGCTGCCGCCCAGGGCCGGCTCCACGCCCACCCGCAGCAGTTGCGATTCGGCAATGTGTGCCAGCACCCGTTGCGGGTCGCACTGGCCTTGGTCTATCGCTTCGGCATTGGCATCCAGCCATTGACGAAATGCACTATCAAGCATGTCCCTACTCCTTTTTATCCCAGGCGCCACCCGCGCCAGGCGCGCGGTTATGCGGTTGGCTGCCAGCGGTACTTGCTCAGTTCGTCATTGAGCGGCGTCTGGGCGAACACATTAGCAAAGTTGCACAGGGTTGCGAGGCTCACGCCAAGAATCACTTCCAGGGCGTTGCCTTCGCTGAAACCGGCCTCGCGGAAGGCCTGGTAGGTGGCGTCGCTGACATTGCCGCGGGTGGCGATGACTTCGCGGGCGAACTCGGCCAGGGTTTCGTAACGGGCGTCGGGCAGCTCGCCACGGGCACGCAGGGCCTCGACCACCTCGGCAGGCAGTTTGGCCTTGTTCAGGGCGACGGCGGTGTGGCCGGCGACGCAGAAATCGCAGCCGTGATTGGTGGCGGCAATCAGTTGCACCACCTCGCGTTCGGCCAGGGTCAGCTCGGCCTTGCCATTGAGCGCCGAAACGGTCACGTAGGTTTCCAGCGCCGCCGGGGCATTGGCCAGCACGCCGAGCAGGTTGGGGATGAAGCCCGAGTTCTTCTGGGCGTTCTCAAGGAACGGGCGAGCCGCTTCCGGGGCGCTCTGCAGAGTGTGTAAAGTAATGCGCGAGGTCATGGAGTGGTCTCCTTTTGCTGAAAGTCAGTACAGTCTGTTGGTTATAAGAAATAGCCTCCATATTCATCAGTCGCCTTTCCTTGCTCCTGAGTCTTTGCATTAGATGATTTCATCCAGCCACCTTGTCGATTGGTTATTAGAGGGCCTCGAACTCGACGCCAGCCTGTTTCACGTTGGCCGCTACTGCGGCGGCTGGCATGCCAGCACCCAGGGCATGGGCCGGGCCAGCTTTCACCTGGTGGTGCAGGGCCATTGCTGGCTGCATATCGACGGCCAGGCACAGGCCGTGCGACTGGAGGCCGGTGATGCGGTGTTCCTGCTGCGCGACCTGGCCTACCGGCTTTCCAGTGACCAGGACCCGGCCAGCGCCTGCGCCCAGCCGCGCCAGGTGATGCAGGCGCTGGACGTCGGTGCCAGCGATGGCGTGGGGTTGGTGTGCGGGTTCTTCGAGTTTCGCCCGGGGCTTTCCTCGTTGATCGTCGAGGGCCTGGCCGACTGGATCGTGCTGCGCGCCGAGGAACCGGACGGGCATGCGGCGCAGGCGCTGTTCGGCCTGATTCTGGAGGAGTGCCGGCGCTCGCCCTCGCAAACGCTGCTCGAACGCCTGACGCACCTGTTGTTCCTGTATGTGCTGCGCCAGCAGGCACAAGGTGGGCAAGCGCTGGGGGGATTGGTCGCCCTCGCCCGCCAGCCGGCATTCGCGGGGTTGCTGGAGCAGTTGATCGAACAACCTGGGCAGGCGTGGACGCTTGAAAGCATGGCGGCGTGCACGGGGCTATCGCGGTCGGCGTTTTTCAAGCGCTTCAATGAACTGGCCGGGCAGTCGCCGGGGCAGGTGTTGCTGGCCTTGCGCATGCGCCATGCCTGCCAGCTGTTGCGGGCGGGTAACACTGTGGAACAGGTGGGCGCGCAGGTGGGGTATCAGTCGGTGGCGGCCTTTACCCGGGCGTTTGCCAAGGCCATTGGCATGCAGCCTGGGGCCTATCGGCGCCAGCATGAGCGGCGCTGAACTGTAGCGGCCCTTTCGCGGGGCGAGCCCGCTCCTACGAAGAGCGGGGGGGCGGTACGGGGCTAGGATTCAGAGCTGGCTGACGGGGATATCCCCGGCGCCCTTGCCCTCACGCCGCTCGCTCATCCATTCATTGACCTGCTGCCCGAACTCAGCAGGTGCCTTGCGCCCGAACCGCCGCGCCAGGTCGAGGATGGTCTGCTGGGCCAGCGCCTCTTCCATGCGCTTCTGCGCCCCCAGCATCACCGCGTGGATCGCACAGGTGCCCTCGGTCGCCCAGCCAGGCGCTGTACCTTCGAACAAACTGCACCGTTCGCGGATCTCGCGGCAGTCGAAGATCTTCTTCGGCCCGTCGATGGCATTGACGATATCCAGCACGGTGATCTCGTCCGAAGGCCGTGCCAGGCGAAAACCACCGCGCACGCCTTCGGTGGCCACCACCAGTTTCGCCCGCGCCAGCTTGGTGAACACCTTGGCCAGGTATTCCTGCGGCACGCCCTGCAACTGCGCCAGGTCACGCACGCTGGACTCGCGGCTATCCCCGCGGTCGTCCACCAGGTACAGCAGGCAATGGATGCCGTATTCGACGCCAGCACTGTAGAGCGACATAACAATCTCCGACCAACTTTGTCGCAAATAATACGCGGATAGGCCTGCCTACGCAAAGCCGATGAACGCCACCTGTCGTTTTTCAAGCCTACGACTTTCCCCTATAAGCCTTATAAATATTGGGTTACACGGCGTTCGGCCACTGTTTGCCGAGGCCCGATGGCGAAAAAAAGCTTGCGGCCCTTAACTACGATCAATACAGTCGTAGTTATTCGAGCGACGCAGCTAACGCCCTCGAAGCCCCTTTCCCCCTCGCGGAGCATGTCCATGAAATCGAACATCCTGATCATCGGTGCCGGCTTTGCCGGTGTCTGGAGCGCCCTGAGCGCCGCCCGCCTGCTCGACCAGGCCCAGCGCGACGACCTGAGCATCAGCGTGCTCGCCCCCCAGCCTGAACTACGCATTCGCCCACGCTTCTACGAAGCCGACGTGCACAGCCTGAAGGCGCCGGTTGGCGAATTGTTCGAAGCGGTAGGCGTGCGTTTCATCACCGGTAATGCCGAGGCCATCGATGCCGAAGGCCGCAGCGTCAGCTACCGCGATGCCAACGGCCAGTACCAGCAAATCGCCTACGACCGGCTGATTCTGGCGGCCGGCAGCCAGGTGGCACGCCCACCGGTGCCAGGCCTTGCCGAACATGCCTTCGATGTTGACCAGATGGAGTCGGCCATGAAGCTCGAAGCGCACCTGGTTGGCCTGGCCGCCCTGCCCGCCTCGCCGGCCCGCCACACCGTGGTGGTGTGCGGGGGTGGCTTTACCGGCATCGAAACCGCCACGGAGATTCCTGCCCGCCTGCGTGCGGTGCTCGGTAGCGATACCCCGGTGCGGGTGGTGATGGTCGACCGCGCCGAACACGCCGGCGCCGCACTGGGCGCAGGCATTACCCCGTCGATCATCGCCGCCTGCGAGCAAGCGGGCGTGCAATGGCTGGCCGGCACCTCGGTGGTGGCCGTGGACGCCGGTGGCGTCACCCTGGACAACGGCGAGTACATCGCCAGCAAGACGGTGATCTGGACCGTTGGCGTGAAAGCCAGCCCGCTGACCGCCCAGGTGGCCGGTGAGCGCGACGCCCTTGGCCGGTTGAAGGTCGACGACCACCTCAAGGTCATCGGCCAGGCGCACATCTACGCCACCGGCGACACCGCCTGGGCCGCCGTCGACGAGCTGGGCAACCACGCCCTGATGACCTGCCAGCACGCCATCCCCATGGGCCGCCATTCCGGCAACAACGCCATGGCCGACCTGCTGGGCATCGCCCCGGTGGCCTACCGCCAGCCCAAGTACGTCACCTGCCTGGACCTGGGCGAATGGGGCGCGGCCTACAGCGAAGGCTGGGCGCGTGAACTGAAGTTGCAGGGCGAGGAAGGCAAGGCCCTCAAGCGCCAGATCAACTCGGTGTGGATCTACCCGCCGGCCGCAGATCGGGCCTTGGCCCTGGCTGCCGCCGACCCCATGATCGCGATCGTTTAAGCGCAAAATCCTGACAGATCCGTCAAATAATGACGGATTTGTCGGAACTTGTCGTTACATTGAATGACTGGTCAATATTAATGGCCATATGGCATCATTCAAATCAAAAACAGATTCAAGAGGGTGAGGAACACATTTAATTCGCAGCGCATCGAGAGCCTGGCACCTCCCCGGTAGCCCGGCCAGCCGTCCATGCTCTTGACGCCTGCACGCCACCGTCAAGGAGCATTCCATGCAGTTACGGAATATGAAGATCGGCATTCGCGCTGCCAGCGTTTTTGCCCTGTTGGGCGTATTGGTCCTGGCCATGGGCCTTATCGCACTGTACGAAACCCGGCAAATGGACTCGGCCACGGACGAGATCCGTGTCACCTGGATGCCCGCCGTGGTCGCCCTGGGCGACATCAGCACCGACCTTGGGCGCGCCCGCGCCGTCACCCTGCGCGCCGCGCTGGACGACAGCCCCAGCGAACGCGCGCGCAACATCGAGCTGGTTAGCGGCATCAACCAGCAACTCAAGGGCAGCCTCAAGGATTACGAAGACACCATCATCGCGGCCGACGACCGCGCCCTGTTCAACGCCTTTACCGCCGCCCACCAGCAATACCTCGACCTGCAGGCCCGCGTCCTGCAAGACATCGGTGCCGGGCGCATGGCCGAGGCCAAGCAACAGCTCAGCGGCCCGCTGACCCTGTACGCCGACAGCATGATGAAAGCCATGACCGCGCTGATCGCCTACAACGGCAAGGGCGCCGAGGATGCCTCGCAGCGCAGCAGCGATGTGGCCGACGAAGCCCTCACCGCCATCATCGCGTCGCTGCTGGTGATCATGCTCGCCCTGGCCGCCATCGCCACCCTGCTCACCCGCAGCATCGTGGTGCCCCTGGCCGATGCCGTGGCCGTGGCCGAGCGCGTGGCGACCGGCGACCTGACCCAGGACATCCGCGTACTGGGCCGCGACGAGCCGGCGCTGCTGCTGCGCGCCCTGGGCCGCATGCAGGCCAGCCTGCGCGACACCATCCGGCAGATCGCCGCCAGCTCCGACCAGTTGGCCTCGGCCTCCGAAGAGCTGCACAGCGTCACCGAAGACACCAGCCGCGGCCTGCACCAGCAAAGCGCCGAGATCGACCAGGCGGCCACGGCGGTGAACCAGATGACCTCAGCCGTTGAGGAAGTGGCGAACAATGCGGTGAGCACCGCCGATGCGTCCAAGGGCGCCGACCAGAACACCCGTGATGGCCGCGACCAGGTCAACCAGGCCCTGGCGGAAATCCAGCACCTGGTCGAGGACGTGACCGGCACCGCCACCGAGATCGAGCAATTGGCGAGCAACGCCGCTGAAATCAGCCGAGTGCTGGATGTGATCGGCTCGATTGCCGGGCAAACCAACCTGCTGGCACTCAATGCCGCCATCGAGGCGGCACGCGCCGGCGAGGCAGGCCGTGGCTTTGCCGTGGTGGCCGATGAAGTGCGGGCGCTGGCCCACCGTACTCAGCAGTCGACGGCAGAGATCGAGCAGATGATCGCGGGTATTCAAACCGGCACCGAGCGCGCCGTGACGGCGATGCACAGCAGCCAGGGGCGCGCCAGCGGCACGCTGCAGGTGGCCCAGGGTGCCGGTGAGGCGTTGGAGGTAATTGCCGAAGCGATTGCCTCGATCAACCAGCGCAACCTGGTGATCGCCAGTGCCTCGGAACAGCAGGCACAGGTGGCGCGGGAGGTGGACCGCAACCTGGTGAACATTCGCGACCTGTCGATGCAGACCTCGGCGGGGGCCAATCAGACCAGCGCGGCGGCGCAGGACCTTTCGCGCCTGGCGGTGGATTTGAATGGGATGGTGGCGCAGTTCAGGGTTTGATCTGAGATCGCCGGGGCCGCTTTGCGGCCCATTCGCGGGGCAAGCCCGCGCCTACAGCGGGCCCGCGACAGAATGCCTCACCCCCCTCTGGCTGCTGGCACCTCTGATAGCCCCATGCAATCATCTGTAGACAATTTGTATAACGGACGTCGAGCCGTTGCAATCAAGCCTTGTCACGGAGTGTCGCATGCGGTTGAGGAACATGAAGATCGGCAAACGGGCAGCCTGCCTGTTCGTGCTGCTGGGGGTGCTGGTGTTGGCCATGGGGCTGGTTTCGCTGTTTGAAACCCAGCGCATGGACAGCGCCTCGGAAGACGTGCGCGGCGGTTGGATGCCGGCGGTGGTTTCGCTTGGCGCGGTCAGCACCAACCTCGGCCAGGCACGCATCCTGCTGCTGCGCAGCGCCCTGGAAACCGACGCCCAGGCCCGTGCCGGCGCGCTCGCAGCGCTCAACACCGCCCGCCAGGGCCTGCGCGACGACATTCACGCCTACGAGCAAACCGTGACCACGCCGATGGGGCGCACCCGCTTCGATGCCTTCACCTCCGCCTACCAAGGCTATGAGCAACTGCAATCGCGCATTGCCGAGCATATCGCCGCCGGGGACGTCGACAGTGCCCGGGCGCTGATCGCCAGCCAGTTGAACCCCCTGGCCGAAACCATGATGCAGGCCATGCGCGCGCTCATCGACTTCAACAGCAGCGGCGCCTACGCCGCCACCCAGCGCACCAGCGATGCCGCCCGCGAGGCCTACCAGATCATCCTGGTGGCACTGGCCCTGATCATGCTTGCCCTGGCGGCCATCGCCACCCTGCTTACCCGCAGCATCGTCGCGCCACTGGCCGATGCCGTGGCCGTGGCCGAACGGGTCGCCACCGGCGACCTCACCCGCGACATCCACGTGGTCGGCCACGACGAGCCGGCCTTGCTGCTGGCGGCCCTGCGCCGCATGCAAGAGAGCCTGCGCGACACCCTGCGCCATATCGCCGCCAGCGCCGACCAGCTGGCCTCGGCCTCGGAAGAGCTGCACAGCGTGACCGAAGACACCAGCCGCGGGTTGCACCAGCAAAGCGCCGAGATCGACCAGGCCGCCACCGCCGTCAACCAGATGACCGCGGCCGTTGAAGAGGTGGCGAACAATGCGGTCAGCACCGCCGATGCCTCCCAGGGCGCCGACCGCACCACCCGCGATGGCCGCGACCAGGTCAACCGGGCACTGGCCTCGTTGCAGCACCTGGTCGAGGATGTGACCGGCACCGCTGCGGAAATTCAGCAACTGGCCAGCAACGCCAATGAAATCAGCCGGGTGCTGGACGTGATTGGCGCGATTGCCGGGCAGACCAACTTGCTGGCCCTGAACGCCGCCATCGAAGCCGCGCGGGCCGGCGAGGCAGGCCGTGGCTTTGCCGTGGTGGCCGATGAAGTGCGGGCGTTGGCCCACCGTACCCAGCAATCCACGGCCGAGATCGAGCAGATGATCGCGGGCATCCAGAATGGCACCGAGCGCGCCGTGACGGCGATGCAAAGCAGCCAGGGGCGTGCCAGCGGAACCTTGCAAGTGGCGCAGTCTGCCGGGGAGGCGCTGGAGGTGATCGCCGAGGCGATTGCCTCGATCAACGAGCGTAACCTGGTGATTGCCAGTGCCTCGGAGCAGCAGGCGCAGGTGGCGCGGGAGGTGGACCGCAACCTGGTGAACATTCGCGACCTGTCGATGCAGACATCGGCAGGGGCCAATCAGACCAGTGCGGCGGCGCAGGACCTGTCGCGCCTTGCGGTTGATTTGAACGGGCGGGTGGCGCAGTTCAGGGTTTGACCTGAGATCGCCGGGGCCGCGTTGCGGCCCATCGCAGGCAAGCCTGCTCCTACACGGTACCTGTAGGAGCAGGCTTGCCTGCGATGGGCTGCAAAGCAGCCCCCTGTCACAATCTATCAGTCGTTAACACTCAAAACCCGCCCAGCCTTCTCAGCCGCCTTACCCCGGGTCGCCAGGCAATAATACAGCGGCACCGTCACCAGCAACCCGAACACCCACGACAGGTCAGCCCCTTCGACAATGTTCGAGTACGGCCCCACATACAGCGACGTATTGGCAAACGGCAACTGCACCAGGATGCCGCAGGCGTAGGCAATGATCGCGTGGTGGTTGAAGCGGCCATAGATGCCACCGTCCGCGCTGAAGATCGACGCAATGTCGTACTGCGCTTTCTTGATCAGGTAGAAGTCGATCAGGTTGATCGACGCCCACGGCACCAACACCAGCAGCAGCGCCAGGATCAGGCCGATGAACTGGCCGATGAAGCCTGCCGAGGCATTCAGCGCCACCATCGCGCAGCCCACCAGAATCACCGACGCCAGTACCACCCGCACCTTGATGCTCGGCGTCCATTGCGCGGCGAAGGTCTGGATGGCGGTGACGATCGACAGCACCGCGCCATACAGGTTGAGGGCGTTGTGGCTGATGATGTTGAGCAGGAACAAGACCATCAGGATCGGGCCCAGCCAGCCGGTGGCCTGCTTGACCGCGTCCATGGCATCGGTGCCTTCCGGCACGCACAGCACCGCTACCGCACCAAAGCTGAAGCACAGGATAGTGCCCAGGGTGGCGCCGAAGTAGGTGGCCCAGAACGGCTTGGCGATGCCCACCTCACGCGGCAGGTAGCGTGAGTAGTCGGAAGTGTATGGCGAGAAGCTGATCTGCCAGATGGTGCCCAGCGACACCGTGGCAATGAAGCCCGACAGGTTGAAGGCGCCCCGGCTGAAGAAGTCGGCCGGCAGCTGCTGCACGAACATCATGATGAAACCGGCCAGCAGCGCCGAGCCCATCACCCAGGTGCCGATGCGGTTGAGGATGTGGATGAAGCGGTAGCCGATCACGCCAATGGCAGTGGCGCTCAGGGCACCGATCACGATCGCGCCCGGCATCGGCACGCTCGGCGCGATGCCGTGGATGGTCTTGCCCGCCAGGACGATGTTGGAAATGAAGAAGCCGACATAGATCAGCGCGGTGAAGAACACGATCAGCAAGGCGCCGTAGCGGCCGAACTGGCCCCGGCTCTGCACCATCTGTGGAATGCCCAGCTGCGGTCCCTGCGCAGAGGCCAGGGCGATGACCACGCCCCCGACAAGGTGGCCCAGCACGATGGCGACCAGGCCCCACAACAGGTTCAGGTGGAACACCTGGACCACCATGGCGCCGGTGACGATGGGCAGTGGCGCGATGTTGGTACTGAACCAGAGGGTGAACAGGTCACGCGCCTTCCCATGGCGCTCGGCAGGTGGAACGTAATCGACCGTGTGATTCTCGACAAACTGGTGTTGCGACGACGGTTGGGACATGGTTTTCAGCTCGAAAGGTCGTTTTTATCTTTGTAAGGAAACCGCATCTAGGCGGCCTCTCAGCTGCGGACCATATTATGGTATTCCAAACTTTTGACAACACTGATCCGCAGTAAAAAACGCCCGCTGATCTGCCTGCACAACCCCTGCGACAAACCGCCTCACCGCTCAAGGCCACGGTTTACGTGGCCTTGAGCCGTTCATCGTGAAAAACAGGGTTTGAAAATTCTGCTTGCAAAATAGGTATTACGGTATACCATCAGACACATCAACGATAAAAACCGCGGACCACCGCAGCCTTTCAGAGGTACACCAGATGATCGACGCAACCGTCTACAAGCACGTCCTGGGCTCCTTCCCGTCCGGCGTGACCGTCATCACCACCCTGGACGACGACGGCTCGGTCGTCGGCCTGACCGCCAGCGCTTTCTCTTCCCTGTCGATGGACCCGCCGCTGGTGCTGTTCTGCCCCAACTACAGCTCCGACTCCTACCCTGTGCTGATCAAGAGCAAGCGCTTCGCCATTCACCTGCTCTCCGGTGAACAGCAGGCCGAAGCCTATGCGTTCGCCAAGAAAGGCAAGGACAAGGCCGCTGGCATCGAGTGGACCCTGAGCGAGCTGGGCAACCCGATCCTGGCCGGCGCCACAGCCGTCATCGAATGCGAACTGTGGCGTGAATATGAAGGTGGCGACCACGCCATCATGGTCGGCAAGGTACACAACCTGATCGTGCCTGAGGATGCGCCTCGGCCGATGATCTACTGCCGCGGCAAGATGGCCAGCCTGCCCGCCTTTGCCTGAAGCCTATTCTGAATCGAGACACCTGGCGCCTACCCTGTCTGGCGCCAGACACTTTCAAGCGTTGAGGAAAGCCCCATGAAATTTTCGTTGTTCGTGCACATGGAACGTTGGGATGAACAGGTCAGCCACCGCCAGCTGTTCGAAGACCTGACCGAACTGACCCTGATGGCCGAGCACGGCGGTTTCAGCACCGTGTGGATCGGCGAACACCACGCCATGGAATACACCATTTCGCCAAGCCCGATGCCGCTGCTGGCGTACCTGGCCGCGCGCACCGAGAAAATCCGCCTGGGCGCCGGCACCATCATCGCGCCGTTCTGGAACCCGATCCGCGTGGCCGGTGAATGCGCCCTGCTCGACGTCATCAGCAATGGCCGCATGGAAGTGGGCCTGGCCCGCGGCGCCTACCAGTTCGAATTCGACCGCATGGCAGGCGGCATGCCGGCCACCGACGGTGGCAAGGCCCTGCGTGAAATGGTGCCAGTGGTGCGCAAGCTGTGGGAAGGCGACTACGCCCATGACGGCGAAGTGTACAAGTTCCCCACTTCCACCAGCGTGCCCAAGCCGTTCAACGCCACCCCGCCGATGTGGATCGCCGCCCGCGACCCCGACTCGCACAACTTCGCCGTGGCCAACGGCTGCAACGTGATGGTCACCCCGCTGATGAAGGGTGACGAGGAAGTGCTGGACCTGAAGAACAAGTTCCAGGCCGCCCTGGACAACAACCCGGATGTGCCGCGCCCGCAACTGATGGTGCTGCGCCACACCCACGTTCACAGCCCGGCCGAGCCGGAAGGCTGGAAAGTCGGTGCCCAGGCCATCTCGCGCTTCTACCGCACCTTCGATGCCTGGTTCGGCAACAAGACCACCCCGGTCAACGGCTTCCTGGAGCCGAGCCCGGAGTCCAAGTTCGCCGAAGTGCCGGCGTTCCAGCTGGAGAACATCCGCAAGAACACCATGATCGGCACCCCGGAAGAAATCATCGCGCGCATCAAGTATTACCAGGAACTCGGTGTCGACGAGTTCAGCTTCTGGTGCGACAACAGCTTGCCCCACGCCGAGAAGAAGAAGTCTTTGGAGCTGTTCATCAAGGAAGTGGTGCCGGCCTTCGCCTGAATTCCCATTGCCTGAAACATTGCGGGACGCGCCCGCTCCCGTGGGCCCCCGTGGCCTGCGCGAGCGGGCTTTTTTTTGGGGGTACGCCTTGGGGTTTGCGGTGTGTTCGAGATCGAGCGCCGCCCGCGCGGCGCTTCGCGAGCTGCGCTCGCTCCTACGTTTGTTTCGTGCCAGTAACGCCTGTGGCAGTCGCGCGCGTCCGCCTTGTTTTTACGACGCGATATCGCGTGATGCGCCAAGGCATTCACGCGCAACTCCTCAGGACTCACTGGCCCGAAATAAACGTAGGAGCTCGCGAAGCGCCGCGCGGGCGGCGCTCGATCTCACAGGCGCTGCAACCCTCAAGGCATACCCACCTTTCGTCCCCCCGCAAGAGAAATTTCATGCGCCCTCTTGCACAACAAATATTATGGTATACCATCAGACAACAAGAGCTGATAACCCTCACCAGGAGCCACCCATGAGTTTCGAAATCCGCAAGATCGTCACCTACTCCGAAGAAACCCGCATCGAAGGCGGCAAGGCCACCGACAAGCCGGTGACCATGGTCGGCCTGGCTGTGGTGATCAAGAACCCATGGGCCGGCCGCGGTTTCGTTGAAGATCTGAAGCCGGAAATCCGCGCCAACTGCTCGGAGCTCGGTGCCCTGATGGTCGAGCGCCTGACTGCCGCCATCGGCGGTGCCGACAAGATCGAAGCCTATGGCAAAGCCGCCGTGGTGGGCGCCGATGGCGAGATCGAGCACGCCTCGGCCGTGATCCACACCCTGCGCTTTGGCAACCACTACCGCGAAGCGGTACAGGCCAAGAGCTACCTGAGCTTCACCAACAAGCGCGGCGGCCCAGGCACCTCGATCCAGATCCCGATGATGCAGAAGGACGACGAAGGCCTGCGTTCGCACTACATCACCCTGGAAATGCAGATCGAAGACGCCCCACGCGCCGACGAGATCGTCGTGGTCCTGGGCGCTGCCGACGGCGGCCGCCTGCACCCGCGCATCGGCAACCGCTACATCGACCTGGAAGAACTGGCTGCCGAAAAAGCCAACGCTCAATAACAACAACCAAGACGGGCCGGGGCGTGGCGTGCTTACCCGCCGCGCCCGACCTTCAAGGAGCGCCCTCCATGATTCAGCCTGTCGCTGAACGCACACCCGCCGGCACCAGCTACCTGTCCGTCGGCCAGGGCCAACCCGTGGTACTGATCCACGGCGTGGGCCTGAACAAGGAAATGTGGGGCGGGCAGTTCGTTGGCCTGGCCAACGACTACCGCGTCATCGCCTACGACATGCTCGGCCACGGCCAGAGCGCGTTGCCAGCCGCCGACATCGGCCTGGAAGGCTACGCCGCCCAGCTGGCCGAACTGCTCGACCACCTGCAGATTCAACAAGCCACCGTGATCGGCTTCTCCATGGGTGGCCTGGTCGCCCGTGCATTCGCCCTGAACTACCCGCAGCGCCTGGCTGCGCTGGTGGTGCTCAACAGCGTGTTCAACCGCACCCCCGAGCAAAGTGCCGGCGTTATCGCCCGCGCCGCCCAGGCCGCAGAGCTTGGCCCCGACGCCAACGTCGACGCCGCCCTCGACCGCTGGTTCAGCCGTGAATACAAGGCTGCCAACCCGGCTCAGGTCGCCGCCATCCGCCAGGTGCTGGCAAGCAACGACCCGCAGGGCTACCACACCACCTATTCGCTGTTCGCCACCCAGGACATGTACCGCGCAGCCGACCTGGGCAGTATCCAGGTGCCGACGCTGATCGCCACCGGCGAACTCGATTCGGGCTCCACCCCGGCCATGACCCGCCAGCTCGCTGCCAGCATTCCTGGTGCGCAAAGCGTGGTGCTGGCCGAACAACGGCATATGATGCCGGTGGAAGCCCCGCGTGAAGTCAACAAGATGCTGCTGGACTTCCTCGCCCAAGCCCGCACCCTCACCGAATCCGCCAAGGGGATTGTTGCATGACCCTCGTTCGTTTCCAGATGTGCATCGACGGCCAATGGCTCGATGCCCAGAGCGGCAAGACCTTCGACAGCCTCAACCCGGCCACCGCCCAGGCCTGGGCACAACTGCCCGACGCCGCCGAAGCCGACGTCGAGCTGGCCGTACAGGCCGCCCAGCGCGCCTTCGACAGCAAGGCCTGGCGCAGCATCACCGCCACCGCCCGCGGCAAGCTGCTGCGCCGCCTGGGTGACCTGATTGCCGAGAACAAGGAACACCTGGCCCAGCTGGAAAGCCGCGACAACGGCAAGCTGATCCGCGAAACCCGCGGCCAGGTGGGCTACCTGCCGGAGTTCTTCCACTACACCGCAGGCCTTGCCGACAAGCTCGAAGGCGGCACCCTGCCGTTGGACAAGCCCGACCTGTTCGCCTACACCGTGCACGAGCCCATCGGCGTGGTGGCCGGCATCATCCCGTGGAACAGCCCGCTGTACCTGACCGCGATCAAGCTGGCCCCGGCCCTGGCCGCCGGCAACACCATCGTGCTCAAGCCGTCCGAGCATGCCTCGGCCACCATCCTGGAGCTGGCTCGCCTGGCCCTGGAAGCCGGCTTCCCGCCGGGAGTGGTCAACGTGGTCACCGGCTACGGCCCAAGCACTGGCGCCGCGCTGACCCGCCACCCACTGGTACGCAAGATCGCCTTCACCGGCGGCGCCGCCACTGCCCGCCACGTGGTGCGCAGCAGCGCCGAGAACTTCGCCAAGCTGTCGCTGGAACTGGGCGGCAAGTCGCCGAACATCATCTTCGCCGACGCCGACCTGGACAGCGCCATCAACGGCGCGGTGGCCGGTATCTATGCCGCCTCCGGGCAAAGCTGCGTGGCCGGTTCGCGCCTGCTGGTGCAGGACGAGATCTTCGACGAATTCGTCGAGCGCCTGATCGCCCGGGCCAAGCGCATCCGCATCGGCAACCCGCAGGACGACGCCAGCGAAATGGGCCCGATGGCCACCGCCCAGCAACTGGCCGTGGTCGAAGGCCTGGTGGCGGCGGCCAAGGCCGAAGGCGCCAAGCTGCACATGGGCGGCAAGCGTGCCGAGGTCGAGGGTGAAGGCTGGTTCTACGAGCCGACCCTGTTCGAGTGCGACAGCAACTCGATGACCATCATGCAGGAAGAGGTGTTCGGCCCGGTGGCGGCGGTGATCCGCTTCAAGACCGAGGAAGAGGCACTGGAAATCGCCAACGACTCGCAGTTCGGCCTGGCCGCCGGCATCTGGACCCGCGACCTGGGCCGTGCCCACCGCCTGGCCCGTGACGTGCGTTCGGGGATCATCTGGGTCAACACCTACCGCGCAGTGTCGGCCATGGCGCCGATCGGCGGCTTCAAGAACAGCGGCTACGGCCGTGAAAGCGGCATCGATTCGGTGCTGGCCTATACCGAGCTGAAGACCGTGTGGATCAACCTGTCCACCGCGCCGATGCCCGACCCGTTCGTGATGCGCTAGGAGGTAACACAAGATGATCGAACCTGGCATCTACAAAGACGTGATGGGCTCCTTCCCATCCGGTGTCACCGTGGTCACCACCCTGGATGAAGGCGGCGGCATCGTCGGCATCACCGCCAGCGCGTTCAGCGCGCTGTCGATCGACCCGGCGCTGGTGCTGTTCTGCCCCAACTACGCCTCCGACACCTACCCGATCCTGCGTGACAGCAAGCAGTTCGCGATCCATTTGCTGTCCGCCGACCAAACCGCCGAGGCCTATGCCTTCGCCGGTAAAGGCAAGGACAAGGCCAAGGGCATCGAGTGGCACCTGAGCGAGCTGGGCAACCCGCTGCTGGCCAAGGCCACGGCGATCATCGAGTGTGAACTGTGGCGCGAATACGACGGCGGTGACCATGCGATCATCGTTGGCGCGGTGAAGAACCTGGTGCTGCCGGCCGACCCGGCTACACCGATGGTCTACCACAAAGGCAAGCTGGGCGCACTGCCGCCACTTGGCTGATCGCCCTTGAAGTCGGCGCTGGTGCCTTCGCGGGGCAAGCCCGCTCCTACAAAGATGCCGAAACCTGTGCAAATACCTGTAGGAGCGGGCTTGCCCCGCGAAGGCCCCACCACCGATGTCCCTGTTTTCCAGGGGCCGCACACAATCGTCTCACCCTCGGTTGCGGCCCCTTTTTCTTCCGGAGCACTGCGCATGAGCAACGAGAAGTACGAGAAAGGCCTGCAGATTCGCACCCAGGTGCTGGGCGAGGAATACGTCAACCGCTCGATCCAGAACGCCGACGAATTCACCAAGCCGCTGCAGGAACTGGTCACCGAGTACTGCTGGGGCCATGTGTGGGGGCGTGAAGGCCTCTCGCTGAAAGAGCGCAGCATGATAAACTTGGCCATGATTTCCGCGCTCAACCGGCCCCACGAGCTCAAGCTGCACATTCGCGGCGCCTTGCGTAATGGCCTGAGCCGTGAACAGATTCGCGAGATCCTGCTCCAGGTCGGCATTTATTGCGGCGTGCCCGCGGCGGTGGACAGTTTCCGCCTGGCCCGCGAAGCGTTCGCTGAAGCCGATGCGGAGTCAACCCGTTAACAGCGGGCTGTTCGAACCCACGCAAGGAGCACCCGCGGTTCGCGGGGCGCCAGCGGTTGCGGCCGGGCAGCCTCATTCAGAGCGCACTTGATGAAACGCCAGCCCCTCGACGACAGCTTCAAGGTCAACCGCAATCCCGTAACCCTGCGCGAAATCGTGCTCGACAAGCTGCGCGGGGCGATCATGAACTTCCACCTGCTGCCAGGCGACCGCCTGGTGGAACGCGACCTCTGCGACCGCCTCGGCGTCAGCCGCACCTCGGTGCGTGAAGCCCTTCGCCACCTGGAGTCCGAAGGCCTGGTGGAATTCGCCGACGCCAAGGGCCCGCGCGTGGCCATCATCACCCTGGAAGACGCCCGCGACATCTACGAGCTGCGCTGCGTGCTCGAAGGGCTGATCGTGCAGCTGTTCACCCTCAATGCCAAGGCCAAGGACATCCGGGCCCTGGAGCGGGCGCTGGAAGTCAACCGCGAGGCGCTGGAAGAAGGCGAGCTGCAGCAGGTACTGGATTCGGTGCAGGGCTTCTACGACGTGCTCCTGGAAGGCTCCGGCAACCAGGTGGCTGCCCAGCAACTGCGCCAGTTGCAGGCGCGCATCAGCTACCTGCGCGCCACCTCGGTGTCGCAGGAAAACCGCCGTGGCGCCAGCAACCGGGAAATGGAGAAGATCGTCGAGGCGATCAAGGGCGGTGACCCGCTGGTGGCGCACCAGGCCTCGGTCGACCACGTACGCGCCGCCGCCAAGGTGGCCCTGGACTACCTGCGCCAGAAGCAGGACGACAACACCAAGGTGCGCGACATCGTCGAGCCCCTGGCCCTGAAGGAACCTCGCATAGGTCGCTGACATGCCCAACGCCCCGCGCTATTGCCCGCACTGCACCACGGAACTGGCCCGGGGCGTTCCCACAGGCGACACCCACGAACGCCTGTACTGCACCGGCTGCGGTTATATCCACTACATCAACCCGAAGATCATCGCCGGCTGCATCATCGAGCGCGATGGCAAGTACCTGCTGTGCCAGCGCGCCATCCCGCCGCGCCCCGGCACCTGGACCTTGCCGGCCGGGTTCATGGAAGCGGGCGAAACCACCGAGCAAGCGGCGCTGCGCGAGGTGTGGGAGGAAAGCGGCGTACGCGCCGAAATCGTCTCGCCCTACTCGATCTTCAGCGTGGCCAAGATCAGCGAGGTGTACATCATCTTCCGCGCCATCGCCACCGAGGAAACCGGGCAGTACGGGGCAGAAACGCTGGCGTACAAGTTCTTCGAGCCGCACGAGATTCCATGGGACGAGATCTATTACCCGGCGATCCGGCAGATTCTCGAGCGGTACATCCTTGAGCGCCAGGCCGGGGTATATGGCATCTACATGGGCAATGACGATACCGGCAAGGTGCACTTCATGCGCTAGCCTTTGTTGGCCTCTTCGCGGGGCAAGCCCGCTCCTACAGGCGGACGCATTCTGCCTGTAGGAGCGGGCTTGCCCCGCGAAGAGGCCAGCAAAGGCCCCCCAAAAACCTGCCCTATAAACGCGCACCCCGCACCACCACAGCCCACTGCAATCCCCCCAAGCCCCCCGCCAACCCCTCTACCCCAAGCCCTCCAGCCACCTGGCACTCTCCTTGCTACCGTCAACCGCTTAACCTTTTGTCAGGCTTAGGTTTTTTAAGGTTTATGGGCACATATTTACTAATTTCTCGTTATCCCCGCGCCCCGCATCATCGCTCCAACAAGAACGCGTCGCCCTTCGCCGGCACGCACCCGGGCAGCACCCGATGCCCCACCTTGCCTTGGAGTCAGTCATGACCAGTGCAGCCAATTCGGCACCCCTCATCGAGAAACACACAATCGGCTACGTGCCGCCGCAGGACCGCCATGGAAAGGTAAGGGATCTGTTCACACTGTGGTTCGGCGGCAACATCGCGCCGCTACCCATCGTCACCGGCGCGCTGGGCGTGCAACTGTTCCACCTGAACCTGGTATGGGGCATCGTCGCCATCCTGGTCGGCCACCTGGTCGGCGGCGTGCTGATGGCACTGCACTCGGCCCAGGGCCCGCAAATGGGCATTCCGCAAATGATCCAGAGCCGTGCCCAGTTCGGCACCCTCGGCGCGCTGCTGGTGGTGGTGATCGCCGGGGTGATGTACATCGGCTTCTTCGCTTCGAACATCGTGCTCGCCGGCAAGTCGCTGCATGGCGTGGTGGAAAGCGTGCCGGTGCCAGTGGGCATCGTCATCGGCGCGCTGGGCTCGGGCATCATCGGCATCATCGGCTACCGCTTCATCCACGTGCTCAACCGCATCGGCACCTGGGTGCTGGGCATCGGCATCGTGGTTGGCTTCGGCTATATCTTCAGCCACGTGCAGAGCGACGACTTCCTCACCCGCGGCGGCTTCAACCTGGCCGGCTGGCTGGCCACCGTGTCGCTGGCGGCGCTGTGGCAGATCGCCTTCGCCCCCTACGTGTCGGACTACTCGCGCTACCTGCCGGCAGACGTGAAAGTCAGCTCGACCTTCTGGACCACCTACCTGGGCTCGGCCCTGGGTTCGAGCCTGTCGTTCATCTTCGGCGCCGTGGCGGTACTGGCGATTCCGGCCGGCATGGACACCATGGACGCGGTCAAGCTGGCCACCGGCACCCTGGGCCCAGTGATGCTGGTGCTGTTCCTGCTCAGCGTCATCAGCCACAACGCCCTCAACCTGTATGGCGCGGTGCTGTCGATCATCACCCTGGTACAAACCTTCGCCTACCGCTGGATCCCCACCGCCAAGAGTCGTGCGGTGCTGTCGCTGATCGTGCTGGCGGCCTGCTGCGTGGTGGCGGTGTTCGCCTCGGCGGACTTCATCGGCCACTTCGTCGACATGGTGTTGGTGCTGCTGGTGGTGCTGGTGCCGTGGACGGCGATCAACCTGATCGACTTCTACGCCATTCACAAGGGCGACTATGACATCCAGTCGATCTTCAAGGTCGATGGCGGGATCTACGGGCGCTACAACCCACAGGCGCTGATTGCCTATGCGGTGGGTATCGTGGTGCAGATTCCGTTCATGAACACGCCGCTGTACGTCGGGCCGATTTCCGCGCATATCAACGGGGCCGACCTGTCGTGGCTGGTGGGGCTGGTGGTGACTTCGCCGCTGTACTGGTGGTTGGCCAGCCGTGACAGTGCTTACCGCCGCCGGCAGCACAGTGCCAAGTTGGCCATGCAATCCTGAGGTAGAGGGGCACCGCTTGCGCGGTGCTTCGCGAGCTTTGCTCGCTCCTACAGGAATAGGCAAGGATTTGCGTTTTGCACCACCCGGTAGGAGCGAGCAACGCTCGCGATGCGCCGCGCCAGCGGCGCCCAATTGCCCACATGCCAGCTCAGAGGTTATAGGCCCGCTCGTTGTGCTCGGCCAGGTCCAGCCCCTGCTCTTCCTCTTCCCGACTGGCGCGCAGCCCCACCGTCAGCTTCACCGCCCCGAGAATCGCCCAGCTCACCACGAAGCAATAGGCGAAGGTAAAGGCCACCCCCTTGAGCTGCACCAGCGCCTGCCCCAGCGGCGAAACTCCTTCCACATAGCCACCCAACGATGGCGCGGCAAATACCCCGGTCAGCACCGCCCCAACCATCCCACCCACCCCATGCAGGCCGAACACGTCCAGGCTGTCGTCATAACCCAGCGCCTGCTTCAGGCGGGTCACGGCGAAAAAGCAGATGGCGCCGGTCAACAAACCGATCGCCACCGCCCCCAGCGGCCCGACGAAGGCGCAGGCCGGCGTGATGCCGACCAGCCCGGCCAAGGCACCCGATGCGGCGCCCAACGCCGTTGGCCGGCCATGCACGACCTTCTCGGTCAGCAGCCAGCCCACGATGCCGGCGCAGGCCGCAACCATGGTTGCCAGCATCACCACCCCTGCCCCTTGGTTGGCGGCAAGGCCCGAGCCTACGTTGAAACCGAACCAGCCAACCCACAGCAGCCCCGCGCCCACCAGGGTAAAGCCCAGGTTATGCGGCGGCATGGCCACCTGCGGGTAGCCTTTGCGTTTGCCCAGCATCAACGCCGCCGCCAGCGCCGCCACGCCGGAGTTGATATGCACCGCGGTGCCGCCGGCAAAATCCAGCACGCCCCAGTTGACCATCAGCGCACCCGGCCCGCCCCAGACCATGTGGGCAATCGGTGCGTACACCAGCACGAACCAGGCGGCCATGAACAGCAGCGAGGCACTGAACTTCATGCGCTCGGCAAAGCCCCCGGCGATCAGTGCAGGGGTGATGATGGCGAAGGTGAGCTGGAAGACGGCAAATACCCCTTCCGGGATGGTACCCACCAGGCTGTCATGGCCAATATCCAGCATCAGCGCCTTGTCCAGCCCGCCAATGAAGCTGTTGACGGTCGACTGCCCCTCGACCATACCGCTGGTGTCGACCACCAGGCTGTAGCCGAACAGCACCCAGAGAATGCCGATCACCCCGGCCACGGCGAACAGCTGGGTGAACACCGAAAGGAAGTTCTTCGCCCGCACCATGCCGCCATAGAACAGCGCCAGGCCCGGAATGCACATCATCAGCACGAACATTGCGGCGCAGATCATCCACGCGGTGTTGCCGGTGTCCAGGGTGGAGTCGGCGGCGTGGGCCAATGGCGTCGACGCCAACAGCGCAACAGCTAGGGCACGTTTCATGGGGTCACTCCTGTGCGAATGGGGGTGTATCCGGGGCTGCTTTGCAGCCCATTCGCGGCACAAGGCCGCTCCTACAGGCGGTTGTAGGAGCGGCCTTGTGCCGCGAATGGGCCGCAAAGCGGCCCCCTACCACGATGGATCAGTACTGCGCCTGCCCCGGCACCCAGGCAGTGCCGGCCAATGGCACCCGCGCCATGGCGGCGGCTTCCACGGTCAACGCCACCAGGTCCTCGGGATCAAGGTTGTGCAAGTGCGACTTGCCGCAGGCGCGGGCCATGGTCTGCGCCTCCAGCACCAGCACCCGCAGGTAATTGGCCAACCGCCGACCGGCCTCCTCTGGGTTCAGGCGCTTGGCCAGCTCCGGATCCTGGGTGGTGATGCCGGCCGGGTCACGGCCGTTCTGCCAGTCATCGTAGAAACCGGCGGCCGAGCCGATCTTCTTCAGCTCGCTGTCCAACCGTGGGTGGTTGTCACCCAGGGCGATCAGCGCTGCCGTACCGATGGCCACCGCATCGGCGCCCAGGGCCATGGCCTTGGCCACGTCGGCACCGTTGCGGATACCACCGGAAACGATCAGCTGCACCTTGCGGTGCATGCCCATCTCCTGCAGCGCCTGCACGGCCTGCGGGATGGCGGGTAGAATCGGGATGCCCACGTGCTCGATGAACACTTCCTGGGTAGCGGCGGTGCCGCCCTGCATGCCGTCAAGCACCACCACGTCGGCACCGGCCTTCACCGCCAGCTTGACGTCGTAGTACGGCCGGCTGGCGCCGATCTTCACGTAGATGGGTTTTTCCCAGTCGGTGATCTCGCGAATCTCGGCAATCTTGATCGCCAAATCATCCGGGCCGGTCCAGTCCGGGTGGCGGCAGGCGCTGCGCTGGTCAACGCCGATGGGCAAGGTGCGCATGCCGGCCACGCGCTCGGTCACCTTCATGCCCAGCAGCATGCCACCGCCGCCCGGCTTGGCGCCCTGGCCCAGCACGATCTCGATGGCGTCGGCCTTGCGCAGGTCGTCGGGGTTCATGCCGTAGCGCGATGGCAGGTACTGGTACACCAGGTGCTGCGACTGGCCGCGCTCCTCGGGGGTCATGCCGCCGTCGCCGGTGGTGGTGCTGGTGCCGGCGATGGTTGCGCCACGGCCCAGGGCTTCCTTGGCGTTGGCCGACAGCGCGCCGAAGCTCATGCCGGCGATGGTCACCGGGATTTTCAGGTGGATCGGCTTCTTGGCAAAACGGTTGCCCAGCACCACGTCGGTGCCGCACTTCTCGCGGTAGCCTTCCAGCGGGTAGCGCGACACGCTGGCGCCCAGCAGCAGCAGGTCGTCGAAGTGTGGTACGCGGCGCTTGGTGCCGCCGCCGCGGATGTCGTAGATGCCGGTTTCCGCGGCACGCTGGATTTCCTGGATGGTCAGCCGATCGAAGGTGGCCGATTCACGCAGTACCGGGGGGAATTGTTCGCTCATGGGAATGCTCCTGGATCAGTACGCGCTGGCGTTGTCGACTTTGAAGTTGTACAGCTGGCGGGCCGAGCCGTAGCGTTTGAAATCGGCGGCCTTGTGCGCAAGGCCCGCCTGGTTCAGCAGTTCCTGCAACTCTTGCAGGTGCTCGGCGCGCATCTCTTTTTCGATGCAGTCCGAACCCAGCGACTGCACCGAGCCCTTGACGTAGATGCGCACCTCGTACAGCGAATCGCCCAGGGCATCGCCGGCATCGCCACACACCACCAGGCGCCCGGCCTGGCCCATGAAGCAGCTCATGTGGCCGATGCTGCCACCGACCACGATGTCCACGCCCTTCATCGAAATGCCACAGCGCGCGCCGGCGTCGCCCTCGATGACCAGCAGCCCGCCATGGGCGGTGGCACCGGCGGCCTGGGAGGCGCTGCCCTTGACCCGCACCAAGCCGGACATCATGTTCTCGGCCACGCCCACGCCGACGTTGCCGTGCACGGTGACGCTGGCCTGCTGGTTCATGCCGGCGCAGTAGTAGCCCGCGTGGCCCTCGATATCCACCGACACCGCAGCGTTGATGCCCACGGCCAGGTTGTGCTTGCCATCGGGGTGGGTCACCCGCCATTCGCGGTCCTGCACCTCGCCGTGCAGGGTCTGGTTGAGCACGCGCACCGAGGCGCTGGAAAGGTCGATCGTCTTCATGAATGTCTCCAGTGGTTCGGTGGGGGTCAGGCGCTTTCGCGTTCCCAAACGTACAAAGTGGCGGGCGCCGGTTCCCAGACCTTGGCGTTCTCGATGCCCGGCAGGCTGGCCAGGGCCTGGTACTCCGATGCCATGGCCACGTAGTCGTCGGTTTCGGCCAGCACCGCTGGCTTGCAGGCGATCGGGTCGCGGATCACGGCAAAGCCGTTGCGGGTGCCGATGGCGAAGGTGAAGAAGCCGTCCAGGTCTTCCAGTGCGCCGTCCAGGGCCTGGGCCAGGGTGTCGCCCTGCTGCAGGCGCCACGTCAGGTAGCCGGCGGCCACCTCGGTGTCGTTGTCGGTTTCGAAGGCGATGCCTTCGCGCTTGAGTGCCTGGCGCAGGCGGAAGTGGTTGGAGAGCGAGCCGTTGTGCACCAGGCACAGGTCGGCGCCGGTGGAAAACGGGTGGCTGCCTTCCAGGGTCACCGCGCTTTCGGTGGCCATGCGGGTGTGGCCGATGATGTGGCTGCCCTTCATGCCGGCCAGGCCGAAGCGGCTGGAGATTTCTGCCGGCAGGCCCATGCCCTTGAGGATTTCGATGCTCTGCCCGGCACTCATGATGCGCACCTCGGGGGCCAGCTCGGCCAACGCGGCGCGGGCGCTGGCTTCATCGGTGTGCACCTTGAGCACCGCGGCACTGGCATTCTGGAACCAGTCGAGCGAGCAACCCAGGCGCCCTTCCAACTGGCCCATCAGCGCCGCCCAAGGGTAATGGATGTCCGCCACCTGCAGGGTCAGCTTGACCCAGCCATCGGCCACCTCGTCGCCATAGATGGCAAAGCCTGCGCTGTCCGGGCCACGGTCGGTCATGGCTTGCAGCATGGGTTCAAAGAGCTTGCCGAGCTGGGCTTCCAGCGCTGGCTTTTTCAGGTACAAACCTACGATTCCACACATGGTGATGCTCCTTACTAGGCAGTGGACGACCGCTTTCGGGTTGGCCGCCCAGGGGATTGGGGGCGGTCAGAAGAATTCGGTGTAGCGCTGGATTTCCCAGTCGGAGACATGGCGGCAATACTCCACCCACTCCATGCGCTTGAGCTTGATGAACTCATCGACGATCTCGGCGCCCAGCACCTCGCGAAACAGCGGGTCGGCGTCCAGGGCGTCGGCGGCTTCCTTTAGCGACTGCGGGAGGGTCTTGATGCCGCGCGCGGCGATCTCCTCCAGGCTCAGGTTGTAGAGGTTTTCGTTGCACATCTGGCCCGGTTCCAGCTGGCGGTCGATGCCGTCGAGGCCGGCAGCGATGATCGCGGCGGTGACCAGGTACGGGTTGCAGCCGGCATCGGGCAGGCGGAACTCCAGGCGCCCGTAGGGAATACGCACCATCGCCGAGCGGTTGTTGGCGCCGTAGGCGACGAAGGCCGGGGCCCAGGTGGCGCCGGACAGCGAGCGGCCCACGACAAGGCGCTTGTACGAGTTGACCGTGGGCGCGGCGAAGGCGCACAGGGCCGGGCCATGGGCCAGGAGGCCGGCGGCAAAGTAGTAGGCCAGCTTGGACAGGCCCATGCCGCTGCTGTCGGCAGGGTCGTGGAACAGGTTCTTGTTGGTCGAGCTTGCCAGCGACAGGTGGAAGTGCATGCCGTTGCCGGCGCGCTTGGGGTCGGGCTTGGGCATGAACGAGCAGATCATGCCCAGGTCGTTGGCGATCTCCCCTGCCGCCATGCGGAAGAAGGTGAAGCGGTCGGCCGATTCCATGGCGTCGCTGTAGGTGTAGTTGATCTCGAACTGGCCATTGGCGTCTTCGTGGTCGATCTGGTAGATGTCGAAGCCGACCGGCTGCAGGGCCTCGGTGAGGCGTTCGAGGAACAGCCGCGAGCGCGACAGGCCCTTGTAGTCGTAGCAGGGCTTGTCGAGGTTGTCGGAGGCGTCCACCAGCTGCAGCTTGCCCTCTTCATCGCGGCGGAACAGGCTGAACTCGGGTTCAAGGCCGGTGTTCAGGGTCCAGCCCTTGTCGGCCAGGCGCTGCACCTGCTGTTGCAGCACATAGCGGCTGTCGTAAGGCCAGGGTTGGCCGTTGACATGGCCGACACACACCACCCGGCCATAGCCTGGCTGCCACGGCACCGGAATCAGCGTGGACAGATCGCCGCGGGCCATGAAGTCCGGACCATGGGGTTCCATGCCCATGCCGCAGATGGCGAACCCGGCAAAACCGGCGCCCTCCTCTGCCACCATCTTCAGGCCCGATACCGGCACCGACTTGGTCTTCGCCGAACCGTGGATATCGACGAACTGTGCCAGCACATACTTGATACCGTGCTGGTCGAGGGTGCGCTGGGTTTCTGCTGGCAACATGGGTTGATCACTCCTGGGTGACGGGCTTTGATTCCGCAAGGGAAACTTACTTTCCTCACAGGAATGCAATGCGCTTGCCAACTCTGTTGCTTGTGTTAGCTGGTGCGGCCCCTTCGCGGGGCAAGCCCGCTCCTACAACAGACGCGCATCCCTTTGTAGGAGCGGGCTTGCCCCGCGAAGAGGCCGGTGCAGGCAACGCAAAACTCAGGCAGGTTTTTCAGCTGTATTTATGGGAAACTTGTTTTCACCCGAAGAAAACGACGGCCAACGCAGCCGCCCCTCGCACTTTCACAGTGCGAAAACTTTATTCTTGAACTGAAACCGTGCAGGACACTCGATGCCACCGGAAACCGAACCGCGCCTTCGCCTGGAGCAGTACCTGGGCCTGCAGATCAAGCGCCAGCGCCAAGCCCAGTCCCTCAAGCTCGCCGACGTGGCGCGCATCGCCGGCATCAGCCAAGGCATGCTGAGCAAGATCGAAAATGCCCAGGTGTCCACCAGCCTCGACACCCTCAGCCGCCTGTGCGACGTGCTGGGCATGCCCATGGCCAAGCTGTTCAGCCAATACGACCAACCCGATGGCAACGCGCTGCTGGTCAAGGCCGGCGAAGGGCTGGAGGTGGTGCGCCGGGGCACCGAGAAGGGCCACACCTACCATTTGCTCAATCACGCCAGGGGGCCGAAGAAGCATTTCGAGGCGTACATGGTGAGCATGGACGATGCCAGCGAGGAGTTCCCGACCTTCGCCCACCCCGGCACCGAGTTCCTTCATTTGCTGGAGGGTGAACTGGTGTACCGCCACGGCAACCAGCTCTACCACATGCATTCCGGCGACAGCCTGACCTTCGACGGCGACACCCCCCACGGCCCTGAGCAGCTGGTGCAGGTGCCCATCCGCTTGCTGTCGATCATGAACTACGGCGAGGAATAAGAAGGCGCTACAAGGCAATAAGCAATGTCGCGATCAGACAAGCACATGTCGCCCGCAATCGCCTTCCAAACCGTGTCTACAAAAATAATACACACATCGACCAGCCCCGCGCCGTGGGCTGGTGGACGTGGTATCCGCGAGTAAAACAGCCTCGCTTCACAATTCCAACGCTGTGGCGCCTTTTTGCACCGGGCAGTTCGTCCGGGCTCATAACGATAAAACTCCCAGCATTAAAGACCCGCGTCGCGCCGATCGGGAGTGTTTGCGCGCGCCACATTGTGAAGACTTGACTGCCATGATCGCGACTTCAATCCCCGTAGCCGGTGCTGCCACCGGCCACCGTAATGCCCTGTTCGTTGCCCATATCGCCGCCGTGCTGTTTGGGCTTACCGGTATCCTCGGCCACCTGATCGAGGCCGATGCCAGCATCATCACCTTCGGCCGCGCCACCTTCGCCTTCATCGCCCTGGGCTTCGTCGCCGGGCTCAAGGGCACCCGCCTGCTCGACGCGCTGACCCTGCGCAACCTGCCCGTGCTGGGCCTGACCGGTGCATTGCTGGCGACCCACTGGGTGACCTTCTTCATTGCCGTCAAAGTAGGCGGCGTGGCGGTAGCAACCCTGGGCTTCGCCAGCTTCCCGGCCTTTATCGCGATGATCGAACGCGGCGTGTTCGGCCAGCGCATCGGCGCCGTGCAGGGCCTGCTGCTGCTGATGGTCACCGCCGGCCTGGTGCTGGTGGTGCCGACCTTCGACCTGCTCGACAAGGGCACCGTCGGCCTGCTCTGGGGCCTGGGTTCGGGCCTGGCATTCGCCCTGCTGACCGTGGCCAACCGCCGCAATGCCTCGAACATGAACGCCATGCAGGTGGCCTTCTGGCAGAACGTGGTGGTGGCTGCACTGGTGGCACCGTTTGCCTTCACCCACCTGGGCAACACCAGCCTGGGCGGTAGCGACTGGGTCAACCTGGCGCTGCTGGGGGTGTTCTGCACCGGGCTGTCGCAGTTCCTGTTCGTCAAGAGCCTGGAAGGCCTGGAAGCGCGCACCGCGGGCATGATCATCGCCCTGGAGCCGGTGTACGCGATCATCGGCGCATGGTGGTTGTTCGGTGACCAACCCAGCCTGCGCATGGCCGCCGGTGCGGCGCTGATCGTGCTGGCGACCCTCCTCGCCGCCGCGCGCAAGGCCCCGGCCGAACAAGGGGATGCCAGCCGCTGCGCGCATTGACCGTCGCGCAAGGAACATTGCCTGTAGGAGCGGGCTTGCCCCGCGAACACCGGCGCAGCCGGTGCCATGCACCGCGGTGCTGGCTTCGCGGGTCAAGTCGGGTCGCCGCACCGCCGCTCCTACAAGGAATCGCGCCTGCTTTTAGCTCCCATGAAGGCCCTGCCAAGCCAGCGTTCAACTGCCCTCCGGCAACAAACTGCGGTCAAACATGAACACCCGCCCCCCCTGCGGCGTGTACTGATACAACTGCTGTGGCCGGCCCAGCCTGGGCTGGTTCTTCTCCCCGGTGTCCCGCACCCACCCCAACTCACGCAGGCGCTCCAGGCGCTTGCGCAGTGAGGTGCCGTTGACCGCTTGCCCCAGGCACGCCTGCACCGCGCCCAGCGCATCGAGCACCGTGAATTTCGGCGCCAGCAGGCACAGCGGCAAGCTGCTGTACACCGTCTTGGCCGCCAGCCGCTCGCGGGCGCGCTCCACCAGCAGGTTATGGTCGAACGGCAGCAGCACCTTGCGCTCAACCACGCTGTCCAACTCGAAAAACGCCAACTGCTCGCCTTCAACCTGCTGCTGCGGATCGAGCAAGGCCAGGTAGCAGGTGCTCAACGACCAGCCGCGGGGGTCGCGAAACGCATTGCCTTCAGTGCCCACCTGCTCCAGGTGGCGCGGCAGCACCTGGGCCTTCTCGCGCAACGCGCGCTCAGCGGCGGCTTCCAGGCTGGTGTCCGGGGTGCGGCCATTGACGATCACGCCAGGCAAGGCCCACTGGCCGGCATGGGGCTCGCGCTCACGTCGGTGCAACAACACTTGCAGATGCTGGGCATCGGGGGCCAGGCGCAGGGCAACGATATCGACACTGGCCAAGACTTCGGCTGTACTCACCAGGAGGCTCCTTCTTCACTGCCGCCATAATCCACCAGCGCATCTAAGTAAGGCAAGAGAAAAGCTTTTAATGGCTTTCACTTGACACACTTAATACACCAGATGAATTATATAGCCATTCCAGCGAGGAGACCTGCCATGAAAATCGCCAGCTTCGATGTCGACGCGCAGAACGGCTTCACCCGCAACGCCCCTCAGGAGCTGCCGGTACCCGAGGGCGACGAGATCGCCCCAGACCTCAACGCCATGGCCCAGCGCGCCGACCTGCGCCTGGGCAGCAAGGACGCACACCCGGCCAATGCCGCCTGGGTGGTTGCCGAGCACGCGCAGATGCTGCAGCCACTGGCCTTGGCCAACGCCGACCTGACCTGGGTCAGCCACTGCGTTCCGGGTACGCCGGGTTTCCAATTGCTGCCCGGCCTGCCCGCGCCAATCGACTACGACTACTTCGTGTGGAAAGGCGTCGAGCCCGACCTTCACCCCTACGGCGCCTGCTACCACGACCTGGCCGAGCGCCGCTCCACCGGCGTCATCGAATTTCTCAAGGTGCAGCAGGTTGGCGCCGTGATCGTCGGCGGCCTGGCCCTGGACTACTGCGTGAAAACCACGGCCCTGCAATTGCGCCGCGCCGGCTTCCCGGTGCTTTTGTACCTGCCCGCCTGCCGCGCCCTCACCCAGGCAGGCGCCATCGCGGCCTGCGGCCTGCTGGCCGCCGAGGGCGTGGTCCTCTGCGGCGACGAGGCCGCGCTCGACCACCAGTTGGCCCTGATAAAGGAAGGCCGCCCATGAGCGACAGCGTATTCGGCCCACGGATCATCCAGAACCTGCTGGACACCGACTTCTACAAGATCACCATGATGCAGGCGGTGCTGCACAACTACCCCAATGCCGAGGTGGAATGGGAGTTTCGCTGCCGCAACGGTGAAGACCTGTCGCCCTACCTTGCAGAAATCCGCTACCAGGTCGAGCAACTGGCCGAGGTGAGCGTGACCCACGACCAGCTGGCGTACCTGGAGAAAATCCCCTTCATCAAGCCGGACTTCATCCGTTTTCTCAGCCTGTTCCGCTTCAACCTGCGCTACGTGCAAATCGGCCTGGACGCCACCGGGCAACTGGCGATCCGCGTACGCGGCCCATGGCTGCATGTGATCCTCTACGAGATTCCGCTGCTGGCCATCATCAGTGAGGTTCGCAACCGCTACCGGTACCGTGACGTGGTCATCGAGCAAGTAGGCGAGCGCCTGTACCAGAAACTGGACTGGCTCAAGGCCCAAGCCAGCGCCGAGGAACTGGCCGGCTTGCAGCTCGCCGATTTCGGCACGCGCCGGCGCTTTTCCTACCGGGTGCAGGAAGAAGTGGTGCATATCCTCAAGCGTGACTTTCCGGGGCGTTTCGTGGGTACCAGCAACGTGCACCTGGCCCGTGAATACGACCTCAAGCCCATTGGCACCATGGCCCACGAGTGGTTCATGGCCCACCAGCAACTCGGCCCGCGCCTGGTCGACAGCCAGGCGGCGGCGCTTGAATGCTGGGTGCGCGAGTACCGTGGGTTGCTGGGCATTGCGCTGACCGACTGCATCACCATGGATGCGTTCCTGGGCGATTTCGACCTGTACTTCGCCAAGCTGTTCGATGGCCTGCGCCACGATTCCGGGGACCCACTGGCCTGGGCGGAAAAGGCCATCGCCCACTACGAGCGGCTGGGCATCGACCCCAAGGGCAAGACACTGATCTTTTCCGACGGGTTGGACTTCGAAAAGGCACTGATGCTGTACCGGGCGCTGCACGCGCGAATCAATGTGAGCTTTGGCATCGGTACGCGCCTGACGTGCGACATTCCCGGGGTGGAACCGATGAACATCGTGATCAAGATGACCGAGTGCAATGGCGCGCCGGTGGCGAAGATCTCCGACAGCCCGGGGAAAACGCAGTGCCGGGATGAGAACTTCGTGGCCTACCTGAAGCATGTGTTCAGGTTGGTTTGAGGGGCCGATACCTGCCCTATGGCGTTACACTGCACCACCGATTACCCGCACAAGGACTCCCATGCTCTACATCGTCATGCTCGGCGGCCGCCACCCAAGCGCAAAAATCGAAGTGCACGATGTGCTGTTCGCCCACGCAGACTCCCTGGAGCAAGCCTACCCGCAACTGCGCAGCGCCTGGTTCGGCAGTGCCAAAGGGTTGCACATCGATGCGTGGATGGAAGTTGCCGGGGTTGATGGCTATCGCGTGGAGTTGCGCCAAGGGCCTGCCCCCACTGGCGCGCCACGCCTGTTCTTCATCAACCTGGGTGGCTACGAGCCGCAGGTGTTCGGCGAAGCGCACCACTACCTGCTGGTGGTCGCCCGGGACAAAGCCGAGGCGAAGAAGATGGGCAAGCAACGCATGCAGGCTGGCTGGCTCAAGCCCCACACCGATGCCTTGCTGGAGGTCGACGATTGCCTGGCCATCGACCAGGTCGCCGGGCGCCATGTGCACCTGATCGAGGGTGACCACCCGCCCCTTGTGGCGCACTGCGATTACCTACTGATCTGAACGGCTTGAAGCCGACTGTTTTCACCCGTTGGCGGTGTGCCTGGTAGGAGCGAGCGCAGCTCGCGATGGGCCGCAAGGCAACCCGCGCATCCTGTGCCGCTGCGCGCCCCATCGCGAGCTACGCTCGCTCCTACCGGGTCGGCGTAAAGCCTGCTCACGCCCCCTTCGGAGCCATTTCGATGGGGGCGCAGCGCCCATTGGCGCGAACTTTCTCAACTAACCGCGCCCGGTTGATGAACACATTGATTTCGCAACTGCCCGAATGCCGAACATCCTCCCAATACTCTGCATGGACGAGCTGGCCACCTTGCGGCCCTGTGTACGTGCCAGCGGCTTCGCGCGAAATGTAATCGCTTTCGCGTATGTACCTGAGCACGACCAGGTCCTGGTCCGGCGCCACCATGATCTGCCTGGGAACACCGAAGTAGTCGATCAACTCGCCCACTGGGCGACCTTTCCAGGCACTGGTGGCCTCAAGCGAGGAACAGCCGCTGAGCGTGGCGGCTGCCAACGCCAGCATGAGCAATCGGTTCATCACCCCTTCCCTTTCGACGTTGAATTATTTCGCAGGCATCTGCGCAAAGGCTTCATCGATCTGCTGCATGATGGTCGCCTTGAGCGCCTCACGATTCAGGGCCCGGAACAGCTCCGGCCCTGCCTTGGCCATTTGTGAGGCGGGCATTGCACCCAGGTGCTGCATTTTCTTGGCCTGGCGCTCGGTTGGGCGACACACGAAGTCTCGGCTTTGCACCAGCCAAGCCTCGGGTTTGGTCTGCCACTGGCTGGAAAACTTTGCCGGGCGCAGTTCGTTGAACACGCTTCGATAATCCTGCGCACCCATGATCCGCGCGCGGTTCTTCGCGCAATCGATTTCAACGTCGTAAGCCGTAAAGGTGGGTGTGCCGGGCGCTTCGTTGAACTGATAGACGCCCAGCGATTTCGCCCCACCCGGGCGCGCATAGATATTGTTGGCATCACCATCGGCGATGAATGCCTGGTTCGTACCTAGGCTGCCCTGGTGGTGAATGATCCAGAAATCGCCAGTCGGCACATCACTTGCCTGAACCGTAAAGGTGCAGCAGAGCAGTGCCGCCGGCATCAAACGCCTTGCGCGAAAAACCATGGTCGGCCAGTCCTTTGCCAGGGTCCTGATAGCTTCGGTGCAGTGCACCCAGTAGGAAAACCATGGAATTTAGTGGCCTGGGTGCGCAGGGTCAATCGGCATGGGCCAGGGCCCGCACACGTTCAGTTCGGTCGTTTGCCTGAAAGGCCTTAACTGCAAGGGGTGCAGCAAACAAGGCATTGTGCCACCTCGTACATCTGCACTAGTAGCCTGGCTCCGTACAACGGCTCTGAACGTTCGTTAACGGATACAACCCCTCATCAAACTGCTCCAACCGCGGAAACTGCATCGGCGCATCATCCGGCAACTGCTCCAGGCGTTGCTGATAACTGCGCAGAAAACCCTGGCGTGCCTCATCGCTGATATACGGCACATGCCAGGCCACGAACGGCTCCAATACTTCGAAACCGACATAGGCCAAGGTCCCACGCAAAATTGGCCGCAGCATATCCTCCAGCGGCCCATGGATCGCCCCTTCGCCAAACATGTGCTCGCGCCCGCCAATGGTTACCGTCACCAGCGCCCGCTTGCCAGCCAGGCCGCCCTGGTCGTAGAAACGCTTGCCGCCGTAGCACACCCCGGACACCAGCACCCGGTCGATCCAGCCCTTGAGCATCGCCGGGGCCGAGAACCAGAAGATCGGGAAGTTCAGCACCAGCAGGTCCGCCCACAGCAGCTTGTCCAACTCCTGCTGGATATCCGCCGCAATGGAGCCCCCCTTCACCCCCAAGCGCTGCTCCAGCGCATACACCAGGTATTCCGGGTTTTCCCGGTGGCTGAAGTCATCGGCGCTGGCCACCGGGTTCCAGCCCATGGCGTACAGGTCGCTCACCTGCACCTGGTGGCCCTGGGCACGGAAGGTCGCTGCCGCCTGGTCGCGCAGGGCGGCGGTGAAGGAACGTGGCTCGGGGTGGGCGTGAACGATCAGGACATTCATGGTTGATCCTCAAACAGTGGGCAAAGGGGACGTGGCCTTGCGCTCGGCCAACAGGCGGTCGAGCCAGTCCGGGTCCATTTCCGGCTCGCAGGAAAACAACAACCCGGTGTAGTCGCGGTGCGGCGGCTGGAAAATCGCCTCGCGGCTGCCGTGGTCAACCACTCGCCCGCGCTGCATCACCAGCACCTGGTCGGCGATTGCACGCACGGTGGCCACGTCGTGGGTGATGAACAGGTAGGCCACGCCCAGCTCGCGCTGGATCCGGTCGAGCAGCTTCAGCACGCCCTCGGCCACCAGCTGGTCCAGGGCCGAGGTCACCTCGTCGCAAATGATCAGTTGCGGCTCGGCAGCCAACGCACGGGCGATGCAGATTCGCTGCTTCTGCCCGCCCGACAGTTCGCGGGGCAAGCGGTCCATGTAGGTGGCCGGGTCCAGATCGATCATCCGCAACAGCTCGGCGACCCGCTCGCGCAAGGCCTTGCCTTTGAGGCCCAGGTAAAAAGCCAGCGGCCGGCCGATGATGTCGACGATGCGTTGCCTGGGATTGAGCGCCGTGTCGGGGATCTGGTAGATCATCTGGATGCGCCGCAGCTGTTCCTTACTGCGCCGGCGGTAATCGCCAGGCAGGGCTTCACCGTCGTACAGCAACGCGCCGCTGGTGGCCGGCAGCAGGCCACTGATCAGGCGCGCCGTGGTGCTCTTGCCGCTGCCCGACTCACCGATTACCGCCAGTGTCTGGCCGCGGTACAACTTCAGCGAAACGTCGTGCAGTACCGGCTGCTGACCGTAGCTGGCGTTGGCGTTGCGCACCTCCAGCAACGGCTTTTGCGCCACCGGGCAGGCCTTGGCCGAGGTGTGGAAATTGCGCACGGCCCACAGCGACTGGGTGTAGGCCTGCTGCGGTGCACTGAGCATGTGGCGGGTCTGCGCCTCTTCCACCAGGCTGCCGTGGCGCAGCACCATGATACGGTCGGCCATCTGCGCCACCACCGCCAGGTCATGGCTGATGTACAGCGCGGCGCTGCCGAAGGTTTTCACCGCATCGCGGATCGCCGCCAGCACCTCGATCTGGGTGGTGACATCCAGCGCCGTGGTCGGCTCGTCGAAAATGATCAGGTCCGGGTGGCAGGCCATGGCCATGGCGGTCATCACCCGCTGCAACTGCCCGCCGGAAAGCTGGTGCGGGTAACGCTGGCCGATATGCTCAGGGTCGGGTAGGCGCAGCAGGCGGTACAGCGCCACCGCCTCGGCCTCGGCCGTGGCACGGTCCTGGCCGCCGTTGATCACCGCGGTTTCCACATGTTGGTCGATCAGCCGGTGCGCCGGGTTGAACGAGGCGGCGGCACTCTGCGCCACATAGGCGATGCGCAGCCCGCGCAGTTTGCGCAGGGCCTCGGCGCTGCAATCAAGCAACTGCAAGCCATCGAAACACACGCTGCCGCCGGTGATCCGGCAGCCGTCGCGCACGTAGCCCATGGCAGCCAGGCCCAGGGTCGACTTGCCAGCACCGGACTCACCGATCAGGCCCAGCACCTCGCCGCGCCGAAGGGTCAGGTCGATGCCCTTGATCAGCGGGTGCCAGGCACCGTCATGATGGCCTTCGATGTGCAGGCCGCGGATTTGCAGCAGGGTATCGGCGTTCATGTTCAGCACTCCTTCAGACCACTGGACAGGTGCAGCACCCAATCGACGACGAAGTTCACGCTCACCGTGATCAACGCCACGGCCAGGGCCGGCAGCAACGGGCTGATGTCACCGAAGGTGATCAGCACCGCGTTATCGCGCACCATGCTGCCCCAGTCGGCGGTGGGCGGCTGGATGCCCAGGCCAAGGAACGACAGGGCGCTGATGAACAGGAAGACGAAGCAAAAGCGCAGGCCGAACTCGGCAATCAGCGGCGCTGCGGCATTGGGCAACACCTCGCGGGTGACCAGCCACCACAGCCCCTCCCCGCGCAACCGCGCGGCCTCCACGTAGTCCTGCACCACCACGGTCATCGCCACGGCGCGTGACAGGCGGAATACCCGGGTGGCATCGAGCAGCGCGATCACCAGCACCAGCGAGGTGGCCGTGGTGCCGACCACGCTGAGGATCAGCAAGGCGAAGATCAGCTGCGGAATGGCCATCAGGATGTCCACCAGCCGTGACAGGCCCTGGTCGACCCAGCCGCCCTTGAGCGCGGCAACCAGGCCGCACAGGCCGCCCAGCAGGAACGCAAGGCTAGTGGTCAGGAAGGCGATGCCAAGGGTGTTGCGGGCGCCGTACAACAGGCGGCTGAAGGTGTCGCGCCCGAGGTTGTCGGTGCCCAGCAGGAACTGCGGGCTCCAGGGTGCGAAGCCCTCGCCCACCACCTGGGTTTCGCCATACGGCGCCAGCAGCGGTGCGAACAGCGCCACGCCGATGTAGGCAACGATCACCAGCAGGCCGAACTTCGCGCTCAGGGGCGCGCGCAGCAGCGGTGCGATCAGCTTCATGGTCTACCCCTTTGGATGCATCAGGCGTGGGTTGCTGGCGATCGACAGCACGTCGGCGCCGGTATTGAGCAGGATGTAGGTGCCGGCGAAAATCAGGCTGCAGGCCTGCACCACCGGAATGTCGCGCTTGGCCACCGAGTCCACCAGCAGCTGGCCCAGCCCCGGGTAGACGAACACCACTTCCACCACCACCACGCCCACCACCAGGTAGGCCAGGTTCAGCGCCACCACGTTGACGATTGGCGCCAGGGCATTGGGCAAGGCGTGCTTGAAGATGATCCGCGCAGGTGACACGCCCTTGAGCCTGGCCATTTCGATGTAGGGGCTGGCCAACAGGTTAATCAGCGCGGCACGGGTCATGCGCATCATCTGCGCGATCACCACCAGGCTCAGGGTGGCTACCGGCAGCACCGAAACCTCCAGTACGTCAGCCAGCGAGGCGTCGGTGGGCAGGCTGGAAATGCCTGGCAGCCAGGCCAGCTTCACGGCGAACACCAGAATCAGCAGGTAGGCCACGAAGAACTCGGGGAACGATACCGCGCTCAGCGCGCCGGTGTTGAGCAGGCGGTCGAACCAGCTGTTGCGGTACAACGCCGCGAGCATGCCCAGCAGCAACGCCAGCGGCACCGAGAACAGCGCCGCCAGCAGGGCCAGGCTGAAGGTATTGCCCAACCGCGCGCCCACCAGTTCGGCAATCGGCCGCTGGTTGGCCAGCGACACCCCAAGGTCACCGTGCAGCAGGCGCCAGGCCCACTGCACGAAGCGTTGCAACGGCGACAGGTCCAGCCCCAGCTGGGTGCGCAGGGCCGCGACGGTTTCCGGGGTGGCCGACTGGCCGAGCATGGCCTGGGCGATGTCCCCTGGCAGCATGCCCACTGCCAGGAAAATCACCACCGAGACCGCAAACAGCGACAACAGGCCCAGGGCCAGGCGCTGCACAAGCAGTTTGCCAAGCATGTTCACCGTAGATGTCCTCGAATGAAAAGGGAGCGTTCAACCCTGCAAGCGCCGACGGCTCAGGCTTGCCACCAGCGCTCGATCACCCGCAGGCCGTCCAGCTCGCCGTAGGGGGCGGTCTGCGGGCCGTGGGCCACGCGGCTGGAGCGGGCGGCAACGGAGCTGGCGAACAGCGGCACGATCGCCCCGCCGTCGTCGCGGCACAGGGCCTGCATCTCGTTGTACATCTCGCGGCGCAGCGGCTCGTTCATCTCGCCGCGGGCGGCGTTGAGCAACTGGTTGAAACGCGGGTTGTCCCAGTGGGTTTCATTCCATGCCGCGCCCTTGGCGTAACCGATACTGAACATGCGGTCGGCGGTGAGGCTTGAGTACCAGAACGAGGTGGTGAACGGCTGTTTCATCCACACGTTGGTGAAAAAGCCATCGGCGGGCTCGCGCACCACGTCGATGTCGATGCCGGCCTGGCGGGCCTGCTCCTTGAACAACACGGCAGCGTCCACGGCGCCGCTGTAGGCTGCGTCGGAGGCCTGCAGGCGTACCTTGAGGCTGTCCATGCCGGCCTGGCGCAAGTAGAAACGGGACTTGTCCGGGTCGTAGAGACGCTGCTCCAGGGCCGGGTTGATGAAGCGGTTGCCCGGTTGCAGCGGGTGGTCATTGCCAACCTGGCCATAGCCGTACAGCACCGAGGCCAGCAGGGCCTGGCGGTCGACCGCGTGCTTGAGCGCCAGGCGCACGTTGTTGTCGGCGAACTGCGGGCTGTTGCAGGCCATCGGGAAGGTGTAGTGCTGGGCGCCCTTGGTTTCCTCGATCACCAGTTTCGGGTTGCGCTTGAGCAGGGCCACGGTCTTGAGGTCGACCTTGTTGATCACATCGACCTTGTCGGTGACCAGGGCGTTGACCCGCGCCGCGCCATCGGCAATGGCGATCAGCTCGGCGCTGGCAAAGTGCGCCCTGCCCGGTTTCCAGTAGTCCGGGCTGCGCTCAAGGTCCATGCGCACGCCCGGCTCGAAACCCTTGATGCGGTAACCACCTGTGCCCACCCCGGCCTGCCAGTCGGCCAGGCCATCCTTGGCGGGCATGATTACCAGGTGGTAGTCGGCCACCACGTAGGCGAAGTCGGCATTGCCCGAGTGCAGTTCGAACACCACGGTGTCCGGCGCGCTGGCGTATACCTTGGCGACATCGCCCAGCACGGTCTTGGCCGCGGAGGTGGACTTCTCGCCCAGGTGATGCTGGATCGAGGCAACCACGTCCTCTGCAACCAGCGGCTTGCCATTGTGGAACGTTACGCCCGGGCGCAGCTTGAACGTCCAGGTTTTCGCCTCCGGGCTGGATTCCCAGTGCTCGGCCAGTTCAGGGATGGCGGTGCCGTCCACGGCAATTTCGGTGAGGGTGTTGTACACCGCCGAGAAGCCGATGAAGGTGAAGGTGTCGACCCAGGAACCTGGGTCTTTCGAGTCACTGGTGCTCCCCCCTGCCAGGCCCAGGCGCAGGGTGCCGCCGGGCTTGGGCGTGGCCTCGTCGGCGTGGCTGCGCAGCGGCAGGCCGAAGGCGAAGGCCCCGGCGATGGCCGCCGCGCCAGCGCTGAACCTGAGGAAATCTCGGCGCGGCAGGCTGCCTGCGGGAAAGGCGTGCGGATTGTTCTTGTTGTTATCGCTCATGGCAGTTGCCCCTGTTGAACCGCAAGGAATTGTTGTTCGGTCAAAGCGGATTGCGTAGAAGCTGTGTATTATTTGTAATTGTTACCGTAACAAATACATTAGCGCGTGGACAAGCTGATTTCCAGCGCCCGCTAACGTGCTTTGGCAACCGTGTACTATCTACGCTTTCGCAGGGAGCATTGCCCCATGAGCCAGTCGACCCGGCTGATCACCGCTTCGTACATCCTTTCCTTCGTGGCTGCCAATGCGCCGCAGAAGCTGCGCACCGAAACCATCGCCAAATGGGTCAAGGTGCACCCTACCCGGGTGCGCTCGATGGTGTCGCAGATGGTCAAGGCCAATATTCTGATGTCGTACCGCGGCGCCCAGGGCGGCGTGACCCTGGCCCGCCCGCCGCAGCAGATTACCTTGCGCGAGGTGTATGACGCGGTGCAGGAAAGTTCGCTGATCGCCGAGAAGATCGACAACCCGTTCGCGGGGCTGGAAGACCATTGCAAGGTGTACGAGGTGTTCACCCGGCTGTTCGCGATGCTGGAGCAGAACATGCGCCTGGACCTGGGTACGATCACGGCGGATCAGTTATTCGTGGCGTTCGATACGCCCAAGGAACAATGCCCGCAAACGCGCCGCAATCCTTTGTAGGAGCGGGCTTGCCCCGCGAACACCGGCGAAGCCGATGCCACGCACCGCGGTGCTTGCTTCGCGGGTCAAGCCCGCTCCAACAGAACTCGCCACGCCTCACGCGGCCCCCATCAGCGCCTTGGCACACAGCGCAATCCGCCGACACGCCTCACCCAGCGCCTCAGCCCCCAACACCAACCCCAGGCGGATATGCCCAGCAGCGCTCGGCCCAAAGGCCTCCCCCGCCAACACCGACACCCCATGCAGGTCCAACAGCCGGTCGGCAAACGCCTGCGCGCTAAGCCCGGTTTCGCGAATATCGACCATCACGAACATCCCACCATCAGGCCGCAACGGCCTTAGCCCTGGGCAGTTCGCAAGGCTGGCGCACACCAGGTCGCGGCGTTCACGGTAGGCCTCGCGCATGCCATCGAGCTCGGCCAATGGCTGCTCCAGCGCCACCACCGCAGCGTCCTGAATAAAATCAGGGCAACCGTAAAGCATGCACAACGCCAGGTTTTCAAGGTGCCCGGCCAGTGCCGGTGGCCCCACCACCCAGCCAACCCGCCAGCCGGTCATGGCGTGGGACTTGGAAAGGCTGTTGAGCGTTGCCGTGCGCTCGGCCATGCCGGGCAGGCTGGCCGGGCTGATGTGCTCGCCGTCGAACAGCAGCTCGCTGTACACCTCGTCGCTGATCAGCCACAGGTCATGGGCAACGCACAGCTCGGCCAAGGCCTCCCAGGTACTGCGCGGCAGGCTGGCGCCGGAGGGGTTGTGCGGGCTGTTCAGCGCCAGTGCGCGGGTGCGCGGGGTGATGCGTGCGGCCACCTCCTGGGCCTGCACACGAAAACCGTGCTCCGGGCGCACCGGCACCGGAATCACTGTAGCGCCACAGGCGCCGAACACGGCCTCGTAGGTAACGTACATCGGCTCGGCGACGATCACTTCATCGCCCGCCTGCAGCACGCACTGGGCCACGCTGAACAGCGCGCACTGGGCCCCAGCCAGGACGGTCACCTGGTCAGCGGTCACGGCCTGGCCGCTGCGCCGCTGGTGCCTACGGGCGATGGCTTCACGCAGGCTGCGTTTGCCGCGCACGTCGGCGTAATGGGTATTGCCGGCCTGCAGGCTGGCCACGGCGGCCTGAACGATCGGCGCCGGGGTGTCGAAGTCCGGGTCGCCAACCGATAACAGCAGCACGTCCTGGCCCTGCTCCAGCATGGTCAGGGCACGGTAGTGAATGTCCCAGGCGGCGGCGCCGTCACCGGCGATGCGTTGTGTGAGTGAGGAAAATCGCATGGTTCGCTTCCTGTGGTTCTGGGCCAGGCTCAGCGCGCGCAGGCGTGCTTGAGCTCGATCAGGGTTACGCCGTTGCGGGCAAAGCCGCTGCGCAGGTCGCGTTGCAGCTCATCCAGGCTTTGCGGCTGTGCGACCGAACAGCCAAAGGCGCGGGCCAGGCCCGCGAAGTCGGGGTTGCGCGGCAGCACGCCGATGGGCTCGATGGCCAGGGCCTGCATGTCGTCGCGAATCTGCCCCAGCGCGTCGTTGTTCCACAGCAACACCACCAGTGGGCGGTCGAGCTCTTCCACGGCGGTGGCCAGTTCCTGGGCGGTGTAGAGAAAACCGCCGTCGCCCACCAACACCAGGCCGGGGCGCCCTGCGCTGCCGAACATCGCCCCGATGCCGGCCGGCAGGCCAAACCCAAGGGTGCCGTAGCCGGTCGGGTGCAACCAGCTGCGCGGCGCGCGGCTGTTGAACACATAGTTGCCGGTGTAGGCCAACTGGGTCATGTCGGTGCTGATGAACGCGTTGTCCGGCAGCGCTGCGGCCACTCGCTGCAGAATGGCCTGGTGCAGCGCCTGCAACGGGCCATGGCCGGCCTGCACGGCCTCGCGCAGGCGCGCCACCACCGCCGTGGCCTGGGCCGCATCACGCCGCTCGCCCGGCAAGCGTTCGAGCAGCGCCGCCAGGGTTTGCCGGGCATCGCCGTGCAAGGCCTGCGCGCAGGGGTAGAAGTCGTTGAACTTGCGTGGGTCGATATCCACCCGCAACAGCTCGCCGTTGAGCGGCAGGCGTTCGCGCCAGAAATCGGTGTCGGCCATCTCGGTGCCCACCGCCAGCACCACATCGGCCTCGGCGATCAGTGCCCAGCCAGGCTCCACGCACAGGGTGGAACCGGCGTTCAAGGGCGAATCGAGCGCCGCCAGGCCTTTGCCGGCCACGCTGGTGAACAGCGGCGCCGCCAGGCGCTCGCTCAATGCCTGCAGTTCGGCCCCCGCCTGCAGTGCGCCACCGCCGGCAATGATCATCGGGCGCTTGGCTGCGGCCAGTAACCGGGCCGCCTGCTCCAGGCTATCGGGGTTGGCCGGGCCGCGCGCGGGGCGGCGCACCACCTGCGCGCTCCAGTCATGCGCCACCGGCGCGGCCAGCACATCCAGCGGCACGGAGATATGCACCGGCCGCGGGCGCTCGCTGTCGAACACCGCATAGGCGCGGGCGATCAGCTCGGGCAGGTCCTCGGGCTTCAGGGCCACGGCTGAGAAGGCCGTGATGGGCGCGGTCATGGCGCGTTGGTCCTGGGTTTCGTGCAGGCAGCCCCAGCCCTTGCCCAGGCTCGCGGTGTGGTTGACGCTGGAAATCACCAGCAGCGGAATCGAATCGGCGTAGGCCTGGCCGATGGCCGTGGCGGCGTTGGTCACGCCGGGGCCGGTGATGACGAAGCACACCCCGGGCTTGCCACTGGCCCGGGCATAACCGTCGGCCATGAAGCCTGCGCCCTGCTCGTGGCGGGTGAGCACGTGGCGGATGCCGCTGCCGGGCAGGCCACGGTACAGCTCCAGGGTATGCACGCCGGGGATGCCGAAGACCGTGTCGACGCCATAGTTGGCCAGCAGGCGCACCAGCGCCTGGCCGGCGGTGAGGGTTGGGTGGGTCATGTTCATGTCCTTACGCCTGGCCCAGGCGAATCAAGGCATCGACGGCGGTGGTGCCGCTGGCACCGACCATCAGGGGGTTCACATCCAGCTCCAGCAATTGGCTGGCGTTTTCACAGGCATAGTCGGCCACGGCGCCGATGGCGGCGACCAAGGCGTCCAGATCGGCCGCAGGCTTACCACGGTAGCCCTGCAGCAGCGCTGCACTGCGCAGGGACAGCACGGCCTTGCGGATCGCACCTTCGGTGGTGGGCAGCAGCAGGCTGGTGCTGTCCTTGAGCAGTTCGACCAGGGTGCCACCTGCGCCTATCACCAGCGCCAGGGCAAAGTCCGCCTCACGCTTGATACCCACGATCAACTCGGCCAATGGCGCAGCGGCCATGGGTTCGAGCAGCACCCGGTCGAATGCCAGGCCCGGCGCGTAGGCGGCGATGCGCGCCTGCATGTTCGCCAGGGCCTGGCTGAGCGCTGCCTCGTCGGCAAGGTTCAGGGCCACGGCGCCCGCTTCGGTCTTGTGCGGCAACTGCGCACTGATGGCCTTGAGCACCAGCGGGTAACCCACCTCGCGGGCAGCGGCCAATGCGCCCTGTGGGCTGCTGGCAACGCCCAGCGGCACCGGCAGGCCGAAACTGCGCAGGGCTTGCTTCGACACCCATTCGTCCAGCACCTGGCTGGCACCTTGCAGTGCCGGTGGGCACAGCGGCACCAGCGCCGACTCGCCCAGCGCCAGCAAGGCCTGGCGGTTCCGGGCATAGTGCGCCACGCGCCCCCAGGCCGCCAGGCCATCCTCGACACCTTGCAGCGCCGGCACGCCGGCCGCATGCAAACGCTCGCGGGCGCTGGCCGGCAGCAGTTCAGGGAAGGCCGAGGCCACGAAGCCCACCTTGCCATGGCGGGCAAGCGCCGCGCAGAAAAGCTCTAGCAGCAGGTCGCACTCCTTGCGCTCGCCGGTGAACTCGGCGGGATAGTCGAGCACCAGCATGGCGGCGTCGGCATCGCTGCGCAGGGCGCAGTCGAGCATGTGCTGCTTGGCCGGGCCATCACCCCAGATGGCCGTGGTGAAGTCCAGCGGGTTGACCAGGTTGGCGTAGGCCGGCAGCACCTGGGCCAACGCTTCGACCTGGCTGGCGTCCAGAGCCGGCAAGCACAGCTGGTTGCTTTCGCTGTAATCGGCGATCAGCCCGGCATCGCCGCCCGAGCAGGCCAGCGCGATCAGGCTGTTGCCCTTGGGCAGATGGCCGCAGGCGGCGGCCTTGAGGGTTTCGACGAAGCTCACCGGGCCGCTGACGCGGATCACCCCCAGGCGCTGGAACAGGCTGTCGTACAGCGCATCGGAGCCAGACAGCGAGCTGGTGTGGCTCAGCGCAAGCTCCGCGCCAATCTGCGAAACGCCGGTTTTCAGGGCAACGATCGGGATGCCCTTCTCCAGCGCCTTGTGCGCTGCACGGGCGAACCCCGGCACATTCTTCAGGCCTTCCAGGTGCAGGCCGATGGCGGTGACGCGCGGCTCATCGAGCAGCACGTCCATCAACTCGGCGATACCCAGTTGCGCCTGGTTGCCGACCGAGGCCATGTAGGCCACCGGCAGCGAGCGGTCGCTCATCGACAGGTTGTAGGCGAAGTTGCCGCTCTGGGTCAGCACCGCCACGCCCCGCTCCACCGCCTTGCCACCATGGGCCACTGGCCACAGCGCGGCACTGTGCAGGTAGTCGAGCAGGCCGTAGCAGTTAGGCCCAAGCAGGGCCATGTCGCCAGCGGCCTGCAGCAGCTGGCGTTGCAGGGCCTGGCCCTCGGCGCCGCTTTCGGCGAACCCCGAGGCATAGCAGATCGCCCCGCCCGCCCCTTTGGCGGCGAGTTCCGCCACGCAGGCCAGGGTCAGTTCACGGTTGGTGGCGACGAACGCGGCGTCTGGTGCGCACGGCAACTCGGCCACACTGCGCACGCAGGGCACGCCGTCGAGGCTGTCGTGCTGCGGGTTGACCAGCCACAGCGGGCCCTGGAAGCCACCCTCGGCGCAGCGCTTGAGCGCACGGGCCATGCTGCGCCCGCCAACGAAGGCCAGGTGCCGGGGCGCCAGCAGGCGCTTGAGGTTGTCACGAATGGCGTGGGACATGGCGATTCTCCGGGGTGCTCAACGCAGCAGTGGCCGCAGCAATTCGCGGGCGATGATGTGCCGCTGGATTTCCGAGGTGCCTTCCCAGATCCGCTCGATGCGTGCATTGCGCCAAATTCGCTCGACCGGCCCCTCGTCCATCAGGCCCATGCCGCCGAAAATCTGCACCGCCTCGTCGGCCACCTTGCCCAGCACTTCGCTGGCAAACAGCTTGGCCATGCCGGCTTCGCCGTCGGTCATGCTGCCTTGGTCCATCTTCCAGGCGGTGTGCAGGGTCAGCAGCTCGGCGGCTTTGATCTGCGTGGCCATGTCGGCCAGCTTGAACGACACGCCTTGGTAGGTGCCAATGGGCTGGCCGAACTGCTTGCGGTCGGCGGCCCATTGCAGCGACACGTCCAGCGCGCGCTGGGCCTGGCCGACGCAGTTGGCGGCGACCATCACCCGGCCTGCAGTAAGCCAGGCGTTGGCCACTTCCCAGCCTTTGCCAACCTCGCCCAGCACCTTGCTGGCCGGCACCTTGCAGTCGTCGAAGAACAGCTCGTAAGTGTGGTAGCCACGGTTGCTCACGCATTTGGGGCCGCGGCGGATGGTCATGCCCGGGGTGTTGCGGTCGACCAGCAGGGCGGTGACGGCGTTGCGCTTGCGGCCGTTGTGTTCATAGGTGTCGGTCACGGCGAACACAATCGCGAAGTCGGCGTGCCCGGCATGGCTGATGAAGTGCTTGCTGCCGTTGATCACGAAGTCGTCGCCTTCGCGTATTGCGCGGGTCTTGATCGAGTTGGCGTCGGAGCCTGCGCCCGGCTCGGTCAGGGCGAAACAGTCGGTTTTTTCACCGCGGATGCACGGCAGCAAGTAGTCCTCGACCTGCTGGCCTGTGCAAGCCATGAGGATTTTCGACGGCCGCGCCACAAACACATGCAACGCCCAGGACACCTTCGACAGCTCGCGTTCGATCAGCGCCTGGGACAGGTAATCGAGGCCGCCGCCGCCCACTTCCTCGGGCATGTTGAACGCATAGAAGCCAGCGGCGATGGCTTTGCCGCGGATCTGCGCGGCCAGTTCCGCTGGCACCTCGTCGGCACGGTCGACCGCTTCTTCATGGGGCAGCAACTCCTTGGCAACGAAGCTGCGTACGGCATCCACCAACATTTCTTGTTCTTGGGTCAGTTGGAAATTCATGGCCTGTTCCTGGGTAACCGGGGAATGAGGAAGTGCTTACTTGCCGGTGAAGCGTGGCGGGCGTTTTTCCGTGGCTGCGCGCAACGCCTCGGCGCCGTCGGCGCTGCGCCCGCACAGCAGCCCGGCGGCCAGTTCGGCGCTGAGCTGGTCGGCGAGGTTGCGCGAGGCGCCTTGGCGTATCAGGCGCTTGGTTTGCGCAAAGGCGAAGGTCGGGCCTTGAGCCAGGCGCGCTGCCAGTTCGGCGGTGGCGCCAGGCAACTGGTCATCGTCGACCAGCTCACCGACCAGGCCGGCCGCCAGGGCGCGCTCGGCGCTCCAGAGCTCGTCGAGGAACAACAGGCGCTTGGCTTGCTCGCTGCCGATCAGGCGCGGCAGGTGCCAGCTGGCACCGGCGTCCGGTGAGTAGGCCATGCTGGTGTAGCCGGCCTTGAAGCGTGCCGAGCGGGCGGCCAGGCGCAGGTCGCAGCACAGCGACAGGTCCATACCGGCGCCCACGGCGGTGCCGTTGATGGCGGCGATGGTGGGTTTGTCGAGGCTGTGCAGGCAGTGCATCAGGGCATGGGCGGTTTCGGTCCAGCCGTAGCTTTCCAGGGCGCCGCGGGCTTCGGCCTCGGCCCATTCGGCGAGGTCGGCGCCGGCGCAGAAGCTGCGGCCAGTACTGGTCAGCACCACCACACGCACGGCGGGGTCGGTGTTGTATGCCGCGAGAGTGGCATGCAGGGCCTTGAGGGTGGGAATGTCCAGCGCATTGCGCTGTTCGGGGCGGTTCAGGGTGAGCCAGGCGACACCGGCTTCAACCTGCGTGAGGAGGGACGACGGAGCAGTCATGACAGGCCTCGAATTATTGTGATTGGGGTGAGACGTGAGGCTCATGCTAAACGAGTGTTCAACAAGGAGGCAATTGGGGTAGGAGGCGGTGTTACAACTTCGAACAAGATCAAGCGCCGCCTGTGCGGCGGATCGCGACCTACGGTCGCTCCTACGTCTGTGTTGGGCCAAATATCGAAACGTAGCGAGCGCAGCTCGCGATGCGCCGCGCGGGCGGCGCTCGATCTCACGGGCGCTGCAAAAACACCGGCGAACCCTTGCCGCCCCTCAAGCCACCGACACTTCCACCCCCACCCCCTGGCGCTTGCGCTGCACCAGGAAATACGCCGCATAGCACACAGCAATAAACCCAAACCCCCAATACAACGAAGGCCGCTGCGTCTCATCCATCGCCAAAAACACGAACAGCGAACTGCACAAGGTGATGCACAACAACGGCAACAGCGGATACAACGGTGCCCGGTACTTCAGCTCACTCAACTGCCCCCCTTCACGCAGGAACTGCCGGCGGAAGCGGTACTGGGCCAGGGCGATGACGATCCAGGTCACCGTGCCCGACATGCCGCTCACCGCCATCAGCACCATGAACAACGTGTCGGCGGCAATGAAGCTGGTCAACAGCGAAACCAGGGCGAAACACAAGGTGATGAACAGCGCCCGCAGCGGCACCCCACGGCTGCTCAGGGGCGACAGGCTGCGCGGGGCCATGCCGGTCTTGGACATCGCCCAGAGAATCCGCGTAGAGGCATAAAGCCCAGAGTTGCCCACCGAAAGAATCGCCGTGAGGATCACGAAGTTCATCAGGTCTGCAGCAAAGGGAATGCCGACCATGTCGAACACCTGCACGAACGGGCTTTCCATCAACCCGGCCTGCTGCCACGGCACGATCGCCGAGAGCACCACGATCGCCAACACATAGAAAATCAGCACACGGAACACCACATTGCGCACGGCGCGGGGGATGCTTTTCTCCGGCTGGTCCGTCTCGCCCGCCGCCACGCCCATGATCTCGCAGCCTTGGAAGGCATAGACCACGGTCATCATCACCGCGAACACCGCAGGCAGGCCATTGGGGAACAGTGAATCACCGACCAGGTTGCTCATCAGCGGCGCTGGCGCCCCGCTGGTCAGCGGTATGGCGCCGAAGATCACCAGCACGCCGACGATGATGAAGCCGAGAATCGCCGCCACCTTGATGCCGGAAAACCAGTATTCCGCCTCGCCGAACGCCCGTGTCGCCAGGGCATTGATACCGAACAGCACGGCCACGAACAGCGCCGACCAGTACCAGATCGGCACCGCTGGGAACCAGCGCACCATCAGCATCCCTGCGGCCGTGAATTCCAGGCCTACGGTGGTGGCCCAGCTCATCCAGTACACCCAGCCGATCATGAAGCCCGTGGCCGGGCCGATGAACTTCGTCGCGTGGGCCTGGAAAGAGCCAGACACCGGCATTTGCACCGACAGCTCACCCAGGCAGACCATCACCAGGTACATCAGGAACCCGGCCACCAGGTAGGCGAGGATCGCGCCCACCGGCCCGCCCTGGTTGATGGTCACGCCCGAGCCCATGAACAACCCGGTGCCGATCACGCCCCCGAGCGAGAGCATGAAAATGTGCCGGCTCTTCAACGCCCGCGTGAGGTGAATACCTTCAGCTTTACGGCCTTTCATTATTGTTATCTCCAATAAGCCTCGTGAACCGCGTGGGTGGCGGTTGCCTGGATTATTGGAAAGCGATGTAAGGCCCGGTTGAACGTAAGGATCGAAGATGTAAAAAGTCGTAAGTTTTTTGTCGCTCAGCCGGCCAGCAAGGCAGCCAGGCTGGCGTCGGCGCGCTGCAGTTGCTCGCGCAGCAGCGGGCCCAGGGCTTGGACCCCGGGCTTGTCGCAGGCCAAGGCCTGCGCCTCAAGCCCACGCAAGGTTGCCGCCAGGCCGCACAGTCCCATGGAGTCGCTGCTTCCGGCCAGGCGATGGGCCAGGTGCGTGACTTCCGTGCAGTCGCCGGCTTCCAGTGCCTCCAGCAAGGGCTGGCGCTGTTGCGCCAGGCCGTCACGCAGGCTGCCCAGCAGGCCGTGCAGCTTTTGCTCGCCCAACAGCGTGCGGTGGGTGTCCAGCAGCGCCTGGTCGAGCCAGGCAGCAGTGGCCGGCGCGCTCGCGGGCCCCTGCCCTGCCAGGGCCTGGCGCAAGCTGGCCAGTTTCAGAGGCTTGCCCAGCACCCCTTGCATGCCGGCATCCAGGTAACTGCGCACCACCCCAGGCTGCACACTGGCCGTCAGGGCCAGGATGCGCGTGTGGCGGTTGGCTGTGCTACCCGCGCGCAATTGCCGGCACAGCTCCACGCCACTGATACCCGGCAGGTGCACGTCGAGCAGAATCAGGTCGAAGCGCCGCTGCGCGCACAGCTGCAAACCCTGTTCGGCATCGTCGGCCAGTTGCACCCTGTGCCCGTCGCGCTCCAGCAACCCGCTGGCCACCTCGCGGTTCAGGGCCACGTCTTCCACCACCAGGATGTTCAGCGGCGAGCTGCTGGCAATCGCCAGCGCCTGCACTGGAGCTGGCTGCACGCTTGCAAGTTCCAGCTCCAGCCAGAAGCAGCTGCCCTCGCCCTCCCGGCTGTGCACGCCAATCTGCCCGCCCATCTGTTCAACCAAGTGCTTGCTGATCGCAAGCCCCAGGCCCGTGCCGCCATAGCGCCGCGCCACCGCCTCGCTGGCCTGGACGAAGCGCCCGAAAATCTTCGGCAACATGGCCGGGCAAATGCCGATGCCGTCGTCGGTTACGCTCAGGCGCAGGCGCTGGCGCCCGGCCAACGCCTGCAGCACCTGCACCTCGACCCGAATTTCGCCGCCCTCGGTAAACTTGATGGCATTGGCCAGCAAGTTGCTCAGCACCTGGCGCAGATACTGCTCGGCGCCATGCTGATGCGCAGCCAGTTGCGGGTCGATACGCCACAGCAACACGTTGTCGTTGGCCAGCGCGCGCGGCTCAAGCAACGTAACCACCTCGTCGCACAGCTGACGCAGGGAAAAATCCACGGCTTCAGGGTGGCTTTCACCTTCTTCCAGGCGGGCGAAGTACAACACCTCGTTGAGAATGCCCAACAGCCCCTCGCCGGCCTTGTACAGGGCCTCCAGGCGTTGCCGGTTCTGCCCGTCGAGCCCGGCGCCACGCAGCAGTTCGGCCATGCCCAGGATGCCGTTGAGCGGCGTTCGCAGCTCGTGGCTCATGGTGGCCAGAAAGCGCGACTTGGCCAGGTTGGCGGCCTCTGCCTCGTTCTTGGCGTGCATCAGGCTTGCGGTGCGCCGCTCCACCCGCTTCTGCAGCTCATCGCGTTTACCCTGCAGGGCCCGGCGGTCGTTTTCACGGCGCTCGCTGTCGGTGAGAATGGCCCGGCGCATGTCATCCAGCGCCAGCGCCACGCTGTCGATTTCATCCGTGTGCGGCGAGCGGCGCTTGTTCAGGCGCAGCGGCTCGTGCCACTGCCCGGCGCCGATACGCCGGGCGAACTCGGCCATCACCTGCAGGTGCCGCGTCACCAGGCGGTAGAACAACCCCGACAGCGCCAGCGCCAGGCCACAGAGAAACACGCCCATCCACAGCAGGCTGGCAAGCCCGGTGGCGACCAGCCGCCGGTGCACCGCGCCGAGGTCGGTGCTCACCTCCAGCTCGCCCAACTGCCGCAGCGGCCCGGACGGTGGCTGGTAATCCAGGGCAAAGCGCTCGACCCGTAACGGCCCCGTTGCCGTCGGGTCGCCCTGCTGCAAGGTGAAGTCGGGGCTGCTCAGGCGCACCAAGGCCACATCGGAAAAATCCACCAGGCCGCGCAACTGCACGTTCAGTTGCTCCTGGTTCAGGTCCCACAGGCTGCGCTCCAGGCTGGCCAGGTAGCCGGCGCGGATCAGCGCCATGCGCGTATCGATCTCGCGCATTTCCCGGCGGTATTCGAAGTACAACTGCACGCTGCTGGCCAGCACCGTGAAGCACAGGCTGAACAGCAGGATGAACAGCAGCAGCCGGCGCAGCAGGCCACCGGGTTGCAGGCGGCTCATGGCTGGCGAACCATGTCGCGGTAGGTGACCTCGCTTTCCTGCAGCCAGCGCTCCAATTCGCCTGCATCAGCCATCTGCTGCAGCTGCGCGTCGATCTCGGCCATGTGCGCGCTCAACGGTGAGCGGCGCGACACGGCCACGCGCAGGTAGTCGACGCTCAGCGCCGGTGGCAGCGCAACGATGTCGCCAGCGCCGGGCAGGTGCTCGACGAACAGCTGGCCGGTGCGCCGCTCTTGGATCACGAAGTCGATGCGCCCGCGAATCAGCTTGCCGAAGTTCTGCCCGCTGCTGGAAACCCATTCAATGTTCTGGTGCTGGGCCACGAATTGGTCGAACGCCGGCCCATAGCTTTCGCCGAACAGCAGCCCGCCACGGTAGCGCGCCAGGTCCTCCAGCCGGTTGAAGGCCAATGGGTGCTGGCGGTTGGCGAACACCGCCACCTCCTCGCGCAGCACCGGCACCTTGGAAAAACGCAGGGTCTGCTCACGCTGCGCCGAGGTGTACGCCAGCACCACGTCCACCCGCCCCTCGGCGGCATCGAGCAGGCAGCGCTGCCAGTTGCCCAGTACCACCATCTCGACACGGTAGCCCAGCCGCCCGAACAACTCGCGCACCACCGTGGGTGCCAGCCCGCGGGGCTGCTTGCCGTCACTCCAGGACACCGGCGGGTACACCGGGTAGTCGCAATAGCGCACGCTGGTTGCCGCCTGCAGCGCAGTGCTGGCCAGCAGCGCCAGCAGGCCCAGCACGCTGCGCCTCACGCCGCCACGCTGGCGGTGAACAGGTAGCCGGCACCGTGGATGGTGATGATCAGTTCCGGTTCGGCCGGGTCGTCATGCAGCTTGCGCCGCAGGCGGCCGACCAGCACGTCGATGGAGCGGTCGTTGGGCACCCATTCGCGGTTGCGAATCTGGTCCATCAGCTGGTCACGGCTGAGGGTGTGGCCGCTGTTGCGCAGGAACACGCTGAGCAGTTGGAATTCACCCTGGGTCAGCAGGGTTTCGCCGCCTTGCGGGTCAACCAGGCGGCGGCGATCGCAGTCCAGCGCCCACGCGCCGAACTGCTTGAGGGCCAGGTTGGCCGGGGCGCTCGGGCGGGCGACCTGGGCGTGGCGCACGCGGCGGATCAGGTTCTTCGCGCGGGACACGAGTTCGCGGGGGTTCAGCGGTTTGCTCACGTAGTCGTCGGCGCCGCATTCCAGGCCGACGATGCGGTCGATTTCGTCATTGCGGCCGGTGATCAGGATGATCCCCACTTCCGAGCGCACCCGCAGCTCGCGGGTCAGGGTCAGGCCGTCCTTGCCGGGCAGGCGGATATCCAGCATCAGCAGGTCCACCGGCTGCTCGGCCAGCAGCGCTTCGGCCTGCTCGGCAGTGGCGGCGCAGTGCACGGTGTAGCCTTCCTGGGACAGGTAGGCCTGGAGCAAATCACGAATCAGCGGATCGTCGTCGACGATCAGTACCTGAGAGGTCATCGCGCAGTGTCCTGAGGCGCCCGAGGGCATTGTTCTTATTAGACTGGGCCAAGACTAACGATTGCTGAACGGTCGATCAACAGCCCTCATCGGGCAGGGTGAAGCGTTGCCGACCACCGGCTTGCAGGCCATCGACCCAGGCTTCGCAAATCTGCACGCCCTGGGCCGGGGTGAAGGTGCCAGGGTTCAGGCCGGACTCCAGCCATAGCCCGTCGAGCAAGGCGCTGAGGCTGATGGCGGCAAGGTCGGCGTCGAACTGCTTCCAGCCCTGCTCGCGGGCAAGCTCGGCAAGCAGGGTACGCAGCTCGCGGCGGTACTCGCCGTAGGAATGGTCATGGACCTGGTTGATCGCCTCGGCGGTTTTCACCGCCCCCCAGAACGCCAGCCAGGCGTCCAGCAGCTGTGGGTCGAGCAGTTCGGCGCTGAAAGAGCCGCGAAAGAATGCCGACAAGCGCTCGCGGGCATTGGGCGCGGCCTGGGCCATGGCCTCGCGCAGCAGTTGCATGACCCTGCCGGTGACGGCCATGTAGGCGTCGGCTACCAGCTCGTCCTTGCCGGCGTAGTGATGGCTGATCAGGCCCACGGATACGCCGGCCTCGGCGCAGATCTTGCGAATCGAGGCACCTTGGAAGCCATGGCGCTTGAGGCATACCAGGGTGGCCTCGACCAGGTTGGCCTTGCGCAGTTCGGGCAGCATGCGGCTGAAGCGGGCTTCATGGGGCATGGGCATTTCTCACAGGCGGCACAGTTGAACGACTGTATAGCAAGTCGCCTGGAAAGCGATACCCTGTTTATACTCCGGGGCGCTGATACACCCCGCCCGCCCCCACGCCCACGATAAAAACAACAGAGGCTAGCGCCATGACCGACCTGATCCAGCACACCCTCGACGAAGGCCTGCTGACCGTGCGCCTGAACCGCCCAGACAAACTCAATGCGCTGACCAACGCCATGTATGCGCGCCTTGCGCAGCTGTTCGAAATGGCCGAGCAGGACCCACAGGTGGCGGTGATCGTGCTGACCGGCAGCTCCAGTTGCTTCACCGCGGGCAACGACTTGCCAGATTTTCTGGAACGGCCCCCGACCGACCTGCAAAGCCCGGTATTTCGCATGATGCGGGCGGTGATGGCGCTGGAGAAACCGTTGATTGCCGCGGTGGCCGGCCCCGCCATCGGCATTGGTACCACGTTGTTGCTGCATTGCGACCAGGTGCTGGTGAGCCGCGATGCCAAGTTGCGCACGCCGTTCGTGGCGCTGGGTGTGTGCCCGGAGTTTGGCGCTAGCCTGTTACTGCCACAGTTGCTGGGCCATGCACGGGCCGCGCAGCTGTTGCTGTGCAACCAGACGCTCAGCGGCGAGCAGGCCGTGCAATGGGGGCTGGCCACCGAATTGTGCGAGGACGGTGCGCAGTGCCAGGCCGCCGCCATCACGCTCGCCCGGCGCCTTCAGCGGCTGCCGGCCGAGGCGCTACGCGTGAGCAAGCGGTTGCTCAAGGCCCCGCAACGCGAAGCGCTGGCGGCCACGGTGAGCACCGAAGGCTTGCTGTTCATCGAACGGCTGAACAGCGCCGAGGCGAAGGCGGCGTTGGCAAGCGCGATGCGCCGGTAGGCGGGCCGCACGCCCCTGAGCGAGCGCAGCTCGCGATGGCGCGCGCAGCGGCCCCAGGGTTTCAGCTTCGCGGTTCTGAACGCCGGGGCTGCGTTGCAGCCCTTCGCGAGCTGCGCTCGCTCCTACCGGGGCGGCGCCGGCCTGCAGATCGGTATCTGAGCAGCAGACCAAGGCTGTGCCGGTGCTTGCAGATCGCATTTTCAAGCACAGACGATGAACCTGGTAGGAGCGAGCGCAGCTCGCGAAGGGCTGCAAAGCAGCCCCGGCATCATCTGCCACGAAGCTGTAACCCTGGGGCCGCTGCGCGCCCCATCGCGAGCTGCGCTCGCTCCTACCGGGGCGGCGTCGCCTGCAGATGGGTGCCTGAGCAGCAGACCAAGGCTGTGCCGGTGCTTGCAGATCGCATTTTCAAGCACAGACGATGAACCTGGTAGGAGCGAGCGCAGCTCGCGAAGGGCTGCAAAGCAGCCCCAACATCATGTGCCACGAAGCTGCAACGCTGGGGCCGCTGCGCGCCCCATCGCGAGCTGCGGGGTATTGCGGTGCATGGTCGTCGCATTATCCTTGCCATTCACCTTTCACGGAGCATGGCCATGCACATCCGGATCGTCGACTTCAGTGAAACCCGGGTGGCCGCACTCGAACACCGCGGGCCGCCCAGCCAGTTGGGGGAAAGTGTCGCGCGGTTTCGCCAATGGCGCATCGACAGTGGCCAATCGCCGGTGGCCAGCAGCCGCACCTTCGGCATTCCCTTCGGCAACCCCGACACCACCCCAGCACATGCATTCCGCTTCGCCGTGTGCGGTGAGATCGACGAAGCCGTGCGCGAAAATGCCGTCGGCGTGCACGAGCGGGTCATCCCCGCAGGGCGTTGCGCCGTGATTCGTCATAGTGGTTCAACTGACCACATTGGCCAAAGCCTCTACCCGCTACTGCACGACTGGCTGCCCGCCAGCGGTGAAACATTGGGCGATCACCCCGTGTTCTTCCACTACCTGAGCGTGTACCCGCAAACGCCGCTGGATCAATGGCAGACCGATATCTACGTTCCCCTCAAGTAGCCACGAACACACCTTCTGCAGCCAGGTTGGCGAACATGGCCAAGCCTTCAGAATGGCGAAGCTCATCATTTCATTTTTGCAACGATGAGTTTCCGACAATTCTATTTTGAAAAACAAAGTTCATCGATAAGCTTCTCCCATCACAGCAAACACCCCCCTTGGAGAAACATCATGAACGGCAAACTTGAAGGCAAAATCGCAATCGTCACCGGTGGCACCAGCGGCATCGGCCTGGCCACTGCCAAGCTCTTCGCAAGCGAAGGTGCCACCCTGTACATCACCGGCCGCCGCCAGGCCGAACTGGACGCCGCCGTCGCGCAAATCGGCAATGCCATCGGCGTGCAGGTCGACTCCTCGAAGCTGGAACAACTCAACGCATTCTATGACCGCGTCAAGGCTGAACAGGGGCGTATCGATGTGCTGTTCGCCAACGCAGGCGGCGGTTCGATGCTGCCGCTGGGCGAGATCACCGAAGCGCACTACTACGACACCTTCGACCGTAACGTCAAAGGCACGCTGTTCACCGTGCAACAGGCCCTGCCGCTGCTGGCGCCCAATGCATCGGTAATTCTCACCGGCTCCACCGCCGCCAGCTCCGGCACGGCAGCCTTCAGCGTGTACGCCGCCTCCAAGGCCGCCGTGCGGGCCTTCGCCCGGAACTGGATTCTCGACCTGAAAGACCGCAACGTGCGGGTCAACACCATCAGCCCCGGCGCTACCCGCACCCCGGGCCTGGTCGACCTGGCCGGCCCAGACGCGGCGCAGCAGCAAGGCCTGCTCGACTACCTGGCTGCACAGATTCCGCTGGGCCGCGTGGGTGAGCCGGAAGAGATCGCCAAGGCCGCCTTGTTCCTGGCCTCCAGCGATGCCAGCTTCGTCAACGGCACTGAACTGTTCGTCGACGGTGGTCAGGCGCAAATCTGAACCCAACCCGCACATGGCGCGCCCTTCGAGGCGCGCTTTGCGCTTGGCTCAGGAATCGGCCAGAGGTTGCCCAGCCACGCGCCGTCCACCCTTGAGGTTCACCATCACCAGGCCGGCCAGCGACAGCGCCGCACCCAGGATGAAGCTTTGGCTGATCGACTCACCCAGCACGGCTACGCCCATCAACACGCCGAACACCGGCGTCATGAACGCCATGACGCCCAGGCGCGCGGCCAAGTAACGCCTAAGCAGCCAGAACCAGATGAGGTAACTGGCAAACGACACGACCAACGTCTGGAAAACCAGGCTGGCAGTGGCTGTCGCCGTGAAGGATGCGCGGGTCTGGCCGGTTGCCAAGGCCACCACCAGCAACAGCACACAGCCACCGGCAAGCTGGTAGAACAGCGTTTGCGTGGCCGGCGCTTCGCTCAACCGGCTGGTCCGCACGGCAACCGTGGTCAGGCCCCAGGCGGCACCTGCACACAGGCCCAGCGCATCGCCCCAGAGCCCGGTTGCCCCATCGCCCGGCGAGGACGGCCCCCAGAACGCCACGGCAATGCCGGCAAACGCAAGCCCGACGCCGAACCACTGGCGCGCCTGCAAACGCTCTTCGGGCAACCTGACGTGCAGGCCGATGGCGGCGAACAGGGGTGCGGTATAGAGGAACACGGCCATGTGCGACGCGCTGGTCCAGTGCAAGCCTTGGGCAATGAACAGGAACTCCGCGCCAAACAAGCAGCCAACCACCAGCCCCGAGCGGCACCACAGGCCGTCGATCCAGGGCGTGCGGCTGCCCCACCTACCCAGCAGCCACACCAGCAGCGCCGCAACCCCTGAGCGCAGCGCGACCTGCATCGTCAGCGGAACATCTTCGGCCACCGCTTTCATCGCAACCTGCTGGGCGCCCCAGGTCAGGCACAGCGCGACCATGATCGCCACAGCCAGGCCGTCCACCGGTTTTCTTGCTTGCATGAGATACCTGCCTCAGGGCGCCCGCTGTCAGGCAGGGGCGCATCCAGGTTGGGCAAAGGAAGGCCGCAGCCCTGCAGGCTACGGCCAGGGTGGTCAGACGCTACGGGTGACGCCGCCATCGACCCTGATGTTCTGCCCGGTGATATAGGCTGCGCCTTCACTGGCCAGGAAGGCCACCGTCGCGGCAATTTCCTCGCTGGTGCCGTAGCGCTTGAGCGGCACGCTGTCACGGCGCTGCTCGGTGGCCGGCAGGCTGTCGATCCAACCCGGGAGGATGTTGTTGATACGCACGTTATCCCCGGCGAAATTGTCGGCGAAGATCTTGGTGAACGCGGCCAAGCCCGAGCGGAACACGGCGGAGGTGGGGAACATCTCGCTGGGCTCGAAGGCCCAGGCGGTGGAAATGTTGATGATTACCCCACCCTTCTGGCGCTGCATGTGGGGCGTAACCAGGCGCGTTGGGCGAATGACGTTGAGCAGGTAGGTTTCCATGCCCTTGTGCCAGTCCTCGTCGCTGATCTCCAGAATCGGCGCGCGCGGCCCGTGGCCTGCGCTGTTGACCAGCACATCGATACGGCCCCACTTCTGCACCACGGCATCGACCAGGCGTTGCAGGTCGTCGACCGACTGGTTGCTGCCAGTGATACCGATACCGCCGAGTTCATTGGCCAAGGCCTCGCCCTTGCCCGACGAAGAAAGGATGCCGACCTTGTAACCGTCGGCGGCCAGGCGGCGCGCTGCCGCCGCGCCCATGCCGCTGCCACCGGCCGTGATGATTGCAACTTTTTCTACTGACATGCTGCCTCCAGGGTTGGACTGCTGATTCGCAATTGGCATCCACCTTAGCAGCAGCCCCCATGGCGAGGGAGACAGCTAAACTTTACCCATCCAGTAGATTAACTATCGCCTACCTGTTGCTTGAGCCACCTTTGCACGATGGCCAGCGACTCGGGTTGGCGCACCTTGCGCGGCCACACCAGGTAAAACGCCTTGTCCAGCCGAAGCTGCTGGGCAAACACCTGCACCAACCTGCCGGCGGCAACGTCATCGCTGACGAACGCCAGGCTGGCCAAGGCAATACCCTGGCCGCTGATCGCCGCCTCGATGGCCAGGGAAGTTTGGTTGAAGCGCAGGTTCCTGGCCGTTGGCTGGGCGTGCTGTGGGAACACCTGCGCCAGAAACTGCGGCCAGAAATTGTGGGCATCGTGCAGCATGAGGAAGTCTTGCAGCTGCTCGAAACTGGCAGGCAACTCAGCCCCCGCGAACAGGGTTGGGCTGGCCACGGCAACGATGCGCTGCTCCATCAGTTTCTCGCTGTTCAACCCTGCGCCGAACTCGGGCTTGCCATAGCGCACGGCAAGGTCCACGCCATCGGTGCTGAAGTGGGAAAGGCGGTCCGTGGCCAGCACGCGCAAGTCGATATCCGGGTGGCCCTGGGCGAAGTTGCCAAGCCTTGGAATGAGCCATTTCGAGGCAAAGGTGGGGGTAACGCTGACGGTCAGGTGAGCGGCTTGCGGCCTGAGCACGCGGGTGGCCTCATCGATCATCGCCAGGGCGCTGCGAATGCTGCCGCTGTAGCTGCTGCCTGCGTCTGTCAGGGCCAAGCCACGGGGCAGGCGCTCGAACAGGCGCAGGTCCAGGTTCGCCTCCAGCCCACGGATCTGCTGCGCCACTGCCGCCTGGGTCACGCCCAGTTCCTCGGCGGCCAGGCGAAAGTTCAAGTGGCGGGCAACCACTTCGAACACACGCAAGGCATTGAGCGAGGGCAACTCAGGAAAACCGTCGGACATGGTGGTGGCTCCGAACACCGCTAACCCTGCACGCCTGCCCAGATTACGGCCTGTGCCACGATCACATCCTTGCCATTGAACGTCAGCGCAGGCGAACCATGCAGCTGGTAGCCCAACTCCAGCGCCTCACTGACGCGCCGGCAAAATGCCGAGTCATCGGGGCCGGTCAGTACCCGGTAGATGGGTAACCCATTCGGTGGTTGGCTCATCGCTTCGCTCCTTGTTTCAGCCTGCGTGGTTCACGGGAGCACGATCATAGCCCAAACCTCGACCAGCGCCTGCATGCGGTGCGGTGAGGCCCATCGCATTGCATTCTTCACCCGATAACCCAATAATCCCGCCGTCATGATAATGATTGTCTTTTGATATACCTTCTCAGGCGCTCTGTTCCAGCATGTCGACCAAGCCCCTCGATCACCTCTACAGCGAGCATCATCCCTGGTTGCGCCAGTGGCTGAGCCGGCGCCTGGGCTGCAGCGCCGATGCAGCCGACCTTGCCCATGATGCATTCCTGCGGCTGCTGCTAAAACCCGTGCAGCCGGTGTTCGACAATGCCCTCGCCGCCCGTGGTTACCTGCGCAAGGTGGCCAATGGGCTGTGCATCAACCTGTGGCAACGCCGGGAGATCGAACAAGCCTGGCTCGATGCCCTGGCTGCCCAGCCGGAACGCTTTGCCGACTCTGCAGAACATTGCGCGGCGGTGCTGCAGGCGTTGCAGGAAGTTGGGCAGATGCTGATCGGGCTGCCCGGCAAAGGTGCCCAGGCCTTCGTGCTGGCGGTGGTGTGCCAGATGACTGACAAAGAGGTGGCCGCCGAACTGGGGGTGTCCGACCGCATGGTGCGCAAGTATGTGGCCAAGGCCATGCTCGCCTGCCTGAGCTTGCAGGCCGCGCAAGACATGGCCATGTTTTATCAAGACCACGATGCCTGAGGCGCGCATTCAACCCCCGTTCCAGGTATTGGAGCAAGCCGCCGAATGGTATGCCGAGCTGCGCTGCGGTGGTGCCGACACGGCCCGCCAGCAGGCTTGGCAACACTGGCTCGCCGCCGATCCCATGCACCGGGCCGCCTGGCAGGCCGTACAGGGTATCAGCCAGCGTTTCGAGCCGCTGGAGCACCTGGCGGACCGGCGCAACACTGCCGAGCGCCTGCTCGGTGCCCACCAGCGGGTACGCCGGCGCGGCCTGCTGCGCGGCCTTGCCGCCCTGGCCGGTGTGGGCGTGCTGTGGTCCACCTGGCGCCTGACGCCCTTGCCGCACTGGCGCGCGGAATTGGCTGCGGATTACCGCACCGGCACGGGCGAACTGAAACCGGTGCGCCTGAGCGATGGCACCCAAGTGTGGCTCAACACCCGCACCGCCTTCGATGTGGCGTTTTCCAGGAACAGCCGCCGCTTGCACCTGCTGGCCGGCGAGATCCTGGTGGACACCGCTCACGATGCCAAACGCCCCTTCATCGTCACAACCGCCCAGGGCGATATGCGGGCGCTGGGCACGCGCTTCAGCGTGTGCGCCAGCAGCGGGCAAACGCAGCTGTCGGTGTTTGCAGGCGCAGTGGAAGTGACCTTGGCCTCCTCAGGCACCCGCCGGGTGATCGCAGCCGGCCAACAGCAACGCTTCGACTGCCACCAGCTGGCCCCGCCAGGCAATGCCGAACTGGCCCGCGAAGCCTGGACCGAAGGCAAACTGGTTGCGGTAGACGTGCCACTGGGCGAGGTGCTGGACGAACTGTCGCGCTACCACCACGGTTACGTCTCGGTCAGCCCAGAAGTTGCCCAGCTCAAGGTGTTCGGCAACCTGCCGCTGCTCGACTTCGACGGTGCGCTGGCCATGCTCGGTGAGTCGTTACCGATTCGCGTCGAACGGCGCCTGCCGTGGTGGACCACGGTAGCGGCCAGTGGCAGCTGAAAAAAAATTCAATCCGTGGTTCCGCTTTTCACCGCCTCGCCGGGTTAAGGGATGACAACCCATCCATTTCACCCAACGGGGACAAGGACCACATGATGTTTCGTCCAGCACGCGCACCGTTCACCGCCCGCCTGAGCTTTTCCGTCTGCCTGGCCAGCATTGCGGCCACCACCTGGCTCGCCGCCGCACCGCTCACCGCCCAGGCCGCCAGCCGCCAGTACGCGATTCCCGCCGGGCCGTTGAGCCAGGTGCTGTCACGCTTCGCCGCCGAGTCTGGGGTTTACCTGGTGGGCTTGAGCGAACTGGCCACTGGCCGTTCCAGCCAAGGGTTGCAGGGCAGTTTCGATGTCGAGGGTGGCTTTGCCATGCTGCTGTCGGGCACAGGCCTGGCCGCCGAGCCAAGCGGCCCCGGGCAATACCGGCTGCACGCGGTCGACAGCGCGGCCCTTGAGCTTGGCGCCACCAACGTCAATGCCGCGCTGGGGACCACGGTCGAGCCGACCACCTCCTATACCACAAGGGCCATTACCCTCGGCAAGGGCGAGCACAGCATCAGGGAAACCCCGCAGTCGGTCACGGTGATGACCCGCAAGCGCATGGATGACCAGAACCTCAACACCATCGATCAGGTGATGGAACAAACGCCTGGCATCACCGTCTCCGGCTCGCCCATGGGCGGCAAGTACTTCTACTCGCGCGGCTTCAAGATGGATGCGCCATTCCAGTACGACGGCGTGCCGCTGGATGTCGGCGGCAGCTATGTGCAGGCCAACAGTTTCAGCAGCGACATGGCCTTCTACGAGCAGGTGGAGCTGCTGCGTGGCGCCGCCGGCATGATGCAGGGCGCCGGCACCCCGGCCGGCGCGGTGAACTTCGTGCGCAAGCGCGGCCAGGCCACGCCGACTGCAACCGTGACCTTGTCCGGTGGCACCTGGGACAACTACCGCAGCCAGGTAGATGTCGGTGGCCCGCTCAATGCCGAGGGCACGCTACGGGGGCGCGCGGTGGTTGCCGAACAGAAGCGCCGGTACTTCTACGACTACGGCAAGCGCGAAGACCAGCTTGCCTACGGCGCGCTGGACTACGACTTCTCCGACGACACCACCGCTGGCATTGCCATCGCCTATGAAAAGCTCAACGCCACACCCTGCTTTGGTGGCCTGCCCAGCTACAGCGACGGTTCGGACATCAAGCTCAAGCGCTCCACCTGCCTGGGCGCCAGCTGGAACCACTGGGATAGCGAGCGTACGTCGGTGTTCGCCGACGTGAAGCATCGCCTGAACGAAGACTGGACCGCGCGCCTGGCAGGCGCCTACAGCCATAACCAGCAGGACATGAAGTATGCCCAGGGCATAGGGGTTGGCTACGTGACCCCGGGGGCCACGTCATCGGCGATTCAGTCGATCGCCGGCCTGTTCGACTACGACTCGGTGGACTACGGCTTCGACGGCTACCTGGACGGCAAATTCCGCGCCTTTGGCCTGGAGCACGAACTGACCGTGGGTGCCAACACCAGTTACTCCCACAGCCATGATGTTTGGGCGCTGGCCTTCCTGCAGCAGCGCTCCGATGTCTTCAACCCCACGCGCTTCACCGAACCGAGCAACGACTACATCATCAACAACAGCTACCGCGGTGGCTGGCCGTATCCGTCGAGAACTACCGTCAAGCAGCAAGGGGCCTATGCCAACTTGCGCCTGAAACTGGCCGATCCCATGACCGTGGTGCTCGGGGCGCGGGTCAGCGACTGGCACTACACCAATGACAGCCATGCCTACGGCGTGGCGCCGATCGATGAGCGCCGGGAAACCGGGCAAGTCACGCCGTTCGCCGCCGTGCTGTACGACCTGACGCCGCACCTGACGGTGTATGCCAGCTACGCCGATGTTTTCCAGCCACAGTCCTATACCGATGCCAGTGGCAAGGTGCTGGAGCCGAAAACCGGCACCAACTATGAACTGGGGGTCAAGGGCGAGTGGTTCGACGGCGCGCTCAATGGCTCGCTGAACCTGTTCCGTGCCTACCAGGAGCATGCTGCTGTGGCGGTCACCGACAAGAGCATCTGCGCCTCCTGCTCGGTAGACGCAGGCAAGGTCCGCGCCCAAGGCGTGGAGATGGAGCTCACAGGCTCCCCCGTCGAGCGGCTGCAACTGACAGCGGGCTACACCTATACCGCGACCGAAACCTTGAGCAGCAACGTGCGCAACAGCAATGTGGCGGCGGTCGATGGCAGCACTTACAACACACTGGTACCGCGCCACGCGTTGCGGGCCTGGGGCGACTATGCGCTGGCCGGCAACCTGAGCCGCTGGAGCGTAGGCGCAGGCGTGAATGCCCAGAGCGCTATATCCAGGTTGTCTGGCACTGCCAAGACCGAGCAACCGGGGTATGCCATCTGGGGCGCGCGGGTGCAGTACCAGATCGATTCGCACTGGGCCGTGGCGCTCAATGGCAACAACCTGTTCGACAAGGTGTACTACTCGACGGTAGGTGATCGCAGCGGCGGGAATTACTACGGGGAGCCGCGTAATTACATGGTGACCTTGAAAGGTAGTTTCTAACCTACACGCTGCCCCGGTAGGAGCGAGCACAGCTCGCGATGGGGCGCGCAGCGGCCCCAGGGTTTCAGCCTCGCGGCTCATAGTGCTGGGGCTGCTTTGCAGCCCATCGCGAGCTGCGCTCGCTCCTACAGGGTCATTTGTTAAATCAAAGAGTACGACAACGCGTCGACCAGCAACCGCTGTACACTGCCCGCCTCAGACTTAACGGACGAAGTCATGCCACTCGAAGCGCTCCCCATTCTGCAGGGCTACCTCTGGCGCCTGCTTCCACTGTTGGGGCTGTTCGCGTTGTGGCTGTGGCTCACGCCGCGCAGCCAAGCAGGCATGCACGTGCTGATCCTGCTGCTGGCCTTCGTCTGCACCCGTGACATGATGACCCCCAGCGCCATCTGGGCACTGGGCGGCGAGCCGCCGCTGCGCTTCCATGCCAACCCCTGGGTGCTGGCGGCGCTGGGCACCGGCTCGCTGGCACTGCTTGGCCTGCTCGCGCGCGGGCTGCCAACGTGCTGGCAATGGGTGGTGGGGTTCAAGGGAAACCGTACGGCCGGCATCGCCCTGGGGGTTGCCGCAGGGTGCCTGATCGGTTTGCCGATCAGGCTGCACCTGGGCCTCGGACTGGCGCCCCTGCCATGGCTGCTGGGCTTTGCCACGCTGGCCCTGGCCGGCAACGCCCTGGAAGAGGTGCTGTTTCGCGGCATGCTGCAAGGCCTGCTGGAACAGCACACCAGCCCCTGGCGGGCCGCGCTCGGCAGTGCCTGTGCCTTTGCCGCCTGCCATGGCTACCTGGCCCTGGTGCTGACCGACCTGGGTTGGCCGGTGATGCTGTTCACCTTCGTCGAGGGGCTGGTCTGCGCCGCTGTGAGGCTGAAATGGGGCACCTGGCCGGCCGCCGCCGCCCATGGCAGCGCAATTCTGCTGATCGGCGCCCCGCTGGCATGAACACCCCACGATCGCACTAGAGCACCCACTCTAAAGTTGTACAGATTAATCCTTTTGTAGAACTTTACCGGGCAAACGCAGGTCGCACATTCCAGACTTCGAACCTGGAATGCAAATGACTGCCCCGACGCCACGTTTCGCCGCCTTAGGCCCCGGTCCCACTTCGAACCCCGCCATCACGGCCCGTTTCCCAAGCCTTGAGGCCCTGCTCGCCGAGCCCGCCTTCGACCTGCTGGAGCTCACCGCCAGCCCCGAGCAGAATGCCGACTGGGTGCACCAGCTTAGGCGCCACCCGGCCTACGGCCTGACGCTGATCTACTGCCAGGGCGACCACCCCCTCACCGCTGCGCTGGCCGATGGCCCGCTGCCCGCACACCCGGCCAGTGCCCTGCAGCAATGGCGTGAACGCCTGGCTGTGTTCAACCGTGGGCAGCCACCGGAAGGGCCGCAGGCGCAGGTGCTGGCCTACCTCTGGCTGCGCGCCCCTGGCAGCCTGAAGGCCTTGCGCAGCCCACGCTCCCCTGCCCTCTACCACTACCCGCTGGTCGATGCACTGGGCGACGACCAGCTCAACGGCCATGCCCTGGTGCAGGGCCTGGCCCAGCGCAACCTGCTGGACAGCACCACGCTGGTCGACCGCATTCGCCTGTGCCGCAGCTGTGGCAGCGGCCACCTGAACTACGTGGATGTCTGCGTGGAATGCAGCGCGCTGGATATCGTGCGCCAGCCCTCCCTGCACTGCTTCACCTGTGGCCACGTCGGTGCCCAGGCCGACTACCTCAAAGACGGCGTGCTGGTTTGCCCCAACTGCCTGACACGCCTGCGCCACATCGGCACCGACTATGACCGGCCACTGGAGAACTACAGCTGCCAGGCCTGCTCGGCGTTCTTCGTCGATGCCGATATCCAGGCGCGCTGCCTGGACTGTGGCCAGCAGCACGCCCCCGATGAACTGCTGGTGCGCAACATTCACGACTATCGGCTTTCCGAAGCCGGGTTGCTGGCGGCGCGCCAAGGCCTGGACCAAGGCTTCGACCCTTATTTCGGCGGCCTCTCGCTGGTGGGCGTGAACACCTTCCGCACCTTGCTCGACTGGCAGCTGGAATTGATCGCCCGCCACGGCGAGCCCAGCTTTGCCCTGCTCGGGGTGCGCTTCAAGAACCTCGGCGCCGCCCTGGCACGCCTGGGCCCACAACGCGGTCATGCACTGCTCGACGCGCTGATCGAGCGCATTCAGGTGGCCATCCGCGACACCGACCGCTGTACCCGAACCACCGAGGAACACCTCTGGCTGCTGCTGATGTACACCGACAGCGTCGGCCTGCAGCGGGTGACCGAACGCCTGAACCAGATCAGCGAACTGTTCGTCGGCCAGGACCTGCAAGACATCGTGCTGACCACCAGTGGCTGCGTGGCCCCGGCCCAGCTGGTGGAAAAGGAAAACGCCGAACTGCTGATGGCACGCCTGGCGGGGGAACTGTGATGGCCGGCCTGCTCGATCACCTGCACCTCTGGCTGGCCGAGATCCAGGGCCCCGACGGGCACTGGCGGCTGTTCCTGATGGTGTTCCCCTACTTCCTGCTGCTGGAGGTGCCGCTGAACCTGCTGGTCCTGCTGGGCACCCTGCGCTGGTTCGTGCGCGAACGCAGCGCGGTTCCATTGCACCAGGCCTGGTATCCGCGGGTGTCGTGCATCATCACCTGCTACAGCGAAGGCAAGGACGTGGAGCTGACCCTGCGCAGCCTGGCCGAGCAAACCTACCCCGGCGTGATCGAGATCATTCCGATCGTCGATGGCGCGGCGGCCAACCAGGTCACCACCGAGGTGGTGCGGCGCTTCAAGGCCGAACAGCGGCTGCCGCGCAACCGCTTGCTACGGCCAATCGCCAAATGGCAACGGGGTGGGCGGGTGTCCTCGCTCAACAGCGGGCTGGCATTCAGCACCGGTGAAATCTTGATCAACGTCGACGGCGATACCTCGTTCGACAACGACATGGTGCTGCGCATGGTGCGCCATTTCGCCGACCCCAAGGTGCCGGCGGTGGCGGGCAGCCTGCGGGTGCGCAACGCCCGGCAATCGTGGATCGCCAGGATGCAGGCGCTGGAGTACCTGCTGTCGATCCACATGTGCAAGATCGGCCTGGCCGAATGGAACCTGGTGAACAACGTGTCCGGCGCCTTCGGTGCCTTTCGCCGCAGCTTTCTCGAACAGATCGGCGGCTGGGACACCCACACCGCCGAAGACCTCGACCTGACCCTGCGCATCAAAAGCTACTTCCGCCGTTACCGCCTGCGCATCCCATTCGAGCCACGGGCGATTGGCCACACCGACGCCCCGGCGACCCTGCGCGGTTTTCTCGACCAGCGCCTGCGCTGGGACGGCGACCTATTGTTCATCTACCTGCGCAAGCACCGCCACGCCTTCACACCGAAGCTGCTGGGCTGGCCGAACTTCCTGATGCTGCTGGTCAGCGGGCTGTTCTTCCAGCTGGTGCTGCCGTTCATCATCGTCGGCTACAGCCTGGTGGCGCTGTTCATCCTGCCGCCGACGGCCTTGCTGTTCTATTCGCTGCTGATCTACGCGCTGTACCTGGCCATGAGCGGCCTGCTGTACCTGGGGCTGATGCTGATGGTCAGCGAGCGCCCCCGGCAAGACCTGGCACTGGCCTGGATACTGCCGTTCTACCCCCTGGCGATGTACGCCCTGCGCTGCTGGAGCGTGGTCGCCATTCTCAATGAAACCCTGCGGCGCGGGCACGAGGAATCGAGCATGGCGCCCTGGTGGGTACTCAAGCGGGCCAATCGGTTCTAAGGCACTTCTGACATGATCTTGCACACAGCACGACACCTGCTGCCGCTGGCCTTCTGCGCCCCGCTGCTGGCCAATGCTGCGCCCATTACCCTGGAGCAGGCCTTGCAGCAAGCCGGCGATGGCCAGGCTGGCGCCGCCATCAATGCCGAGCTGCAGGCCCGTTACGCAGCGCAGCAACAACGCGAAAGCGAAAGCGGCTGGGAGGTGTTCGGCAACGCCAATGCCGGCCGCTACCACGAACTGGTCACCGAGGACGTGCGCGACGACTACTACGGCCGCAACGCGGCCATTGGCGTGCGCTACCCGTTGCTGGGCAGCCTGGCGCGGCGGCTGGAGGCCGTGCACGCCAGCGAGCGTGACGTGCGCCTGGGCCGCATCCAACAGCAATACCAACGAGCCCGCCAGCGCCTGGCGGTGCGCAGCGCCTATGCCGACTGGTGGCGCGCCAGCCAGGAACAGCAACTGTGCGAAGGCGTGCAGGCCGCTGCCAGCACCGCCGAAACCCAGCTGCGCACCCGCCTGGAAGGCAAGTGGATTCTGCCGTCCGATGCACGCCTGATGCGCAGCGAATGGTCGGCGGTAACCCGCCGCTGCGCACTGCAAGCCGACCTGCTTGCCGATGTGCGTGCCAGCCTGCAAAGCCTGGGGGTGGCGATCAGCCCCGGCGATACCCCGGTTGCCGCACCGCTGGCCGCCCACCCGCAGGCGCTGGAGGCCTGGCGCAACCAGTTGCAGGGCAACCCGCGCATGGCCCGGCGCGATGCCGAACTGGCGCTGGCCGAACAGGGCCGCGAGCGGCCTTGGTACAGCGCCATCGACTCCTACTTCAACGTCACCCAGACCGTGGAGGAGCGCAGCGGCGCTGCCGACCGCGGCAGCGGCCTGAGCGTGGGGGTCACCTTCAGCGCCCCGCTCGACCTGCTCGACTATGGCTCGGCCCGCAGCCGCGAAGGCGAAGCGCGCTACCAGGCGGCGGTACAGGCCAAGGAAGCCGAGCATGGCACGCTGCTGCGCGAACTGGGCAAGGTGATCGAGCAGCAACGACGCAACGCCAATGAATACGCCTGGCGCAGCGAACGCCGCGAGGCCCTGGAGCGCATCGTCGCCGAGCGCCGTCAGCGCTCCAGCCTGGACGCAGGCGAAGCCAGCCTGCGCCTGCAACAGGCCGAGGTCGACCGCTACAACGCAGGTTTCGCGCAGATCGCCGCCTGGCACGCCACCTGGCTGCAGGACGCCGCCCTGCGCCTGTTCGGCGACGACAGCCCGGCCTTCCAGGCACTGCTGGGCAAGCAGTGGTTGCGCTGGCAATCCGGCGCCACCGGGCCAGTGGCACGCACCGGCAACTGGCGCCTGGGCACCTACGCCTGGCAAAGCCAGCGCCTGCTGGCCGCCGCCACCCAGGCCAGCGAACTGCAGGCGCTGCGCAAGGCCGGCATCGGCATCATCCACCTGGGCCTGGATGCCCGGCAGATCCAGAACCTGCCCGCCACCCGCGCCAACCTGAGTGCACTGCTGGGCGCCGCCCATCGCCAGGGCCTGCAGGTCAACCTGCTGCTCGGCGACCCCGCCTGGATCAAACCGCAGCACCGCGCCCAGTTGCTGGAGCTGCTCGGCCAGTTGCGCGAGCTGCCCTTCGATGGCCTGCACCTGGACCTGGAAGTGGAACAGCTGGGCTGGCCGGTGCCCGACCAACGCCTGCACGACTGGCTGGAAACCCTGCGCCAGGCCAAGGCCGCGAGCCCCTGGCCGGTGCAGCTGTCGAGCCACCCGCGCTGGTTCCAGGCACAGGCCAAGCGCTCGCCATGCGTGCCGTGTGAGCTGCAGCGCCTGGGCATCGAAGACGTAAGCCTGATGATCTACACCCGCAACGCGCAAGCCAGCAGCACCCGCGCCGTTGAAATCGCCCGCGCCTGGCCAGGGCTGCACATGCGCCTGGCGCAAAGCGTGGAGCCTGACCAACCGGCAGCGCTGAGCTGGGCCGATGCCGGCAGCAGCCAGCTGCAAGCCCAGGCCGACACCTGGAAACACACATTGCTGCCGGCTGGTATCAGCGGCATCGACTGGCAATCCTGGACCGACTACCCGAGAAGCCGATGAAAATCCGATTCCGCAGCCCCAAGGAACACCACCCCACCCAGGACAACGGCATGCAGGTGCTGTATGCCCCCGGCAAGCGCCTGGCCTTCAAGCTGCGCTGGTACCTGATCCTGTGCCTGATTCTGCTGCCGGCGCTGTGGCTGGTTGGCCACTATGGCCTGGCCCTGCTGCGCGTCGAAGCCCCGGCGCTGGTGCGCCTGCCCACCCTGGAGGTGCGGGCCATGCAACCAGGCGAAGTGCGTGCGCTGCGCGTGCAGGTGGGCGACCACGTTCAGGCCGGCGCACCGCTGGTCGACCTGGACAACCCCGACTGGCGGCTGCGCCTGAGCCTGCTGCAAGCCAGTGCCGTCAACGGCAACGCCAGCACCGCAGGGCTGGGTGCGCACAACCGGGCAGTGCTGCAAAGCCTGGTGGACCGCGCCGCGAAGAAGGTCGACGACACCCGCCGCCTGCTTGCGCAAGGCGCAGCCACCCGTGGCGAAGTGTTGGAGGCGCAGAATGCGCTGGACAGCCGCGAGGCCGAGTTGCTGGCCTTCGAGCGCAGCCTGAGCGGGGGTGCAGGCCAACGCTACGAGGTACAGCAGCAGCGCGAGGGGCAGTGGCTGCAAGAGCAGCTGGCGCGCCTGGATGTACACGCCAGTGAAGCCGGGCGGGTGGCCGAGGTGATTGCCGCCCCCGGTGAGAACGTTGGCCCCGGCACCTTGCTGATGCGCCTGGAGCGCGAAGGCCCGGCGCAGCTGTGGGTGTACCTGGACCCCAAGGACGTCGAGCACTCCACCCCAGGCTCGGCATTGGATGTGCGCCTGCCCAATGGCGATTGGGTAGGCGCCGAGGTCATCAGCAACGCTGAGAGCGCCAACCCACTGCCCAGCGACCTGCGCAAGCCGTTCAGCAGCCCGGCTCGCGGCCTGATGGTGCCGGCACGCTTCACCCAGCCGCTGGACAGCGAATGGCGAATCGACTCGCTGCCGGTGCGGGTGCGCTTTGCCGATCGGCGCGTGCCGCTGTTCGGTGGCCTGTAAGCGATAACACATCCCCTGTAGGAGCGGGCTTGCCCCTCGAACACCGGCGCAGCCGGTGCCATGCACCGCGTCGCATATTTCGCGGGTCAAGCCCGCTCCTACAGAAAGTTGCGATATGTTCCATGAGAAATTGCGGCGCGCTTGCTACCCAGGCTCACATCAATACTTCCAGGTCACCGAGGCCGTCAGGTTGCGCGGGGCACCGTAGCTGGCGGTGCTGGCGTTGTTGTACAGCGACAGCAGGTACTTGCGGTCGGTGACGTTGTTCAGGTTCAGCGAGGTGCTCCAGTTGCTGTCGATGTCGTAGCTGGTCATCAGGTCGACCAGGCCATAGGCGTTCTGGTGGATGGCGCTGTTGGTGTCACTTTCAACGCCAGTCTGCCAGCTGACCCGGGCACCGACTTTCATCTGCGGCAACGTTGGCAGGCGGTAGGTGAGCATGCCGCGCACGCTGTGGGTTGGCACATACTTGCGCGCACGCTCGCCATTGTCGTCGTCGATGCGCACGTAGGTATAACCTGCCAACAGGTCCAGGCCTGGCATCACTTCGCCAGAGGCCTGCAACTCGACACCATGGCTCTTGAAATCGGCCGGCGAGTAGACTTCCCAATTGCCATTGAAGCCCATGTCCACGGCCACGTTGCGTTGTTCGGTCTTGAACAGTGCGCCGGTCAGGTGCAGGCGCTGGTCCATCACACTGCCCTTGATCCCCACCTCCATGCTCTTGCCTTCCAGCGGCGCGAGCTGCTTGCCGTCATCGCCAGCCTTGTTGTACTGCGGGGCGTAGATCTTGGTCCAGCTGCCGTACAGGCTCCACGACGGGTTCAGGTCATAGACCAGGCCGGTGTAGGGGGTGACCTTGCCGTGCGCGCGGGTGGAGTATTCAGCACCGAAGCTCTCGCCCTTGCCATCGGCGCTGAGCATGCGCGCACCGGCGATCCAGTGCAGGTCGTCGGCAAGGCTGAAACGCGCCCCGGCGAACACGCTCTTCTGGGTGTCCTGGAAGTTCTGCGACAGCCCTTCGCTGGTCACGCCGAACGACGGCATGGAGGTGGCGCCGGCCAGGATGCCCGAGAACGAGGTGTCGAACTCACCGCCATGCTCGATGTCTTCGTCATACTCATGGCTTTTCTGGTGGGTGCGCCCGTAGGCCGCGCCGAAGGTCAGCTGATGCTCGCGGCCAAACAGGCTGAACGGTCCCTGCACTTTCGCTTCGCCTAGCAACTGGTGGGCTTCGCTGCTGGTGTGGTTGGCATAGGCCTGGGCGTCGTCGCCGGTGACCGAGTACACGTAGAGCATGTTGGTGTTCTGCTTTTCCTGAATGCCCGTGGCGGTAAGCGTGGCATTCCAGTCGTTGCCGAAATCGTGCTTGAGCTCGACGAAGGCGCGCTGGGTGTGCAGGTTCCAGTAGGTCCATGGCTGGCCGATGCTGCTACTGCGGCTGCTGTAGTGAATGGCGTTACCGGCGCTGTCGACCAGCGGCAGGTTGCCCCAGGTGCTGCCGTTGGAGTCGCTGTTGTGCTGGGAGAAACCGACGGTCACGGTGTCGGCGTCGGTCACGTCGAACGCCAGCAGGCCGGCGGCCACGTTGCGCTCATGGCTGTAGCGGTCCATCCACGAATTGCCTTTGTCGTGGGAATAGATGAAGCGGCCGCGCACCTTGCCCGAATCCGTCAGCGGGCCGGCCACATCGACATCCACACGGCGGCTGTCCCAGGAACCGACGCTGGTGTCGACCTGAGCCTGGAAGGTGTCGGTCGGGCGCTTGCGCACGAAGTTGACAGTGGCAGACGGGTTGCCCGCTCCGCTCATCAAGCCATTGGCGCCATGCAGCACATCTACCTGCTCATACTCGGCCAGGTCCTGGTCACCCACCAGCACTGTGCCAACGAACGGCATGCCCATGCCGTCGTATTCGAAGGTGTTGATGTCGAAGCCGCGGGAGGTGAATTCGGTTCGGTCGGTTTCGGTCTGCTCCACGGTCACCGAGGGCGCCGCGCGCAGGGCGTCCTTGATGCCGTTGATCTTGAAGTCATCCAGCGCCTGGCGGGTGATGGTGGTCACGCCCTGGGGCGTCTGCTTGTCGGTCAGGCCCAGCTTGGTGGTGCTGGAGGAGGCGTGGCCTTCATATCCCTGGCTCGGGCCCTCGCCTTCGTCACGTGTGCTTTCGATCTGCGTCGCAGGCAGGGTGAGGTCGTCGGCGGCGTGAACGACGGGCATGGCGCTGCAGGCGCCGACCAGCAACAGGCTGGCAGGAAGGTGACGTTTCAAGGAAAAAGCCCCAGGGAGTGAATGTAAACGGGATTCATTTTTAAATAGGAATACGAATCTACATCACATTGGTATCACGTTTTTTTAACTTATTTTTCATGTTTAAGGGTGGGGTTCGTCATGCTAGGTGGCGCCTGGATGCCTGGCCCTATTGGGGGGCGCGCTGGGCGATAGTGGCGCTCTGGTTATTTTCGACTAGGGTGCATTGAGTGATGAAGCAGGAATTCCAGTGCACCAAAAAGGAGAGTCACCATGAAAAAAACCTTCAGCGCTTGCGCGATTGCCTTCACCGCACTTCTGGCTCTGCCGATGGCACACGCCGAGGGCGACGTTGCCAAGGACGTTCGCCAGGATGTGCGAGATGTGGACAAGGACGCCAAGCATGACGCCAAGGAAGTGGACAAGGGCGCCAAACACCTGGACAAGGAACGCCACAAGGAAGACAAGCACATCGACAAAGAGGCCAAGAAACATCTTTGACCCATAGGCGTGAATCACGGGCCATGCCTGCAAGGGGGCGCGCGAACTTCGTCGCCCCATTCGCCTTATGAAGCTTCATGAAAGACTTCAAGGCCAAGATGTATTATTTTGTTACTGATTGGGAAGCCGGTGTAAGCCCGGCGCGGTCGCGCCACTGTAATCGCACGTCGAGAGCCAGACCCCAATGCCATCCCCCCTAATAACATCCTGACCGAACGCGTCATTCTCCAGGAGCTTCGTATGTCCACCACCGTTGCCACGTCCGCCGACAGCGACCTGTCGCTGCCGTCCCTGCCGTTGAGCGAGATTCTGCCCTGGGCCATCTTCGCCGGCCTGCTCCTGCTGCTGGCGATCTATTTCGTCGGTGCCGAGCAAGGTGCCACCGCACTGATCTCCGGTGCCTACGTGCACGAGTTCGTGCATGACGGCCGCCACCTGCTGGGCTTCCCCTGCCACTGACCGAGGGTTGTGACATGACAGGCAATCTCCTGCTGCGCGGCATGCTTGCCGGGCTGTTGGCGGGCATCCTCGCCTTTGGCTTTGCGAAAGTGTTCGGTGAGCCTTCGGTGGACCAAGCCATCGCTTTCGAAGAATCCGTGGCCCATGCCCATAGCCATGACCACGGCGGCGGCGCTGCCGACGAAGAAGAAGAGGAACTGGTCAGCCGCGCGGTGCAGAGCAGCGTCGGGCTGTTCACCGGTGTGGTGATCTACAGCGTATCGATCGGCGGCATCTTCGCCCTGGTGTTCGCCTTCGCCATGGGCCGTATGGGTGGCCTGAAGGTAGGCCCGCGTGGCCTGGCGGCCATCCTTGCGCTGCTGGCCTTCATCAGCGTGATCCTGGTGCCGGGGCTCAAGTACCCGGCCAACCCGCCATCGGTGGGCGACGCTGAAACCATCGGCCAGCGCACCAAGCTGTTCTTCCTGATGCTGGTGGTGTCGCTGGCAGCGCTGGTGGTGGCGGTGAACCTGTTCCGCAAGCTGCTGGCTCGCCACGGTGGCTGGACCGCGGCGGTTGCGGCGATCGTGCTCTATGGCGTGATCATGGCCGTGGCCGGCAAGCTGTTCCCGGCCATCAACGAAGTGCCCGAGGGCTTCTCGGCCACCTTGCTGTGGAACTTCCGCATCGCTTCGCTTGGCATCCACGTGGTGCTGTGGAGCGTGCTCGGCCTGGTGTTCGGCTGGCTGGCCCAAGGCCCGGTACTGGCCCCACGCAACCGCCACAACGCCCGCCTGCAGTCCTGAGCCAACGCCCATTGCGCGCTGCGCTCGCTCCTATGGAACAAACCGTAACCATCTGATTTAACGGTGAATCCTGTAGGAGCGAGCGCAGCTCGCGATGGGCTGCAAAGCAGCCCCGGCACTATGAACCGCGAGGCTGAAACCCTGGGGCCGCTGCGCGCCCCATCGCGAGCTGCGCTCGCTCCTACCGGGGACGGCGCTGGCCTGGAGATGGTTGTGGTGTAGGTCAAGCGCCGGTGTTCGCGTATCGCATTTTTGGGCACCCACGCATTGCGGCGCGACTGCTGGCACGGTTCCCTGCGCGACAGCGCAGCCCGCAAGGGCTGGGCTATCTCCTACAGAAATATCCTTTCAGCCCAAATTGCGCTTGAGCACAGCAATGTGCTCCGGGCCAATGCCACAGCAGCCGCCGATCAGGCTGGCCCCGCGCTGACGCCAGTCCTGGGCCCAGGCCAGGTAACCTGGCGGGTCGAGGTCTTCACGCAGTTCATCCAGGCCATCGTTGGCCGTCGCTTCCTTGGGTTGCGGCGGGAAGGCGTTGGCGTAGGCGCCGATGGCGATATCGGCCTGCTTGGCCTGGATCAGCGAATGGGCCACGTCCACCGCCGCGCCGATGACTTCCGGCTGGCTGCAATTGAACAGTACCGCCGCTACCCCCAGGCCTGCCACCGCCTCGATCGCCTCGGCCACCGGCTCACCCGAGCGCAGGCGCGGGGTGGCATCGACCTCTTCGTCCTGCAAGGTGAACGACACCCAGAACGGCTTGCCGTCCGCGGGCAGCTGAGCGTGAATGGCACGGACTTCAGCAATCGAGCTCTGGGTTTCTGCCAGCCACAGGTCCACATGCGGGGCCAGGCCCTGCAACAGCGGCGCCAGCACTTCGGCAACCCGCTCGGGCTGGAACAGGTCTGGCCGATAGGAGCCGAACAGCGGCGGCAGCGAACCTGCCACCTGTACCTGGCCGCCGCTGCCATCGGCGGCGCGGCGGGCCAACTGGCCGGCAACCGTGGCCAACTGCAACCCTTCCCGGGCAAAGCGTTCCTCACCGATATGGAACGGCACCACGGCGTAGCTGTTGCTGGCGATAACTTGGGCACCGGCGGCGATGAACGCCGCGTGCACGCCCACAACGGCCTCGGGCGCTTCGCTCAGGGCCAGTGCCGACCACTCCGGCTGGCGGAAGGGTGCGCCGCTGCGCTGCAACTCCCGCCCCATGCCGCCATCCAGGACCACCATCGCTCGCTGTTTCATATAACTTCTCTAAAGGTGCTTATGACTAAAATTCATTATGTTTGGAGGACCTATAACTATTAAATACCCTACTCGATTTTCAGCCAATTTTTCAGGTATTTACATGCGCTTCGCTGCCTTGCTCGGCTCCAGCCTGCTGCTGCTCGCCTCCGCCTCCCACGCCCTTGCCGGCTCCACCCTGGAGCGTGTCGAGTCGAACAAGGAAATGGTCAACGTGCTGATGGAGAGCTACCCGCCCTTCTCGTTCCTCAACGAACAGAACCAGCTGGACGGTTTCGATGTCGATGTGGCCAAGGCCGTGGCACAGAAGCTCGGCGTCAAGTTGCGCCTGGAAACCCCATCCTGGGACGTGATCGCCGCTGGCCGCTGGAGCGGGCGCTATGACATCTGCATTTGCTCGATGACCCCGAGCAAGGCACGGGCCGAGGTGTTCGACTTCCCCGTGGAATACTACGCCTCGCCTGCCGTGATCGTGGTCAACGCCAACGACGACCGGATTCACACCGCCAAGGACCTGGATGGGCGCAAGGTCGGGCTGACCAGTGCCTCCAGCTACGAGAGCTACCTCAACAAGAACCTGGTGATCGAAGGTGCCGAAGACCAGCACATCGACTACCCGTTCGACTTCGTCCAGGTCGCCCCCTACGACACCGACAACGTCGCCTTCCAGGACCTGGGCCTGGGTGCCGGCGTGCGCCTGGACGCGATTCTCACCAACCTGGTGACCGCGCAACCGCGCCTGGATCAGGACAAGCGCTTCAAGCTGGCCGGCGCACCGCTGTACGAAGAACCAAACTCGGTGGCCATCGAGAAAGGCGACCCGCAGTGGGATGCCAAGGTGCGCCAGGTGTTCGCCGAACTCAAGGCTGACGGCACGCTGGCCAAGCTCTCGCAGAAATGGATCGGTGCCGACATCAGCAAATGAGCGCCTTTCAACCTTCCCCCAAGCCCGTGGCCAATGCCACGGGCGCTCACCTGTTCGGGTTCCGCACCCGGTTGTACCTGACCTGGCTGGCGCTGTTCGCCCTGTTCGTGGCGTTCTTCCTCAGTTTCGACCTGAAGTTCGCCATCATCCTGGACAAGTTCCCCAACCTCGCCGGCTTCAAGCTCGGGCCCAACGGGTTCCTGCAAGGGGCAGCGCTGACCTTGTTCCTGTGCCTGTGTTCGATGGTGGTGTCGGTGCTGTTCGGCTTTGCCGCGGCGCTGGCGCGGCTATCGCGCAGTGCAGTGCTGGTGGGCGTCGCCAGTTTCTACACCTCGTTCTTTCGCGGCACGCCGCTGCTGATCCAGATTCTGCTGATCTACCTGGGCCTGCCGCAGCTGGGCCTGGTGCCCGGCGCCATCAGCGCCGGCATCATTGCCTTGTCGCTGAACTACGGCGCCTACCTGAGCGAAATTTTCCGCGCCGGCATACTCGGGGTTGCCCGCGGCCAGCGCGAAGCCGCCCTGGCACTGGGCATGCGCCCGGCCCAGATCTTCTGGAGCATCACCCTGCCCCAGGCCATGCGGGTCATCATTCCGCCCACGGCAAACCAGTTCATTTCCATGCTCAAGGACTCGTCGCTGATCTCGGTGATGGGCGTGTGGGAAGTGATGTTCCTGGCCCAGTCCTACGGCCGCTCAAGCTATCGTTACCTGGAGATGCTGACCACGGCGGCAGTGATCTACTGGGTGCTGTCGATCCTGCTGGAACTGGTGCAGGCACGCCTGGAACGGCATTTCGGCAAAGCCTACCAGCGGTAGTGCCTGTGCTCACTTGATGCCCCGGCGGCGCTCGATCACCCGTCCCCGAAACCGCTCATGATGAAAAAACATCATGAGCGGAACTAAAAAACCTTTGAAATTTCCTCATTAGCCTCAGCGCCGACCGATCCTTAAACTTCATCTTAATCACAGCCAATTTGCAGATCACTGAGCAACCACCCAACACCGGGTGTGGCCCCAGGATCGGGACAGCGGATCAAGATGAACAGCGACTTCACTTTCAGCCTCAAAAGCATTGCCTTCGACGAGCACTACCAGCCTGCCGAAAACACCCGCATCACCACCAACTTCGCCAACTTGGCCCGGGGTGAAAACCGCCAGGAAAACCTGCGCAATACCTTGAAGATGATCAACAATCGCTTCAATGCCCTGGCGCACTGGGATAACCCTAACGGCGAGCGCTATTCGCTGGAGCTGGACATCGTCTCGGTGGAAATGCACCTTGATACCACGCACAAGGGCCAGGCCCTGCCGCTGATCGAAATATTGAAAACCACCATCGTCGACCACCACACCGGCGAGCGCATCGACGGCATGGTTGGCAACAACTTCTCCTCCTACGTGCGCGACTACGACTTCAGCGTCCTGTTGCTGGGGCATAACAAAGGCCAGGCTTCATTCAGCACGCCAGAGCATTTCGGTGACCTGCACGGCCAGCTGTTCAAGGCGTTCGTCAACTCCGCAGCCTACCAGCAACACTTCGCCAAGGCGCCGGTCATCTGCCTCAGCGTTTCCAGCAGCAAAACCTACCGGCGCACCGAGAACCACCACCCGGTACTGGGCGTGGAATATGTGCAGGATGAATATTCGCTGACCGACGACTACTTCAGGAAGATGGGCTTGAAGGTGCGCTACTTCATGCCGCCCAACAGTGTTGCGCCCCTGGCGTTCTATTTTGCCGGTGATTTGCTGGGCGATTACACCCCGCTTGAACTGATCAGCACCATCAGCACCATGGACACGTTCCAGAAGATTTATCGGCCAGAGATCTACAACGCCAACTCGGCGGCCGGAAAGTCTTATCAGCCCAGCTTGAAACATCAAGACTATTCGCTGACACGCATTGTGTATGACCGGGAAGAACGTAGCCGCCTGGCCATCGAACAAGGCAAGTTTGCCGAGGAACAATTCGTCAAGCCGTATCAGGCAACGCTCGCGCAGTGGTCTGCGCAATACGCTCATTGATCGCTTCTATTATTCAAGGTTATTCCAGATGAAGAAACTGCTCCCCACGTCCACCGCTGGCAGCCTGCCAAAACCCGCCTGGCTGGCCCAGCCGGAGACGCTGTGGTCACCGTGGAAACTGCAGGGCGATGAACTGGTCGAGGGCAAGCAAGACGCCCTGCGCCTGGCGCTGCAAGAACAGCAACACGCCGGCATCGACATCGTCAGCGATGGCGAACAAACCCGCCAGCACTTCGTCACCACCTTTATCGAACACCTCGACGGCGTGGATTTCGAACAGCGCGAGACAGTCAGAATTCGTGACCGCTACGATGCCAGTGTACCGACGGTGGTGGGTGCAGTGGCACGGCGCAAGCCGGTATTCGTCGAGGATGCCAAGTTCCTCCGCCAGCAGACCTCGCAGCCGATCAAATGGGCGCTGCCTGGCCCCATGACCATGATCGACACCCTGTACGACGCCCATTACAAGAGCCGCGAAAAACTGGCCTGGGAGTTTGCCAAGATTCTCAACCAGGAAGCCCGCGAGCTGGAGGCCGCTGGCGTCGACATCATTCAGTTCGACGAGCCTGCCTTCAACGTGTTCTTCGATGAAGTGAACGAATGGGGCGTCGCCACCCTGGAGCGGGCCATCGAAGGCCTCAAGTGCGAAACCGCCGTGCATATCTGCTACGGCTACGGCATCAAGGCCAACACCGACTGGAAAAAGACCCTGGGCTCGGAATGGCGGCAATATGAGGAAGCCTTCCCCAAACTGCAGAAGTCCAGCATCGATATCGTCTCGCTGGAATGCCACAACTCCCACGTGCCCATGGACCTGATCGAGCTGATCCGTGGCAAGAAGGTCATGGTCGGCGCCATCGACGTGGCCAACCATGCCATCGAAACCCCCGAGGAAGTGGCCAATACCCTGCGCAAGGCCCTGCAGTTCGTAGACGCCGACAAGCTCTACCCGTGCACCAACTGCGGCATGGCCCCCCTGCCGCGCCAGGTGGCGAACGGCAAGCTCAAGGCGCTGAGCGCCGGTGCAGAGATCGTGCGCCGCGAACTGTCGCGTTAATGAGCCGCAAGGGCTTGGCCAATGCCAGGCCCTTGCCCCACATCGATAGGATTTCCCATGTCACGTCCTGGTAACGCCATCGAGCCCTTGCGCTTTCGCGAGGCGCTCGGGCACTACGCCTCCGGCATCACGGTCATTACCTCGCAGCATGAAGGCGAGCCACTGGGTTTCACCTGCCAGTCGTTCTACAGCGTGTCGATGAACCCGCCGCTGGTTTCGTTCAGTGTCATGGCCAGCTCCGCCAGCTATCCCGGTATCCGCCAGGCCGGGCGCTTTGCGGTCAATATCCTGTCGGGCGAGCAGGTGGCCATTTCCAATCAGTTTGCCCGCCGTGGCACCGACAAATGGCACGGGGTGCAATGGCAGGCTTCGCCGCTGGGCAACCCGGTGATTGCCGGTAGCCTGCACTGGCTGGATTGCGAGATCCACGCCGAACACGTGGCAGGCGATCACCTGATCGTGATTGGCGAAGTGAAAGCGATGGACCAACAGGCAGTCGCCGCCACGCAGCCTTTGCTGTATTTCAAGGGGCAGTATTGCAACCTCGTGCAGGCGTGCGCCTGAGGCAATCACTGCAGGCGGTGCGCTCAAGCAACGCCTGGCAGCCCGATGCAAAGCTCCATGAACCGCGCTGCCGCCCGTGAGGGCGTGGCAGCATGGGGCAGCAAGATGGAGAACTGCCGCACCAGCGGCTCTGGCGCAATCCGCACCTGGCGCAGCACGCCGTCTTCATGGCGAATCGACATGGCCGAGACAAACCCAATCCCCATGCCCGCCCGCACCGCTTCCTTGACCCCTTCCACGCCGGCAATCTCCAGCGCTACCCGCATCGCCACGCCATGCCGGGCGAACGCCCGCTCAACGATCTGCCGCACCCCCGAGCCACTTTCACGCAGCACCAGCGGGTAGGCGCCCAGCACCGCCAGGCTCTGCTCCTGGGTGTCCGCCAGCGGATGGCCATTGGGCACGATCGCCACGATTTCGTCTTGCCGCCACCCCGTGACGCCCGTCCCCAGCGGCAACTCCTGCCCCGGCGGGCCCTCGATCAGGGCGATGTCGACGTTGCCCAGCGCTGCAACGATTTCCCGCGTGTTGCCGTGTGCGGTGGTGACCAGCACTTCCGGGTAGCGCCCATGGAAATCGGCGATCAGGTACGGCAGCAGGTAGCTGGCCGGCGTGGTGCTGGCACCGATGCGCAAGGTACCGCGCTCAAGGCCCCGCAAAGCCTCGCGCAGGGCCTGGGCCTGGTGGAAGGTTTCGCGCAGGCGCAGGGCATGGGCCAGCAACTGCTCCCCGGCCGCGGTCAGGCGCACGCCGCGGCCAGCGCGTTGGTACAGGGGCTCGCCAAAGTCTTCCTGCAGCAGCTTGAGCTGGCCGGAGACTGCCGGTTGCGACAAGTGCAGGGCCTGGGCGGCGTGGCTGATGTTGCCATGCTCGGCCACGGTGGCGAACGTTATCAGCTGTTCTGGAGTCATTTTCTAAAAATATCAGCTATTCGGATATTTGCCATTTCAAATTACGATTTTTTATAAGCTTATAACCAGATTAACGTAGGCCCTGTCGAAACACCTTTTCCGGAGGACTCACATGGCCACGGTATCGTCCAACCCCGGCCTTGCGCCTACCCTCTCTACCCGAGGGCGGCTCAACGGCATCCTGTTCGTCGCGCTGTTCGCGCTGGCGGTGACTCAACTGGCGGCGCTGCCCGCCATCGCCCACCTGGGCATCAGCCCGCTGATCGTTGGCATCGTCGCCGGCGCCTTGTACGGCAACGCCCTGCGCGATGGCGTACCGGCCAGCTGGGCGGCCGGCATCAACTTCTCCGCCCGCGGCCTGCTGCGCATCGCCGTGGCGTTCTTTGGCCTGCGGGTGAGCCTGCAAGAAATCGCCGAGGTGGGATGGTCGGGGCTGACCGTGTCCTTGCTGGTGGTGAGCAGTACCCTGTTGATTGGCTACTGGTGCGGCACCCGGCTGCTCAAGCTGGACCGCGATACCGCCCTGCTGACTGCCGCCGGCAGTGCCATTTGCGGTGCGGCTGCGGTGCTGGCTTTTGAATCGGCGCTGCGCAGCGCACCGCACAAAAGCGCCATGGCAGTCGGTAGCGTGGTGCTGTTCGGCACCTTGTCGATGTTCCTCTACCCGCTGGCGATCAATGCTGGCTGGCTGCACCTGGACACCTTGGGCGCCGGGCTGTTCCTGGGCGGCACGATCCACGAGGTCGCCCAGGTGGTGGGCGCCGCGAGCAACGTCAGCCCCGAAGCTACCCATATCGCCACCATCGTCAAGATGACCCGGGTGATGCTGCTGGTGCCGGTACTGCTGGTGGTCGGCCTGTGGATCAGCCGCTCGCGCCAGCCCGGCCAGGGCCAGGGCAACGGCCGCATCGCCATGCCCTGGTTCGCCTTCGGCTTCCTTACCCTGGTGCTGGTGAACTCGCTGCAGGTGCTGCCTGCCGGCGTGACCGAGGCGGTCAACGGCCTCGACACCTTTGCCCTGACCATGGCCATGACCGCCCTGGGCATGGAAACCCGCTGGAGCCAAATTCGCCAGGCCGGGCCTCGCGCACTGGTCACCGGCGCCCTGCTCAACCTGTGGCTGGTGGCCGGCGGCCTGGCAATTACCCTGGGTGTACAACGGCTTATGGGTTGACGCGCACTGAACGGTATGGTGTTGTCTTGCAAGGATGTTTTTACCTGCACAGGAAAGACTTACATGCCTCAACGCCATGTCATCAATGCATCCGTCAGCCCCAAGGGCAGCCTGGAGACACTGTCGCAACGTGAAGTCCAGCAACTGAGTGAAGTCGGTACTGGCAGCCTCTACACCTTGTTCCGCCAGTGCGCCCTGGCCATCCTCAACACCGGCGCCCATGTCGACAATGCCAAGACCATCCTCGAAGCCTACAAGGACTTCGAGGTCCGCATTCACCAGCAGGATCGCGGCGTGCGCCTGGAACTGCTGAACGCCCCCGGCGACGCCTTCGTCGACGGCGAAATGATCGCCAGCACCCGGGAGATGCTGTTCAGCGCCCTGCGCGACATCGTCTACACCGAAAGCGAGCTGGCCAGCCAGCGCATCGACCTGGAAAGCTCCCAGGGCCTCACCGATTATGTGTTCCACCTGCTGCGCAATGCCCGCACGCTGCGCCCGGGCGTGGAGCCGAAAATGGTGGTGTGCTGGGGCGGCCATTCGATCAGCAGCGAGGAATACCAGTACACCAAGAAGGTCGGCCACGAGCTGGGCCTGCGCAAGCTGGACATCTGCACCGGCTGCGGCCCGGGGGTGATGAAGGGGCCAATGAAAGGCGCCACCATCGCCCACGCCAAGCAGCGCATGCACGGCAGCCGCTACCTGGGCCTGACCGAGCCGGGCATCATCGCCGCCGAGGCGCCGAACCCGATCGTCAACGAGCTGGTGATCCTGCCCGACATCGAGAAGCGCCTGGAGGCTTTCGTGCGGGTTGGCCACGGCATCATCATCTTCCCCGGTGGCGCCGGCACCGCGGAGGAATTCCTCTACCTGCTTGGCATCCTCATGCACCCGGACAACCAGCACCTGCCCTTCCCGGTGGTGTTGACCGGGCCGCGCAGCGCCGAGCCGTTCCTGCTGCAGTTGCACGCCTTCGTGGGTGCCACCCTGGGCGAGGCTGCCCAGGGCCACTACCAGATCATCATCGATGACCCGGCCGAGGTTGCCCGGCACATGGTGGAGGGGCTGAAGGCTGTGAAGCAGTTCCGCCGCGAGCGCAACGATGCCTTCCATTTCAACTGGCTGCTGAAGATCGACGAGGGCTTCCAGCACCCCTTCGACCCCACCCACGCGAACATGGCAGCCCTGGCCCTGCGCCGCAACCTGCCACCCCACGAGCTGGCGGCCAACTTGCGCCGGGCGTTTTCCGGCATTGTGGCGGGGAACGTGAAGGACAAGGGCATTCGCCTGATCGAGGAGCACGGGCCGTACCAGATCCGTGGCGATGCGGCGGTGCTGGAGCCGTTGGGGCACCTGTTGCAGGCGTTTGTCGACCAGCACCGGATGAAGTTGCCTGGGGGGGCGGCGTATGTGCCGTGCTATCAGGTTGTGACCTAAGGCCAGTTCTACCGAGGCAGCAGGCGTCGCATGGCACCGGCTATGCCGGTGTTCGCGGGCAAGCCCGCTCCCACAGGGAATTGGACTGTTACCCATGTGCGTGAACTGATTTGTACCTATGTGGGTGAGCCATACCCCGCTTTTGTTTTTGCTCTGCTTTTGCTTTTGCTCTGCTTTTGCTTTTGCTCTGCTTTTGCTGTTGCTCTGCTTTTGCTGTTGCTTCTAAGCGCACGGTAGCCCAGCAAACGCAGATTGCGACCTTAGGAGGCCGAGCGTAGGCATTGCGGAGGGAGGTGACGGGCATGGATGCCCGTCAAGCGCTGGGCCCCAGGATGGGGCCTGCAGCGCGGTCCTCCCGGGAGCAAGGCCGGAGCGAGGGAACCCCGAAGCGCAGCGTAGGGGCCGGAT